>CAZRWW010000010.1:0-101425 GCA_964603725.1 uncultured bacterium
CGCGATGTGACCTTCGACGAAGACCGCTCGCGCGTGCGTACGAAGCAGGGGCCGCGCATGATGGCGATCCTGCGCAACTTGGCCATCGGCCTCATCCGGCTCTTGGGGTTCGCCTATCTCCCCCGGGGCCTGCGCCACTTCGGCCAACGGCCTCGCCTGGTGCTCAATGCTCTGGGCCTGTAACGCCCATAACTTCTTCCAACAGATTAGCTTCTCCACCAGTCCTGGGCCGTGCCCTGTCCTCCCAAGGGATTGGCGAGGCTGCCCGGGCGCCCCCGGTCTGCCTGCCGGGGCCGGCACCCCCATTGCCGCCGGCAGCGTCATCAAATCCCGCTGCCGATCCGGACTCCTCACCCTGGAACAGCCACGACTTTGACGGGGACCTGGCGACCTGCGCCAGACGTATTGACTCGCCCAAGCTGGAGGGTCTATCCTTCTAATAGACAGTGATGGAGTGACTCTGCCTGCAAGACCTGAGAACGGAAGCCCCGGGCCTTGCTCGGCCGAGTGAGATGATTGCGTCTCATCTTCGGCATGGGTGTACGGCATCGTCTCGCCCGCGAGTTCACAGCGCGCGCGTTCATCGGCATGTGCCACGGATGGAGGTCGTGAGATGCGCAAGGTTCTCGTGCTGCTACGCGTGTTGGGCTTCGTCAAGGGCTCGGCGCTCGCCGACCCCGAAGGTCTTGAGGGAGGGGTATTGATCGCACACTTCCCGACCGAGATGGAGTTTTCCAGTGAGCCGCCCACGGGCGGTTGGTGCCAGGACTACTGGGACAACTACCGCATCGAAGACTGCGAGGATCAGGTCATCCGGATCGACACGTATGACCAGGTCATCTGGTTTGTCTTGGCGGCCTGGGATGAAGAAAAGGAGTGGTGCGGCACGGAGTTCGGTCTGGGCGACTACGATCCAGCCGCGTTCGTCATCACCGATTACGGCCCCTGCTGGCCCGAGGGTGGGCTTGAGATCCCGACCGCTTCCTGGCCGGGTCCGGAGGAGGGGACGGCGATCGTGGTGACCGGCGAACCCTGGGAAGGCAACCTCGTGCCGGTGTACTGGTTTGCGGGGTATGCCTACGAGGAGGGATTAATCCCGCTGGCGGTGGATCCTGCGACGGGGTTCGCGGGCACCGCGAACTGCGCGAGTCCACCGGAGACGTGGGCGGCCGATTCGCTGGGGGGCATGGGGCTCTTCCAGGACGGGGTGTATGCGTGTCCCGAGGGCTTCATGCTCGGTGGGCAGGGGTCGGGGCCGCAAGGGGGCGGAAGCTTCGAGCCTCAGACAGGGAACGGGGAGGCGATCATCGTCCGGTTTGCGCCCGACGTCATCTCGTTCCCACAGGATGATGCAGGTGCTCCGCAGTACTTCAAGGCGCCCATCGGGGATGCGGTTTTGGCGTTGCCAAGCCTCGACAGCCTGCTTGCAGAGATCGGTGCCGAGAGCCTCGCCACGGTAGCCCCGGGCTGGCGGCACCTGACACCGGGGCGATCGCTTGATTTCTTCGGCAACCCCACTGATCTGGTTGACTTCACCGACGTCTACCTGGTGACCCTCGACGGTGAGATGTCGGCTGAGGACGCGATCGGGGAGCTGTGGGGCAAGGCCGGGATTATCTACGCAGAGCACGAGGATGAACTCACGTTCTGCGAAATGCCGGAGGCTCCCAACGATCCCTACTACGCGGAAGGTTGCTGCGGCCAGTGGT
Organism: uncultured bacterium; assembly: GCA_964603725.1. Lineage (GTDB taxonomy): Bacteria > Eisenbacteria > RBG-16-71-46 > CAIMUX01 > WJJG01 > CAZDKK01. The sequence continues at coordinate 1,710 of CAZRWW010000010.1, forward strand.
ACCTGAACAACGACGCCGAGGGGGAGTGCGGTGAGGACTGCGTGCCGGACATCGACATGAACATTCCCGAGGCGTGGGCGGTGTGTTACAATCGTGACCCTCCTATCAAGGCGGGCACGAAGATCGGGATAATGGACCATCCTGTCAATCAGCTTCACGAGGATCTTGGGCCTTTCATCGACTTCAGTCTGGCCGGGAGCTTCGTCTCAGGAGAGTGGGACAACGATCCGCGGTCCTGGGGATCAGGTCCCCACGATTCACACGGCACGGGAATGGCCTCGATGGCGGGAGCGGGCACCGACAACGAAGTCGGCATTGCCAGCATCGCAAACGTTCCTGGCTCACACGACGACGGCATCCTCGTGCCTCTTGTCTTCTTCGCTGGCCTTCCAGGAACAGGGAACGTGTTCGCTGCCGCTGCCGCCGTCTTGGATTGGATCTGCACGAATCCCCTAGCCCGGGGGCGAATCCGCGTCGTCAACGCCAGTTGGGGCAACCCGCGGTGGAAGTTCTGCCATGATCTGGGGGACAGTAGCTTGTATTGCTGGCCGATGACGACCTTGCGCGATGCGTGGCGCAACGCCTTCCGTACGGGCGTGAACCTGGTTGCCTCTGCAGGCAATGGGGGCAATCCGGGAGGTGGATGCGCCGCAGCTTGCAGTGACGCAGATACTGCTTTCATGTATCCTGCAGCCTTCCCCGACTACAGCCTTGCGGTGGCCGCTCTTGGTTGTCGGGGCCAACTGCATCAGGAGCCCGGTTTCCATGTCGGCTCATACATCGACGTCGCCGGGCCGGGAGTGGGTGTAGAGCAGCTCGGGAAGGTGCCGACGTCATACGAGGACAACTACGGATGCACTGGTGAGGGCACATCCCCGGCGAGCGCGGCCATCGCAAGTGCCGTGGCCCTGCTTCTCGGTGCACAGTCAGACCTCTATCCGGAGGACTGCAGTGCACTGCTCAAGGCATCTGCAGAGTCGTACGGACACGCATCGTTCGAGGTCGGCGCAGGAATGCCCCGCCTGGACAGGGCTCTCGAATGGGTGAGCGGGGAATACCGTGTGTTCCACGGGAGCCAGCAAGGATACACCGACATCGAAATCGAGGAAGGGTGGAGTGTGGAAGAGCCCCATCCAGTCATGTTGAAGAACGTCCCTCCAGAACTCTGCGAGGTTGGCGGCGGGGAGCATTGGCAGGAGCTGAACCTCGTGGCATACCGCCTGACTTCGGTGGTGCAAATCGACCCACCCGAAGGAGGGAGCATCGAGATGGTGTGGCCCCGGGGCGTCGGATCGTCCGGGTGGCGCCTGCTCGATCAAACCTTCGAAGGAAACCCCGACCCCGAAGTACCCCCGTACTATGATGTCAGGTACTATGAGAACTGGTCCCGCCTGATAGGCGGGACGGAGAACCCATATACCTTTGTCAGCTACACCTACAAGGTCGTGCTCGAGGGGGACGACTGCTGGGTGCCATTCGATCCCGCGACTGAGACATACAATGTTAACTACTCGTACGTGGTGCATGATCCGAACATGCTCAGCTCGGTCGAGAACCTTCCGGAAGCCCGAAGTCTGAACCTGACCGTGAAGAACAGCCCTGCAAGACCGTGCGGGGATGCCCTGTTGGAGGTGTCATTGCCTGCACCAGCCCAAGTGTGGCTGGGAGTGTATGGTGTCGACGGACGTCTGGTGCGCGTGATCTTGGATCGGGTCCGCCTGGAGGCTGGGAGGACCGGGGTGGCCTGGGACATGACGGGCGAGACTAGTCGGCCGGTCCCTGCAGGGGTGTACTTTGTGAGAGCGAAGGCTCGATTTGCCGGAACTGCGCCCTTAGTGACGCGTGCGCAGGTGGTGGTGGTGCGATAGGAACCGGGCTTTCGGGTTGTGTTGACGCCCCAGGCGAGTGCCAGACCAGCGAGGCCACTGGCACCCGCGCAGATCGGACGATGCGCTCGGCGACGGGCGTTGCCAACCGAGAGGAGGAGCGATAGATGTGGACATCAATCTTCGCAGTCGTTCTTGCTCTTTGTGCGGTGTTCGGAGCACCGAGAATGGCTGCCGCGGGAGAGTTCGGCGTCCTTCGCAACGGTGAGGACACCGGCCTCCAGAGGGCTATGCGCGACGAGTGCGCGGGCACACTTCTGTATAACCACGACGGATCCTTCGAGGCCGCCTACTACTGGGGGATTCTCGCACCCCCCTACTACGGGGCGTGGGGGGAGGGCTATGACCTCGGCGCGGTGAACGTCGAGTGCGGTGTCTACTGGTTCACCAGGTTCGGCGAGTTGATCCCCCCTCCGATCGACCTCTATGTGTGGGAAGGCGGCGTCCAGGGTCCTCCGGGGAGCGTCCTCAGCATGGTCCCAGGCGTTGTCATCCCCTACGCCCCCCCCTGGCCGGCCATTGCCGAGAACCACCTCGAGATCGGTTGCTTCGTGAGTGGTGCCTTCACCGTTGGATTCCGTTCGACATCAACAGTCGGCACGATCTTATGCGCAGCAGACCACAACGGCAGCGGGGGGCACCCCTGGACGTGCATTGCTCCGGGGCTCGGGTACCCCAGCGGCTGGCAGCATCCCAATGTCGTCTACTCCGGCTGCGTTAGCATGGGGATCGGGGCTACGGTCACAACGATGCCATCACCTGCAGAGAGCGAGACGTGGGGCGCGATCAAGTCGACGTTTCGGCGGTAGGGGCTGGTCTTCCGACGGGGGGGTGTCCCTCCCACAAATCCCGTCCGCACTGGGCTACTTGACGTTACGGGCCCGATCCGTCAGCCTCATTTGAATGATATCACTACTTCTGGGCACCGCGGCAGCGGTCATGAAGTCACGGCAGGCACTCATCCTGGAGAACCTCGCCCTCCGGCACCAGATCGGAGTCCTACGACGATCCGTCAAGCAGCCGCGGCTGAAGCCGAGAGATCGAGGATTCTGGGTGCTGCTGTCGAGGATCTGGCACGGGTGGGACAAGTCGCTCATCTTGGTCAAGCCCGAGACGGTGATCCGCTGGCATCGCAAGGGCTTCCGGCTGTATTGGAAGCGGAAGAGCCGAGGACCCGGGCGGCCCAAGGTCTGTGCCGAGATCCGGGATCTGATCCGGCAGATGTCCCGGGCGAATGAAGAGGGTTCTTCCCGGCGTGGCGCGCAGCGCAATGCCGGGAAGAACGCATTGAACTGAACCGCGGGGGTGGTCCCGCGACCTTCCGCTATGGGGATTGGTGTTCGGCCTCTGAGCTCGCGGGTGGCTGTAGCGCGCTGCTCGATGCGGTCCGGACGGCCGTCGCCAAGGGATCGGGACTTCGCGGGGCGTTCCAGTGCCGGTGCGCGATTGGCCGTGGTGCGCCGGATGCACGGATGGCGCGAGCAGGGCGCATTGTCCCCTGCACCGGCCGCGCCCGGTGGGTCCGCGAGGTGGCGTCGATGGCAGCGGCGCGTCTCATGGGGAGGCCGCCCTGGCTGGGACCCAGCGCACGACGCCGGGGCTGAGCCAGCGCGTCGTGCGCAGCCGTCCTTCGCCGCACTGTGGGCAGCGCGTCACGTCTTTGCCCGTGAGCCGGAGGAGGAGCTCTTGCCAGCTTTCGTGCGGGGCTAATGGGGCGGGCTCCTGGCTGACGCCGAGGAGATCTCGGCAGCGGGCGATTCGCACCCGCCGGACGGAGTTGGCGAGCAGTCCGTAGTGCCGGATGCGGACGAAGCCGCGCGGCAGCACGTGCAGCAGGAAGCGGTGCAGGAACGCCTCGGCGGGCAAGGTCATGGTCTTGCGCCGGTCGTTATCCGCCCGGTCCTTGTAGCTGAAGGTAACGGTGTCGCCATCCATGGAGACGATGCGCTCATTGGCGATGGCGATGCGATGCGTGTAGCGGCCGAGGTAAGCCAGGACTTGCTCAGGGCCGGCGAAGGGGCGCTGGCTGTAGACGACCCACTTGCGGCGGGCAGCTTGCCGCAGGCTGCGCGCCACGGCCGTCCCGCCGACCGACGCTGCGATCTGCCCGGTGGCAACGGCCCTCTCCAGCGCGCCGAGGAGCTTGCCCCGGAAGACGGTCGCGAGGATGCGCACCGCGAGGAAGAAGTTCGCCCTGGCCGGAACCCACCGGGCGCCGCTCGGGTCCAGCCCGCCGCCCGGCACGATGCAGTGCAGATGGGGGTGGTAGAGCAGGGTCTGGGTCCAGGTGTGCAGGACCGCTGTCATCCCGATCTGCGCCCCGAGGTTCCTGGGGTTGGCGGCTACCTCCCTCATGGTCTGTTCCACCGCGGCGAAGAGCAGACCGTAGGCAACCCGCGGGTGTGCCAGCAAGACGTCGTGCAACGCGTGGGGGAGCGTGAAAACGAGGTGGAAGTAGGGCACGGGCAGCAGGTCCTGCGCCCGGGCCTCCGGCCAGCGCACGCGCTCGAGCCCCTGGCACTTCGGGCAGTGCCGGTCCCGGCAGGAGTTGTAGGCGATCTCCGTATACCCGCAACCGCAGTCGCACTCCCGAACATGCCCTCCCCGCGCTGCCGTGCGGCAGCTCGTGAGCGCGGCGACGACCCGGGCCTGCTCGGCGCTCAGACCTGACAGTCGCTCGCCGTGGGCCCGCAGGACGTCCGCCAGCTCCGGCCGTGACCCCGTGGGGCCACTTCTGCCGGCCCGGCTCATTCCGCCGGCAACGCGATGGCATTGACCTGCGGTAGGAGATCGTCCAGCGGGCTGGGCGTGTCGCGCACGTAGCTCTGAGCCACGTGGGTGTAGATTTCGGTCGACCGTAGGCTACGATGGCCGAGCAGGCGCTGGATCACCCGGATGTTGACCCCGCGCTCGAGCAGGTGCGTGGCAAAAGCGTGCCTCAGCGAATGTGGCGAGACGCGCTTGCGGATGCCAGCCGTCTGCTTGGCACGGACGAAGACCTTCTCGACGGACTCGCGGGTCAGCGGGCGGGACGGGTCCGATCCGGGGAAGAGCCACGGGGCCGGCCGCTGCTGGCGCCAGTAGCAGCGCAGGGTCTCCAGGAGCCTCGCGGACAGCATGACGTAGCGGTCCTTGCGACCCTTGCCCTGGCCGACGCGGATCATCCCGCGCTGGCTGTCGATGTCCTCGAGCCGCAGGTGGACGACCTCGCTGGTGCGCAGCCCCGCCGCGTAGAGGGTCATGAGCAGGGCGCGGTGCTTCAGGTTGGTCACCGCGTTGAGCAGGGCGACGACCTCTTCGCCACTGAGCACCACCGGCAGTCTCCGGCCGGTCCGCTGATAGGGGATCTGCACGACGTTCCACTCCACCCGCAGCACGTGGCGGTAGAAGAAGCGGATGGCACAGACGTGGACGTTGAATGTGCTAAACGTCACGCGCCGCTCCTGCGTCAGGAAGAGCTGGTACTGCTTGACATCCTCTGCCGTGAGCTGGTCCGGCGCCTGCATGAAGTGGCGCACGAAGCAGCGCATCTTCTCGAGGTAGCTCTCCCGGGTGTTATCCGCCATCCCGCGGATACGCAGCTCGCGCTCCATCAGATCCTGGAACTTGCCCATGTCGATCTCCCTGTTGTTCGAGCCCGAACAATCGGCCGCCACCATGACGGCCACGGGAGAACGATCAGGGAGAAAGCATCAACGTGAGTAGGCAGAAGTGCCGACAAGCGCAGGCGCGCGAGGGACGAGACCGTCCACCGCGGAGCGGTTTAGTTCAAGTCGGAAAATGTGGAGCTCCACATTTTCCGCTCTGGGGTTCGCCACGGATACACGGCGAGTTGCTCACACTTGGCATCGAGATCAGTCAGGCGGCCGTCTCGAAGTACATGGTCCGTCGCCGAAAGCCACCCTCCCAGAACTGGCGCACGTTCTTGGAGAACCACGCGGAAGGCATTGTCTCGGTGGACTTCTTCACCGTTCCGACGGCGACCTTCCGGGTCTAGTTCGTCTTCGTGATGGTGAGCCATGATCGGCGGCGGATTGTCCATTTCAATGTGACGACGGGGCCGAGCGCAGCCTGGACGGGGCAGCAGGTCGTCGAGGCGTTTCCATGGGAAGCGGCACCGAGGTTCCTGCTGCGCGATCGCGACGGGATCTATGGGACTGACTTCGTCCGCCGAGTCACAGGACTTGGAATCGATCAGGTCGTGATCTCGGCCCGATCCCCGTGGCAGAGCCCGTACGTCGAGCGGGTCATCGGGTCGATCCGGCGGGAGTGCCTCGATCACGTGATCGTACTGAGCGAGAAGCAGCTGAGACGGCTGCTCAGGTCATACTTCGCCTACTACCACGGGTTGAGAACGCATCTGGGGCTGGCGAAGGACTGCCCGGAGACGAGGCCGGTGGAGCCGCCGCACCTCGGCGTGATCCGCGCAGAACCCGTGGTCGGCGGGCTCTATCATCGCTACTTCCGAAACGCGGCTTGACCGGCGGACATGCGGTGTAGCTCGGGGCACCTGGGTTCCAATGGATTCCTCCGAGGCTCTCCGTAGCCGGGCGGCCGTTCCCGTGCCGTCTTCACGGCAATCGGCCTATGACCTACTATTGAATCGGTGTCCAAGTCATGGGCGACGTTGGTGGATGCGCAGGAATTCCAGTCAGACGGCATTTGTGGAAGGGACAGGAGGTGGGAACTTGAAGAACTGACCCGACGGGAAGTACGATAGCGTTCAACTGGGGTCTCGGGAAGTGTGGATCAAGATTGTGAGAAACGGTGGATCAAGATCCCGAGAAGTGACAATCTCCGCGCGAGTCCGAGGAATGCTCGGTCCGTGGTGGTGGAGGGGCTCCTCAGGGGGGGCTTCGTTGGCAGCAGGTCGTTCTTCCTGTACACCCCTGTACAGTCGCGGATACTCCAGCAGCATGCCCCCGGCCGACCCGACGGTCGGCCGGACCCGAGCAACAGCTTCCGGCGCAGCCTGTTGTGTCCACCAGATACTTGTGGCCTGCGGTGGCACAGGGCTTGATTGTCCTTGCCGTCGACATGACACCGGATCGACCTGCCGCGTCGCGCGGGCCGCAGATCGGTCGGGGAGGAGCTCATGAAGATCTCGATCGCAATAGTGACCTGTACGGCGCTGCTCGTCGGCGCCGGGAGCTGCCGCGGGGTGGAACCCGGTCGGTTCCTGCCGCGCCAGGCCGGCTCTCCCAATGGCGGGCCTGCGCGCGCCGCCGCTGTGAGGGACAGCCTGGGGCTAAGGTCCCCAGGCGCCGCCTTCAGAATGTCCCTGGCCGGAACGATGGTGCCGTTCGTCGGCGCCATGCTGCTCTCCGGTGATGATGAGGATGAGTCGCCCCACACGGCAGCCACCGCCCTGGGGACGATCGGCATGGTCCTCGGCCCGTCGCTCGGCTACTTCTACGGGGGATGCAGCCGGCGCGCCCTCACTGGAATCGCCGTTCGCGCCGGGCTGCTGGCCGTCACCGCCATCGCTGCCTCGAAGGCGGAGTGGCCGACCATCGGCGTCTTCGGTGCCGGGGAAGAGGGGAATGCCGCGGCGGGCATCACCGTCTTGGCCGCCACCGCCCTCGGGGTGGCGACGGTCGTGGATCTGGTCAGGGTTTCGGGAACGGTGAGCCGGCAGAACGACCGCCGCGTGGGCGCGGCGGCGGCGGTGACCCCGACCGTCCACACCCTGAGGGGATCGGGTGGGGTGGGAGTGGGCCTCCAGGTGAGACTCTGAGCGGTGCCCACGCCGGTATCTCCCCCTGTGCCCGTTGGGGGAACGAGGCCCGGTCGGACAGGCTGTGGGATCCTGAAAACCCCGTCCGGGGCTGCAGCCAATCCCCGAATCCATCTCCGTCGCCTCACCCTCGCACCAGGCCCTGCGCTCTCGCCCTACGGTCGCGCAGCTGACCGGCTCACACACCGAATCGGCATCAACCGGGTGGCCTGCGCCCGGCTCGACCACGGTGCAACGACAACGGGCTGGGACCGAAGGGCCCGCGGACGAGGAGCAGTCAGTAGTCGAAGCAGCAAGTGAGGATGCGCTTCGGGTGCTGCTCGTTCAGCGCGATCGCGTGATCGAGGCTCTCGCGCCGGATCGAGCCAATCAGGGGCAAGGTGACTTCCAAGCTCAGAGCGAGATCGAGCTCTCGGGATCGACAGGGCAAACGCTACCCCGCTGGAGACTCAAGGCACCTCTATCGCCACGGTCCCCGCCTCGGCGTTGAGACAGCGGGCCTGCCCGAAGGTCCCGCCGGGCAGCCCGGCCCAGAATGAGCCCTCGAGGGTGATCTTCCCCGGCGCTTGCTCGAAATCCAGGGGATCGAAGGTCACGAGCAGCGTGTCGCGCAGCTCCGCGCCCGGCGCGAGGCGGAGCGAACGGCCGCCGAAGGGCGCCTCGCTGCGCCAGGAGACGGGCAGGATCCACAATGTCGGGGGCCGTTCGGGTAGCGGGCAATCGGGGCAGGGCTTGTATCCGCCGCCGAAGTCAAAGCGGCCGCAGAGATAGATCGGCCGGCTCGAAACGTTGCGGGCAATGCCGATGGCGCGCAGGGTATCGATCCCGCTGCCGCGCGCCCGCTCGACCCGCACATCACAGGCGAACTGAGCGGGGTCAAGGCGCTCCGGCGAGCAGGGGTCCCGGTCCCCGCGGCCCGCCGAGAGAGAAGCGCATCCGCAGAGGCCGACGACGGAGCCGCACAGCAGGAGGACGCGCCGTCGACGCACCGCCCTACTCCGGTTCGATCCCAAGCTTCTCGAGACCCTCCCTGGATGTCCGGCAGGCGGGATTGAGCTCGAGCGCCTTGCGGTAGTGCTGGATCGCGAGCTCCTTCTGCCCGAGCAACGCATAGCTCTCCGCCACGCTGTCCCACGCGTTGTGGGAATCCGGGTGGGCCGCGAGGTTCAGCTCGAGGACCTTGGCGGCCTCCGCGACGAGGCTGTCCGGGACGAGCCGGTAGGCCATCTCGTTGAACTCGCTCTCGTCGAAGTACCACGTGCCGGGCGCCGCCGCGCGCATCTCCCGGTAGACTGAAAGGCCGCGCTCGATTCCCGCGTCGCGGATCACCGCCTCCATCCTGGTCGCGGCCGACTCGCCCGCGTGCCGGGCGCAGCGGAATCCCACGTTGAAGTCGAGCCAGTTGCCCTTCAGGCAGTACCGGTTGTAGACGCGGCTACAGAACGGTCCGGTGTGCCAGCCGCCGCCGCGGATCACCTGGTATCCGCCCACGTAGGGGCCGGTGGGATTCTCGGAGGGGCTCTTCCGGTAGTAGTCGGTGGCGAACCGATCCTGCACCCACTCGCAGACATTGCCGGTCATATCGCACAGCCCGAATCCGTTGGGCGGACGACTGCCCGCCGGCGAGGGGTGCCGGCCGGTCGGGGCGTAGAGCGTCGAATCGAAGTCATCGCCCTGGGCGTAGTTCTTGTCCAGCAGACCGCCTCGCGCCGCGTACTCCCACTCGGCCTCCGTTGGCAGGCGCGCGCCCCGCCACTTGGCGTACTGCTGCGCATCGTCCCAGCTCACGCCGACGACCGGGTGATTGGGAAACGCCGGCCCGCTGCAGAAGCGGTCCATGCCCCAGAAGAAGGGCAGCGCGTGCCCGGTCTCCTCGCAGAATCGCTGATACTCGGCATTCGTCACTTCACACTTGTCGATGTGGAAAGGGGAGAGCCGCACTTGGTGGGCCGGGCTGTAGTCGCCGTGGCCATCCTTGCCCATGACGAACTGACCGCCCGCCAGGAGGACCATTCCCGGCCCGGTCGCTGAGGCCGGGGCCGGGTCCGACCCGGTCGAACCGCGTGCCGATGGGGTCGTCCCGCAGAGGACCAGGATTGCCAGGGTCGTCGGATAGACTTGGCGCAATGCCGTGCTCCCGCGGTGCTTCGATCGCATGCTCGGTTCCTCCTGGGCGGGGGTGCCCCCAGAAACCAACGTGACTCGCCCCGGCGCGCGGCCTCGCCGGCCTTTCGGGCCGAGCGTCCCCACCGATCCGCCCGAGCCTAAACGACCGCATCCGGGATTCCCAGAGGCGTTTTGGGGTCGTCGATCCGGAGGCGCCTCGTGTGGTGCGCGGCAGATCTCGACGCCTTCGGGCGCCTCGGCGGTAGGGCCATCCGGAGGCGACGGAAGGGCGCGCTGAATCCCCAGAACCTTCACGGGTACGACTGGATGAGGTGCTCTGGTTTGGGGCTGTGATTTTCCCCATCCCCGTGCGTCCTACTTGGGCAAGGCAGGGACCCGCGCCCTCCTCGGCGTTGAGGTGACTCGCCAGATCGACTCAGGCAAATGCCACGCTACGGAGGTGTTGTATGGCCCCGTCTGTCTGCAATCTCACGGCGCTGCCGGCTCGCTGCACGCTGCTCGCCGCCATTCTCATCGCAGTCTTGCTCGGCATGCCTGCGGCCAGCGCGCAGGTTTCCACAACCGCCTTCACGTACCAGGGCGAGCTGAAGGACGGAGGTGTGGGCGTCAGCGCATCCTCCGCCCGCATGCTCTTCCGGCTCTGGGATGCCGAGACGGGGGGCGCCCAGGTGGGCAGCGATTGCGTTGCGCACCCGGTGACGATCGCCGACGGGGTCTTCACTGCCGCCATCGACTTCGGCGCCTCCGCCTTCACGGACGCTGCCCGGTGGCTCGAGATGGGGATCGATGTCACGGGCGGCACGAGCTACACCTGGATGTCGCCTCGGCAGCGCGTCACCGCTGCTCCGATGGCGCTCTATGCCCTGCACGGTGGGGATTCGCCCTGGGATCTCAACGGCACCAACGTCTACTACAACGCCGGCAGGGTCGGCATCGGAACCGCCGAGCCCGGCTATCCGCTGACGGTCATCGGCCAGTCGGGCTACTCGGTCTGCGGGATCAGCACGAGTGGCTCCGCTGGCATCTACGGACAGGCCAACAGCACCACCGGTCAGGGCGTCCTGGGACGGAACTGGTCGGCAACGGGGGCGACCCGCGGCGTGGCCGGGTACGTTGAGTCGCCCGCCGGCTACGGCATCCACGGCACCAACGCGGCGACGAGCGGCAACGCAGTCGCAGTCTACGGCGAGACCCCTTCGCCCGACGGCGTGGCCGTCTACGGCCGGAATACGAGCACGAGTGGCTCGCCGAAAGGCGTGATGGGCTCGGTCACGGCGACGGACGGCTACGCGGTCTACGCGTGGAACGACTCCGACGAGGACGGCGCCACCGCGATCTACGGTGGCACCGACTCCCAGACCGGCTACGGTGGCTACTTCCGTGGCCGCGGATACTTCAGCGACCGTCTCGGCATCGGCGTGGCGAGCCCCACGGCGATGCTCGATGTGGCGGGCACGGCCAAGGTGACCGGACTGCAGCTCACGACCTCGCCGCAGGCGGGCCACGTCCTCACCTCGGATGCCAGCGGCAACGCCACCTGGCAGCCCCCGAGCGGCGGCGGCGGCATCGGTGGGAGCGGGAGCTCCTACTACCTGCCCAAGTTCACCGGCGCAACCACCCTGGGCAACTCCGTCCTCTACGAGACGACCGGCGGCAACATCGGCATCGGCACGACCGTGCCCTCGGCCAAGCTGCAGGTGCTCGGAACGGTGCGGATGAACGGCTTCCAGCTCTCATCCTCGCCGACGACGGGCTATGTCCTGACTGCAGACGCGGCGGGTACCGGCACCTGGCAACCCCCGGCCGGCGAGTCGCATTGGAGCAGTTGCACGGGTGGGATCTACTACAACTCCGGCAGGGTGGGCATCGGAACCGCCACGCCCAGCTCGCTCGCCTCGCTGGACGTGGTGACGACGACCACCTACGGCATCCAAGTCCAGGGTGGCACCTACGGCATCCGGGGCGAGGGCTCCAGCACCGGCGTGATTGGCGCGGGCGGGACCCGGGGCGTTCAGGGCACCGGAACCTCGTGGGGTGTGCTGGGTTCGTCCCCCAGCGGTATCGGTGTGAAGGGCGAGAGTACGAGCGGCATCGGCGTCAGCGCGGTCGGCGCAGGCACGGGTACGAGCAACCCGGCCCTCCATGCATCCAACACCAACAGCAACGGGATTGCCGTCTTCTCCACCTGCACCAGCACGGATGCCAACCTCGTCGCGGTGAACAAGGGCAGCGGAGACATCATCAAGGGGTTCAGCGGACCCACGGGCGGCGACTTGGTCTTCCGGGTCGAGAACAACGGCAAGACATCGGTGAGGGTGCTCCAGATCACGGGCGGCGCCGACCTCTCCGAGCAGTTCGATGTGCAAGCCTCGAGCGCTGAGATTCGACCGGGCATGGTCGTGTGCATCGATCCGGATCGCCCCGGCAAGCTCCTTGTCAGCAGCCGGCCGTACGACCGAACGGTGGCCGGTGTCATCAGCGGCGCGGGCGGCGTGCAGCCCGGCATGATGATGGGGCAGCGCGGCTCAGTGGCGGACGGCGGCCACCCCATCGCGCTCACGGGCCGCGTCTACGTCTATGCGGATGCATCGCAGGGCGCGATTCGTCCGGGTGACCTCCTGACGACCTCCCACACCCCGGGTCATGCGATGAGGGTCGCTGACCACGAGCAGGCCCAGGGGGCGATTCTGGGCAAGGCCATGACCGCGCTGAGCGAGGGCACCGGGCTCGTGCTGGTGCTGGTGTCGCTGCAGTAAGGGCTGGGCGCGCACCTCGGAAGGAGACTCGACATGCTTGGAATGAACAAGACTCCGAGCGCCGTGGGGCTTGCTCTGCTGCTGCTGGTCGCGACGGGCGCCGCCGCCCAGGAGGCGGTCGAGCTGACCGGCCTGATGCAGTTCGTCTACGGCGACGTCCTGCCCCTGGGTTCCGGTGAACCGCTGGAGCGCCATCTCCTGCTGGACGATGACGGCCGCATGTGGGACCTGCGCCTGGATCCGGGTGCGGTGGCCGCTGCTGGCGGGGCCCTGGCTCTGAACCGACAACGCGTGGTGGTCGGCGGCCGGTTGCAGCCGAACGATGAGAACGCGGTCATGGTCGAGCGCACCGGGTTGGAGCGGGAGGCGGATCGCGACAATCTTGAGCGGTTCCGTGCCGCGGGGCCCCAGCCGTACGTCTGGATCCTCCTGCGCTTTGGCGACGACCCCAGCACACCCGAGTCGCGGGCCTGGTTCGAGACGCAGGCCACGGGGCCGCACCCGAGTCTCGATCACTTCTGGCGCGAGTTGTCGTTCGACCTCATCAACCTGTCCGGCAGCCAGGTCGCCGGCTGGTACACGCTGCCGCGGCCGCGCTCGTACTACGTCTACGACATCGATCCCAACGACCCCGGCGACGAGGTCAACTTCCAGCGCTGCCGCGATGACGCCGTCGCGCTGGCCAATCCGGACGTCTACTTCCCTGACTTCATCGGCCTGAACCTCTGCTTCAATGGTGTGCTGGACGGCGCCGCCTGGGGCGGCGGCGCGAACATCACCGCCGATGGCGTGACCCGCTGGTACGGCGTGACCTACATGCCGGGCGCGAACCTCGGCTGGCGCACGCAGGGCATCCTCGCCCACGAGATGGGCCACGCGTTGGGATTGCCGCATTCATCGGGTCCGTACGGGGCCACCTACGACTCGCAGTGGGACGTGATGAGCAGCGCTACCGGGACTTGCGCCCAGTGGGACCCGGTCTATGGCTGCCTCGGAACGCACACGATCGGCTACCACAAGAACTGGCTGAGCTGGGTGCCGGAAGAGCGCCGGCACATCGTCGACACCACGCCCGAGGTCACGACGCTCACACTCTATGACCTGGCCGTCGAGCCTCCATTGGGATATCACCACTATGTGCGCATCCGCGGCGGGTCGGACAGCTTCTACACGGTCGAGCGCCGACGCCTGACAGGATACGACCAGAATGTCCCCGGATCGGCCGTGGTGCTGCATCTTGTCGATAACACGATCGACGATCATGCCCGCGTCGTCGATGCGGACGGCAATGGCGACTGCAACGATGACGGCGCCCAGTGGGTTCCGGGCGAGTCGTTCTACGACAGCGGGCGGAGCGTGCTCGTCACCGTGGAGCTGGCCGACGATAGCCGATCGCTGGTGACCTTCACCAACACGCCGCGCTCGACCGTCTACGTCGATGGCAACTACGGCGGCTCCGAGAACGGTACCTCAACCAATCCATGGGACACGGTGCTCGAAGGCTACGGAGCAGCCACGCCGTCGGGCACGGTCCATGTCAAGCCCGGCAGCTACGCCGCGCCCTTCGTGATGACCAAGCCCGTGACGCTGCAGCGCAATGGCGCCAGCGGGGTGGTGACGATCGGGCAGTAGCCGACGGGGGCTCAAGGCCGGACCGGTAGCCGGCGACGGAGGAAGTGGAGGATGACGATGGGCAGCTCGCACTGGGCAGTTGCCGCAGTTGTGATGGTGGCGCCGCTGCTGAGCAGCGGGACCGCGTCGGCCACGCTCGGCATCTCCAAATGGACGATCGATGCTGGGGGCGTGACCCAGGCGGCCGGGGGCAGCCTGCGTCTGGGGGCAACGATCGGGCAGCCCGATGCCGGCGCATCTTCCGGCGGCTCGCTGCTCCTGTTGGGAGGATTCTGGAAGGGCGGTACCGCGGTGAGCAGCGTTCCAGACCCAGGACCGGGTCCGGAGGGGAGGCAACCGCCGCTGGCGTTCGGCGTGACGGCCGGCGGGCCCAGTCCGTTCGCCGCCGAGACCCGCCTGCGGCTCGACCTGCCGGAGGCTCGGCCAGTGCGGGCCTGCGTGCATGACCTCGCCGGCCGCCTGGTTCGTGTCCTCTGCGCTCAGACGCTGTTGGGCGGCAGCCATGAGCTGCGCTGGGACGGCCGCGGCGATGCAGGCCGGCGGCTTCCGAGCGGCATCTACCTCGTCCGCATCGAGGCTGGGGCGGATCGGTCGACCCGGCAGCTCGTGCTGCTCTCCCGATGATGGAGCAGGGTGGCGCAAGCCGCCGGGGGCGAGGTGCTCACGCGCCGCCTGGCCGTGGTCCGTTGATCGCGCCGCGCCCGCCCATCAGGCCATCGCCAGCAGCCTTAGGCTCGAGACGTACGCGACGCCCGTACGCGACCGCAGCCAGCGCATCTGTGCGCCGACGCGCAGGCCGCGCGGTGCTCTATCGCAGCCAGACCAGCCGCTGCGCCTTGGGCTCGGGACCGCTCCCGCGCCAGGGACGAACGGTGTAGATCCCCGCCGGAATGCGCTGACCATCGCGGTCCGTTCCGTCCCACTCGGCCGTTCCATTCACCGTCGACAAGACCCGCACCATGCGACCTCCCGCATCGAAGATGCGGATGACCCAGTTGCCGTCCACTTGCGGCAACGCGAAGTGCACGCCATGGCGCGCGGGCTGCGGCCGGATCTGCCAGAGCCGGGTAGCTGGCTCCGTGAGGGCGGCGGCGGGATTCGTCGAAGCCAGCGTGAAGGGACCCGAGATGTCGCTCACCGACTGGCCGCCCTGGGTCAGCGTCACCCGCAGGTAGGCCTCCTCGGTCAGGCCGCCGGCGACGATCCACTGATGCCGGCCGTTGTCGGGCAGGCTTTCGGCGATCGTGTGCCACGGCCCCGCTGGTCCGCCGTAGGAGAGCGCGAGCGTCACCGCCGCCGGGCCGGTGCCCACGCGGGCCGCGGCCCAGCGGATCACCTGCGCCGAACCGAGGTAGAACGTCTCGTGACCGCGGGGGAATTGATTCCGAACGAAGCGGGCCGCCGGCGCGCTGGATTCACGATAGACATAGAGCTCGTTGTGATAGCTCGGCCAGTTGCCTTCTTCCTGCACGAAGGCGATATCCGGATAGCCGTTGTGATCGAGGTCGCCTCCGGCGCGGAATGCCTGCACAGTGCGGCCGACCGGGCCCGTGAGGCCCCCGGCGGCCGTCCATGCGCCCGTGCCGTCTCCGAGCCAGACTGAACAGGTGCCGTCGCCCAGCGCGACGAGATCGACAAATCCATCGGAGTTCATGTCGATGAGCTGGGTCGCGTCATAGCCGCCTGAAACCGGGAGCCCAGTCAAGGCGGCTTCCCAATGATCCGTGCGCCACAGCGCGGCCAGCACGCGGCCGCCCTGCGCGCAGGCGATGTCCTGGCAGCCGTCGCCGTCGATATCGCCGAGCGAAAGGCCGTAGCGACCGGGCAGTCCCGCATTGCCGGGCACGAAGCCGCCTTCCCCGTCCCCGAGAAAGACGCACCCGTACTCCAGACTGGCGGCAAAGTCGGCATTGCCGTCACCGTCGATGTCGCCGGTGCATACGCACCAGTCGGCGTTGCCCCCGGTGAGCGCAAAGGTTTGCGTCCAGGTGCCGTCGCCATTGTTGCGGTAGACGCGCACGCCGTTGCAGCAGCCCATCGAAACGCTGACCAGATCGAGCAGGCCGTCGTTGTCGAAATCGGCGAACTCCGTCGCGGCCATGCCCCAGGTCTCGCCGTTGGTCGCGAGGCCGTCGTCCCACGGCGTCCAGCTCGTGCCGGTGCCGTCACCCAGCGCGACTTCGATGAGCTGATTGCCCAGATCCGTGCTCGAGTAGTTGTGGTGGATGCCGTAGCCGATGTCCGTCAGGCCGTCGTTGTTCGCATCGCCCGCGGCAATCCCGCCGTAGCCGAAGTTCCCCTCCTGGTGAATCGTCCAGCCGCCGGCGCCGTCGGTGAAGTAGACCATCACCCCGTGCTGATACGTGGAGGGATTGCTGTGGTCGCCGAGACTGATCAGGTCCACGTGACCGTCGCCGTTCATGTCGGCGAACTCGAGCTCGCAGTGGCCGCTTTCCCACATGGGGAAGCCCGTACCGCCGGGCGTGATGTCGACATAGTTGAGCGCGCCCGCGGCGGTGATCGCGGCGCCCAGCAGCGCCAGCGACACGCCGGCGAAGCGGGCCTCGGGAGCCAGGCGTGGAACGTGCATCCGGTGACCTCCTGTTGATGGCACAGGTCGACACTAAAGGATACCGCATCAAGCCGCCAGAGACTCCGCCGCCGGCAGCATCGAAAACCGGAACGCCAAGGGCGTCAGAGAGGACGATCCTCAGGGGTCCCGCCTGCGGCTCGTCGCGCCGCGCCTATAGTACCCCTCCCAGTTACCATCGCGATCGTCGTGCAGACCACGTGCACGTAGCTTCCCGATACCGCTGCCGAAGGTTCCCTCGATTATGAGGTGTTGTCGGTCACCCTCACGTCGGGTTCCCAGTTCGTGCCGTCATCCAGAGAGCGCTTGTGATAGATCTCGGCAATGTCGCCGTGGCGATTGTCCGGCCAGGCTGCATGAACCTGTGAGCCAGCAGCCGCTACCGACGGATCTGCGGCGTCGCCAGCGAAACCGCAACCTATCGGACCGTGGGTTGCTCCTTTCGATCCCGGGGGCTTGAGTTGATGGACACAGCCGGCCCCGGTCGGTACACTCGCGGAATGCAAGCGCGCCCTGCCATCCATGAACGACTTGCGGCCGCGATGCGACGGAGGCGCTGATGCGACCACCAGGTGCCGCGTTTGCCTTGGCAGCCCTGGTTGCCGTCGCGATCGCGATTCTGGAGGCCGTGCTGCCCAACCCCGGCGTCCGCCGGACGGCGGGCGACTTCCTCTACGGCATCGATGTGCATCTGCTGCTCGCCATCGTGGCCGTCGGCCTGGCGCGGCTCGTCACCCTGCGCAGAACTCCGGCGGCCTTCTTCACGCTGGCGTTGGCCTTTCAGCTCGCGATCGAGGGCGGACTGACAGCCGGGTTCTGGTTCGGCAAGGGCGCGGCTTTCCTGGCGCCGCCAGGGACCAGGCCGGGCATGACCGAGGTGGCGGCGTTCGGAGCCGCCTGCGGCATGGCTGGCCTTGGACTCGGATTCGCGCTGGGACGCTGGGGATTGTCACGGCTCATGGTGCGCTGGAGTGGCGGCGTGCTCGGACGGGCGGGCGCGCTGGCCGGCGCCCTGCTTCTCGCGGCCAACGTCATCGCGCTTGCCGTGGCCCGGCCCCGCCCGGAGACGTTCACCGTGCGCCCGGGCGCAGATGCGCAGCCACGTCCTGACGTGGTGTTGATCCTGGTCGACACGCTGCGCCGAGATCATCTCTCCCGCTGGGGGTACCCGCGCCCGACGAGCCCCAACCTCGATCGGTTCTTCGACGAGTGCATTGTCTGCACGAACGTCTACACCCCCAGCAATTGGACCCTCCCCAGCGTCGCCAGCCTTTTCACGGGTCGGTATCCGAGCAATCATCGGGTGATCAAGCCCAGCGATGTGCTGCCCGAAGCCCTCCCCACGCTGGCCGAGCACTTTCGTTCCTACGGCTACTTGACCGGGGGGTTCATCGGCAACAATCTGATCATGGACTGCAACGGATTCCTGCAGGGCTTCGGTCACCACTACCCCGGGGAGCTGCCCTACTGGTTCCGGAATCTCCATACCGCTGGGGAGCGGCTCCTCAGGCGCTACCTGCAGCACACCGATGTTGCCGAGCGTGCCGGGTCCATCGTGCAAGCGACGCTGCGATGGCTTCGCAGCACTCCCGGCCGGCCGCACTTCGCCTACCTCCACATCATGGATCCGCACTCTCCCTACACGCCGCCGCGCGGTGCCCGCAATCGGGTCGCGCCAGGCATCCCAGGCGGTCCCATCGATCCTCCCCTGTGGTCGGAGTTCGGTAAGCAAGCGGAGCGCGCCGGCTGCCATGACTGGGGCTGTCTCGAGAACCCGCCCACGCTGTCCGACAGCGCCCTGGCGGGAATGGTCGCCAACTACGACGGGGAGATACGCGCGGTCGATGAGGCCTTCGGGGTCCTGATGGCGGGACTGGCTGAGCTTGGCTATCTGGACGGATGCCACATCATCTTCTGCACCGATCACGGGGAGGAGTTCGGCGATCACCGGGGCTGGTTCCACGGCGCCTCGATCTACGAGGAAATGATCGCCTGCCCGCTGGCCTATCGCCCCCCGGGAGGGGTGAAGGGTGGGCGCATCGTCGCGCGACCGATTCCGCTGATCGACATCATCCCCACGCTGTGCGCTCGAATCGGGATCGAGCCGCTGCCCCTGGACCAGGGCAGCGAGATCCCCGAGGTGACCGGGGCCGCCTCGCCGGAGTACGCTCTGCCGGTGCTGTCCGAGGCCCCGCCCTGTCTCTATGCCCTGCGTCTGCGCGGCTGGAAGCTGGTCCGTCGCGGGCCGAAGACCTCGCCCGACTATCAGCTATTCGATCTCGATCGCGATCCCCTCGAGCGGACCGATCTGGCCGCCCAGTGGCCCGATACGCTGGCGATGCTGCGCGGCTACCTCGATGACCTCACGGTGACGTTCGGGCGGCGATCCGAGAAGGAGATTCCCGCCGCGGAGAATCCCGAGCTGCTGCGCCGGCTGCGTGACCTGGGGTACATCGACTGATGCCGGCAATTGCGGGCGGCGGCGGGGCCCGCTCCTGCTCTTGACGGTCCGCGGGGACGCCGCTCTCGGCTGGCGACCATCACGGATTCAACATGAACCAGGCGTGCGCGTGCTCGACTCCCGAAGAGGCGGCCAGGGGGCACCCGCCCGCCCGGAGTCTGCGCCCGTGGAGTGCTCGCCCGTCCCAGCGCAGCGCGTGAGCTCCTTCGCACAGCCCCCCAGCGGGCAATCGCGCCAGCCAGGCCGCGGCTGCTGCTGGATTGCGGCGCCGGCCGGGTCGCCGCCTTGGGGTTGCTTCAGCGGCTCATGGCCAGAATAGCATGTACATATAGACACATGCTGGATGAAAATCCAAGCACTTCCGGGTGGCGACGACGGAGAAGAGCCCGGGGTGACAAGGTGCGCAGAGAGTGGGAGCCTGGACTGGCCCCGTGCGATCCCATTGACCCAACCCAGGGCGTCGGGCTCAAATGCTCACGGCGCGGCTGGGACCCTGAGGGCGCCCGCCGCGTCGGGAACCGAGGAGCGGATCCGATGAACGTGGCCATCCTTGTCGACGGCCTGGCCGCCGAGGGCGCCGAGCGACAGGCGACCCTCACGGCGGCTGCGGTGGCTTGCCGCGGCCACACAGCTCACCTCGTCATGTGCAGCCCGAGCCAGCACCACGCTGACCTCAGCCGGGACTCGGGTGTCCCGGTTGTACATCTCAACCGAGGGGGTCCGCTGCGCCCGGCGCGGCTCATGGCGCTGGCACGTCATCTGCGACAGCAGCGCGTGGATGTCGCGCATGTCTTCAGCGAATCGGCCAATGCACCTGCGTGGCTCGCGGCGCGCCTGGCTGGGGTGCCCTGCATATACGTCGGGCGCCGGAGGCCGGTCAGGTCGGCCTGGCCGTTTCGGTGGATGAGTCGCGTGCTCGGGTGGGGCACTGCCGGTTGGATCGTGAATTCGGAGTACGTCAAGCGGACCGTGATGGAGGATCACGTTGCCCCCGCGCATCGCGTCTACGTCGTGCCCAACGCGGTCCATCCAATCACCTATGAGAGCCAACTGACCCGGGAAGCGGCGCGGGCGGCATTCGGCGTGCGTGGGGAAGCGATTGTAGTCACGATGATCGCCGGTCTGCACAGGGATCAGAATCATGCCATGTTGTTGCGCGTCGCGCGCCGTCTAGCCGACAACGGCATGAATGCAGTGTTCTTGCTGGCCGGGGCGGGCCCGGAGCGAACGGCGCTGGAGCGCATCATCGCGCGGATGGCGCTGGAATCGCACGTGCGCCTGCTCGGTCGCGTGGAGAATACTAACGACCTGCTGAGAGCGACGGATGTCGTAACCCTCACGGCCGTGTCCGAGGGGCTGCCCAGCGCGCTGTTGGATGCGGGAGCTGCCGGGCTCCCCTGCATCTCCACGGAAAACGGCGGCGCCAGCGAGGTTATCCTGCCCGGCTGCACCGGATACCTGGTGCTGATCAACGACGACGACGCGATGGTGGCGCATCTGACCGATCTCGCCGGCGATACCGCGCGGCGGGCCACCATGGGGGCGGCCGCCCGCGAGCACGTGCGGGCGCGCTTCTCGCCTGACGCGTTGGGCGACAGAATCGTGGCGGTCTACGAAGCCGGACTGGCGGCGGCGCGCCAGTGAGACCTTGCGGTCGGTTCTGAGCGCTGCGATCTCGTCGCGAGTCCACCACGGCACGGACAGAGGGCTTTCCTTCTCGGCACTTTCCTTCACGGCAGCCGCCAGATCGTCTCACCCGCAATCATGTTGTCTAGCCTCGTGACGGCCTCGGAACCGCAAATGCTCCTTGTACTACGTACTACTCAGGGTTGGTTGCCTCGAGCAAGGATCCCTCGGGGCGTCTCGTCACGTCATACAGGTAAGGAGAACATACAATGAGAGCAGCAGATTCCCGGGTGTTTTCGGATAGATCGGCTGGCCATGGCCGCAGGGCATTGGCCGGGGCGTTTTTTGCCGCGGTCCTGATGGTTGGAGTGGCCGCGGGCGACACATACGTCTACGGCTGTGTGCTCGTCGACAAGCAGGAAGTCCCTCCGAGCGGGTCGCCGGCGTTTGGCGGAGGTCAGTTCCTGATCGACACGGATGCGAACACGGTGTCCTATCGGATCGCGTTTGTTGGACTGGCGGGCGCCGAGACGGCGGCTCATATACACGGCCCGGCCGATCCGGGCATGAATGCCGGCGTCCTCGACGCTCTGCCGGTGGGCAATCCCAAGGTCGGCGTGTGGAACTACCTGGAGGCCCAAGAGGGAGACATCCTCGCGGGCAAGACCTACGTGAACATCCACTCGAGCGTGTCTCCCAGCGGCGAGATCCGGGGACAGATCACCAGGATGAACGCCTCTCTGGACGGCGCGCAGGAGGTCCCCGCCAACGGGTCGCCCGGAAGCGGATGGGGCGTATTCCAGATCAATACCGCTGCGAACGAGCTGTCGTACTACATCGCGGTGGGCGGACTGGCGGGGGCCGAGACGGCCGCCCACATCCACGGCATGGCGCTGCACGGCACCAATGCCGGGGTGGTTCACGCGCTGCCGTTGGGAAGCCCGAAGGTCGGGGTCTGGAACTACGCCGAGGCCCAAGAGCAGGACATTCTGTCGGGGCGCTGTTACGTGAACGTGCACACGGTTCCCTTCCCCGGCGGCGAGATCCGCGGTCAGGTCGTGCCGGTGGTCGCACCGATCGACGGCCGGCAGGAGGTGCCGCCGTCCGCGTCAACGGGCGCCGGCGTGGGCTTGATCAGCATCGACGTCGTCACCGATCAGCTGAGCTACGACTTCCGCATGGCCGGGCTGTCCGGTCCCGAGACGGCCGCGCACATCCACGGCTTCGCACCCCCAGGATCGAACGGGGGCGTGCTCGCGGCCCTGCCGCTCGGCAATCGCAAGTTGGGGGTGTGGAGTTACGGCGCGGCCAATGAGCCTCAGGTCCTGGCCGGTGAGACCTACTTCAACACACATACCACGGTGTTTCCCGGCGGCGAGATCCGCGGTCAGATCCGGGGCTTCCCATCGCTGGGAGCTAGCGCGGTCGCCGAGCGCGACCTACCGTCCGAACTGCGGCTGGCGCGTATGGCCCCCAATCCCCTGAGCGGACCGGGAACCATCCAGTTCCGCCTCGAGCGGACCGCCCCCGTGCGGATCGCACTCTATGACACTGAGGGCCGTCTCGTTCGTGATCTCGGCGAGCGTGAGCTCTCCGCGGGTGACCAGGCGGTGGCCTGGGATGGCCGGGACTCGCAAGGCCGACCGGTGGCCAGCGGCTTCTACCAGTACGTGCTCGAGACGCCGCAGGGCCGCATCAGTCGGCACCTAACGCTGGTGCGTTAGGTGCCGAGGCCTGCCCCGGGCCCTGGCTGCACTGCAGCGGTAGGCGCAGTTCCTCGGGTCGCAGCGAGCGGGGTTCACGATGCGTGGATCCCGCTCGCCGTTTCAAGCGCGGCCCCTCGCCCGCAACGCAGTTGCCCGGCAACCCGGATGACGGCTTGCGCAACGCCAGCGGGTCCGGTAGCCTGAATTGCGAAGTGGCGAGTGCTGCCGAGCTGAACCACCCCGTACGCCAGCGATACTCCCAGGGCGCGGCCAGTGCCCCTGACCGGCGCGGCGCGCCCGTCGGTGCTGACAGGACTTGCGCCTGTGACTGCTCGTCGCCTGCGCCTCGCCTCGATCGGCGGGGAAGAGCAATCGCCACAGCCGGGTACGCGTCGGTCTCACACGCCGATGACGGCCGGCGCCGGGCACGGGCGGCGTGGCCAGATGCCGATTCAGTAGAAAGGAGTGCGCCATGATCAAGAAGCTCGTGTTGGGCGGCAGCGTGCTGTGCATTTCCGTCGTGACCCTGTGGGCGGCCGCTCAAACGAATGAGCAGGCGCCGCCGGCGCCACCGCCGGCGCGCAAGATTCCCGGCATCACCGCGGAGGATCGGTATCCCCATGGCTGTGTCGATTGCCACCTCAACTACGTCGACATGAAGCTGGACACCCGGTTCAGCACCCTGCTGCATGAGTGGAGCGAGAGCGTGGAACCGAGACTGCTCGCCAAGGCGCAGGCATCTGCCCCGGCCAGGATGACCCTCAGCGGCAAACACCCGGACGCGACCAGTTCCCTGACGGACATCCCCGCGAAGTGCCTCGTTTGCCACGGCCGGGGCTCGACGACAGCCCCTCCATTCGCCGGGATGCTCCACAACATCCACCTGATCGGGGGCGAGGAGAACCACTTCCTGACGCTGTTCCAGGGGGAGTGCACGCACTGCCACAAGCTCGACCTGTCGACGGGGCACTGGACGATCCCGAGCGCACCGGAGAAATAGGGGCAGGCGCGCGGACCCAGGGCACGAGCCGGAAAAAGGCGCGCGGGACAACCGTGTGAAAAGCGCGGGGAGCACGTCCACGCGGGCGAGAGGAGGCCTCGCGGTGTCTCCCATTGACTACGACAGCATTGCGCCCCTGTACGATGTCTATGTGAGCTGGGACTTGGACGTTCCCTTCTTCACGGATGCGGCGCGCGGTGCCGGTGGCCCGGTGCTGGAGCTCATGGCGGGCACCGGCCGGCTGTCGATCCCGCTCATCGAGGCCGGGGTCGATCTCACCTGCGTAGACAGCTCGCCGGGCATGCTCGATGTGTTGGCGCGCAAGCTGGCGGCGCGCGGACTGAGGGCGAGCCTGCACTGCGCGGACGTCTGCCGCGTCGAGCTGCAGCAGCGGTTCGAGCTGGCGATCCTGCCATTCCAGTCGTTCATGGAGATCATCGGCGCGGAAAGGCAGCGCGCCGCGCTCGCGGCGACGTTCGCCTCTCTGCGGCCCGCCGGGCGATTCATCTGCACGCTGCACAATCCGGCCATCCGCCGCGCGCAAGTGGATGGGGCTTTGAGAATCGTGGGTCGCTTCCCGCTGGAGGGCGGCAGTCTGGTGGTGTCCGGGTTTGAGGAGGGCGGCGAGCCCGTCGTCCGGCGAACCCAGTACTTCGAGTTCTTCGGGCCAGATGGGCGTCTGATCTGGAAGTGTCTGCTGCCCATGGAGTTCGAATTCGTGGAGCAACAGGACTTCGTCGCCATGGCCGCTGGCGCCGGGTTCCGTGTAGTGGATCTGTACGGCACGTATGAACGAGCGCCGTTTGATCCGGCCACCAGCCCGGTGATGATCTGGCTGCTGGAGAGATCAGCCTAGCCGGCGGCCGCCCGCGGGCATGCCCCCGGCGGTCCCGGCCCGCGCCAAGGGCGGCTGGTGGGCCGCGCCGACCGCCCAGGAGAGATCGCGTCAAGGGAGTCGACCCCAAGAGCCGATCCATGCAGCAGAGCGTGGACACCAGGGCGGTTCCAGCCGATCCTCGGCGCCAGGGAACACCAACAGGGGCATGCCCGGACGCGCGGCGCTTGTCAGGGACAGCCTCTGCCGTGGGCTTCCTTCGCGCCCCAGGAGAAGGACGATGCCAAGCGCGATCAAGGCCGGAAAGCTGAACATACCCGCGGACACTGCCCAGCAGTGGCAGGATTCCCTCGACCTCATCGTGGATCTGGCCGGTATCCCGGTCGGGTTGATCATGCGCGTTGTTGAAGAGGATATTGAGGTCTTCCTCGCCAGTCACCAGGCCGGGAACCCCTACCATCCCGGCGACCGAGAGCGCCTGGCCAACTCCGGGCTGTACTGCGAGGCCGTCATCAAGACCGGGAAGCCGCTGCTCGTTGCCGATGCGCTGGCGGTTCCGCAGTGGCGCGACAACCCGGACGTGAAGCTGGGAATGATCTCATACCTCGGGTTTCCCATTCTGCTGCCGGACTGGACCCCCTTCGGGACGATCTGCGTTCTCGATCGCAAGGCCAACGAGCATTCGAACAAGGTCCGCCGGCTGATCGAGAAGTTCCGCGACTTGATCCAGGCGCACTTGGGTCTGATCTACATGAATGCCGTGCTCAGCGAGAGAAACAGGAGCCTCAGCGACTACCTCGATGAGTTGCAGGTTCTGAGGAGCCTGGTGCCGATGTGCTCCACCTGCAAGAGGATCCAGGATAGCGCCGGGGCCTGGCACTCCATCGAGCAGCACCTGACCAGTCACCCGCGCGTCAGGCTTGCGCGCAACTACTGCCCCGATTGCCTCGAGCAAGGTCGGGACGATTCGCCGGGTCCTTCATTCTGAGCGCTGACCGGCGCGGGCTAACGGCGATCATTCCACCCGCCGGCCGCGCATTTCCCGCCCGTCCTGTGTCAGCACCAACCCGTCCGCCGGCCCATGCGCAAACCCCTCGAACTCCACGACCGCATCCAACTCCAGCGGAAACCAGCGCGACCTGCTCTGGGCGTAGAGCCGCAGGGCGGGCTGGCCCGTGGGCTGGATCATCAGGGCATCGCCCGCGCGGCGTACTTCCACGATGAATCCGGGCGCCAGTTCGTAGCGCCCTGAGAGGGCATCGAGAAACGACGCATCCCGGATTTCGATGGCCTGAGACAGACCGAGCCGCGGAGATTCGTCCAGCGACAGGCCGAGGGCCATGACCAGCGCGCGCTGCGCCAGCGCCTGCGGATGGGGCCCGGCGCCGGCTCTGTTGGAAAGCACTACCACCGTGAGGTCGGCATCGGGCACGTAGGCGACAAAGGTCGTGAAGCCCGCGCCCCCGCCGCCGTGGGCTATCATCCCGTGTCCAGCCAGGGTGTGGAGCTCGAAGCCGCAGGCGTACGCCGTGCTCCGGCCATCGGCCAGAACGGCGGGGGCCAGGAGCCTTTGGCGCCACTCTGAAGAGAGCAGCCTCTCGCTGCCGAAGAGCGCGGCGGTCCAGGCGACCATGTCATCGACGCTCGAGAGCAACCCGCCCGCGGCATGGGCCAGGCTCATGGATACGCACGGCGTGTTGCGATATCCTCCGCCCTCGCGGTCGTATCCCCGCACGCGACCGGGGACGATCCGCTCCTCGTCCCCGTAGAAGCTGTGCTCCAGCCCCAGGGGCGCGAAGATCCGTTCTTCCATGAAGCGCGGGTACTCGAGACCGCTGACCACCTCGATCACCTTGCCCAGGAGAACGTAGCCGGAGTTGCTGTAGTTCCAGTCGGTGCCGGGAGGGAAGTCCAGCGGTTCGCCCAGCCAGGTGGCGATGAGCTCGTCGAGCGCGCGATCCTGGCAGGCGGTCTTCCAGAAGTCGGGGTTGGTCGTGTAGCCCGGGATGCCCGCCGTGTGGGTGAGGAGTTGCTGGATCGTCGCTGATGCGCCTGGTTGCGGGTAGTCGGGGAGGTAGCGCCCCAGCGAAGCGTCCAGATCGAGCCGGCCCTCGGCGGCCAGCATCAGCACGGCCACCGCCGTGAACTGCTTCGTGATCGAGCAGAGGTGGAACACCATGTCCGGCGCCACGGGCACGCCCAGTTCCAGATCCGCCAGCCCGTATCCCTTGCGCAGCACCGGTTCGGAACCGCGCTGAACGCGCACCGCCGCGCCGGGCTCATCAGCCGGGAAGGCGGCCGCGAAGAGGGCCTCGAGCCGCGCCGACAGATCCTCGTCTGCGCCGGGGCTGACTGCCGCCCCGGCCGGTGCTGCCGACACAGCCCCGGCCGGTGCTGCCGACACAGCCGCGGCCGGCGCCGCCCATGCAGCCACGGACGGGGGGACGATGAGCAGCGCGGCCAGCCGCAAAGCAGCCGGAAGCGTCGCGGCTCTTCGCCGCGCGCCAGGATGGGGGCGGGCATGACCAGGACCGGCGAGTGGACACATGGCGAACCTCCTGAGATTCCGACCGAGCAAGCTGGTGACAAGCGGCGTCAGATGCCGCGGGCGAAGACCAGCAGGCTGACGAGGGCTCCGATCGCCAGGAGTCCGACGAGAGCGATCGCGGCGCCGATCAACAGGAGCTTCGTCCGCGCGCGCTGTCGCGCGTCATCGAGCAGACGGCGCTCCGCATCGGGCGACAGCCGAATTCCAGGCATGACGCTCGGCAGGCGTTCGCTATGCTGCATCACTTCGGCGAAGGCCGGATCCCCGGAGACGAAGGCATCCACCAGCGAACGAGTGTCGGCGCTGACATCCCCGGACTTGTACAGCGGCCAGAGGTCGCTGACCACATTGCGCGTGACTTCAAGCTTCATAGGGTCCTCCCCGTGTTTCCAGCACGCTCGACAAATGCAGCCGGGCGCGGTGCACGCGGACCTTGGCCGCTCCGACCGAGATCCCCAGTGTCACGGCGATCTCCTCGTACGAGAGCTGATGATCGACCCGCAGCAGAAGGGCTGCGCGTTCGCCTTCGGTCAGGTCACGCAGCGCCTGCAGCGTCAGCGCCAGGCGCTCCTCGCCGTGGAGCTGGCCGACCGGATCGTGAGTCGGCGCGGGCAGGTCAGGGGGCAGCGGGACTTCCCGCTTCCGGCGGCGCTGTCCGCTGAGATAGACGTTGCGGGCGATCGTCAGCAGATAGGCGAGCGCTGTGCGCGTCTCGATCCGCGGGGCCCGTGTCATGACGCGCACGAAGGTCTCCGAGACGAGGTCCTCAGCCTGACTGCGGTCCCCGCACAATCCCCAGGCGAACCGGAAGACGGCCGCGGCGTGGGTGCGGTAGAGCGTCTCGAGTTCCTGCATGTCTGCCTCCGGGGAGTATACTCGCGAAGATGCCAAAGGTTACTCTGGCCGGCTACCGGCTTGTTGCCTCGCGCTCGCGGACAAGGAACGGCGGCCGGCTCGAAGATCGGCGCGAGCCAAGTGGCCCCGCGGCCGTTGCCGGCCTCCGGCGCAACCTCCGTGTCCCGGCCGGCGTACTCCCGGGAGACCCCGGGGAAACGCCACCATGAAACGCACATCTGGCTTCGCTCGCTTCCCTTCGCTCGCTGGGGCGGCATGCGCCTGCGGCTTGCTCGGCCTCATAACCCTGACCCTGGCCGGCTCTTCGCGCGCCGGGGCGAGCGCGTCCGCGGAGCTCCCGGCGTTTCCGGGCGATCCCGGGCCATGGACGGTGGGCTACCGCATCGAGCGCACGCAGGACGGCGGGCGCAGCTTCGGCGCGCGCACCGAGCTCGACGGCGCCGTGCACCAGGACCTGCGCTCCCGGCCCGTGCCGATCCATCTGTGGTACCCGGCCGCGGAAGGAACCACCGCGGCCATGCGCTACGGAGACTTCATCCTGGCATCCGGGGAGGGCGAGATCCCAGCGTCCGGGGCGGGCGAGCAGCGACCGGGCGGGCGCGAGATCGAGATCATCGCCGCCTACAAGGCGCCCCTCCGCGAGCGCGGCTGCGAGGAAGAACGTCTCGACGCCCTTCTGCAGCAGGCCACCCATACGCACCGGGACGCCGCGCCCGCGCGCGGGCCTTTCCCCCTCATCGTCTACGCGCCCAGCATCAACGCCGAGCCGTACGAGAACGCCCTCCTCATTGAGTATCTGGCCAGCTGGGGCTTCGTCATCGCCTCGTGCGCCTGCCAGGGCGCCGAAGAGGCAGAGGTATCGCGAGACATTCACGGGGCCTTCGCGCAGCTTGGGGATTTGCAGCACGTGCTGCGCTCGGCGTGCCAGGAGCGCTTCGTCGATCCGAATCGCGTCGGGCTCATGGGCTTCAGTTGGGGCGGGACGAGCGTTCTGCTGCTCGCGCTGCAGCATGCGGGGATCGACGCCGTGGTCACCCTCGACGGAGGCTACCAGTTCCCCCGGTATCGCGTCATCCCGGAGGCCACGCCCTGGTGGGCGCCGCGCAACCTGCGGGCCGCCTTCTTGCACATCACGCCGCGCGAGGAGGAGCGCGACTTCTCCTTCGCGGCCGCGAGCCGCTACGCCGACACCTGGGGCTGCCGCGTGGCCGGGTTCACCCACGCGGACTTCGCGACCGATACCATCCTCGCCCGGCGTTGGGCTGCCGGAGATCCGGCGACCGATGAGCTGCTCCGGGAGCACGGGGCGATCCGGGAGTCGATCCTGGCCTTCCTCTGCGCCTACCTGAACGCGGACGATGCCTCTGCGGGTCGGTTGCGGCACGCGGCCGCCGGCGACGCCGCGCGGCAATGGGAGATGCGGGCGGCGCTGCCGGCGCCGCCGACGGCGGCGCAGTTCGACCGCAACATCGCCGAGGTGGGCGTGGACGCGGCCGTCAGGCGGTTCCACGAAGCGCGCCGGCGCGACCCCGAGGTTGTCATCTTCGGGGAGGATCGCCTGATCCGCTATGCGCTCGAGTGGGGGCCTGAACGCGCCGAGGATGTCTGGAAGCTCCTCGCCATCAACGCCGAGGCCTGGCCGAGCTCGGCCGAGACGCGCTACTGGATGGCGCAGGTCCAGCTCGCCCGCGGCGACTCTGCCGCGGGGCGCGCGGAGCTCGAGGCCGCGCTGCGGCTCGACCCCGACCACGCGCGAGCGCGGCGGCTCCTCGATCAGATGACGAGCGGGGCCCTGCCGGGCGCGCCCGCCGCCGCCCAGCAAGGCAGTTCCACTCCCGCTCCGGGAGGCCCAACCGACCCGCCCGGTCCATCCGCCGCCGCCGTCTTCGAGCAGGCCCTCCGCGAGCAGGGACTGGCCGCGGCGCGGGAGCGGCTGCGAGAAGTCATGGCCGACACGACGCGCGCCTATGTCGTCGAACCCTACGAGCTGCTGCGCGGGCTGCCTACGCGCTTGAATCATCAGGGGAAGAGGGCCGAGGCCCTCGCGCTCCTCGAGACGCTGGCGGAGTTCTTCGGGGACTCCCCGCGCTACTGGCCGGAGCTGGGCAACGCCTATCTGCAGGCGGGAGACCGGACGAAGGCCGAAAGCGCGCTGCGCCGGGCCGTCGAGCTGGATCCGAACCAGGCCGAGATCGCCTGGATGCTCGATCACCTTGACCGGGTCATGGCCACGATCCGCACGCAGCTCGATGCGGAGGGCAGGTACGCCCCGGGCGAGATCATGGATCTGCGGGGTCCCTATCTTGGACAGCCGCCGCCGGGGGCGCGTCCCGAGGTCTTCGCTCCGGGCATCGTCAACACCACGGACAACGAGTACTCGATCACCTTCACACCCGACGGGCGGGAGATCTACTTCTCGCGCGGCGGCGCGGGCACGCTGGTGTGCCGCTGGACGGACGCGGGCTGGACTGCGCCCGAGGTCATCCACCTGATCGACGAGCAGCACATCACCGAGGAAGCCAGCGTCGCTCCGGACGGGCGCAGGATCCTCTTCTGCGGTCGCGCAAGCATGCGCGGCGAGCGCGAGATCTACGTGGCGGACCGTGTCGGAGCCGGCTGGGGAACGCCGGTGAAGCTCTTCGCCGGCATGTACCCCACGACCAGTCGGGACGGTGTGCTCTACTACACCGAGATCACGGGGCGTCCCGACTACGGGGTCCTCGTCCGCCGGGTCCCGACCGCGGACGGCTACGGGGAGCCCGAGGTGCTCGAGGGCGCGATGAACTCGGAGGCGCCCGATGCCCACCCGTTCATCGCCCCCGACGAGAGCCTCCTGCTGTTCGACACCTACCGCCAGCCGGGCGCGGGCATCTACGCGTGCTTCCGTCGCCAGGACGGATCGTGGGGTGAGATCATCTCGCTCGGCGACCGGCTGGGCATTCCCCCGGTGGGCCAGGCGGCGCTGTCGCCGGACGGCAAATACCTCTTCTTCTCGCTGTGCGGCGACATGTACTGGGTCGACTCCGGATTCCTGGCCGAATTGAAGCCCGAGTAAACATTCTTTCGGGTGAACGCGCCTCCGGGTGTGGCCGGCGTGCGCCGGGCGTGGTAGAATGCCGGCGGCTAGGGACTCGCGTCCAACAGGTCTCCGCACAACCCAGGAGGGACGTATGATGACCCACCGACTTTCCTCCATCCCGAAGCTTGCAGCGCTGTTCTGTCTGTCCGCGGTATTGCTGTTCGCTCTGGCCGCGCCGGCGGTTCTGGCGCAGGGCGCCAACACGGCCCCCGCCGACGCCGCCGATCCCGGCGCCTGCGAGACCGCGCCGCCGGCGGCGGCCGCGACGGTCGCGACCACCGCGAGCGGCCGGCTGGCGCCGCCCTATCACAGCGGCTGGCCGCAGCTCATGGGCTCGCACGTGAACTACAAGCCGGTGGGGATCGTCCTCGCCGACGTCGACGCGGACGGCACGCTGGAGGTGCTGGCGGGCTCGACCGACAACCTCTTTCGCGTCTGGCGGCACGACGGCACGCTGCTCCCGGGCTGGCCGATCAACGTCGGGGGCCAGGTGCAGTCGAAGGCCGCGGCCGCCGACCTCGACGGCGACGGCGATCTGGAGATCCTGATCTCGGTGAAGAGCGGTCCGCTGCGCATCTTCCATCACGACGGCACGCCGCTCGCGGGCTGGCCCCAGACCTCGGGCGTCACCTACGGTTTCATCTCGCCGGTGGTCTATGACCTCACCGGCGACGGCAGTCCGGAAGTGCTGATCGGCGGCGGGAACACGATTCGCGCGTGGCTGGCGAGCGGGACGCCTCTGTTCGCAACCGCCGTCGGCGCGAACATCACCGGCACTCTGGCCGTCGGCGACATCACCGGCGACCAGGCGCCGGAGATTCTGGCGGTGGCCTTGGGCGGCATGCTGTGCGCCCTCGACAAGAACGGGGTCTCGCTGCCCGGCTGGCCCGCCATCTCCGGGCTCTCGAACTCATGGGCCGCGCCGTCGATCGGTGACATCGATGGCGACGGGCAGAACGAGGCCCTGGTCGTCGGTTACCAGTTCGGAAGCTACACGCAGATTCACGCCTATCGCGCCACCGCGAGCGGGCCAGTCGTCGTGCCGGGCTTCCCGGTCACCTACCCCAGCCTGCAGACCTACTCCTGCCCCGTCATCGGCGACACCGACGGCGACGGAGACCTCGAGCTCTTCAACGCCGGCAAGGTGAATGGCCCGGCCTTGTACGCCTGGGACCACACGGGAACGATGCTTCCAGGCTGGCCTGCCCCCGGCGATCCGAACATGGAGGGCTCCTTCATCGTGGCCGATTTCGACGGCTTGCCGGGCCTGGAGATGGCGATCGGCGACAATTACAACCCGGGCGACATATACGGGCACAACCTGGATGGCACGATCGCGACCCACTTCCCCATCCCGAAGCCCGGCGCGTCGGGCCCAAACAGTCCCGAGGTCGGCGACGTCGATGGCGACGGCTTGCTGGAGCTGGGCTTCACGATGATGACCGGCCACGTCGCCCTCTGGGACTTCCCGATTGCCTACGACGAAGCGCGCGTCGAATGGGGTGCGCTCTTCCACGATGACTGGAACACGAACCAGCACGGGTTCGTCGTGCCGGGCGGCGGCGCCGCCGTCGAGCCCCTGCCCCTCGCGCGCGGATCGGGCACGCTCAGGCTCGTCCCGAATCCGACCTTCGGATCGGTCGCCATCGCTCTCGGCCTCGAGCGTCCGGAGCCGGCGCGGCTCAGCGTCTTCGACACTCAGGGGCGCGAGGTCGTACGCCTCTTCTCCGGCCGATGGATCGCCGGACAGCGCGAGATCGTTTGGGACGGGCGCGACGCCGCCGGACGGCCCGTGCCGGCCGGTATCTACCGCGTGCACTACGAGGGCGCGGGGACGGGCGTGAGCACCGGGCGGGTGGTGGTCCTGCGCTGAGACCAGGCGCCGGCGGCTCCCGCCGGCGCGGCGCCGCCCAAGCCGACCCGCGTCAGTCGGACCACGCAGGCCGACCCGCATCCGGCGGGCCACGCAGGCCGACCCGCATCCGGCGGGCCACGCAGGCCGACCCGCCTCAGTCGGGCCGGTCTGCCAGCCGCTCGAAGCGGTCGAGCTGTTGTCCGTAGTAAGAGTCCTGCGGGTTCTCGACGACCGCCGCGCGGATGAGGGCCAGGGCTTCATCCGTGTCCCCGCGCAGGTAGCGGATCTCGGCCAACGTGTCGAGCACCCGCGCGCGGTCTTCACCCGGGGCGGACAGCTCCACGCCGCGCCGCGCGAGCTGCTCGGCCTCTTCCAGCGCGGTGCCATGCTCGAAGCACCACCAGGCCAGGCTGTTGAGCTGCCCCGCGTCATCGCGCCAGCCCGCGGGCAGGGCCGACTTCCGATGCTCGAACGCCCGCACGGAATCGCCGAGTTCGAAGGCGATCTTGCTCGCGGTCGAGGCGGCCCAGTTCAGGAAGCGGGCGCCTTCCGGGTCGGCTTGCGCCATGGCCAGACCGCGCTCCGCCGCTTCCTCCGCCTCGGAGAGATTCACGTCTTGTCTCAGGCACCAGTCGGCGAAGGACAGCATCTCCAGGTAGTTCTCGCGCCAGTTGTCGCTCAAGGTCGCCCGCCGGCAGGCGAGGGCCTGCTCGCGGTCCTTGAGCACGTATAGCGCGTAGTCGACCAGCAGGCCCTGGCGGCCCCAGCTCGCGCAGGCCTCTTCGTCCTGCGCGGTCGCGATGATGACGGCATCGATGTACGACGCCGCCAGGGTCGTGTCGCTGACCGGCGGATAGACGAGCGCCGCCATCGAGCGTCCCAGCTCGATCAGATTGGCGGAGGAGCGGCGCGGGGAAGCGATGACCGCGTCGGCGGCCGCTGCCAGATCCGCCCGCGTGAAGGCCGAGTCGGCGCCGGGACTGAAGACGGCGCCCAGCAGGGTCTCGAAGATGTCCATCAGGTAGTCACGGCCTGCGTCGGTGTTGAGCCGCTGGGCTTCTCGGTAGTACCGCACCGCTTCTGCATACGCGGATCGCGCGACATGATAGCGGGCGAGCCTCACGGCCAGATCGGTGGTCGGCTGGGCCGCGAAGCGGGCGGTCTTGTCCTCGATGGTGGTGGGATCAGCCAGGGCCTCGGCCAGCGATCCGAGGAACCCGGCCTTCTCGTACCCCACCCAGCTTTCGATCGGGGCGCCTTCGGGAGTGAGCAGGGCAAAGGTCGGATAGGCCCGCACCCGGTGCTCCTGGCTCAGCAGCTTGCCTTCCTCCTGCGCCAGGTCGGCGGTGAACAGGACGACCGCCGCCAACGCCCTGCGCACCTCGGAGTCCGACTTCGCCTCACGGACGAAGACGTCGCAGGCGTGTCACCCGCGGGAGTAGAAGTCGATCAGCAGCGGCCGCCGCAGACTCTGAGCCCGCGCCCGCGCCTCCGCGAGCGTGGTCGGGGCCACGTCACGGGAACAGGACGACGTTGTCGCGATGAAAAGCACGAGTGCCAATGGAGCGATCATTGCATGGCGCACGCTCACCTCCTGCACTACAGCCGCTCGAGCGGCCGAAACAGCCAGGCCCACCGGCCGGGCACCAGATCGATCGCTTGCACGGGACAGAACTCGTGGCAGCAGTAGCAGCGTATGCACGTCGCGTCGTCGACGCCACCGCCTTCTTTGCGCCGAGGATCGACGACCGCAGGGCTGGCGGCAGAGGGATCGACGACCACGGGGTCGTCGGCTGCGGGACCGACTGCGGCAGGATCGATCGCGGCGGGATCGACCGGGCACCCCTGCGCGCAGGCGTAACAGCGGATGCAGGCCTCGGCGCGGATTCGCGGGCGGGGTTGCCACTGGCGGCGAATCCATTGCTGGGCGCGTTCGGGCAGCGGGAGGATGTTCAACAGACTGGTGATCTCGCTCACGCGCTCGAAGTCGTCCAGCCGCAAGGCGGCGAGGTCCGCCCCGCGCACCTCGATCTCCTCCAGCCGGGTGGTCCCGAAGCCGACCTCGGCCGCGGCGGTCAGGGTGGGGACATTGCGCGCATCGATGCCCACCAGGTGGCAGGCGACAACATCCACCGCGGAAAGGTCGGCTCCCGCGATCAGCGCGCCCACTTCCCGCGGGCGGCCGCCGCTCGGCCCCGGCCCCTCCATGCCGACGATGCCGTCCATCACCGCCAGCACGGGCTGCACGATGCGGTTGATGTCCACGATCAGTCGCGCCAGCCAGATGCGAGTTTGCAGCCGGTAGTGGTAGCGGGCCTTGCGCGTGCCGGGCACGAGACCGAACTGGTTCTTGACGGCGCCCGTGAAGGTGAGCTGGCCGTGCGTCTTCAGCTTGGGCAACGTGATCACGGCGTCGACCCCCGCGAGAGCACTGGGCAGCTCGATGCGGCGCGCGACGCGATTCTCCGGGGCCTCGAAGACGCGAGTCTGCGTGAGGTCAACCCACTCGGCGCCGCCGTCCGCGATCGCGGCGAGCAGCCCCGCCTTGCGCGCCAACGCCAGCGGGTCGCCGACGCCCGGGTTGTCGCCCACCCATACGCGCGCGCCGGCCTCGCGGCACAGCTCGATCATGGCGCGCACGACCGCCGGGTGCGTGGTGATCGCCTTCTCGGGCGCGGCGCCCTGCAACAGGTTCGGCTTGAGCAGGACGGTCTGCCCGGCCCGCACGAAGGCGCCGATCCCGCCCAGCGGCTCCAGGCAGGCCCGCACCGCGGCGGTCACGCGTCCGCGGTCGTACGTGCGGATCTCGTGAAGCGCGACGACGGCAGCCATGTCAGGCGCCGGCCGTCATGTCACCGGGTGATCAGCAGCCGCTGCGTCTGCTGCTCGGTGCCGGTCTCCAGGCGGCAGAAGTAGACACCGGACGGGACGTCTGTACCCGTGTCGGTCCGGCCGGTCCAGGTCACGGCATGGCGGCCCGGAGCGCGGCGGCCCTCCAGCAGCGTGGCGATCCGACGGCCGGCCGAATCGTAGACCTCCAGACACACGTCGCAGCTCGCGCGCAGCTCGAAGGCGATCTCGGTCTCCGGGCGACCGGGGCTGGGCTGCGCCGGATAAAGGACCGGCGCCAGGTCGGACGCAACGCGGCTGCCCGGCTGTTCCTGAACGGCGGCCATGTTCATGAGCTCGGGAATCGAGACCTTGGCGCCTTGCCAGATCTCCAACGTGTTGTCGGCCTGGAAGACGGTGTCCTGGAAGAAGCAGATGACCTCGCACTCTCCCTCGACCCACGTGCCTTGGAGCTGGAAGGGCAGCGTGACGGAAGCGTACCCGTTTGCGGCGAGCGACACCGGCGTGCCGGTCTCCGTGGGAACCATGTCGCGCATGACGTGGTGGTGCCAATCGAGCTGATTGGGAGCCACATAGTACAGCTCCGACTCGGTGAGCACGCAATGCAGCTTGCCCGAGAGGCTGCTCGTGCCGGCGTTGTGGAGCATCACGGTCACGAAGCCCGTGCGCGTGCCCGCGTCATAGTCGCCGCTCAGATCGAGGGTCACGTTGGACTGAACGGGCAGCCTGTTCAGCAGGTGGTTCTCCCAGCCCGAGTAGATGTATCCAGGGGTCGGGCAGCCGTCCAGCCACAACCACGGCCAGGCATAGTAGTAGCTGCCCCCGTAGTAGTAGGGCGGCGGATAGGTGTGCCAGCGGCTGTAGCCCTCGGTGGTGTAGTAGGGAGCGGCGGTGTTGGTGTAGTAGGCGATCGCCGCCACGCGCGTGTTGTACACGTCGGCCAGTCTGTCCAGCTCACGGCTGGCTTGCAGGCAGGACCCTCAGGTGGTGCTGGTGAAGTATTCCAGGACCGCCATGCGCTCGACGGCGCCGGCCGCGCCCGACCCGATCGCGATGATCAGGGCGGGGACCAGCGTCAGCCCGAACGCCATCCGCGTCAGGACCCGGCTCCGAGAATCGTGCATGACCTACCTCCATGGTTGTGGATGCCCAGGAATTGTACCATGTCGCGGTTGCGCCCGCGTATAGACGGCCCACCCGCCGCCCTCGAAGGCCGCGCTGAAGCCGCCCGCCGCCAAAACCTCCCCGAGGCGCCGCGCCAGGAGCTCGTCCGGAACGGGCGCGGGGCAGTAGGGATCCCACACGATCGCCTCGAAGCGCTCGAGCGGACGCCGAGGGGGCCAGCCACGCCAGTCCCGCTCGAAATCGACCGGCCGCAGCAGGGGGAACGGCTCGAAGCGCGCGTAGAGCGTGCGCCGCGGATCAAGGGCAGCGAGCGCGGCGCGGAGCCGGGGATCCGGCGGATCGGGGCGCGCGCTCTGCTGGAAGGCGGCCGCGAGCTCGGAGGCGTCCGCCCGGCCGCCCGCCACGGCGTCCGCCGAACCGGGCGGGCGCCAGTCGCGTCGGGCCAGCACGATCAAGGCCTCGGGCGATGCGCTGACCCGCGCATTGACGTCCGGAAAGCGGGGCGGCGTGTAGCTGGCCGCGAGGATCTCATCGCGCGTGTGCAAGCGCAGGAAGTAGGCCAGCTCCCAGTCCGAGATCACCTCGCGATGACCCTGCGCCAGCAGCTCGCGGGCCAACAGCGGGCGCAGCGAGGCCTGCGGCAGAACCCAGGCGGCCGTGGCGGAAAGAGCGGTGATCGCGCCCAGGATCGCCAGGCACACCGCGATCGGCGCGACGTGGCGCGCGGGCCAGACGCCCAGGCCGCGCGCCGCGGACAGCACGAGGAACGGGGTCAGGGGCAGCGTGTAGCGGAACCACTGGGGGTCGTTCCGGAACTCGGGCGTCACGAGCAGAACGGCCAGGCCCCCCGCGCCCAGGTACGCCGCCAGCGCCAGCCCGGGGTCGACCGCGCCGAGCCACGCCCGCCGCCGGCGCGCGGCGCGGATCCAGTCGATGACGCCCAGGGCCGAGACGACGAGATACACGAGCGTGAACAGAGCGAGCGCCACCGCGGCTTCGTTGCTCGACCACGTGCCGGTGGTGAGCGCGGCGGGGAAGGCGCGGGCGAGATCGGCCAGGAGCGCGGGGCGCAGGATCGACGCAAGCTCCGGCGCCCAGCCGGTGCCCTCCGTGCCGGGAGGACCGAGCGCCGCCGGAACCAGGCGCGGCAACCAGAGCGGAAGATAGCCGGCGAGGAAGCCCAGCGCGGCGACGCCCAGCGACAGAACGCCCGCCGGCCGCGGCCTCCAGCGCGCCGCAACCTGTCCCACGAGCAGCGCCAGGGCCGCGGGCACGAACAGCAGCGCCTGATCGTGGGTCCAGACTGCCAGCCCGAGCAGGACTCCGCCCAGGAGCGAGTCGCGGAGGCAACGCGATCCGGACTCGCGCCTCGCCGGCCAGAGCAGGAGCGTGCCCAGCAGCCCGAGCACGAGCGACTCGAGATACCCGCCGCGCGCCTTGACGCCGGCCAGGAAGAGGACCGCGGGCGGAAGCAGCCAGACCAATGCCAACCGGAGCGCAGGGCGGCGCGACGCGTCTTCCGTTGCCCGCCTCT
Source organism: uncultured bacterium (assembly GCA_964603725.1). Lineage (GTDB taxonomy): Bacteria > Eisenbacteria > RBG-16-71-46 > CAIMUX01 > WJJG01 > CAZDKK01. Next base: position 39,912 of record CAZRWW010000010.1, read on the forward strand.
GCCAGGCGCGCAGAACCCAGAGACCGAGCGGCACCCAGAGCAGCGGCGACAGCCGCACGGCCGTGGCCGAGGGTCCGAACAGAGCCACCCAAGGCGCGGCGATGAGACTCTGCAGCGCACCCATGTAACTCTGCCCGGGGAGGAAGAGCGAGAAGCGACCCGCGAGGATCTCACGGGCGTGCAGGCCTACCAGAGCCTCATCGGCGTCGAAGTTGGCGGGCCACTGCGCGAGAAACCCGATTCGCGTGGCCACGGCCAGCAGCAGCAGCGCGGGCCAGGCGAGTCGGATCGCGAGGCGCCGCGCGCGCGAACGGCGCGGGACTTGTCCGGCCTCCTCCGGGTGCAGGCTCATGCGGGCGAGCATACCCCAGCCGGCCGGAGGCTGATAGCCCGTCCGGCGGGACCCGGCCCAGTGGCCGGGGTATTCCCGGCGCACTCAGACGGTGACTTCCTCGGTGTGCTCCGGCTCCAGTCGCGGCGCGCGACGACCCGGGCGGGTGCGCCTGTAGATCCGCAGATTCTGGGCGGCCTTGTTGCAGGTCGTGAAGCACTCCTTGCAGATGGGCCGGCCCGTGCGAGGCATGGCGAGCGAGTTCCGGCGGTACTGGCGGTAGCGCGACCCGTACCAGATCTCCGCGAAGCTCTGCTCGTGGATATTGCCCAGCACCTCCTCCTCGCAGTAGCAGCACGGGACCACCACGCCGTCGGGTCCGATGACGCAGAAGACCCATCCTTCGTAGCAGGGGATCTTGCGCTGCAGGGGATTGCTCTGGACTCTGCCCTGTCCGGACCGGAGAGGCAGATGCGTCGTGAACTCGGCGAAGTTGTGGATGATGCCCGCCCGATCGAGACGGCTTTGCCACTGCGGCACGCCGGCGAGCAGGCGGGCCATGTCCTCGGGCGTCAGGCGCAGATGGGCCGTCTCGGGCAGCTCGCCCATGACGTTCCAGACGATCTCGTCGACGCCGAGGTCCAGGCAGGTCTGGGCCATGCCGTCGAAGTCGTCCAGATTGTCGCGGCAGACGACGTGACTCGCGCGCACCCATGGACGCTGCTGGCCCGCGGCGCGCCGCCGCTCGAGGACATCCTTGAGAAACGCGATGGCCTTGTCCCACAGATCGGAGCCGTTGATGAGCCGGTAGGTCTCGCGCGTGCCCGCATTGAGCGAGACCGTCAGTCGGTCCAGCTTCGTTTCCACCAGGGTGGGCGCGAAATCGGACCCGGCCAGAGTGGCATTGGTGACCATGGCGCACGCCATCCCCGTCCCCTTGATCGCCCTCACGATCTCGCTCGGATTGGGGTGCGCGATCGGGTCCCCCTTGCCGGACAGCTCGACCAGATCGACCCCGGCCTGGGCGAGCTCGCGCGCCAGCCGGCGGATCGTGGGCAGATCCATGGTCTTGCGGCCGCCGGCGTAGGTGCGCCACGCGGTGACCGGGGCGGGTTGGAGCCTGCCGTGCGATTCGCAGAAGACGCAGCGGAGGTTGCAGTGGTGCGTGACCTCCAGGCTGACCACCTGCGGTCCGACCAGGGGACGGCCCAGGGCGGCGCCGAGCATCCGTCGCGCCTGGCGAGAGCGGGATGTGAACTTGAACCGATCCATGCGCAGTCCCTCCGGACACGACCTTCACGGTGAATCTGACCAAGTGTACCACGGGCCTCGGATGGAGACCCAGGCCAAGCCGGGCCGTGGGCCGCGCGCCCGCCGACGCAGCCGGCGAGCGTCCGGAACCGCACACCCGCCGTCCGCCAGCGAACGATCCGTCGGGGGCGCGACCGACGTAACATGCTCCCTCGCAATCAGTTGCGTTCTGGCCCGGCTGTTGCATGCCGGTCGGGCGTAGCCCAGCTGATCTCGGAGCCTCACCGGAGGGCATCGACGTGGACCCGATGGATCGCGCCATTGCGCCGCACGAGCTCCGCCGGCGTCGCGCCCGGCGCCTCCTGACCAGCGCCGCTTGCCTCGCGCTGGCGTTGATCGCGGTGCGCGTGGCCGTCGGCCTGGCGCGGCCGACCGTGGATCGCTCGCGCCTGCGCACCGCCATCGTCGACCGCGGCCCGATCGAGGCGAGCGTCTCGGCGCGTGGCACGGTCGTCCCCGTGTACGAGCGCATCATCACCAGCCCGATCGACACCCGCGTGACGGACATCCTGAAGCTGCCCGGGTCCGCGCTGCAGGCCGGCGAGCCGATCCTCGCGCTCGATGTGACCGCCGCGCGGCTGGCGCTCGAGAAGTCGCAGGACCGGGTCGCGCTCAAGCAGAACGAGCGCGAGCGGGTCGGCGTGGAGCTCGAGCGCGCGCTCAGCGATCTGCGCGGCCGGCGCTCCGTGCAGGAACTGGAGGTCGAGACGTGCCACCGCCGCGCGGACCGCGATCGGCGTCTCGTGGAGCTGGGGGTGTGCAGCGAGGAGCAGGCCCGCGCGTCCGAGGCGGACGCGGCGCGGGCGGCCATCGAGCTCGCGCAGCTCGAGGAGAGCATCGCCAACGCGCAGCGCGCCCGCGACGTGCAGATGCGCGGCTTCGATCTCGAGGTGGGCATCCTGGGCAAGGAACGCGACGAGGCGGCTCGCCTGTTGCGGCTCGCGGTGCCGGCGGCCGATCGCCCCGGTGTGCTGACCTGGGTCGTCCCCAGCGAGGGCGCGGCCGTGCGTCAGGGGGAGGCGATCGCGCGCATTGCCGATCTGAGCGCCTTCAGCGTCGAGGCCGTCGTGGCCGACGTGCACGCGGGCCGGCTGATGCGCGGGCAGGCGGCCGAGATTGTCGCCGGCGAGACCCGCCTGCGCGGGCAAGTCGCCAACGTCCGGCCCACGGTCGAGAACGGCATGGTGACCTGCGAAGTGACGCTCGACGAGCCGGACCACGCCATCCTGCGGCACAACCTGCGCGTCGACGTCTATGTCATCACCGAGCGCAGGGACGACACCCTACGGGTCAAGCGCGGCGCCTACGTCGCCCTCGACGGCGGCGATGCGGTGTTCGTCGTGCGCGGCAACGTCGCCGAACGAACGCCGGTGACCTTCGGCATCAGCAACCACGAGACGAGCGAGATCCTGGCGGGCCTGGCGCCGGGCGACGAAGTCGTCATCTCGGACATGAAGAGGTATGCGCGTGTGAAGGAGGTGAAGCTGCGATGATCAAGCGAGACGCGGGCGGCGCACCGGCCGTCACCCTGACGGGTGTGGAGAAGGTCTATCGCACCGACCGAATCGAAACGGTGGCCCTCGACAACATCAACCTGGAGATCGAACAGGGCGAGTTCGTCTCGGTCATGGGACCGTCGGGCTCGGGCAAGAGCACGTTGCTCCACGTCATGGGTCTGCTGGATGCGCCGACCAAGGGCACCGTCAGGCTCCACGGCCGGGAGGTGCAAGGCGAGTCGGACCAGCGGCTGGCGCGCATCCGCAACGAAGAGGTCGGGTTCATCTTCCAGACCTTCCACCTGGTGAGCGATCTCAGCGTCGTGGACAACGTCGAGATCCCGCTGCTCTACCGGCGCGGGCTGAACGGCAACCGGCGCGAAACGGCCCGCGCGGCGCTCCAGCGTGTCGGGCTGGGGGCGCGGATGAACCACTTCCCGGCGCAGCTTTCCGGCGGCCAGCAGCAGCGCGTCGCGATCGCCCGCGCGATCGTCGGCCGGCCGCGGATCCTATTGGCCGACGAGCCCACCGGCAATCTCGACAGCCAGATGGGCGCCGAGATCATGGCGCTGCTGGAGGATCTCAACCGGGACGACGGCACCACGATCGTGATGGTGACGCACGACCCGCGCCTGGCCGAGCGGACTCGGCGGACCATCAGGCTCTTCGACGGCCGGCAGGTGCACTGATCGGGGAGGGTCGTATGCTCAAGAACCACGTGAGTATCGCAGGGAAGGTCCTGGCGCGCCGTAAGTTCTTCACCTTCATCAGCCTCTTCGGCATCGGCTTCACGCTGATGGTGCTGACGATCGGAGCCGGCGTGCTCGACGTGGCGGTGACTCCGGGAGCGCCCGAGGTCAACCTCGGCCGCACCCTCTTCTTCAATCGCGCAATCATGAAGGGCACCAAATCCGAGTGGTGGAGCTCGCCCGGCTACCGCCTGCTCGATCGTTACCTGCATGACATCCCGGGGCTAGAGCAGTTCTCGATCACATCGGACCCCGTCATCGCGGCCGCGTTCCTGGGCGACCGGAAGATCGAGATCCACACGCGCTTCACCGACGCGGCCTTCTGGGAGATCCACCGCTTCGACTTTCTCGAAGGTGAGCCCTACAGCGAGGAGGACGACCGCAACGGGAACCACGTGGCCGTCATCAGTGCCGACACGCGCAAGCGCTACTTCGGGGGGCGCCCCGCCCTCGGGCGGACGATCGAGCTCAACCAACTCAGCTTCCGTGTCGTCGGCGTGGTGGCGGACGTGGCCTACCATCGCGCCGGCGCCTTCTCTGGAGTGTGGGCTCCCCTGGGCACCTACCCCAATCGTGAGGTCATGGACAACCTGATGGGCGGCTTCAACGCCATCCTGCTGGCGCGCGGCCGGGCCGATTTCCCGCGCATCCGCGAGGAGTTCCAGGCCCGCCTCACTCGGGTGGAGTTCTCCCAACCGGAACGCTTCGATCGCATGATCGGACGGCTGACCACGCGTTGGGACGACTACCTCTCGCCGATCAGCGACGTCGACGACAGCGGCGAGCTGCGCATCCGGCACCAGTTCCACGCGGTTCTAGGGATCGCCGCGGCGTTCATGCTGCTGCCGTTGTTCAACCTGATCAGCATCAACATGAGTCGCATCTACGAGCGCGCCTCCGAGATCGGCGTGCGCAAAGCTTTCGGCGCCTCTGCGCTCGATCTGGTCGGGCAATTCGTGGTGGAGAACATTGTGCTCTGCCTCATCGGCGGCATGCTGGCCCTGGTGGGCGTCTTTGCCGTGCTGGCCGTCGTCAATGCCAGCGGGGTCATCCCGCAGGCCGGCTTCCGCTTCAACTACCGCGTCTTCATCTACGCCATGCTGCTGGCGAGCGCCTTCGGCGTCCTGTCGGGGGCCTATCCTGCCTGGCGGATGTCCCGCATCCATCCGGTCGCGGCCCTGAGGGGAGGACTCCGATGATCCGCCACTGTTTCAAGCTGGCCTGGAACCGCCGCCGGGCGAATGGACTCATCTTGGTGGAGCTGATCGGCTCCTTCCTGGTCCTCTGCGGCGTGCTGGCCGCCGTAGTGTACAACCTCGACCAGTGGCGGCGGCCGATGGGATTCGAGCACGACGATGTCTGGAGCCTGGCGATCGACTCGGGAACCTACTCGACCTTGAGTGACGAGGGCAAGCTGGCCGCGCACGAGCGGGCGACTCGGCTGGCGCAAGAAGTGCGTGCCCGGCCGGAGATAGAGCACGTGAGCGCTTGCGGCTACAACGTGCCCTTCGCGCGCAGCACCGCCCAGACCCTCAACTACATCCAGGGCGTGCGCGAGGAGGTGGAGGTGAGTGAGGTTGACCCGGAGCTCCAAGAGGTGCTGGATCTGGAAGTCGTGGCCGGCCGCTGGCTGGAGCCGGGCGAGGGCGATCTCAACTGGCGGCCGGTCGTGATCTCCCGGAACTACGCCGAGCTGCTCTTCGGGAACGACGACCCGATCGGGCAACCCCTCGTCGAGCGCGACGAGAAGGGCGCGATCGAACAGCCCGAGGAGGGACGCGGCGAGAAGCGCGTGGTGGGCGTCATCCAGAGCATGCGCCGCCGGGGATCCTGCGCGCCGGCGCCCCTCAGCGAGTTTCAAGTCCGTCCCAGTGTGGCCGGGGATCCCGGCCGAACCGAGCCCCCGGTCGCGCTCCTGCTCAAGCTCAGACCGGGCGTCACGGCGGCCTTCGAGGAGCGGCTGCTGCGCCTGGCCCACGACATCGCCCCCGATTGGAAGTTCGAGGTCATTGCGCTGGAGGACGCGCGCCGGGACCTGCTGCGCGACACGTGGCTCCCGGTGCTCATGGGCGGGTCGGTGGCCGGGTTCCTGGTGATCATGGTGGGGATGGGGCTGGTGGGCGTCCTGTGGCAGACGGTCGCGCGCCGCACGCGCGAGCTCGGGCTGCGGCGGGCGTTGGGGGCGACCGCGACGGCCGTGCGCTGGCAGGTGCTCGGCGAGCTGCTGGCTCTGACCACGGGGGCCGTGGTGGTCGGAGCCCTCATCTTCCTTCAGTTGCCGATCCTGCACGTCTTCAGTCAGGCCGGGTATCATATCTATCTGATAGCGCTTGCCATCGGGGTGGCGGTGATCTATCCCTTCGTCGTGCTCTGCGGCCTCTACCCGAGCTGGCTGGCCACGCGCGTGCACCCTGTGCAAGCGCTGCAGCACGAGTAGGCCCCCGGGTCCCGCAGGTCGTGAGGGGATTGATGTCGGGCGACGCCACGATCCTGATCATCGACGACGATGACTCCGTCACGGCGTCACTGAGCCTCTTGCTCAAGCAGGCGGGCTATCGCTCGGTGGCGGCGGCGGCCCCCGAGGACGCGGTCGCGCAGCTCGAGCGCCATCCGATCACCCTGGTGCTCCAGGACATGAACTTCTCCCGGGCGACGACCGGTGAGGAAGGCCTGGCGCTGCTGCGGCGGATCAAGGCGCTGCGCCCCGAGTTGCCGGTCGTGCTCATCACCGCCTGGGGGTCGATCGAGCTGGCCGTGGCGGGGATGAAGGCCGGCGCCGCGGACTTCGTCACCAAGCCCTGGAACAACCAACACCTGCTGCAGGCGATCGAGACCGCCCTGGGGCTCGCAGCCACGCGCGCGGGGGCGGAGGCGGGCGGACGACCAACCCGGAGCGATCTCGATGAGCGCTACGACCTGGCCGACGTGATCGGCGAGGACCCGCGCTTCCTCGAGGTGCTGGAGCTGGCCTGCCGCGTGAGCGCGACGGACGCCTCGGTGCTCATTACCGGCGACAGCGGCACCGGCAAGGAGGTCGTCGCGGCGGCCATCCACCGCAACAGCCGGCGTCGCGATGGGCCGTTCGTCAAGGTGAACCTGAGCGCGATCCCCACGTCGCTCTTCGAGAGCGAGATGTTCGGGCATGTGCGCGGGGCCTTCACCGACGCAGTGCGTGATCGCGAGGGGCGTTTCGCGGCGGCGGACGGCGGCACGATTCTGCTCGACGAGATCGGCGACCTCGATCTGCGCTCCCAGGTCAAGCTGTTGCGCGTGCTCCAGGATCGCACGTTCGAGATCCTCGGCTCGAGCCGCGCTCGGCGGATCGAGGTGCGCGTGATCTCCTCGACCAACCGCGATTTGCAGGCGGCCGTCGCGCGCGGCGAGTTCCGCGAGGACCTCTTCTACCGCATCAACCTGATCTCGCTGCGCCTGCCGCCCCTGGCCGAGCGGCGCGGCGACATCGCGCTCCTCGCCCGGCGTTTCCTGGCGGCGTTGGCGGTCAAGCACGACCGGCCGCCGGCAACGCTGAGCGCCGGCGCGCTCGCCTGGCTGCAGCGGCGGGAGTGGCCGGGCAACGTCCGCCAGCTCATGCACCTGATCGAGCGGACGCTCCTGCTCAGCGCGACGGCGCAGCTCGAGGCGGGCGACTTTGAGCGGGTTGCCCGCATGGAAGGGCCCGAGACCGAGGAGGACGGCCTGCCCGCGGTCGGCGGCATGACCCTGACCGAGCTGGAGAGGGCGATGATCGTCAAGAGCCTGGCGTATCACGGCGGCAACCTGAGTCGGGTGGCCGAGTCGCTCGGCATGAGCCGGGCCGCGCTCTACCGCCGCCTCGAGAAGTACGGGATCAAGCCGTGAGCCTGAGCTTGCGCCGCCGGTTCTACCTCTACCTGATCGCGGTGCACCTACTGATCGCGGTCGTGGCCGGGCTGGTCCTGCGGACGACCACGGTCTGGCTGGTCGCGGCGGAGGGGATCTTCGGGCTGTCGCTGGTGATCGGCCTGCTGCTCGTGCGCTCGCTCTTTGCGCCCGTCGACCTCATTCGCGCCGGCGCCGAGTTCATCCGCGAACAGGACTTTACCACACGCTTCACCGAGACCGGTCCGCCGGAGCTGGTCGATTTGATCCGGGTGTACAACCGCATGATGGACCAGCTTCGCCAGGAACGCATTCACAACCGCGAGCAGGAGCATTTCGTGCGCGAGGTGCTCGCGAATTCGCCCCTGGGCGTGGTGACCCTCGACCTCGACGGCCGCATCGCGTCGGCGAATCCCGGCTCCGAGCAGCTTCTGGGCCGGACGCGGGCCGAGCTGATCGGGCAAACGCTGGGAGAGGTGGGCACGCCCTTCGCCGCCCAGCTCGATCGGATCGGACCCGGCGAGACCCGGGTCCTGCGGCTGCAAGGGCGGCGGCGAGTGAAGTGCCAGAGACTGTCTTACCTGGAGCGAGGGTTTCACAGGCCCTTCTTGCTCCTGGAAGAGCTGACGGAGGAGCTGCATCGCAGCGAGAAGGCGGCGTACGGCAAACTCATCCGCATGATGTCCCACGAGGTGAACAATACCGTGGGCGCGGTCAACTCGCTGCTGCAGTCCTGCCAGGGGTACCGGGGCCAGCTACGGGCGGCCGACGCGGAGGACTACGGTCGCGCGCTCGAGGTTGCCATCGCACGCAACAACCGCATGAACGAGTTCATGCGGGGCTTCGCGGAGGTGGTGCGCCTGCCGGCCCCGCGGCGCGAGCCCTGCGACGTGACGGGGCTGCTGCGCGATGTGGCGCGGCTGCTGCACGCGCAGTGCGAGCGGCGGGGGATCGCCTGGCGGTGGGAGATCCTGGACGAGCCCGGTCGCATCGACATGGATCCGGCGCAGATGGAGCAGGCGTTCCTCAACATCGTTCAGAACGCGATCGAGGCGATCGCGCCGGTCACGGAGGCAGCGGCCACGGAGGCAGCACCCGCGGCGGCGAAGGGGGTCATCACCGTGCGGATCGCGCGGGAGCGCGGGCGCGTGTCGGTGGCAGTGCATGACACGGGGCCCGGCATTCGCCCCGAGGCGCGCGAGCACCTCTTCACGCCGTTCTTCACCACCAAGGCCGGCGGCCGGGGGATCGGGCTCACGCTGGTGCAGGAGATCCTGCTGGCGCATGGCTTCGAATTCGCCCTGCATGATGCGCCGGGGGGCGGGACGGAATTCGTCATCACCTTCTAGCGGGCGACACCGCGGAGACCGCGAGGAAGCAGCCGCGGGCGGCGGGCCGCAACGGCTTGCTCGATAACGGATTACGCCTGTCGACGCGGCCTCGGGTGTTCAGCTGGCCCCTCAAGCCTGCCAGGACGCGTGCCGATAAACGAACCAAGGCGCACGGGCAGCCAACGCTCTTCAGCAGCTAATGTTGCCGGCCAGTCCCGTTGGCGCATCCCCCTCTGGACGGGATGCGGACGGACCGATTTGTGCGCCGTTGCACCCAGGGGCACAGCACCGTGGCCAGGACACCTGTGGCAACAGCGCGTGGGCGCGCGGGCGCGTGGGTCGGCCTCTGCCTGGCGAGCGGGCTGCTGTCCCCGGGCCAGATCCGGGCCGCGGCGATCGCGCTCCTCCTGCTGGCTGTCCTCGGCCACCCGGCGCTGGCCGTCGACCGGGTCTGGGACGGCGAGGGGCTGACCACCGCCTGGTCTAACAACCTCAACTGGTCGGGCGACACCGTGCCGGGCGCGGCCGACGTCGCCATCTTCGACGCGACGAGCTCCAAGGACGCGGTCATCACCGCCAACATCAACGTGGCCGGCGTCTCCATCCGCGCCGGCTACGGCGGCACGATCACGCAGAACGCGGGCCGGTCCATCACGGTCGGAGCAGCAGGTTTCGATCAGGCCGCCGGGACCTTCGCCGGCGGCACGAGCACGATCGACATCAACGGGCCGTGGACGCTCTCGGGCGGCAGCTTCACCGCGACCAGCGGCACGCTGGCGGTCAGCGGCAACCTCACCGTGAGCGGCGGGAGCTTCTCGCCCGGCGCCGGCACCGCGCAGTTCGACGGCACCCAGACGATCGCTGCCGACGGCGTGGTCTTCAACAAGGTCACCATCACCTCGGCCAGCACCCACACGATCACCCCGGGCACCACGATCACGGCCGCGGGCACGCTCACGCTGAGCAACGGCTACATCTCCGGCGGAACCCTGGCGGCGCAGGCGGCGATTTCCCAGGTTTCAGGCTTTGACGGCGGGACCGGCACCCTGCTCATCAACGGCGCCGGGGACCAGACCTTCACGGGCGCCAGCACCACCACGACCGGAACCCTGCCCGACGTCGTGATCGACAAGCCCGGGGGCGTCCTCACCCTGGCGGGGACAATCCGCACGACCAACGACTGGACCTACGTCGGGGGCGCACTGGATCCCGGCACCAGCCTGCTCGTCTTCGGCGGCACGCTGGCCGTCAGCGGCTCGCACACGCTCAAGCTGGTCCAGATCCGCGGCGCCACCACCGTGGCCGCGGGCACGACGCTCACGGTCGACAGCACGCTGACCATGCCCTCGGCGGTCGCCTTTGCCGTGAACGGCGGCGTCATCGTCAACCGCACCCTCACCCTGACGGACGGCTCGATCGCCGGCAGCGGCGCCGTGGAGGCGCGGGCCGATATCGCCCACGCCGCCACCTTTGACGGGGGCCTGGGGACCCTGCTCATCAACGGCCCGGGCGACCAGCTCTTCACGAGCGCGAGCACGACGACGACCGGCGACTTGCCGCATATCCGGATCGACAAACCGGGCGGCACGCTCAGCCTGGCGGGAACGCTGCGCCTCGTGACCGCCGACTGGACCTATATGGCCGGCAACCTGGCGACGGCCGGCAGCGCCCTCGTCTTCGAGGGAACGGTGAACATCAGCGGCTCGCATGCTCTGGATCTGGTGACATTCCGGGGAACGGGGGCGAAGACCCTGGCGGCCGGCACGAACCTCACCGTGACCGGGGACCTGACCTTGACGGACGGCTCGATCGCCGGGGAGGGTGAAGTGGCGGCGCAGGCGAACATCGCCCAGGCCGCCGCCTTCGATGGCGGCGACGGGACGCTGCGTATCTGTGGCGCCGGTGATCAAACGCTCACCGGGGCGTGCACGGCCACGACGGGCGCCCTGCCCGATGTCGTGATCGACAAGCCCGGGGGCACCCTCACCCTGGCGGGGACGATCCGCACCATCAACGACTGGAGCTATCTCGCGGGGACGCTGGATGCCGGCGCCAGCACGATAGTCTTCGGCGGCACGCTGGCGGTGACCGGCTCGCACGAGCTGACCCTGGTCGAGATCCGGGGCGCCGCCACGGTGGCCGCGGGCACAACGCTGACCGTCAAGAACACGCTCACCATGCCCTCCGCGGTGGCCTTCACCGTGGACGGCAGCGTCATCGCCACCAGCACGCTCATCCTGACCGACGGTTCGATCGCCGGCGTCGGCGCCGTGGAGGCGCGGGCCGACATCACCCACGCCGCCACCTTCGACGGCGGCCTGGGGACGCTGCTCATCAACGGCACGGGCGACCAGACCTTCACGAGCGCGAGCACCACCACAACCGGCGACTTGCCGCACATCCGGATCGACAAGCCGGCGGGCACGCTCAGCTTGGTGGGGACGCTGCGCATCGTTGCCGCCGACTGGACCTACGTGGCCGGAGGTCTGGCGCCGGGCGCCAGCCGCGTCATCTTCGACGGCACGGTCAACATCAGCGGATCGCAGACCTTGAACCTGGTGACGTTACAGGGGATCGGCGCGAAGACCCTGGGCCCGGGAACGATCCTCACCGTGCCGAACACGCTGACCCTGACCGGTGGCTCGATTGACGGAGAGGGCGAAGTCCGCGCCCAGGCGGGCATCACCCAGGCCGCCGCCTTCGACGGGGGCGCCGGCACGTTGCGCATCTGCGGCGCCGGCGACCAAACCCTCACGGGCGCCAGCACGAGCACGACCGGATCGCTCTGCGACCTGGTGATCGAGAAGCCATCCGGCACGCTCACCCTGGCGGGGACGATCCGCACGACCAACGACTGGACCTACAGCGCCGGCGCGGTGGCCTTGGGGACGTCGGCGGTGATCTTCGCCGGGAACGCGGTCGTCACCGGAACGCAGACGCTGCGGGCGGTGCAGGTCCGCGGCGATGTGACCGTCCCGGCGGGCACGACGCTCACGGTGAACAACGGCCTGACGGTGAACACGGCCGGCGCGTTGACGGTCGATGGGGTGGCGATCTCGACCAGCACCCTCACCCTGACGAACGGCGCGATCAACGGCCCCGGCCGGGTCGAGGCCCGCGCCAACATCACCCAGTCCGCCGATTTCGACGGTGGCGCGGGGACCCTGCGAATCAACGGCACCGGCGATCAAACCTTCACCGGCAGCGCCACCCTCACTGAGGGGAGCCTGCCGGTTGTCGAAATCGCCAAGCCATCCAACACCCTCACACTGGCAGGCACGATTCGCGTGCAGGGATCCGCCTGGCGGCGCCTGTCGGGGACCGTCGCGTCCGGAACAAGCAGGCTTGTGCTGTCAAGCGGCGCGACAGTATCCGGATCCCATCAGCTGTACAACCTCGACCTCGAGGGCGACGGGGTCAAGACCGTCGAGGCGGGGACGACGCTGACCGCGACGCGAACCCTGACCCTCGGCGGCGGAACCATCGATGGCGGCGCGCTGGTGGCCACCGGCGACGTGGTCCAGCTCCCGGCCTTTCTCGGGGGCACGACCCTCCTCACCATCTCAGGCGCCGCGGCGCAGACCTTGACCGGGGGCGGCAGTCTGACCGAGGGCTCGTTGCCGTCCCTCACGATTCTCAAGACCGGCGGCGCACTGACCCTGAGCGGGATCATCCGCACCGAGCGCGACTGGACCTATGGCTCGGGCGCGGTGAACGCCGACACCAGCCTGGTCGTTCTGGGAGGGACCGTCAATCTCGCAGCCGCCGGCATGGCCTTCAACGACCTGCGCCTGGATGCAACGGCGGTGACGCTCGCCACGGCGCTCGACGTCGACGACGACTTCGCCCTGTGCGACGGGGTGTTGGTCACGGCCGGGAATGCCGTGATGATCGGCGGGGACTGGTCCCAGACGGGCGGCACGCTCGTCCCGGGCGCCGCGGCCGTCACCTTCAACGGCGGTCTCGATGCCGAGATCGCCTCGGCCGGTCTCGGGGCGGGGGCTCGATTCTCCGATCTGATCATCCAGAAGTCGGGTGGGGCCGCCGTCAGAGCGCTCGACGACCTCTGCGTGGGCGGGGACCTGCGCCTGACGACCGGGCGGCTCGACGGGGCGGACCGCAGGATCGTCCTGGCGGGAGACTGGCTCAACGATGCCGGGCCGAGCGCGTTCGCGGCCGGGACGGGCGCGGTCGAGCTGAACGGCGGGGGCCAGCTGATTGGCGGCGCGCACCCGACGACGTTTCACGCCCTCGCGCTCGGCGGCAGCGGCGCCAAGAGCGCCGCGCGGGATCTTGCCGTCGTCGATCTGACCCTGGACCAGGACTTGCTCATTGCGCCCCACCTGCTGCGCATTTCCGGCGAGACGGCCGGCTCCGCCGACGTGGTCGGCACGGTCCGCCGGACCGTCAGCGGCGACGGCCCGTTCAGCCTCGGCAGTGCCCACACGACGATCACGTTTGACGGTGTGGGGACGAACCCCGACTCGCTCGATGTGACCTTGACGCGCGGTGTCCCCCCGGTCGGTCTGCCCGATGCGGTCCGGCGCTACTACGATATCGCCGCTGCCGGCGGCGAGGGCTGGACGGCGACGCTGCGGCTGCATTACCGTCCCGACGAGCTGAACGGCAATGCCGAGGACGGCCTGGCGGTCTGGAGGCTGGCCGGAGTCTGGGAGCGCCTCGGCCGATCGGGACACCACTACGACCAGAACTGGATCGAGCGCTCGGGCGTCGCCCAATTCTCACGCTGGGCGCTGGCCTGCGGCTATCCGGATCACTTCGAGATCGATCCCATTCCCAGCCCGCAGACGGCCGGCGTGCCCTTCCCGCTCACCGTGACGGCCGTCGACTCATCCGGCGTCCGGCTGGCGGAGTACACGGGCGACCTGTCCCTCGCCACGACGGCCGGCAGCATCACTCCGGCGATGATCACGATGACCGCCGCGGACAGCGGGCGCATCTCGCACTCGGTGCGGGTCACCGAGGCGGGCGCCGACCAGATCATCCGCGCCGACGACGGCGAGGGGCACCTGGGGCAGAGCAATCCCTTCACGGTCGCGCCGAGTCCGCTCAGACACTTCTCGATCCGCCCCATCGCCAGCCCACAGACCGCCGGCGTCCCGTTCGGGGTCACGATCGCGGCCCTGGACTCCTTCGCGAACCGGATCACCACATTCGTGGGTACCCTGACCTTGACGGCATCGGCCGGCGGCGTCAGCGGCGGGCGCATCGACATGACAGCGGCCGACAGCGGGCTCGTCACCCGGCAGATCATGGTGGGGCGAGCCGAGCACGACCTCGTGCTGACCGCCAGCGACGGCCACGGTCACGCCGGCGTCACCAATGCCTTCACGGTTCTGCCGGCGATCACCAGGCGCTTCGCGATCAGATCAATCCCCAGCCCGCAGACGGCTGGCGAGTTCTTCGATCTGGAGATCACAGCGGAGGATGCTTACGGCAACGTCACGCCCGACTTCACCGGCGGCGTGGATCTCGCCACGAGCGCGGGATCGATCACGCCCAGGCGGGTGATCTTCAGCGTCACCGACTGGGGCCGACACATCGAACCCGCCTGCGTGACCCTGGCCGGGCTCGGTCACACGGTCAGCGCCTCCGACACGAGCGGCCATCGCGGCACAAGCCGGCCGTTCGATGTCGCCGGCGCCCCACTTCATCACTATGACCTGGCCCCGATCGACAGCCCACAGACGGCCGGCGTCCCGTTCGAGATCGCCATCCGGGCGCTCGACCGCTTCGGGAACCTCTCGCCGGAAATCCCGGGGACGCTCGCCCTGGCCACCACGGCCGGGACGATCATCCCCGCGACCGCGAGGTTCAGCGCAGCCGACAGCGGCCGGCATCGCGAAGGCGTCACGGTCACGGCGGCCGGCACCGGGCGCACGATCGAGCTCGTCGACAGCCTCGGGCGGGCGGCGACGAGCAACGCCTTCGACGTCCAGGCTGGCGGCGTGACACGGTTCGCCGTGAGGGCGATCCCGAGTCCGCAGACGGCGGGCGTGGCCTTCGACATCGCCCTGGAGGCGCTCGACGCCCAGGGCAATCTCGCCGTCGGCTTCGCCGGCGAGGTCGCGCTGGCGACCACGGCGGGGACGATCACGCCCGCCGCGGTAGTCTTCGCCCCGTCCGATCGCGGCACGCGCGCGCTGTCCGTTCAGGTCACCCAGGCCGGAATGGGGCACGTCATCGCGGCGACGGACGCTGCTGGTCACAGCGGAGTGAGTGGACCCTTCAGCGTCACGCCCGGCGTTCTGGCGCGCTTCGCGCTCGCCGATGTGGCTAGCCCGCAGGTCGCCGGCGCGGCCTTCGATCTCGTGCTCACGGCCGAGGATTCCTGGGGCAACCGCGTGACGTCGTTTGCGGGCGATGTGGCCCTGGTCACCACCGCCGGGACCATCACCCCGGCGCTCGCTACCTTCGCCGGCGCCGACAGCGGGCGGCACAGCGCGGCGGTCTGGGTGACCCTGGCGGCCGATGGGCGGACGATCACCGCCAGCGACGGCGCCGGGCACTCGGGCGCGAGCGCGCCCTTCACGGTGACGGCCGGTCCGCCCGCTCGTCTCGCCTTCGTCCAACAGCCGGGGAACGGCCGCAGCGGCGCGCCGCTGAGCCCACAGCCGGTGGTCGCGCTCGAGGATCTCTTCGGCAACCGCACCAGCCAGGTGGTCGCTATCGTGACGATGGCCCTGGCCGGCGGGGCCGCGGGTCTGCCCGGCGGCACGGCCACCGTGGTCACCGAAGACGGTGTGGCCGCCTTCCGTGACTTGCAGATCGATCGCGCGGGCGCGGGGCAGAGGTTGATCGCCAGCTCGCCCGACCTCGCGCCGGTTCTGAGCGCCGAGTTCGACGTCGAACCGGGTCCGGCCGCCAGGCTCATCTTCCTTGTACAACCCGGCGCCGGTGAGGGCGGCAGCGCGCTCGATCCCCAGCCTGTCCTCGCCGTGCACGATGCGGCGGGCAACCTGGCGGCCACCAGCACGGCCGTGATCCGTCTGGCCCTGGCGGACCCGCCGGTGCCGGCCGTCCTGTCGGGCTCGAGCAGCCGCGCCGCGAACGCCGGGGTGGCCGCCTTCGAGGACCTGAGCATCGACAGGTCCGCTTCCGGATACCGGCTCATGGCATCCTCCGAGGGACTCGTGGAGGCGGTGAGCGAGCCTTTCACGGTGCGCGTGGGGCCGGAAGTTGCGCTGGTGTTCATCACCCAGCCGGGACCGGCGATCAGCGAACAGCCCCTCGCGCCGCAGCCCGTGGTCGAGATCCGCGACGCGGGAGGCAACCGCGCCACCGTCACGGTCGCCGTGACGGTGTCACTGGGTGACCATCCCGCGGGCGCGACCCTGGAAGGATGCACGGTCGTGACCGCGACCGACGGGGTGGCGGCCTTCCCCGGCCTCATCATCGCGCGGGCCGCAGAAGGTTATACGCTGCGGGCGGCCTCGCCCGGGCTGATGCCGGCGCTCAGCGCGTCCTTCGGCGTCGCCGCCGGCCCACCGGTCGAGTTGGTCTACATTGAGCAGCCCAGTCATGGCTTCGGCGGTGAGCCGCTGGAGCGTCAACCCGCCATCGGCATCGCCGACGAAGCGGGCAACCCGACGGCCGCTGATGGCGTGGAGGTCAGGCTCGGCCTGGAGGGCGGCGACCGGGCTGGACGGCTGCTGGGCGCAAGCGCAGCGCGTTCGCGCGTGGGGCTGGTTCGCTTTCACGGCCTGCGCATCGACCGAAAGGGTCGCGGGTATGTGCTGGCGGCGCGATCGGACGGCCTGCGCGAGACCGCGAGTGCGCCGTTCGAGATCATCCCCGGGCGGCCAGCGGCGATCACGGCGTTCGGAGGCGAGGATCAGCGCGGGACAGCGGGGCTGCCGCTGGCCGAGCCCCTGCTCGCGCGCCTGGCCGATGCCGGCGACAATCCGCTGGCCGGCGTTCGGGTCAGGTTCGCGGTGACCTCATCCCCACGCTGGTCGAGCGGGCAGGGACTGAGCGACCCGCTCGTGGCCACCGACTCCGCCGGTGTGGCCGCGGTCCGGCTCACGCTCGGGAGCCACGCCGGCGCCTATCAGGTGACGGCCACATCCCCCGACCTGCCCGGCCACGCGGTGGTCTTCTCGGCGAGCGCCCGTGAGCCGGACGGCACCGGCGCGGTCACCATCGTGCCCATGGAGGTCTTCGCCGGCGCCGACGTGGACATCGCCTTCACGCTCCAGGCCGACGAGCGCGCCACCAACACGGAGGTGGCGATCGAATGGCCGATCGCATGGCGCTGGTCGGGTCGAGCCGCGGACCTCGAGCTGAGCGGCGACGGGTTCCTGGGCGCGCAGAGCTCCGTCTCCGGGAGCGGATCGGCGCACGATCCGTTCGTCCTGACCGTGACCCGCGCGCGCGTGGCGCCGCGGCGATTGGGGACTCTGACGGTGCGCGCCACGACGGCGCCCGAGGAGACCCGTGGCTTCGACTTCCGGGTCTCGACCGCCTCGCATTCGGGCTGTCTGACGCCGCTGGCGCACCAGCCCTCAGTCCAGGTGGGCCCACTCGTCGCGGGCGACGCCACCCTGGATGGGTTGGTGGACCTGCTCGATCTGCTGTCGCTGAGCGATTTCATCCAGGGACGGGGCGGCGACCTGGGCACGGCGCAGCGGCGCGCGGCGGACGTCTTCCCCGCGCATGCGGCCGCGCCGCGCGCGGGGCCGCCCGACGGGCGGCTGGAGCGCGCCGACATCGAGCTGCTCGAGCGCGCGATCCTGAACCAGGTCTGGGACGATGGGCTGGCGCTCGGCCGCGGCGGAGCACCGGCTCCGCCCGGCGTGAGCGGCGAAGCGATGCGAGCGGGCGGCGAAGCGATGCGAGCGGGCGGCGAAGCGATGCCAGCGGGCGGCGGCGACTTCTCGGCGGCCGGCGGGGATCTCACCCTGATCGCCGAGGCGGCCGCCGGCGGCGCGACCGCCCTGCGCATGACCAACGGGGTGCCCGTGCGCGGCATCCAGATCGATCTGCGGCCGCAAGCGGGTGGGCCGCTGGAGCTGCGCTGTCGCGGCTTCGATCGCGTCGACGGCTTCCGCCTGGTGTCCGCGATCGCTCATGGAGAGCATCGCATCCTGCTGTGGAGCCCCGGTGACGCCCTGATCGCGTCCGGGGCGGGCCACGTCCTCTGGGTCGACGCGACCCCGTCGTTGTACAACTTCGCGGCCTCGAGCGCTGTCGGCGCCGCCGCCGACAATCGCCCGCTGAGCCTGACGCTCCGCGCCGGGGGCGACGATGACCTGCCCAAGGCCTTCCGCCTCGATCAGGCGCGACCAAACCCGTTCCGGGAGACGGCGACCATCTCGTTCGCCGTGCCCCGCTTCGCGCCCGTCACGATCGAGATCTTCGATGTGGCCGGCAGACTCGTGCGCCGGCTCCACGCGGGCGAGACGGACCCGGGCTACCACCGCATCGTCTGGGCCGGAACCGACGACGCCGGCCAGCGGCTGTTCGGCGGCCTCTACTGGTGTCGGCTGACCTCGGGGGGCTTCACCGCCACGCAGAGGATCATGCTGCTGGACTGAGGAGCTCGCCGGCCGCCTCGGAGCCCGCCGGCTGCTCGTGGGCTGGCCGGCCGCCCGTTCCCACCGGCCCCTTCGCTCCCGCCGCGGCGCGAGACGGATCCGAGACGCTCGTGATGCGCCGTTCCGTCAGACTCCCCGCGATGAGCGATATCGGCGTCATCCAGTGACGGCGGCGGCTTGCCGCCGGCCGATCGGAGCGCCGCCGGTCAAGGGCTGGCTGCCCGCGATGGAAAGGATGAGAACCATGAGATCGACAATCGCGCTGTGCCTGTCCGCCTGTCTCGGCCTGCTCTACGCCGTGCCCGTGTCGGGGGAGATGGCTCAACAGACCGATTGGTCGAGGGGTCCCGGCGCCCCCGGCCCGGTGACACAGTGGAACGATCAGTTCGCCGCCGCGTCCGCGATCGACTGGGCGGATCCGGCGGGATCCCTGACGCTGCTCTCCGCGCTGCCGCATCCGCATGCGGTCACCACCACGTACGGAGAACCGGCCTGCGTCGACGCGGCCGACCTGGACGGCGACCAAGACATCGATCTTGTGTGCGCGGCCTACCAGGGGCACGAGGTGGCCTGGTGGGAGAACGACGGCACGGGCGGCGGCTGGACCCAGCATTCGATCGCCACGGGATTCACCGAGGCCGCCAGTGTGCACGCGGCCGACATCGACCGCGACGGCGACGTGGACGTGGCGGCCACGTCGGAGGGCGGTCACACGGTCGCCTGGTGGGAGAACGACGGCACGGGCGGCGGGTGGCTCCCCCACGTGGTCGACGCCAATGTCAGCGGGCCCTTCTGCGTCTGTTCGGCCGACTTCGACGGCGACCAGGACGTGGACCTTTGCGGGGCGGTCTTCTACGCCAGCGACATCGTCTGGTGGGAGAACCTGGATGGCGTCGGCCACGCCTGGACCAAGCACACGGTCGATCCCAGTTTCTCGTACGCCTGGTGGACGGTCGCCGCCGACATCGACGACGACGGCGACTGCGACATCGTGGGCGCGGCCTACAGCGCGGGCGACGTCTGCTGGTGGGAGAACAGCGGCGACGGCTCGGCCTGGACCAAGCGCTTCATCTGCGCGACGTTTCCCCAGGCGCTCAACGTGCGGGCCGCGGACCTGGACGGCGACGGCGATCTGGACGTCCTGGGCGCCGCCTATGCCGGCAACGTCGCTTGGTGGGAGAACGAGACCCCGACCGGCGCCTGGCTGGAGCACCCCATCGACAGCGGTCTGGCGAGTCCCTTCAGCTCGCGCGTCATGGACCTCGACGCGGACGGCGACCAGGACGTGATCACCAACGAGCGCGACGGCAACCGGGTGCTGTGGTACGAGAACGTCGATGCCGCCGGCACGGTGTGGCTCAAGCGCGTGGTGGATGAGACGTCCGACGGGCCCAACGACGTGCTGGCGGCCGACGTCAACGGCGACCTCGTTGCGGAGATCATCGCCACCTTCTCCTGGGATGGAAGCATCATGTGGTACGAGCCGGCCGACGAGTACGCCTCCGCCGGCACGCTCGAGTCCTCGATCCTCGACGCCGGAGGCCCCGTGCCCGACTGGGGCCCGATCACCTGGAACTGCACAGCGCCCCTCGGCGCGTCCGTGGGTGTACAAGTGCGGGCGGGGGCTGATCCGGCCGATCTGGGCGCATGGGTCGAGGTGGTCTCCTCGGGGGACGATCTCTCCGACTACATCGCCGGCGACACCCGCTACTTCCAGTACCGCGTCTCCCTGGCCACAGCCGACGCGGCGCTCAGCCCCACGTTCCAGGACATAGGCATCCAGTGGGAGTACCTCAGCGGAGTGGGCGAGAGCGATGGCCCTCGAGGGGCGCGGCCGTGGTGCTCCGCGGCGAGCAACCCGGCGCGGCCCGGCGCGGCGGCGATCCGGTTCGCGGTGCCCCAGGCGGGCGAGGTCGAGGTGGCGCTCTACGACATCGGCGGCCGGAGGATTGCCACGCTCGCCAAGGGTCTCTACCCGGCGGGCACGCACCTGGCGCCGGTGGAGGGCTTGAGCAGCGGGATGTACCTCTACGCTCTGCGCGCGGGAGAGCTGCGGGACGTGGGCAAGATCGTGCTGCCGTAAAAGGCCGCGCGCCGGCCCGGACGCGTCAGGCCGCGGCGAACCGGGTCTCAGATGAGCGCGTTCCCAGGCCTTGATCCTAGGCCTTGGCCTGCTTGTCCAGCTCCGCCCGGACGGTCTGGATCCGCGCCATCAGCGGCCCGTGGTGGGCCGCCTGCGCACCTTGCAGGGCCTGCTCCAGCGCCCGCCGGCACGCGGCGTGGTCGGCTCGCGCCAGGGCCAACCTGGCCGCCAGCAGATCGCGCCACGCCGAGGACCAGACCCGCGGCCAGCGGTCCCGGTCTGGGTCCGCCGCGCCGATCGCCGGCTCAGGGGGGGCGCCCGTCATGGCGCGCTCAAGGCACCAGCGGGCTTCCTGCGGATCATCCAGGTCCAGGGCGAGGATGCCGCTCAACACGTGCAAGTGGCGCGACCAGGACGCATGCTGGGTCTCCTCCGCGACCGCGAGCGCCGCCTCGATCAGCGGGCGCGCTTCCGCCGGCGCTCCGGTCAGCAGGTGGATCTGCGCCAGGCGCGTGCGGGCCAGCGCGATCTTCCCGCGCTGGCCCAGTCGTTGACCAAGGGCCAGCGCTTCCGCGCCGTGCCGGTGGGCGTCCGGCAACGTTCCCGTGTGCAAGGCCGTCCTCGTGATGCCTTCGAGGCAATCCAGAGCGCCGTCCGGGTCCACGCCGAGCCGGCGTCGCAGCGTCAGGCTCTCCTCGTAGCGGCGGCGGGCCCCGCGCAGATGCCCGCGTTCCTCGAGCAGCAGACCCAGGACGTACAGCCCCAGCGCGATCGACCAGCGATCGCGGCAGCGGCGTCGCAGCGTCAGGCTGCGATGCAGCACGCGCAGCGCTTCCTCCGGCCGGCTGGCGCGCAGGTGGTAGGCCAACACCTCCCACAATAGCCCCGCGCACCAGAGGTCATGGGCGCGCTCGCAGTCACGGGCGCCCTCCCGCAGCACCGACTCGGTGCGCCGGGAAGTGAGACCGAGGATCGCGGCCACTCCCTCGGCGAAGGCGCGCTCATCCGGCCGGCCGGCGACGCGCAGATCTCGCCGCCCCTGGCGGGCGAGCTGGCGGCACAGCGCTGGGTTCTCGTAGCGCAGAAACCAACCGCGCGCGGTGCGAGACAAGGCGAGGAGTCGGATCGCCGCGCCGCTGCGAGCGCGTCTTTGCAGATGGGGCAGCGCGAGTGCCATGGCCTCGGCCCCCTCCACCGCGCGGCTGCTCATGTCGTAGAAGAGGAAGAGCGGTCTGACGGCCGGCGACATCTCGGTGAGCCAACCGCGCTCGGCCGCATGGGTCCAGGCCTGACGCAGGTTGTGGCGATCCTGGGCCAGAGCGTGGAGCGCCCGCTTCTGGCCGGTCCCCTCGAGCGCGGCGCGCGCGGCGACGACCTTGCCCAGGTAGTGACGCGCGGCGCGGTCACGGGCCGCGGCCTCCTCGCGCTTGCTCGCGCCGAGCTTCGCGCGACCGAACTGCCGGAGGGCCTCCAGGATCTCGAAGCGCTGGTCGCGCGTGCGCTGCAGGAACGACTGCTCGATGAGCGCGGTGAAGGTTGCCAGGGTCGTCTGGCCGATGGCCTGGGCCGCTTCGCGATCGAAGACCCCGGTGAGGATGCACAGGTGCCCGAAGGCCGCGCGCTCCTCGCGCGAGAGCATCGCCCAGGACTGCTCGAACACCGCGCGCAGACTGCGATGGCGCTCCGGGACGTCGGCCTGCGGCGCCGCCTCCACGTCGAGACTCTGCGCCAATCGGCCGGCGATCTCGGGCACGCTCAGGCTGTGCGCCCACGTGGCCGACAGCTCGAGACCCAGGGGATGTCCCCGCAGCCGGCGGCTGATCTGCGCGGCGGCCGACAGGTCCGCGGCCGAGGGCTTGAAGGAGGAACGCGCGCGGCGGATCGCCTGAAGCAGCAGGCGGACGGAGGCGCAGTCCGCGACCTCGCCCGGAGCCACCTTGCGCTCAGGCCAGGGCAGGCCCTCCACCTCCAGGACGTGCTCGCCCGCCAATCGCAGCCGCGACCGTGAGGTCGCCAGCACGACGCAGCCCCGCGTCCCCGCCAGGATCTCTCGCAGTGGCCCCAGGTCGCGCGCGACCTGTTCGAGATTGTCCAGGATGAGCAGCATGCGCTTGCCGCGCAGGAACTCGATCAGGTCCCGGCATGACCCCGACGACGTGGAGCCCGGAGGCGCGGGTTCGCGAGCGCGCGTCCCGAGCGGGAGAGCCAGGCCTTCGGCCAGAGCGGCGGGGAGCAGATGTCCCGCGTCCACGGAGACCAGGGGGATGAAGACGACGCCGTCCGGGAACAGCCCGCTCAGCCGGCGCCCGGCCTCGAGCGCCAGGCGCGTCTTGCCGCAGCCGCCAGGGCCGGTCAGGGTGAGGAGTCGCAGGTCCGGCTCGCTGAGCAGTCCCGCGATCGCCTCCAGCTCCTGCTCGCGCCCGACGAAGGGCGTCGACGGCTCCGGGAGGATGAGCCGCGACGTCGCTGTCGCCGTCGGCGTGGCCATCGGCGGCGAGCTCGGCTGTCCGGGATCGCGCGCCAGGATCTCGTTGCGCAGCCGCACCGTCTCGCTGCAGGGCGCCACCTCGAGCTCGCGCGCGATCAGCTTCCTGAAGCGGTCGTACAGGCGCAGCGCCTCGGTGCGCCGGCCCATGCGCGCCAGAAGCGCCATGAGCGTGCGCAGGGCCCGCTCGTCGAGGGGATCGAGGTCCGCGCGCTGGCGAGCGCACGACAGCGCGCCGTCCAGGTCGCCGCGCCGCTCGCGCAGGCGGATCAAGGCGTCGAGCGCGCTTTCCTGGGCGGCTTTCAGCGCCTCCTCTTCGCGCAGTTGCCACTCCTCGAAGGGGAAGCTGCCGGCGAGCGTGAATCCGGCCAGGAAGTGTCCCTGGTAGAGAGCTGCCGCTTCGCTGAGGATCGGCTCCGCCCGGGCGCCCGGCGGAGTGTCGCCGCCGGAACCCAGGCCGGCGGACTTGAGCAACCGGCGATGCTCCCGCACGTCGACCCACAGGCCTTCGCCCGGCCGCAGCTCGACCATCTCGCCCTCGACCGCCAACCACGGGTCGAAACCCGACCGGCGGAGCACCCAGAGATGATTGCGCAGTTGGGCCAGAGCGTCTTCCCGGCCGCTGTCAGGCCAGAACATCGCCGCCAGCGCGTCGCGCGTGTGGGGTGTGCGGGTCGCGGCCAGGTAAGCTGCCAGGGCGAGCGCCCGGCGGCGTCGTATCGGCAGCGGGCGGCCCGAGGCTTGCACACGGGGGGGACCCAGCAGGCGGACTTCCAGGTGCGGCACGGACCGCTCTCCCTTTGGCGGCTCAGGCGCCTTGTCGATCGACGGCCTCACCGACGGAAGCCATGAGATCGAAGTTGCCCGCCAGCACATGGTCGAGCCGGCCGGTGCGCCAGCCGCGCGCGCTGTCACGGACGATCGGCGCTGCGCCCAGGCGATAGCTGCGGACGATGCGCAGGTCGGATGGGCCGAGCGCCGCCAGGGCCGCCCGCGCTTGGCCGCGCAGGGCCCGGAGCCGCGCCGCCCGCGTGTTGCCCGCCGGCGGCTCGATCGGCTGCGGCACCACCGTCACGTGCGCGCGCTCGCGGTCGGTCCCCTTGCCGCCGCCGCGCGGGTATTCCGCGACGTGCAGCCCGGTCTCACCGGCGAGGAGCCCGTAGGCGCCCAGGCCGGCGACGGCGAGGAGCAGCCGATAGTCTCCGGCGCGGGGATCCTCGCTCTCATCCAGCACCGTGCAGTTCATGCCGCGCTTCTGCGCCCAGGCCTGGTACATCATTCCCAGCGTCTGGCCCCAGCTTGGCCGCTGATCGCCGCCGGTGTCACGCGCCGCGCAAGCGACGCACTCCAGGCTCAGAAACGCCTCGCGAGGTCGCCCCGCGTGCACGTCGGCGCAGGCGGCATCGATCAGGTAGAGTTTCTGCGCGATGTCGCCGATGAGCTTGCGCGGCAAGTGCTCGCGCTGCCCCGCGGCCGAGGAAACCAGCCGCGTGAGCAGGGAGCCCGCGCTCTCCAGGACGCGCTCGATCCGATCCTGGTACTCAGCGCTGCCCAAGATCTCAAAGCGATCGAGCGAAGTCCAGAAGTCGCGCTCCGCCGTCCGCGCGAGGGCAGCCTGCTTGGCCGCCCGCCAGGACTCGGCCTCCACCAGGGCGCGCAGGCGATCGTGGTGCAGCTGCAGCGCCTCGGCCTCGGTCGCGGTGCCCCGCGGATCGAGCACGATCGCGCCCAATGGCGGTCGCTCCACCGCCCCGCCCGCGTGGCGACCCCCGGCGGCGGCCGGCGCGTGCTCCGGCGCGTCGGGATCGACAAACTCGACCTGCAATCCCCCGCCGGCGGCGCGCACGAAGAGAAACTGGTCGCCGGCGGGCGCCTGGCACTTGGCGATCACCGTCGCCAGCGGCGCCAGCAGGTGACGTTCGATGGCCCGCCGCAGCGGGCGCGCACCCAGGTCCGGTGTGAAACCCTTCTCCAGCAAGAACTCGATGGCGTCATCGTCCCACTCGATTGCCCAATCGCGCCAGCGCAAGCCCCGCAACCGGCTGATCGCTCGCAGTTCCTTGCGCAGGATGGCGCGCATCGTCTCGCGGCTGAGCGGCCGGAAGATGATCACCTGATCGATGCGATTGAGGAACTCCCGGCGAAACGTCTCGCCGATCGCGCGCTCGATGGCCTCCGGGCGAAACTGCTCATCCTCGCGGGTGAATCCCAGGCGGGCCGCGCCGGACATCGCCGCGCCGATGTTGGCGGTCATGATGATGATCGCGTGCCGCAGGTTGACGGTCAGGCCGCGATCGTCGGTCAAGCGACCGTCGTCGAAGACCTGCAGGAACATGTGCCACACCTGCTCGTTGGCCTTCTCGAACTCGTCCAGCAAGACGACCGCGAAGGGCTGCTCGCGAATGCGCTCCACCAGGGAGCCCTTGGCTTCCCCGGCGGCACGCCCCCCGAACAGGCGGGTCAGGGACCCGGACGTTTGCAGCTCGCTCATGTCGATGCGGATCATCCGCTCCGGCCGGCTGAACAGGAACTCGGTGAGCACCTTGGCGATTTCGGTCTTGCCCGTGCCGGTCGGGCCGGCGAACAGGAAGACCCCCAGCGGGCGCGTCGGATCGGTGAGTCCGGCCTTGATCATCGCCACGCGATCCACCAGGCAGTCGATGGCCTCGGGCTGCCCCATGACGCGCGACTCGAAGTGCGATCGCAACCGCGCCAGATCGAGCTGCTGTCGGTCGTCCAGGACCACGGCGGGCAAGCCCGTCAGCTGACTCACGGTGGTCATGAGGTCGTCGCGGCCGATCGCGGGCACCTCCCGTCTGGGGCCGATCGCGGGCACCTCCCGTCCGGGGCCGGTCCGGCCTTCGCGTCCTGTTTCGCTGGCGAGCCTCGCGCAGGTGGTCTTGAGCAAGTCGAGCACGTGGCCGGGCGCGGCGCGATCGGCCAGGAACTGCTCGGCCAAGTGCACGGCCTCGCACACCGTGTCGGGCGAGACTGGCGCGGCGCCGGCGTTCGTGCCCGCAGCTTGCGCCCACCGGCAGGCGAGGTCGAGCGTGGTCGCGGGGTCCGGCGGCGCGAGGCGCTCGGCTTGCAGCGCGCCACGATACCGCGGCCGCGCGCGCAGAATGCGCTCGTAGCCTTCGGGATCGGTCTCCCCGATCACCACCACCTGCCGCGCTTCGAGGTGCGGCAGAAGGAGATCCAGCGCCCCGGTATCGCTCTTGTCATGTTGCCCGGTCCAGACGAGCTCGTGGATGTTCGGCGCGTACCAGAGCTGGCGCGGCTTGGCTGCCAGCCGCTTGAGCAGCCCTTCGAAGCGTTCTTCGAACTGGCCGATGTACTTCTGGCCGGCGATGAGGTCCATGTGCTGAGCTTCGATGATCGTCCAGCCCTTCGGCAGCAATCGCCGGCTCAGCAGGCGCATGACGGTGGTCTTGCCTGTCCCCGCTTCGCCCACGAGCACGAAAGACGGCGGGGCGTCCCGTTCCAGGGCGGCCTCGATACGGTCGACCGTCTCCATGAGGGCCGGGTGCTCCACGATCGCGTCGATCCGCGGATCGACCTCCGCGCGCCACGGTTGGCCGACTCCGCCGCTCGCGGGCTGGTCGGGCGGCCTCTCCGGCACGGCCAGCTCGGATTCCCGCCTGAGGCGTTCGATGTGGGTGAGCACTTCCTCGCGGAGGGCTCCGATGAGCTGGTCATCCAACTGGAACAAGAGTCGGCGCAGGGGTTGAAGCTGCATCTCGTCGAGCGTGTTCAACAGAGGCGCCAGAGTGGGCTTCTCGCCGGCACCGAGGCGCTCGCGGATGAAGTCCTCGACGAAGACTTGTGCCGGCGACAGCCACAGCTCGGGGACGCGCGCCAGGACGGTGCCGACGACCTGGTCGCCAGCGGCGGTGTGCCGCGCGATCGCCCGCAGGGCGAAGTAGGCGATCCAACTGCTGTGGCGATCGAGAGCGCTGAGCAGCGAACGGGTGGGGACCGATCCCGGGTCCCGGCGCGACAACGCTTCCAGCGCCACGAGGATCGCCAGGGGGTTGTCGGAGATGAGGAAGCTCAGCAACCCCTCGGTAGTGTCATGCTCGGCCGTCATGCGGGCGACCGCGCGCTCGAAGAGGGCATTCGTCAGTAGATCGCTCGGACGCAGCGAGACGTTCCAGAGGGGAATGAGCTCCGCCAGGAGCGCGTCGAGGGGCTGCTCGGCTTCGCCGGGCGGGCCGGGCGTGACGTCGCCGGGCGGGCCGGGCGTGACGTCGCCGGTGCCGGGGGCGGGCGGCGCGGCTCCGGTGGCCGCGCCGGAGGTGGGCGGCGAGCCCGGGGGGCCGGCGGCAGAGGGCCGGTCATCGGCGAGACGGGTATAGGGCGATAGCGCGCGGCGCGGACGCGCCGTCAGTCGCACGACGACCCCCGCGATGAGCCCGGCAGCGACCAACAGAAGTAGAGCCGCACCTATGCTGTCCACACCCCCTCCGGGCGACAACACGTGCCCTCGATCGGCATCGCAGTCCGCTCAGAGGGGAGCATACGCCAAAGCTACCCGAGCCGTCATGGAGTTGTCGGACCTGCAAGCCCATGATCGAATGCAGTTCTGCCGCTAGCAGGGTGCTTCGGGGCCAAGTTCGAGTGTCTGGATCGCTTCTTTCCAATCTGAGAGTGGCCAGACCGTGCTGCGTAACGACAGACATGCGTTGGCCTTGCAGCCAGATCCGCCCCTTCTCGCGAAGGAACGAAGATACGTGGTCGCCGCCTCCGTCAGCGACGAGATTGTGCGGAACACATGGTTGGTCGGATCTCGTGTGCCCAACGGCATCTCGCGCTGACTCCCGCACCGGGGGCGCCCATTGCCATCGGCCCGCGGACTGCGCGCGCGCACCATGGGTCGTGAGGGAAACGCTCACTCAGATTCCTGGCCGACCTGCGGCTCGAAAGTCAGGCTGATCACACCCTTGCCGGCCGAGTGAACCATCGCGCTATCCGCTTCACGTGATCCTCAGCGGATGATCGTCCACCCCCCCCGCCCATCGCGGCAGAAGATGAAGCTGATGTAGTTGGCCTCTTCCTCGGCCTGGTCGGCGAAGTAGACGACCGACCTGTTGGTGACGGAGTCGATCGGCTGGTAGAGACGGCCACCGCCAAAGGGCCTGAACTCGAGGTCGGAGGTGTCGAGATCGGCCAGGTGCCACTCGTCGTCTTCCCACAGATACTTGAACTGCCCCAGGGTCTCCTGCTCAAAGGCCTGCGGGGTCATGTAGTGCGCCCGCTGCAGATCCGCGTTCCGTGCTGCTAGCGACCGCTTCAGGGCATCCATGTCTTCGCTCTGCAGGACATTCCAGAATCTCTTGACCTCTCCGGTCAACGCCACGCGATCGGCGTCGGTGATGGGCTCAGGTGGCAGAGCCATCCAGGACCAGGGTGGGAGAGGCATGCTGGCGGGGAAGCTCTGCCTCCCGAGCAGCGTGTGCTCGCCCTCGACTTCGAAGCTAAGTGCGCCACCTGGCGTGGGTACTTCAGGCCCGCCGGAGGAGGGGGACGGAGAACCTGGCGGCGGGGGGGATCCCGGCGGCGGCGTCTTGACTTGCATGCGCAGGAGGCTCGTCTTTGTGTCCGGCGGCAGGGCGTGCTCGCGGACAAACACCTCCAGCCGGACTTCTCCCGGGGTGGGGCCGTCCCCGAGCGTCAGGCGGACGGAGATCTCGTTCAGTCCATCGGCAAGCCAGCGATTGATCGGCATCTCGGTCGAGACGGTGCCGCGGCCAATGTCGTCGGCCAGAACCGGTCCGTCATTGACCCGAATGTCCCACGGGCGGCCGCCCGCCGTGATACTCAGCGTGTAATACGGTTCTCGCAGATCCATGGGCATCCTTTCCAAGGTCGCCTGGCTTGCCAGGCCTGCTGCTGCCGCAAGTATGAGCACAGCGGCGGCTCGGACACTACCCCTTCTGCAGAACAGGCTGCTTACGGAATGGGAACTTCTTCCCTTCCACGATCTTGACCTCATTCCCGTACTCTTCTCCGCCCTCAAGAGCTCCAGTTCGTTCGGTCTTCCCCTTGCCCTTCTTCCGCAGTCCCTCGTGTTGGATCTCCGCTCCTACGTGGTAGTAAGCGCGCCAGCCGAGCACAATGCCCGACCAGGCGAACTCGCCGTCGATATAGAGCCCCTTCTCTTCGAACGCGCCGGTCAACTCGCCGCTCAGCACCGTCTTTGCATATCCCTCAATGCCCGCGCAGAAGTTGATGATGACAATGTGGAGCTCGACAGAAACCTCGGGCTTGATCATCAGCTCGAGTTCTCCGCCAATCTTCCCCTCGACCGGTTCGCGCTTCATGTCGACACCCGTCACCGAAAGCGTTCCCTCGATTGTGGCTTCGGCAGAAAGCCAGATGGCCATGACCCCCTTGGCGCCGATCACCTCGTTGCCGATTCCCTTGGCGATGCGCCGCTTGACCTTGGCAATAAAGGTTCCGAGGGCAGGCACAATGTGGCAGAGAATGTCCAGGATGTCGACGCGCCCCATGATGCCGATCAGCGGTGAGAAGCCGACTGTCACATCATACTTGTACTCAACAAGGGGGCCATCGTCCTGTTCTTCGTACCCCCAGCTCCCCTTCAGCACGAACGTGGGCCAGGTGAACTCCAGCTCGACGCCGCCGATGTAGTCAATGCAATCGGCGACGTATTCCACCATGCCCTTGGTGTCATTCAAGAGCTGGAGCGCGGTGTTGATTTCTTGCTCGTAGCTTGCCTTAAGGCTTTTCTTGTGTTGGTCGCTCTCGACGGAGATCTCCCCTTCGACAGTGAAACTGGAATCCACCTTGGTCTTGCGCCGCTGGCCCGCCTTGCGCTCCGCCTGAGTCGAATACCCCGCGCTGATGCCGGCCTCCCAATGCAGGTCGGGGAAGACCTCGATCGTGACCTCGGCCGGCTTGGTGGTCTGGCAGGCGGAGAGCTTGACGCGAGATTCCTTAGGCTTAGCCTTATAAGGCCAGATGATCTTGCGGATGTTCTGCTCAAGAGCGTAGTCCTTGTGGCATGGGAGATGGAAGGACCCACCCGCATCGGGCAGCGCGGGTTCGAGACCGGGCACGGAGATGAGACGGTTGGCGTGCCTTTCGCACGGTCCGGCCCCGATCTTGGTCGTGACCTTGATCTCGCCGCCCTTCTTCGCGCCACCGACGACTTGGAACCGGGGCTTCTCCCCGGCAGGGATTTTCCCCGGCACCTCGAGCTTGTACTCGCGTTCGGGGTCCGCTCCGGAGAGGGTGAAGCCGTCGACGCGGCAGGTGTCGGACTTCTTGCCCTCACCCTCGGTGGCGCCTGCGCCGGCGCCCGCTTCGGCCTGGTCAGCGGTCGCCGCGCCGGCGGGGGCGCCAGTCGTCGCCCCTGTGTTGGTGTCCGCGCCCTCGCCCTCGGTCGCGCCGAGCCTGCTGGGATCGGCAACCGTGGCCGTGTCCCCCGCCAGCGCGCTCGAGGAGATGCCGGTCGAGACCATGGCGGCCGTACAGGGCTGGGGGGGTGAAAACAGGATGCGCCCGGTCTCGATCCGCGCGATCAGGGCCTCGCGCAGCTCGTACGTGTCGGTGGGAAGGTGAGTGATGTCGCCCTCGGCCAGCTGGAGGACTTCCAAGAGGCTCCGGACCAGCGACCGATTCTCGGGGGCACGCAAGTAGGGAGCCAGCGTCTCCGTAAGCTGGGTCCGCACCGGTCCCGAAAGACGCCGGTCGGGGTTGCCCGGGTCGGGGGAGAGCTGCAGCTCAATTTCCAGGTCGATCTTGCGGAGGATGGTTTTCATGGGTGCACCTTCTCGCCTGACCGAGGGCGGGTGGAACTGCGTCCGTCCCTTCCGATGGCTTCACGAAGGTCCGTAGACGGTCATCAACCTTGCGCTGGACCCGGCAGGGGGACCAGGCCGCAGTCTTACTAGCTATCAGGGTAGCACCCTGTCGCGGGGGGCGGCAACGGGAGAGCGGTGCCTAGAATCCAGCGCCTCCGATTCGAGCGATGTCGGAGGGTGCTCACCGAAGGGCTGTTTTCTGCAGACCTCCCATGAGCAGCAGCTCTCCGAGGCTCTATCGCCCAAGTTCACACCCCACGGGCAATTGGAGCGCCCCGGCGAATGCACCTCGCCCGAGGTCGCTACTCGCGAACTTGTGGTCGTCTCCGCAGTACCCTCCCGGGACACTCCGCTCAGCCCGGTCAACTGCGCGCCAGCAGACCTATGCGCTCCCGGGCGGCCAACACGAGTTCCATCGAGGGGTGGCCAGCGCTGAGCCGCAGCCACCAACACCGCGCGTGACGCACTACCCGCCCCGGCAGGTGGCTGATGGCGTAACGGATCGCCTTCAGCCGCTTCGTCACCCACTCGCCCCCCAAGACCAACCGCTTTAGCGCCGTGTTCAAGTTCAGCGCCAACACCATGATCGCCCACCAGGCCGCGTTGGCACCGAACGACCCCGAGGGCAGTTTGCCGCCGGCCAAGCCATGCTTCATCTCCCTGTGGATGCCTTCGCTCGTCCCGCACCGCTCGCGATACCACCCAATCAACTCCTCACCATCGATCGCGCGGTTCGTCGCGATCCCGAACACCTTGTAGCGCCCCCTGTGCACCAAACTCCTTGACCGGAAACGGCAGATCCTGCTGGACGCGGTAGCGCAACAACCGGTGGTTGTAACCAACCTTATCCGATTGCAGATACACGCGCCGCACACCCTGCGGCAATCCCGCCAACGCCTCGGCGAGCACCCGCAGGATCTCATAGCCGGCCGACGCGTTGCCGTCCCGGAACTCCGAGTGCATGACCAAACCCTGCTCGACCCAATACACGTTCAGCGGTTGATACCCCTTGAAGCCCCGGTAACAACACAGCGCCTCCCGCTTCTCGCCCGCCACCAAGGTGGCATCGGCGTCCAGCGTGGCCTGTTCCTGTGCCGCACACCGCTGCACGAACCCCACCATCTCCCGGTTCACCGCCGCCAACCCTTGCAAGGTCGGCTTCGGCGTCGGAATGAGGGCCTTGTGCGCCTCGCGCAACTTCTTCTGCTCCGGATAGTGAAACTCCGTCAAGTAGCAAAACGTCGCGGTGGGCGACGGCACACTCCGGTGCCGGCTCTTGCGCCACCGCCGCTCCCGCGCCCGGCGCTCCCGCCGGAAAACGCCGTGACACTCCACTTGGCGCAGCAACCGACCGAGGCCCTCGTCGTCCTGCCGCACGCGCAGATCGTCCACACTCTCCCCACCAGCCAACTGCGTCAGCATCAGCAACAACACGATCCAAGTAGCTTCGCCTGATTCGGAATAACCGCGCTTTGATAGATCTTCCTTGACGGGCCGCCGGAATAGAAAGAGACCTCCCTTGTCAACACAACCCTCCCCAGACGGGGAGAGCAATAGGGAGGTCTCTTTGTGCGCGCTCGTCTGTTGCCACTCGGCCGCGCCGCCCAGCGGCGCATCCTGGGCCTCGATCGTAAGACCCGCAACGCGGATGTCCGCATCCGCTGTCGCATTGTCCTGAAGGTCAGCCAAGGCCAAAGCTGTCGGGCCGCAGCACTTCAGCTGGGCTGCGTCCCCTCCACCGGCTGGCGCATCGTACAGCGATTCCGCTGCCTGGGGGAAGCAGGTTTGCTCGACGGACGCTGCGACAACGGCACGCCCAAGCTGGACGACGACTTGCGCCAAGCCATTGAAGCGATCCTCTACAACTCCCAGCCAGACTACGGCTGCCAGCGCCAAAGCTGGACCCTGGAGATCCTGGCCCGCGTCATTGCCGACGCCCTACAGGTTCAGCTCTCTGTCGGCCACCTCTGGAAGATTCTGAAGACCATGGGCGTACGCTGGGGTCTGCCCAGGCCCGTCGTGGCCTGCCCCTGGAAGGCCGCCCGCCGCAAGCGCCGGCTGCGCAAGCTGCACCGCTTGGCCCGACATCCCGCCGCCCGCGAGGTCGTCGTCTATGCCGACGAAGTCGATATCCATCTGAACGCCCGCATCGGTCGCGACTGGATGCCGCGTGGCTACCAGCGCCGCCTGCTCACCCCCGGCCAGAACGCCAAACACTACGTCGCGGGAGCCTATGATCCCTTGCGTCAGCGGATGGTCTGCGTCTCGGGTGATCGCAAGGTCAGTTGGCTGTTCCTCAACCTCTTGCGCGCGCTCCTCCAAGCCTACCCGTGGGTCCGCCGGATCCACGTGATCCTCGACAACTACGTGATCCACAAGAGTCGACTGGTCCTGACTGCGCTGCGCGCCATGCCCAAGACCCAGCTGCCCTTCTTGCTGCCCTACTGCCCGGACCACAACAAGATCGAGAGGGTCTGGAGAGACCTGCACGCCAGCGTCACTCGTAATCATCGCTCCCCCGACCTCAAAGCCCTGATGAACAACGTCTACAAGTACCTCAGCGCTCACTTCCAGGTGTTCTATGGTTCCTGCTTCACGCCGATCAGGACTTGATGCAGAATCAGGCGAAGCTATTCAGTCATCGGTTCATCATTGGCGCCTGCGACGAGCATGAACATGCTTGTCGATCGAGTCGCGCAGGCGGACCACGTGGGCCAACTCCAGGTACAGCGGCAGGCCGCCCAGGGCGGTCAGACCCGGCAGGGAGGCGCCGGAAACCATCCGGAACGGAAGCACCTTCTGTGGCACCATGGATTCTGCTCGTTGGTGATGGTAGGTCTTGCTATCACCTTCCTATCTACCTGATCTCTTAGGACCCAACGAGGCTTTTCCTTCTTCAGGCGGTGGATCCGGGCCGAGGCAGCTCTATGACCGCTTGGGCTGTCCAGATCTTCGCCGCCCTTCTGCGAGCTCTTCCCCACCAGTGGATCACGTTGTGGCGAGGGACACCCGTTCTTGGCGAGCTCGACCTGAACGTAGGCCTTGTCGCCCATCTCCAGGCCCTCGGGCAGGTCGAGCACGTCGTCGTGGCGGTTCTGCCGAATCACGTCCGAGACTTGGTCGAGATCCTTCCCGCCCTCGGTACGCCTGTGATCTTGATGGGCGCGCCGTTGCTCACGAACTCGGTCAGGATCTGGAGGGACGCCTGCCAACAACCCACTCGCCGGGACAGGTCCGAGGGCCGCGATCAGGCGCGACGTGAGCTTGACCTCGTGCTTCGAGTCGGTGCTCTTGCTGTGGCGCTGCGGCATGGCC
This sequence comes from uncultured bacterium, assembly GCA_964603725.1. GTDB lineage: Bacteria > Eisenbacteria > RBG-16-71-46 > CAIMUX01 > WJJG01 > CAZDKK01. The sequence continues at coordinate 74,257 of CAZRWW010000010.1, forward strand.
GGCCCTCGTCTCAGGTCCGGGGTCGGGGCGCGAGGCTGGCGATCATCCCGTCCACCGCGGCGCCCAGGGTCTCCATGGTCTGCTTCGAGAAGGCGGCGCTGAAGTTGCAGGTCGTGCCCTCGTGCATCACGAAGACGAGCTTCTGGAACACCACCTTGCCCTCGGCCGGCGCCCACTCGTACACGGCCCCGCAGACGGAGGCACCGTCGGGCCGCTGCCTCGTTCTGCGGCTCAGCAGCTCGGCGCCGGGATGGCTGTCCAGGGAATGCGCGATGCGCCCCTCGGCATAGTCCTCGATGTCCGTGCTGTTGGGCCGCGCGTTGACCTGGATGAAGAGGATGTGCTGGTGCCCGCCCGCCTCCGGACCCAGGATGAAGTGGACCAACTGGTCCTTTCAAGCGTCCGGGAGCGCGATCCTGAAGGTGCCGTTGAACCTGTTCATATTGCTGCAAACATTTCGGTTAGGAGATCTGCCCTCACCAAGGCACTCTATTCGAGGCAGTGAATGCCGTCAATGCCCCCGTAGTATATCCTGCCGTCTTCGTCCATGATCATCCTGGTCAAGATGGCCGATTCCAGCCACTTCGTCAGGATCTCCTGGCCGTCCGCCGAGACGTGCACCAAGACGTGGCCGCACCCCGCGAGGACCGAGCCGTCGGCCAGGACGCTGACGGCGACGTCGGGGACGCTGCCGGGGAGCGTGTAGGACCAGACCGCGGCGCCGCTGCGCACCTGCTGGAGCCTGTTGCCGACGACCACGTAGACCGTACCGTCCGGCGTCGAGGCCGGCGGCTGGGCCGAGGCATCGCCCTTGCCGAGGTCCAGTTCCCAGGCCACGTTGCCGTCTGCAGCGAACTGGCTCAGGCGGGGTGTCTTCTGCTCGGCGTCCACCAGCAGCGCCTGCCCGTCGGGGGTCATGGCCAGCGAGACGACGGCCGGAGTGACCACCTCGACCACGCCCTTCTCCTCCGTCTCTTCCCCCCGGAAGAGAAAGAGCCGATCCTCCGTCGCGACGGCGGCCCGCCCCCCGTCGTCGGACAGGGCGACGCCCCGCAGCCGGACCGGGAAGCGAAGCGCCGACAAGGTCTTCATGCGGTCGGGCAGGTAGCGGATGAAGCGGGAGACCGCGGGGACGGGGTTGTCCTCCGGCGTGCTCACCGGCTCCTCCCGCTCCTCCAGGCAGTAGACGACCAGCTTGTCCTGCCGCAGGTAGGCGTGCAGAACCACGTCCGGGGAGACGGACGCCAGGTGCACCTTCTGCGCGGCCTGGCCCGCATCGTCCAGCATGACGCAGTAGCCGGCGTGGTCGAGGGTCAGGATGCCGTCCTCCTCCAGCGCGAAGAGGTGGTTGCCGTACAGAGGATGGGTCCAGCGCACATCCCCGCCCGCACGGTCTACGGCGACCAACAGGTCGCCGTAGCAGACCACCAGGAGGTCCCCGCGTAGGCCCAGACAGCGCGGCCGCCGACCCGCGGCCGCGGGGGCCGATGCGCTCCAGACGACGTCTCCCGCCGGGTGGCCGGCCACCGGCAGGAAGGAGCTGTGGCGCTGGTCGGCGTACATGCGACCGTTGAGGATCGTCGGACCAGTCATCATATCCTCCGCATTCTCCAACGTTCTCCGATCTCTTTCGGATCCGCCCCGGCATCCGCTCAGGAGGGGCCAGGACGCCAGGAGCAGGACCGCCAGGGACAGGATTCGCGCGCCTCTCATGGATTTCTCCTGCATTTCTGCGCCGCTCCGGACCGCGCGCGGTCCGCCCCGGCCGCCTCTGGGCGTCCCGGGCCTGCCCAGGCTACGGCGTGATCCTCTGCAGGCTGTAGGTCGCCGGCGTGGTGCCGTCGGATCGCATCTTGTCGTTGACCCAAATCTCCAGGAACTTCAGCGCCGCTTCCTCGCTGACCCCGGCGTCCATGTTCAGGAAGTGGGCCTTCAGTTCGTCGGCCCTGACGGACTCGGCGACGTCGAGCCGCCCGTCCGCGCTGATCAGGAGCGTCTTATCGCAGAGCTCGTCCATCGCCCGCTTGTCCGCGGCGCCGGTGAACAGGCCGCGCAGCTCATTCCGGTGGGCGTCGCTCAGGGCGCCCGTGCCCGTGTACGACACCTTCCGAGACGCGTTGTTGTAGCTGATGTCCGCCTGCAGGCCGACGGACAGAGTGGTCAAGTCCGGCGCCGTCGACACGGTCACCGCGTAGTCGGTGATGAAGCTCAGAGCGTGGTTCCAATCGCCGCCGCCGTGGCCCTCCTGGAATCCGGACAGGAAGTGGACGTACAGGTCGTCCATCCCGGCCGGTCCGCCGACGAGGCGATACTTCTGACCGAGGTCGTCCCAGAACTTCCGGATCAGGCCCAGCCGGTCGTGGGCGTCGGCCGCGGCCATGGCCGGCGCACCCATTGCGGCGCCGATCATCACGCGCACGAGCAGGACTCCGTGGTGGCGGTGCGTGGGCTGGTTCTTCGTGAAGCAGCCCTTCGAGCCCGCCTCGCCGTGGGACGATTCGTCCTCGGCCGTGTCGTAGAGCGCCAGGTGGAGCCGGCGCTGGGAGCGCGACTTCCGCTGCAGCCGGTTGACCGCGCTCTTGTCGGCCGCCCCGGCGAAGAGGTCGCGCAGGTCGTCGCGCTCGTCGTCGGTCATCGCGCCGCTGTCGGTCCAGAACAGGAACCGATCCGTCGCTTCGTGGCGCACCTTGGCCCGCAGCGCGGCGTCCAGGGTGGTCAGATCCGGGGTCGTGGACACGGTCACCCAGTTTGGCAGCCGGTACTGGGCATCCCGCACCATCGGCTCGCGAAGATCGCCCTGGATCTGCGGCGTGCCCGCGGGCGCCGCGGCGCCCGTCCAGGGCGTCCAGCCAGTGGCGCGCTTGAAGGTCTGGTCCTTTCCGCCCCGCACGAAGCGGATGATGAACTTCTTCCCCTTCAGCGGGTGGTCCCCCGCGGCCGTGGGCGGCGGGCACTGGGCGTTCAGGTAGTGCAGGTGATACCAGCAGTGGCGGCTCCGCGTGACGCCGTTGTGGAACATGATGGCTGCTTCGTTGTTCGGGTCCATGCTGTACTGCGCCAGGTGCGTGGAGAAGGCGTTGTAGTTACGCTTGTCTCCGCCGAGGTCGACGCCTCCCTTCTTGATGTACTCGTCCTGCAGGCTGGTGGCATGGCCCAGCTCGTGGGCCATGACGAAGCAGTCGTAGCTGTCGCCGTCCTCCGAATAGCCACCTCCCGTCTCGTATTTCCAGCCGGCATTGGCGGCCTGGTAGGTCGACTTGCGCAGCAACATGGCCGAATGGGCCGTCGCGCCGTCCCGCACCGACCAGGCCCACGAGCCCGTCGCCTCGGGAACCAGAAAACACACCCAGCGCACAGACCCGCCGAAGGCACTCTCCTGGGCAGTCCGGAACTTCCCGTCGTTGTAGACCTGCTGCAGATGCACCAGCCTTTGCGCCGTCGAGAGAGTACTGCTGACGAAGTCCTTGTTCTTGGGATGGTCCGCCAGCGGGATCTCGAAGGTCTCACGCTCGTCGAAGAAGTAGAATGGCTTGATGCGCAGGGAGTCGTCCGCGGCCGGATCGATGTCCTCGTCGTAGTGGAAGCGCTTTGAGTTCCAACGCGCCATGGCGTTGTAGGGCGCCTGGTTGACGAAGTTCGAGATGTCGTCCAGGTCCGGGTTGGCGGCGACGGCGGACCAGGCCGTCCGATCCTGCGCCCCGCGCGTGTCGAGCATCACGTTCCAGGCAACCTCGATCACCAGGAAGGACAAGGGGTGGGTCCCCTCGATGTCCAGATGGTGGAAGTAGCGCAGCCCGTAGTCGCCGGTGTAGCCGTACTCGTTGTCCGAGACGTTCCGGTCCCAGGTGAAGGCGGCGTCCAGCTTCACCGCCTTCCGCGCCCCCACCACCGGCCGGTGCGCCAGGTCCATCCAGTTGGCCGGCTGGTCGGTGGTCCGCTCCCGGCCGATGACGAAGAAGTCGTTGCGGAAGTGGATGATCCGCGCGTTGGGCGCCATGCCGCTGACCAGGTTCCGCTCGAAACGGATGCGCTCGTCGCGGGCTGTCGTGATGTTGGCGCCGCGGGACGGCGAGGCCGGAGCCGCCAGCCGCGGCGTCCGCAGCGAGGTGTTGTCCTCGGAGGGCTTGGTCCACAGGCGGAGGGTGTGGTTCGCGGTGTCGACGACAAGCACCTTGACCCGCGAGCCGGGATTCGCCCGGCCGTCGCAGAGCGCCTTGGCGATGCCCCGCTGGTTCGCGTCCTGGATGTTCTGGTCGTGCGAGGCGGCTGTCTCGAAGATGACGACGTCGTCGAGAGAAAACTCCAGCGGCTCGCTGCGCGTCGTCGTGTTGGCGCCAAAGGGCTTCAGCTGGCGTTTGTCCGCGAGGTGCTCGTGGAAGGCGCAGTCGTGGCTGTGATCTCTGTCGTGGCGGGTGTGGTAGTTATGCGCACTCCACTTCATCGGCAGGTCGTAGTAGTGGAACTTCTGGGCGAAGGTCAGTTTAGCCCAGTTGTCGGGGCGGTTCACGATGCAGGGCGTCGCGTCGGCGTTCCGCGTGTGGATCATCCGCACGACGGGCGTGCCCTCGTGCTCGGGCGCCTCGAAGGCGAAGTAGAAGTACCTGTCCATGAAGTCCGGGTTCGGATCCTCGCTGTCGAAGCGGACGCGGACGGAGTGAATGCCCTCCTGGTACTGCGTAACGCAGGGGATCTCCTCCGGGGCGCTGCCGGCCGTCCGGAGTCGCTTGAAGGCCCTGACGTTCACGCGGCCGGGGATGTCCCGGAATTCCTCCTTGATCACGTCGTAGTAGCGGAACTTGAGGTGGTAGACCACCGCGAAGCGGTCGCCCGGCCCCACGTAGTAGCGGTTGAAGTGCCGCTCGTACCACATCGGACAGTCGTGCGCCAGATCGTGCACCGCGCTCGTCGGGAGGGTGGGGCAGGCTGCCAGGGCGCCCGACTCGGCGGTGCCGGCCTGGTAGATTAGGACCTCGATGCGGCTGTCCGTCTCGGAGCGGATCTTCTCGTCGCCTCGCTCGCCGTCGGGCACGGGAAAGGAGTGGGCGCAGCCGACCATCTTGACGGTGCCGTTGATCCAGTGCAGGCCGCCGCGCAGGGCCGCCAGCTCGGCCCGGGTCTTGCCGAGGAAGTCGCCGACCATCAGCTCGTAGACGTGATAGATCGCACGCCAGTGCGAGGTCGCGAGCAGGTTTCCCTCCGCCCCGCTCACCACCTCGCCCAGGTTGGGCGGCAGGTCGGCAATCTCCTTCATGTGGGCGGCCACGTCGCTGTTAAAGTGGGCGGCGAAGTTGTCCAGGGCCGTCTGCGTGGCCTCGTCGAAGGAGTTGTTCACCTCGCCGGGGTCGCACTCCCAGTCGCCGTTCTTCCAGCCGCCGGACTCATCGTACTCGTGGACGTGCTTCAGGATCTGCTTGTAATCCCCGACGGTGTGCCGACCACGGCAGGTCAGAGCCCAGCGCTCCGCGTTGCCGGCGATCAGCTGCAGGATCCCGTCGGCCCGCTCGCGCGAGAGGCGGAAGCTCTCCGGGATGTCGTCCTGCGCCGCCGTGTGGCCGGTGACGAGCAGGCCGCGCTCCGGATAGAGCCGCGCCAGGACGAGGGCCAGGCCCACGGCCCTCAAGCCGGTCGCGGGAGGGTCGTCGGCATCGGGATCGACGTCCGGCGACTCGGGCATCATGACCGCGCTGTTTTCCCGGAAGAGGACGTCCTCGAACTCGACGATGTCGACGGGGATGCGATCGACCCGGGCCTCGACGGTGGTGCCGGTCACACCGGTGGCGCCGACCCCGCCGCTGCCGCCGTTCATTGCCATAACCAGAGCCTCTCAGGATCGATTCTGATCCCGCACGTTGACGGTGACCCGTATTCGCCCGGGCGAAATGTCCTCCACCTTGCCGCAGCCGTTCTCGTCGAGGGTGCCCTCGATCACCTGGCCGTTGGCGCAGACCACGCAGTAGGGTTCGTAACCCACCTCGTTGCCCTCCTCGTCCCACAGCTGCAGCTCGATCCAGTCCTTGAAGATCCGCGATCCGGAGCGCGCCGCGCAGATGCTGGCCTCGGCGATGCAGTGGAAGGTCGGCGCCGAGTTCCCCTGCCAGACGCTGCGCTCCTCCTGGACCGGCAGCAGGTCCTCGGCCACGTCGAGGGTCCACTCTCCCTCGATCCGGTCGCCGTCGACCTGGGTCTCGATCATCCGGAGCTCGCGCTCGGGGGCGTTGAGGTCGCGCATGAAGATCGGCAACCGCGCCGGGGTTCCCGACTCGAGCGCCGAGCACTTGCCCTGCGGCCGGACGACTTCGCCCAAGCCCGCCCCGCCGACAGACCAGGCGGCCCGGGAGGTGACGCACACCTCGATGTCGTAGCTGCCGGACTCGAGGTCCGTCTTGCACAGGGTGCCGTCAAAGGTGCCGACTTCCTTGACCGTGCCGCGACCGCAGAGGGCGCAGCCAATTCCCGTGACCGGGAAGCCGCCCTCGTCCACGAAATCGACGTGCAGAAAGTGGTCGTCGGCCTCCTCGGTCTGGGAATCGATGCCGGCCTCGCTCTCACAGGCCGAGCTGCCGGCCCCCCCGGCGGTCGCGCAACCGGCTGCGGTGCCGGTCCCCATCAGAACGGTCGGGCAGCCAGGTGGCGCAATGGTGTCGAGCGGTCCGACGCAGGTGGCCATGTCGCCGGCGCAGGCCGCCGGGAGGCCGCCGGTCAGCACGGTCGCCACTTCGGGCGGCATTACGGGCCCGCCGACGTGGGCGATGGGTGGGGTCCCTGGCGTCCGCATGGGGCAGGTGCGCATGTCGCCGACGCGGGCCGCCGGAACTCCCCCGATGAGCACAGTCGGCGCGCCAGCGACGACCTTTCCGCCATGGGCGGTGGTGTCACCCAATCGCGCGTCCGGTTTGGACATACCCAAGCCCCAGGAACGTCGGTAGGATTCCTCAGTTCCCGAAGATCATACCAGCAGCAAGCCCCAGTGTCATCTGTTGGCAATCAGCACTCACTCGACGGTAATGACTGGGGTGGGGAGAAGTCAACGGAGCCCCGGGAATCCACCGCCTCCGATTCTGGCGATGTCGGAGGGTGCTCATCGAAGGGCTGTTTTTGCAGGCCTCCCATGAGCCGCAGCTTTCCCAGGCTCTATCGCCCAACTTCGCACCCCAAGGGCAATTGGAGCGCCCCTGCGAATGCACCTCGCCCGCGGTCGCTACTCGCGATCTTGCGGTCTTGCTCGCAGTACCTCACGGGACACTCCGCCCAGCTCGGTGACCCGCGCGCCAGCAGGCCGATGCGCTGCCGAGCGGCCAACACGACGTCCGTCGAGGGGTGGCTGGCGCTGAGCCGCAACCACCAACACCGCGCGTGACGCACCACCCGCCCCGGCAGGGAGTAAGAGGAATCTTGTGTCCTTGACCGCTGGGATCTAAGGGGCTTGCGAGACTGGCACGACCGTCGTCGCCCTAGGCGCCGGTGGCCGGGGTGGGGGAGTATGCTCTGCGCCTGTGCCTGGGCCGGTGGCCACCCCCGGGAGTCTGCATGCCGCGCGTACCGGCGGATCGCCTTGCCATCCACGCCCGTGTGACGTGCGATCTCCCGCTGGCTGAACCCGTAGCTTATTAGAGTCTTGATCGCTATCCGTAGATGGCTCTTCAAACTGTTCACTCCTTCCCCCCTTCCCTGTGGTGAAGGGGGTAGGGTAACGTCCCGCCGCTGAGCCGGCGATCAGGTGATGCTCAGCTCACTGCCAGGTGGGGAGTTTGAGGTGGCCATCGCTGGCGGAGCTTGGGTGGCCACCGGGGCTTTGTGGAAGGAAGGACTCCATCTCATCACTTACAGCCCAACATTGCTGGGGGCGCTCTACCCTCCTGCACCATCCGCACACCAGATGTGTTTCCACGTGATCCGGAGGGTCTTGCCCTCGGTGCTGACGTCGATCCAGTAGCCGTTGTCCATATTCCAGTTCTTGACCACGGATCGGAACTGGTTCTGCTGATCCTCGCTGCTTGGATTGCCCTGATAGAGAGTGATCAAAGCCTCGCAGAGCTTCTCCGCCAACCCCACAGCGCGTGTCCGCAGAAGGTCGGGATAGTACTTCGTCTTCGACTTGATCCGGTCGTGTTCGACCAAGGACATATGCGGTTTCGTGGGCACGGGACTTCCAACAACGCCCCAGATGATCCGAGACTTGTCATACGCCTCGTCCAGAACCACGTCATAGTAGTTCTCGTAGCAGTTCTTCAGGTAGGCGAAGCCCGGGGACTGGCCGTGCGTGTTCTGGAAGGCGAGTTCTATGTCGCGTAGAACATCTTTGGTCTCGGCATGGAGCTGCGTATAGCCCGGCATGGCAGGCAAAGTAACCTGAGTGCAGGGAGGGACTAAGTGGACCCAGGAGGAACCCGTGTGGATGTCTTTGCGTCCGTAGAATTCCTTCGCGAGGTATGAGTCCTGGTGACACTCAGAGGTCTTGTGAATGTCCTTGATGACCTGGGAGTGGTAAGCACCCGCGTAGCAGTTTACGTAAGGGTGAACCATCGCATCCGCCGCAACGTGCGTGGCATGCCCGAGCGCGTAGGCCAGCGTCCGTTCCCGGCGGTCCTTGTCCTTCGTGGTCTTTGCCACGAGGACCAGCTGCAGTAGGAACTCTCCCTGCTTGTTGTAGTGGAATAGGTCCGCATAGACGCTGTGGCCGGACTTCTCCCGGCAGTATGGCAGATCGGGTCCATTCGCGCCGAAGTAGACGTACTTGGAGATGCCCTCGTTCTGATCGTCCGCACGACCCTTGAAGAGCTCGTAGCCCTGCTTTTTGCCGTTGATGAAGCGCCAGGCGACATCCTTGGCAACAGCCCAATGCGCCAGAATAGCAGGCATCGCAGACCCTCTTGATCAACTCTGCCTGAGCCTACGGCGCTAGGCCACTAGCATCAGGCAGTAGTAATAGCATTAGACAGTGGTGACGACTTGCTTGCCGTTTTTCCAGTAGATGACCCCGTCAATCAGGCAATCGAGAATCTTGGCCTCCTCCTTCTTGTCGAGACGGATCAGGATCCGGTTGATGCCTGCATCCGACTTCTGCAGATCCTTGGCAAGCTCATCGAACGTCTTGGTCTCTCCGGTCAGACAGAAGTCACCGCGGAACAGGATGATCTGCGCCCGTAGAGAGGCTGTTGGATATACGTCCGCATCCTCCCGGAAGACCGTCTTCCCGCTGTCCTTGTCGTACGTCTTCAGAAGACCGCCTTTCTGCGGTTTCAGGGTGACACACAGGTTTTCAAGAGAATTGTTGACGCAGTCCACATCTCGCAGAGTGATGGAATGGCGATTGCCCTTGGTGACGACTCCGCGATCGCTCACCTTCCGAAGCCGTCCCTCGTGCATTTCCATCAAGAGCCGGCCGCTTCTGTCTCCCAGCTCAAGATCAGCTTTGGTCTTCAGGCCAGCCGTGGGATCGATCTCGATGGCGAGTTCGATGTTCACTTGCGACAGGACGAGGGGATGGCTCTCACCGGTCTTCAACTTGCTATCGGTCTGCTCGGGGTCACCCATCACGTCTCTCCTGTACAGGCATGCCTACCCGTCACTCTCCGGCTTGCTCAGGCAGGATGGTAACGGTGCAGGTTCCGGGAGGGATGTTATCGAGACGGATGAGACCCTCCTCGTTGATCTGCTCCTCGCGTTCACTACCGTCGGGAAGCGTAATCCGTGCCCTTCGGTTGGCGGCAGGTTGGCCGTCGACCCCGGCGCAATGGACTTCCATCCAATCCTTGAATCTCAGAAGCTCCGATTCCTGTTCCGTCCCAAACTCCTTCTCCCCGACCTTCACCGTAAAGAAGTACTCTGGCGGGTTGTAGCCTCCTCCGTACTTCTCCATCTCTTCCTGGGTAGGAATCTCGTCCGTGTCCTCGTAGTACTCGTACTCCCACTGTACGTCGATCCGCTCGTCGACTACCTGCGCAGGCAGCTCCACGATCTTGTCCGGTGCCCCATTTTGGTCATACTCGTAGACGGTGACAACAGCCTCTGTCCCGGGTGGCGCCCCCTGCACTCTGGCGGTCATCTTCAGGAGATCCCCCCGGCGAGCCTCCGTCGCACTCCACTTGAGGTTGGAGACCTTGATGGGTGGGTAGGCCTGTATCCGATCCGACTCCCCCCGAATCGAGTGCTTGGGCAGTTCCACCATGAAGTAGACTTCATCCCCGACCTCGATGTCCTCCGGTATGCTGAGTGCTGTGCACAGGACGTTTCGTGAGATCTTCTCTTTGACCTTGCCCAGCTTCTTGCCTCTGACGCTGCGCCCCTCGATGGTCACCGGCGCGCCCAGGCCGACCATCTCCGTGCGCACCTCGAGTCTGACCTTCTGGCCGCCGAATGCGCATGGGGACAGCCACTGCGCTCGCACGAGACGCGCCTCGAGCTTGACGGTGTGCTTCGTATCCGTGTCTTTGGTGAACTTGAGATCCACTCTATTCCCCTAATGAACTTGGCCCGGGGGCTGTCGGGAACATCCCAGAACCGAACACGCTGAGCCGGTAGCCCGACGGTTGGCGGCCGGCAGCACACCCTTAGGGCCATGCCGCCCCCAGCTCAACGAAGCACCCCAACAGCCGCCTACGTCATTCCCGCCACTGAGGACTACGTCACCCCGCGACACCGGTCTACGTCACCGCTGCGATCGCCGCTTACGTCACCGCCGCGACCGCCGCCTACGTCCCCCCCGCGATCGTATCCACCATGCTCGTGATCTGCGGAACCAGCATCTTATTCGCCCGCTTCGAGAGATCCACCCAGCAAGTGTACCCCGTCCCATCGAGCATCAAGTAAAAGTGCCTGCGGATCAGGGTCCGTCCGTCGGGGTGCGCCCAGCGGCACACCAAGCTGTAGCACTTCTTACCGCTCGGGAGCGCCTCCTCGCCTTCGCTGGTGACCTCTGCCCCCGCCAGGGCGTCCAGGGCCGCATCTCGACGCAGGCGTGCATACGCCTCCAGGGCTGCCGACTCGGGTTTCGGATCAATGTTAATCAGTAACGTGGGTTGTTCGCCCACGTCTTCCGGGCCAACGAAGCAGTGGACCGTGCGGTCTTCCCACCCGTCGGGTAGGAGCAGCTTGAACTGATGATTCGTCCGATCCGTCACGATGGCCTCACGACCCACCGGCGGCGGGCAGCGTCCGCAAGGACTCCCCGGCCCTCAGTGCCGCCTAGCTGCCTTGGCTCCGAAGATCGAATGACACCTCAACCTTCCCCGGAGCAATCTTCTCGACCCTGGCCTGGCCCTGCGAGTCCAGCTGGCCTTCCCTTATCTCACCGTTCGGCATGCGCAGCTTGTACTTGGCGTTGCCGATCGGCTGATCCTTTTCATCAACCAGCTTGATCTCGATCCAATCCTTGTACTTCAGCACGCCCGATTGCGCCATGCAGTCGCCCGCCATGACGATGAAGTAGTACGATGGGGTTGAATAGGCGCGTTTTGGAGCGCTTTCGTCGTCTTCCGGGATGGCATTCTCGACCTTGAACTCCCATTCGGCTTCGATCTTATCGCCACTGACCTGGGAATCCAAGGTGTACAAGATCCGGTCGGGGCGCTTGTTGTCGCGGGCGAAGATGCGCAGGGTCGCCGGTGTGCCGCCGTCGATGCCGGAGGTCTCGGCGGTCAGCTTGACCTTGTCGCCGACCGCAGCCTCCGCGACGGACCAGTTCGCGTGATGAATCACCCGTAGCTGGATCTCGTAGCTGCCTTCCTCGACCCCTGTACACTTGAGATGTCCCGCTAGCATTCCTTGGGTCACCTTGCCGGAGGGGTACTTGAGTTCGTACTTGAGATCCGACACCGGGAACCCGCCTTGATCGACGAACTTGACGTCGAGGAAATGGGTCTCTTCCTCAGCTTCAGCCTCACCCTCACCGGCGGCCTGGCCCTCAGCGCTGCGATCAGCAAGCGCGAGCTCGGCGGCCACCTGCGCGCCGCCCTTAACGCCCGCACCCCGGCCCGAGCCCGTACGGCCGGCGCCGCCTCCACCTCCGCCTCCGCTCTGGCCGATCAGGACGGTGAAGCATCCCATGGCGATCGTATCCGGCGGTCCCGCGCATTGGCACATGTCGCCCACGCGAGCTGCCGGCATGCCGCAGATCAGGACATTGGGGGATCCCATCGAAATCGGACCGCCGACGTGAGGGGAGGGACCGGGGTTCATCATGGGGCAGACGTGCATGTCGCCGACGCGAGCCGCCGGGGCTCCCCCGATGAGCACAGTCGGCGCCCCGGCGACGACCTTCCCGCCATGGACGGTGGTGTCACCCAATCGCGCAGCCGGCTTAGACATGAGCAAGCCTCAGTGACGCTAGCGAAATCCCACGATTCGTCACGATCATACAAGCGGCCGGACTTGCTGTCACCTGGTTGTCAGCGGAGCTTGTCTTTGCGTAGGCACCTGACTCAGCTTCTTGGTTATCGGACGGATCGCCCCAGCCCCGCCCGGGAGGTTAAGACGCAACAGGAGATACAGATGTAAGCATTCCTGGCGCTGTAGCGACCCGCCGGTCACGCGCCTGCCTTGCACCCCCTGCGTCTGGCCCATAACCTCGCCACAGAATCGCACAATCCCGATTGACGGTCGCCCCCCGAACTCACTACTATCGACGTGTTCGGCAGCGCGTAGATGGCGCGGAAGGTCAATGCCCAACTTGGGTTGGGCCTCAGGTTCGGTACGCAGATGGCTTCCTGCGGAGTACGTGCCCGTGGAAGTAGCGAAGCTTGAGGCCGGGGTGCTGCGACTGCTGGAGCTGGCTAACAGCTTCGCGCGGGAGCGGCGCCACCGCTATGTGATGCCCGAGCACGTCCTCTTCGTGCTGGTCGGGGAGGAAGCCGGGCTGATTCCCTTGCTCCTCGATAAGTTACGTACGACGCGCAACCGCATCCGCAGCCATCTCGAAGACGTGCTCCGCTTCGCCGTGCAGCAGGCCTACCTTCCCGATGCGCTCCCTCTGGCCAAGAAGACGCACGGCCTCTTCGATCACGCCGTGAAACTTGCCGCTGCGAACGGGCACCCCAAGGCCGGTCCGGGCGACCTGTTCCTGGCGCTCATCTCTCAAGAAGGCTTCCTGGCGCAGGAAACCATCGCCAAGATCGGCATTTCGGCAGAGAAGGTGCGCCAGGCGCTCGCCGAGCTGGCCAGCATTGAGGACATGGTCGCGTCCGAGTCCGGCGAAGAAGAGGCCGACGAGTTTGGCGTCGAACACGCGTCCGATAAGCCCCGCGCCCAGGGCTCGGCGCTGCGCTTCTGTGCCGACGTGACCGTCGCGGCCGAGGAGGGCCGGCTGCCGCCGCTCATCGGCCGCAAGACGGAGCTGTCCCAGATCGTCGAGATCCTGAGCTGCCGGGAGTCCCGCAATCCCCTGCTGGTCGGGGACGCCGGGGTGGGCAAATCCGCCCTGATCGAGGGACTCGCCCAGAGGATCATTGCTGGGGAGGTCCCTGACAGCCTCAAGGGCAAGCGCATCCTGTCGCTCGATGTGGGAGCCCTCGTTGCCGGCGCCTCGTACCGGGGCGAGTTCGAGGAGCGGTTCAAGAACGCTCTGGCCGAGCTGGAGCGCCGCAAGGGGATGGTGATCCTGTTCGTCGACGAGATCCACACCCTGATGGGCGCGGGTGGGCAGCGGGGCGGGACGGACGCGGGCAACCTGCTCAAGCCCGCCCTGGCCCGCGGTGAGGTGCAGGTTATCGGCGCGACGACCTACGACGAGTACCGGCAGCACATCGAGAAGGACAAGGCCTTCTCGCGCCGCTTCGCCAAGGTCGACATCGCCGAGCCCGATCCGTGCGAATGCCTCGAGATCCTCAAGGGCGCGGCGGCGCGTTTCGAGGCACACCATCGCGTTCATTACACCGAGGCCGCCCTCGACCAGGCGGTGAAGATGAGCATCCGCTACCTGCGTGACCGCGCGAACCCGGCCAAGGCCGTCGGGCTGATTGACCGCGCTGCAGGGACGCTGCGGGTGGCGCTGGAGAACTGCGCGAAGGAGCTCGAGCTGCTGCAGGGCATGGCGAGCCTTGCAGCAGAAGCGTCCACGGAAGCGGTCGCGCCGGGTGAGCTTCAGGCCGTGCCAGGGGATCCTCAAGTCGCGTCGGGCTCGCCAGGGGCGGAGGCGAGACCGCTCGGACCGCGGGGCGACGGCGATGAGGACGTCGACTGGCCGACCACCCAGGCGCGTTTGATCCGGCTGCTGCCGGAACGCCAGCATCCGCCGGGCCTCGCCGGCGCCGCAGCGGGGATTGCCGGCAGCGCACCGGAGCCTCCCGCTGGCGCGCAGCTCCAGGCGATGCGCGAGTACTTGGCCACGTTGGTTCCCGATGTGGGCCCGGCCGCCATTGCCGAGGCCATAGCGTCGCAGACCGGCATCCCGGTGTCCAAGGTCACCCAGGATGAGAAGGAGAAACTGCTGCGGCTCGAGGAGGCGCTCGGCACGCACGTGATCGGCCAGGACGAGGCGATTCGCGAAGTGGCCCGCGCCATCCGCCAGGCGCGGATGGGTGTGAAAGATCCGCGCCGGCCGGTCGGGTCGTTCCTCTTTCTGGGGCCGACCGGCGTGGGCAAGACCTGGCTCCCGAAGGTGCTGGCGGAGCAGCTGTTCAACGATCGGGACGCGTTGCTGCGTTTCGACATGAGCGAGTTCGGCACATCCGAGCAGGTGTCGCGTCTGAAGGGCACTTCGCCCGGCTATGTTGGCTACGAACAGGGCGGGGAATTGACGGAGGCGGTGCGTCGCAACCCCTACAGCGTGGTCCTCTTTGACGAAGTCGACAAGGCGCACGTCGAGTTGTACAAGATCTTCCTCAACATCCTGGAAGAGGGCGAACTCACCGACGGTCAGGGCCGCAAGGCGGACTTCCGCAATGCCGTGGTCATCATGACCGCCAACTGGGGCGCTCAGGAGCTGCTGACCGCCGGTGAGAAGGGTCGCAAGCTGTCGAACGACGAAGTCCGCGCCATCGTCCGCAAGGGGAGCGCCATTGTCCCCGGTCGGCAGGTGGGGGTGGGATTCACACCGGAGCAGATGAATCGCTTCGATGCGCTCGTTCCCTTCTATCCGCTCGGGCGCGACCACATCTACCGCATCATCGACCTTGAGTTCGAGGCCGTTGCCGCCCGTTTGCGCGATCGGCACATCAGCATCGCGCTCACTGAGGAAGTCCGGCAGTTTCTCCTCGCAGGTGGGCACGATCCCCAGTACGGCGCCCGCCCCCTGCGCAATTTCATGACGCGCACGCTGGTGGATCAACTCGCCACAAGCCTGCTCGAAGGGGACGTGGTTGACGGGGGTGATTACCGCGCCGTCGTTCAAGACGGGGCGATCAAGATCGTTCGCATGTCCGATGAGCCCAACCAAGGTCCGGGCGAAGCGGACATGACGGATGGATAATGGGAGACCCTTGGCGGGCTCCGAGACCATGAGCAGAAGGTGAGGTGCAAATGGCGGAGAAGTACCAGCGGCTGATTGACGCTCTCCCCGCTGAGCTCAAGGAGAATGTTCAGGCCATGGACCTGAGCAACACGATCATCGTGGGGGAGTTCGGTGAGCACAAGCAGAACGAACTGGTTCCCGTGCCGACCATCAAGAAGGCCTTCGAGACCTACGAGCCGTCCGTCGAAATCTCGGTTGAGACGGTGGATGGCGACACTGCCAGCGAGGTGCTTCGCTTCCGCGAACTGAAGGACTTCGAGGTCGAACGGGTCGTGCCGCAGTCCAAGGCGTTGTCGGAGCTGAGTGCGGCCGTTGACGTGTATGCCGATCTGAAGGGCACGCTCGGCAAGTCCCCCAAGTGGAAAAAGCTGTTCGAGGACCCCAAGCTGCGGGCGGGTCTGGTGGAACTGCTCGATCAGATGCTGAAGGTCATTGATCCGGAAGACAAGACCAAGGTGGCAGAGAAGTAAGGAAGCGGGGGAGCAGTCATGGCAGATGCAGAACAGAAAGAAACGCGTGAAAAGGTCAAGCTTGAAGAGAAGGAGCTTGAGAAGATCAAGGAACAGCTTCTCCCGATGCTCCCGGCGCTCTTTCCCCGAGGAGGCACATTCGTCGGGGAGATGTTGCCCAGTGCTGGCTTGTTCGACCCCGAAGATCCCGGCGCCACCAAGGAAGCGGTTGAAGCACTCACCCCCTACCAGTGGCTAGCGCTGGCGATGCGCCTGCGCCTGGCCCGCCGGATGCTCGACGAGGCCGCCACCCTGACAGATGCTGTTCAAGCGGCTGAGAAGCAACACACCCGGCACCAGGAAGCCCTGGACAAGAATCTTCGCTCGGTCTACGAGCAAATGCGTCCGCTGGAGATCCAGTACCGCACGCTGAACCAGTTCTTCGACAACGCTGCGGCATCCCCGGGGGCAAATGTCTCGGTGGAGATTTACAACACCCCACCAGCGTCGTTGTTCGAGGACGCGAGCGAGTCGCTGGCCGTGCTCACGAAAGAGATCCAGGGAACCAATGCCGAGGCATTTCACCAGAGCAAAGCCAAGTCCTTGCTCGTGATTCCCGGGCACTGGGCTGAGAACAAGTATCTCAATCGCCTCGAAGCTCTGCTGGCGGACAACCGTGTCAGCTTGTTCACAGACATTTTCGCCGGTCAAAAGCGCATGGACAACTACGACGCCGTACAGGACAAGCTGGAGCTCGAGACCTACAAGGGGCTCAAGCAGGGTTCTGAGGGTCGGGCGCACATGTCCGTCTGCGTAAATGAGATCTGCGGGCGCCAGAAGTACGCCTGGGAAGATGATCACATCTGGATTCCTGCCTCCACAACTGTGGCCGGGCGTGTGTACAATGTGGACCAGGCATGGGAGGCCATCAAGGAGGGTGCGGCTGGCTACAAGCGCGGGAAAGCCCTGGTCTCCTCCCCGATGGTGCGCATCAAGCTCAACAACGCCAGCACGGGCGCTCTGGCCAACACGTACAATTTGATTCCCATGATCGAGTCGAAGGGCGACGTGTTTATCATGGGTGTCGGTTCGCTCTGTACCGACGAGACGATGAAGCAGTACCCCACCGTGCGGATCTACGATTTCATCCAGAAGTCGATGCTGGATTACAGTCGCACACTCCTGTTCGAGCGGTTCAGCGAGAAGTCGAAGGAAACCGTCAAGGCAGGCCTGCGGCGGTTCTTCGATGGCCTGGTGAAAGAGGGTGTGATCGAGTCCTACTCAGATTTGACCGTGGAACGGGATGGGAAGCCCGGGGAAAAGGGGAAAGCGCGAGTCTTGGTGAATGTCAAATTCTACGACATCGTGACACAAGTCCGAACGGGCGTGAAATTCGACGAAGAGGGCAACGTCGAGAAGTAGGCAATTGAATCGAGGGGCGGCGAGCCATGACCCAGCAGCCTGGAAAGGCAAGCTGGAACGGCAACCGGAAAGGCAAGCCGGCAAGGGCACGGCGGGATGGGTGGGATGGATGGCGGGGCAGGGCTACAGCGAATTCCTAGCGGGCTTCAATCTGAGCTGTGGCATGCGAATGCCGAGCAGCGGGTCGGTGTTTGCAGAACACGCCGACGGTTCGCTGGAGCTGGCCGCGGACGCGTCGAATCTTGACCGGAGGCTACTGAGACGCCGGCTGCGGTGCCTGCGGGAGATCCTGGAAGACGGACAGGACATCGAGGCGGCGCGAGCGCAAGCTGAGGCCCGCCATGGGGCTCTGACGCAGCGACTCGAGGGAGCGCTGCGAGCCGTCTACAGACAGACGCGGCCGATCGAGGCGGTCTGGCGAGGTCTGGGGGTCTTTTACGAGGAGGCGGCGCCTGAGGGCAAGGAGATCCCGGTTTGGGTCTGGAATGGCAACTCCCCGAAATGGGTCACTGTAATGCGCGACCTGGATCCAACATTCGTCCTCGCCCCGGGGTGTCAGGAGCCGCCGCCGCAGTTGGACGAATGGAACGGCACCTACCCGCAGCCGATTCTGTTCGGTGACCGGGAGCTGCCTGCCTACGACGAGCCTGTGGGATCTCACGACCATCGGGAGGAGACCAGCCCCGGACCCGGCCGGCAGGACGGTCCGGAGACCCTGCCATCACGCTATGCCGCGTGCGTGAACGAAGTGGAAGGCCGCGCTGCCTACCCCTGGGAGGACGAGCCGCTCTGGGTTCGGCCGAGTTTCGCGGTAGCTGGCGTGCACGTTCGGCACTGGCGGGGAGGGTACTGGCGGAGCACCGGGGCAGGGCACTGGACTGGACGGCTGCAGCGTGCCCGCAAGACGAGGGTGCGCATGCAGGTGACCCAGGCCGTCACCTTGCATGAGGCGGGCTACGCCGCCATCACGGAGGACGGCCGAGGAGTGATGGCCATCGGCGATCGGACATTCCCGTTGCCGGGGCATCATCCGGCGGGACTCGGGGCCCTCAAGCTGGAAGCGGCCGTCACCCGGATCGTCTGCCAGCGCTTTGCAGCGCGCGCCCGCAAAGCCACGCCGGGTCCTGGCCCGGGGCTTGACCCCCGACAGGAAGCCGAGGCCGTCCTGCACGATTTCAAGGTGCACCGCGTGCTTGATGACTACAGCGTCAGGCGGCAGTTGGGCGCGGGTCCGGAAGCCCCCATGGAGATGACGCTCACTGTGGACGGGGTCTCTGCCAGTTCATGGCTGATCCGCCGCACGCGCGAGGAAGTCGTCTCGCGGTCGCGGGCGGACAAGCTGCCGATGCCCGAGCGGTTGGAGGCCGCCGTCCGGAGACGGGAAGCAAAGCCTGAGCCGGTCGCGGTCGGCGTGTCTGTGAACGCGCCGGACGCCAAACCACAGGAGGGGCTGGAGCCGATCCCCGCCAGAGAGAGGGGTGGAATTGGGGAGTTCATCAGCTCCCTGTTCGGACAGATGTTCCGCGGACGGGACCGGAAGCGCTGACCGATGCGTTCCAGACCGTTCTAGGCACGACGTAACAGCCAACGGAGGACAAAGCCATGGCAGAGAGACTCGGTCGGGTCGAAGTGATGATCGAGGGGCAGCCCGAGCAGGAGGTACTCACTTTCGTGCTCGAGGCCGAGACACCCGTCGACTACAAAGGCGCGCCGCAGGGGCAACCCGTCTTCAGGCGGCTGACATTCACGACGCGTGTGATGCAGGGGATGCACGATGCAGTGGGCTGGTGCCTCAACGAGCCGCGCACCGCACACAACCTTCGCAACGGGACTGTCAAGTTCTACGACAAGAATGGCGAAAACTACCAGACGCTCGAGTGGACCAATGGATTCATCGAAGATGCATCGTGGGTCCTACCCGATGCGGAGAAGGACGAGCAGCAGAGAGTCTACATGAAGTACCAGGTAGTTGCACAGCGGATCAACATCGGCGGCACGGAACTTGCGAACCCGTGGCCCAACATCTACGGGTAGAGACCCTATTCCAGAAGCTGAAATGAAGGAGGATCGCAGTCATGGCATTTGACGGAAGAGTCGTCATCGACGGTAACGAGATCGACAAGATCCGCAATGTGCAGTTCGGTGTCCGGAACAAGGTCGACGATATCACCACCAACCCCTCCGGAAGCACCCGTAACAACCTGATCATCATCGAGCGCGAGCACGACCAGTCGAACTTCCTCTGGGAGTGGGCGGTGAGCGCCAAGAAGGAGAATCGCAAGAACGGCGTCATCGAGTTCTACGATCAGGCTCAGGTGGTTCTCAAGGCAGAATTCACCAACGCGCTCGTTGCCGACTACCGCATCATGCTGGGCGAAACGCAGTACGAGCGCACGGCCATGCAGATCCGTGAGCGTGTCGAGATCTCCACAGAGCAGTTGGCGCTCGAAACCCTCGGTGGAAGGGTTGAGCACAGCGATCAGTGGGATATTCGTTAGCAGGGCGGCCTCCTGATCAGGATATCGTCGGCCGGCCGGAGGCTGCTGATTCCGGCCGGCCCGCCAGCCTGTGCTAGCCGGAGGTGCCCTCATGCATGTCGTGACAGAGATCAAGATTGGCGGCGCCTCGTTGCCATTCAATGTCAGGAGCATCCGCTGGCTCCAGTCGCTCTACGACTACGACCGATTCACGATCACGTTGGCAGACCCCAATCTGGTGGACGGTTCGGGTCCTGTAGCTGACATCACTCAACGCCTGGCCGCGCAACTCGGTCAGCCGGTCATCGTTGATCTGCAGTCAGGCGGTGAGGAGTGGCGCGAGCACCTGGCGGGATTCGTCACGGGGGTTCGCGGGCGGTACGTCCAGCGAGGGGTGGAGGTCGTGTTGGAGGGAGCTGGGGCCGCGCACACGCTGGACAAGGCCGTTCACACGCGGGTCTTTCAGCAGTTGACCTGGAAGGAGATTGTCGAGCAGATTCTCGCGCCCGCTTCTAGCCAACTGAAGGGCTCTACTGTGAAGCTGGGGCCCTTCGAATCCGTCAAGGTCCCTTTCTGCTGCCAGTATCAGGAGACGGACTTTGCTTTCCTACGGCGTGTGTGCGGCCGGCTCGGGC
Source organism: uncultured bacterium (assembly GCA_964603725.1). Taxonomy (GTDB): domain Bacteria; phylum Eisenbacteria; class RBG-16-71-46; order CAIMUX01; family WJJG01; genus CAZDKK01. Next base: position 94,685 of record CAZRWW010000010.1, read on the forward strand.
TCGTGCTGTGTGCTGGCGGGAATGGTCTCGTGCTGGTGCCGGCCAAAGACTTCAAGGGCATTCCCGGGTGTGATGTCCGGAGGGAGCTCATTCCCGGGGCCAACTGCCGCTACGTGGAATCGCGTGTCCAGGCGGTTCCGGCAATGACAGAAACGGCAGGCTACCAACACTACGGCGAGCGCGGTCTCCAGGATGGCAACTACGGCGATGAAGAGACGCGCACGTGGTCGTCGACTCCCGAAGCTGCCGGCGGTGGGCTGACCGCCACGGGCCTGGATTCTGGCCGCACGCTGTATACGTCTCCGGGGTCGGTCCATGAGAGCGGCGTGCACTGGTCCCAGGAGGAGTTCGACAACCGAGTTGCCCGGTGGGGGATGCACGCTGCAGGTGCGGTCGTGCGTTTCGAAGGAAGGACCTGGGTCCCCGACCTCAGGCTGGGACATCAGGCAGTGGTGAAGCCGGAGAGCGCCCTGGCTGTCGACTGGGTCAGCAGTGAGAGCATCCTGGTGACCTCTGTGGAGCACACGATCGAAGCTGGCGACTACACCAACCTGTTTGTAGGCTGTTCGGTGCCAGCCCCACCGCTGCTGAACCCGAATGACTTTCCGCCGCGGCAGCGCTTCGTAACCTTGCCGGCCCGGGTCGTGCAGAGTGATGATCCGAGCCGAGTGGGGCGCGTGCGGGTGCAGCCGCTCGTGCTGGAGAGCAGCTGGCTTCCCGAGACGATCCACGTCCGTGTGGCAGCCCGATCGGCCGGGCCCGATCATGGCGAGTTGATGCTTCCGGAAGTGGGAGACGAGGTTCTACTGGCGTTTCATCCGGACGCTTGCGAGGAGCCGTACGTCACGGCCATCTTCTACAATGGCACGCACAAGACGCTTCCGGACAAGCTTCCGGCGCACACCGAGCTGGAGCAAGCGCAAGTCGATAAGAACGACCTCAAGTGGGTACTGACTCGCGGCGGAAACGCACTCATCTTCGATGATACCCAGGGCAAAGAACGTCTCCTGGCAGTGACCAAAACCGGATCCTTGGAGCTCAGCGAAGTCGCCGCCGGTCCGCACATGGCGCTGACGGTGCGGGATGGCAGCGAACCGATGTGCATTCTCACGTTCGACAAGAAGGGCCAAGTCACGTTGAAGGCCACCAATGTGCTCTTCGACATCAAGGAGTCGATGGAGATCAAAACGGGCGAGCACTTCACGCTGGATGCGAAGGGGAAGATCACCCTCAAGGCGGGTGAAGACTATGATCTGAAGGCCCAGGGCAAGGTCCAGACGAAATCGGGAACTGACACGATGCTCGACGCGGGGACCAAGGCCACGGTCAAGTCCGGAACGGACACCAGTGTCCAGGCGGGGATGAACCTGAAGCTCCAGGGGGCTGCTCAGGGTGAGCTCAAATCCGGAGCCATCATGACGATCAAGTCTGGCCTAGTGAAGATCAACTGAGCATGGGTGGCACCATGAGCAGAGTGGATGCGAGGTCTGGGCCGGGACGCATCATTGCGCTGCCCGTGCGGATGCGCGATGGGAGATTCCAGGTGCAAGAGGCGGCGGATGCGCTCGCGCGCTTCGCCCGCTGTTTCTTTAGCGAGTACCAGGGGGCAGTGCCTGATGACCCCGCGTTCGGAGGACGCGGGATTCCGTGGGGGACGAAGGCCGCTCCCTTGCTGCCCCTGGAACCGGTGATTCAGGAATTCAGGAACCGCTACGGAGCGGACTTCGCGATCACTGTGTTGTTGGAGGAGCGGCCTCATGGTTCAGGTGGGCGACAACGGATACGTGTGATCCGCATCACCTTGAGGGCTTTCCCTGAGCTCAAGATCGAGATAGAAATCTGATGTCTGTCAGCCAACGGCCAGTACCCAGTCGAGCCGATGTTGCCGCAGTGTACGCGCGGCTGAAGAGCGAGGCCGTGCGCTGCGGCCTGCTAGGACCAGCGGGTCGCCCCGATCCAATCCTGGAGACGCTGCTGCAGGGTTTCGCCCGCGAGATCGCTGCCCTGCAGCTCGAACTCGAAAGGTCGCTCGACGACAACCGGCGCAACCTGCTCGCGCATTTCCTGGGGCTTGGCTACCGGCGTCAGCCTGCGCAGGCTCTGGTGGCGTTCTGCATGGATCGCCCCCAGGGTGTGGACTGCCTGCTCAAACTCGCGGGCACGCCGGCTGCCGAGGGGCGATCCGACAAGATCCGCCTCTCCATTCCGGGGTCATTCCGGCTACCGGCGCTCAAGCTGTCGGCGGCGGCCTACACGGGTCCGGGAGGTTTGGTTCTGTGGGAGTCGGACGCCAAGCAGTCTGTCAGAACGGTGGATGCACCGCGAGCGTGCGGAGCATTCGGCGAACCGGGTCCCCCGACGATTCACCTTGGGCTGGCCGGGACACCGCCGGGCGCCGGGGAGATCTTGTCGATCGCCGTAGTACCTCCGGAGGAGACCACGTCGATCCTCGCTCGCGACGGCGCCGAACTGGTCTCATATCGCCGCTGGCTGATGCGCGGCCGTTTCCTGTCAGGGGCGGGCCCTCTGGGGCCACCAAGGCGGCCTGATGAGGTCACGCGGCAAACATCGGTTCGTGATGCCGTCAGCAGCCAGCTCCCCACAAAAGGAGCGGCCATGCGGCTGGCCCTCGAGCGCCACATCTACGGCGAGCTCCTGTTCATTTGGGAGGGCCCGCTCGTAGAGTCCTTGGCGGTCGGAGAACCGCCGGAGACGCTGAGACGCGCCGCGGCTGATCTGGCGCCCGATGATCTCGAAGAGTGGGGGGGCGAACTGCGTTGGCTTTCGATCGAGTTGCCGAACCTGCCCCGGGGTGACCCCCTGCGCCTCTTCAAAACGCTCGCGGTCAACGCGTTGCCCGTGATCGCCTACCGCGAGCTGCGCCCCGATCGCAACAACATCAGCTACGATGAAATCGTCGCGCAGACCGGTGTGGTGTCCTACCCCTTGTCCAATGAGCTGCACCAGGCGCTCCAGCGAGATGACTGGGTCGTTGACCGGGTTGAATGCTCCGGGGAGGAATTCCCTCACGTTCAGGAACACCCCGATCCTGAGAAGGGATGGTACGCCTTGGTTTCAGATTCGCGCAGTTCAACGATCTATTTCCATGTGCCGGAAGACAGACCGGTACACATGGGGACGTTGGATCTCTACATTGGACAGCTTGTAGGAGAAGAAGGCAATGGGGCGCTGATCGAACCCAACCCGTACAATCGAGCCAGCTACTCCGGCCTCCGCAGTGTGACTGCTGTCACTGAGACCGTGGGGGGCACTGGCGAGTACGAGGGTGACCACGAGCTGCCCTGGGAAGCGGTAGGGTCTTTTCTGCGGACGCGGGACCGCCTCATCACGCGTTGGGACTATGACGGGTTCATCCGGAGATTCGACCCGCGCATTGCGGCCTGCAGCTTCCGGAATGTGGCCCTACAACGCGAAGACGCCTTCTTGCCCGGTGTCGCCATAACTGTCCACTTCGATCAGGAGCTCAACGTGCCGCGGGCGGATTGCCAAGTGGCCATCGCTCTGCTGGCACGGGAACTCGAACGCCGGGCAGCTCTGGGTACGCAATTGGAGGTGAGATTGGGAGAGCCGCGGGCTCGGATGGCGGAGGCGCTGTGATTTCCGCAGAGGCCAGCAGTGCCCCGCGGGGCAGGCCTGTAGCTGCAGCAACGGGACGTGTTCCCGAAGTGCGCTTCCGACGAAAGCACTGGCTTAGCTTCACCTGCGAGGAGGCGATCACTCTGGCGCTCGATGCGATCGGCCGTGGCGAAGAGGGCCTGGAGCAGATCCGCGTGTTCATGGAGGGCTCCCATCGAGCACCGCTGCCGGACTTCTCGGAGAAGACGGGAAGCATTGTTCCTTCCTCCCGCACCAGCATCACACTTGGGCAGCAGATTGAGCTCCACGTGCGACGCGCGGGTCTTTTCGAACGCTTCCCGAGCGTGCTCTTCTCCGATTCGGCGGCCTACGTCAATGCCAGGGGTGATGCGGCGTCGGTTCAGCACGTGGACCAGAGCGAAGAAGAGGCCCGCCGCTATCTTCAGCCTTTCGATCGCGAGTCGATGTTCGTACGGGCGCGCAACCGTTTCTGGACCAGCATGATCGCTGGAGCGCGGCCCGGTGAGCTCTACCGCGACTTCGTGTGGAGGCTCTTTGGGCTTCCGGAGGCATGCCGGGCGCTTGTCCGCCAGATGCTACCGGAACGCGATCAAACCGTCCTCACGTTCCTCCTGCCGCATCTGGGTCAGATTGCTGGCGACCTGCCCCGGATCCAGCAGGTGCTTGAGCTGTTCGTTGCGCGACCGCTGCGCCTGCTGCCCGGCCCGATGCTGGACTACGAGCTGCCGCCACTGGCCGTGCTTCTGCTCGACGGGGAAGGGCAGACGGGCCAACGGGCCGCGGGCCGGAGCATTCGGCGGAGCGAGAAGGTCGTCGTGATCGAGGTCGGGCCGGTTCCCCCGGATGAAATGGCGGCCTTCGAATGTCCGTCGTATGTGAGCACTGCGAGGGGACCGCTGTTTGAGCTGACGGCACCACTAAGCGATGAGATCGTCGCGCAATGGGGATCGCGCGCCTGGCTGCTGCGGTTTCTGTGCGGGCTCCTGCTGCCGGTGGAACTGCGCGTGATGTTGCAGGCGCGGGCAACGAGTGTGGAGTGGCGGCTTGAAGAGGGGAGTAAACCCGTGCGGGCGGGGATTGACGCCTACACCTTGCCACCGGGTGGTGCCTGCCAGCGGAAAGCCCTTGCAAGTAGCGCCCAAGTGGCGGGTACGCCGGTGTGACCGGGGTTGGGGACACGAAGTGCAGTGAGGCGGTTGCACCGTGCATGAGTAGTCGCAGAGGAGGCTACGGGAGGTCGGAATGAGATTCGGAGGACTGATGGGAACATCCCTAGGGCTGAGCCCAGCGAGGACGGTCATTGTCTGCGCGACAGCAATGATGCTGTGCGCCTCCCATCCACTCCAGGCGTATACATACAACCCCGATAACAACGCGGCAATCGCCTTGCTCTGTATGGGAGGCTCCGCCCGTGGCCTGGCCATGGGTGGAGCCTATGCCGCCCTTGCCTGCGGGGCGGAGGCCTCATACTGGAACCCGGGTGGTCTAGCCTATCAGGGGAGTCGTATTGAGCTTCTCTTGTCCCCAAGAGTGTTCCGATCCGAGGAGTACGAACTCGGTGACGACGACCGGAGCTATCTCATGGCCCAGGGTGGTTATCGGTGGCGGCACATGGCCTTTGCGTTAGGCTTTCTCCACCACCGAATCGGGGGCATTCTCTACAACGATGGTTCGACCACGGAGGTTCGGGATGACGAGATCTTCAGCAACAGCCAGACCGGTTTGATTGCCGCGGCTGGCGTGACGATCCTGCGGGATCACCTAGGAGTAGGCATTTCGTTCCGCAGGGTTTCCAATTCCTTCAACGATCTCCCCGTCGCCACAGGCCAATGGAGCTCGGAGACAAGTGGTGGCGGATGGTCGATCCAAGGCGGGCTGACGTACAGAGTTTCAGAAGACCTTGCGGCTGCTGCGGTCATTGACCTGCCTAGCGAGATCGACTGGGGGTTGGCCCAGGGAGATGAGTCCGCTTCCCGGATCCAAACGGCGGCGTCGTACCGCTTCCTACGCTCAAGCACGCTTGAGGCAACTGCAGCCGCGCAATTGGAGAACGTGGGCAGATCCTGGGCCCGACTACATCTGGGAGGCGAGGTTGTTGCCTTTCACACAGTTGCGATTCGCGTGGGGTACAAGAACCTTCACCTTGTTGCTGCGCACTTGGAAGTAGACGATCTCAACGAGGCGGGAGCCCTGACAGCCGGGATCGGGAGCACCGACGTGCACCTGTTCCAGAAGTACGACGTCCAAGTAGATCTAGCAGCGGACTGGCAGGATTTCAACAGACAGGTAGTGGCTTCCTTTCGTCTTGGATTCTGAGTTGCTTCGCGGGACGGCGGGTCATGGGCGTAGACGACATGGCTAGATGTATTATACAGGCACAACACGAGGGCTGTCGCCCTGCGGGTTATGGGAGGATTGGATGAGACGTGCATCTGCGGACCTGAGAATTCCTGCAGGCACCGCAGGCCTGTTGGGCCTGATGCTAGTCGTCTGCTTGGCGCCAGAGGCTGAAGGCCAGACACTGCGGCAAGGCAATGTGGTCCTGGAACAGGCACAAGCCAGCCCGGATGTGTTTGGAATCGGGATCGTGGTGAGGTTTGATCTAGAGATCAGTGAAGGCGTGAAAAACCAACCGAACTACGTTGTGACATTCACGTTGAAGGATCCGGTGTATCAGACCAGCCTGGTGGTTGTTGACTCTACTGCCTACACGGAGGGCCAAACATCCTTCACCGTCACGTGCGATGGCTTTGGCGCGGCTTACGTCGACACGGATGACCTGCAAATGGAAGCACTGAAGATTGGTGATGAAGTGGTAGAGATTGAAGACCCTAGCTTCGCCCCGCCTGTGACGTGCGATCTGATACGGCCTTTTGTCGAGGCGTGGGGAAGCGTGACGCCAACGACGCTGGCGATTGGCACACCGGTAAGTATCGCCGTCACCTTCAACGAGCCGGTTACGACCAGCAATCTCACCCTCAAGGTGAAGAGCGGCACGGGCGATGACACGACGTTTGTTGGTCTCAACCAAGTGCTCCAACGAACACAGACTTGGAGTATGGTCTTGAGGACGGGAACGCTTGGGCCGGGCAGCAGCACCCTTGAGGCGTTTGGGTCGAGCGG
>CAZRWW010000011.1:0-99832 GCA_964603725.1 uncultured bacterium
ACGCGATTCGTCTTCGGGGGGAGGAATGCGCTAAGAACTAGTGTCTGCCTTGCAGATGCCAGGGGGAATCGGCCGGCGGCCGAGGAATCGGGGCGACCCCCAAGGCGCTCTCACCCGTCAGTCCGTCGCCCGCGGTTCTGGACCTTTCGTCGTGCGGAGCGGTATCTTCGCACAGGACGTCGAATCAGACCATGAAGGTGTCGCGATGGCATTCGTTCCACTTGCGGGCAAGCCTCTCGGTGCCCCTGTGAACTGCCGGCCTACCCGGAACCCGCACTCATGGCCCGCTGGCGCGGAACGGGTTGCAGCGGCCATCGCTTCTCTCTTTGCCGTGATGCTGGGTGCGTGCTCTGCCCGGGCTGACTGCATCGACTACGCGGACTACCTTCATTGCGCGGGCAGTGTGCAGATGCCGGACGATGCATGTGACGTGGCCATCTCCGGCACCCACGCCTACGTCGCGACCGGCTACAAAGGACTCCAGGTCGTGGACATCACGAATCCAGAGAGCCCCCGGATCGTGGGCAGCGTGAACACGCCGGGGTACGCCTATGGCGTGGCCATCTCCGGCACCTGCGCCTACATCGCGGACTGGAACACGGGACTCCAGGTACTGGACATCACGAATCCTGAGAGCCCCCAGATCGTGGGCAGCGTCAGCAGGCCGGGCTATGCCTATGGCGTGGCTGTTTCGGGCACCCATGCCTTTGTCGCCGACCACGAACACGAACCCAGTCTCCTGGTGGTGGACATCACGAATCCCGCGAGCCCCCAGGTCGTCGGCAGCGTAGTCACGCCGGAGGCTGCCTTGGGTGTGGCCATCTCCGGCACCCGCGCCTACGTCGCGACCGGCTACCACGGGCTCCAGGTGGTCGACATCACGAATCCCGCCCATCCCCAGATCGTGGGCAGCGTGGACACGCCGGGGTACGCTCATGGCGTGGCCGTCTCGGGCACATACGCCTATGTTGCAGATCATGATTCCGGTCTCCGGGTGATCGACATCACGAATCCCGCGAGCCCCCAGGTCGTCGGCAGCGCGAGCACGTCGGGCAAGGCCCATGGCGTGACCGTCTCGGGTGCCCGCGCCTACGTCGCCAACTGCTACTACTCGGATTTCCAGGTGGTCGACATCGCGAATCCTGAGAGCCCCCAGATCCTGGGCAGCGTGGGCACGCCGGGGAATGCCGGTCGTGTGGCCATCTCCGGCACCCACGCCTACGTCGCTGACGGGTCGTCGGGTCTCCAGGTGATCGACTTCGCGAATCCCAGGGGCCCCGAGGTTCTAGGCAGCATGGACACCCCGGGGCATGGGGCGCGCCTGGCCATCTTCGGCACCTATGCCTACGTTGGGGATTACGAATTCGGTCTTCAGGTGATCGACATGACGAATCCCGCGATCCCGGAGATTGTGGGTAGCCTGGACACGCCCGATTGGGCCGGGGCCGTGGCCGTCTCAGGCTCCCACGCCTGCGTCGGAACCGGCTTCCACGGGCTCCAGGTGGTCGACGTCACGAATCCCGCCAGCCCACAGATCATGGGCAGCGTGGACACGCCGGGGGGTGTCTCGGGCGCGGCAATCTCCGGCACATACGCCTACGTCGTGGTCTACGAATCCGGCCTCCAGGTGATCGACATGACGAATCCCGCCAGTCCCCACATCGTGGGCAACGCGAACACGCCGCTGGATGCCACTGGCGTGGCTGTCTGGGGTACCCATGCCTACGTCACCCACTACGTGCCGAGCGAAGTGTGGGACATAAGCGGTCTCAGGGTCATTGACATCACGAATCCCGCCAGCCCCCAGGCGGTCGGCAACGTGCACACGCCGGGAGATGCCTCTGGTGTAGCCGTCTTGGGCAGCTACGCGTACGTTGCGGATGGGCCTGCCGGTCTTCAGGTGATCGACATCACGAACTCCAGGCGTCCCCAGATCGTGGGGAGCGCGGACCTGCCGGGGTTCGCCTACGGTGTGGCCATCTCCGGCACCCACGCCTACGTTGCAGGCGACTGGTCCGGTCTCCAGGTGGTAGACATCACAAACCCCGCGAACCCCCGGATCGTGGGCAGTGCGGAGTTGCCGGGGGATGCTTGCGGCGTTGCCGTCTCCGACACCTATGTCGGCACCGTCAACGGCGGCCACGGCCTTCAGATCATGCCTCTGCAGTGCTCGGCCACGCCGGTCGCCACCATCGACGACCTGCAAGCCCGTCCGCTGGAAGGCGGCATCGCGGTCTCATGGCACGGCGGCTTCGATCCGCAGCTCTTCGATGTCTATGTCTGCCGGCGAACGGCAGGAAGTGGATGGTCGTGCCTGAACGATGATCCTCTCACGGGAGGTCCGGACTTCGAGTTCCTCGACACCGATGTCGAGCCGGGCGTGGCGTACGAGTACGAAGTCGACCTGCTCGCCGGTGATGGGAATCGGTTGCGATTCGGCCCTGTATCGTGCCAGTTGCCGTTGTCCCCCGTGCTCAGCCTTGACCTCCAGCCAATGCTCACCCGAGGGGCAGTCAATCTGCGCGTCAACCTTCCGCATCCATCCGACATCAGCATTTCGCTGCATGACCTGGCCGGCCGGCGACTGGCCCTTCTGGAGCAGGGCGCGAGAAAGGCGGGCCGACACGATTTGGATCTGGACCTCAAGACCGTGGGTGGACTGCAGGCACCGGCGGGGTTGTACTTCGTGAGGCTGAAGACCGCGCGGGGGACAATGAGCCAGCGAGTCGCGCTGGTGCGATGAGGCCAAGGGTCCGCTCATCCCCCAAGCGACCCAACTGTGACAGCGCTGTGGGTGACCCCCCACGCGGAGTGCCCCTACAGGACCGGCCGGTGAGGGTCGATCATTGCGATGACACCCCGCTGGGCGGTACGCTGGCGGGCCACGGCGAGACGAGAACCCCCGGACGATGGCAGGGCCGATGACCGCCGAGAACAGGCTTCCCAACCCCTCGGATCAGCCCGAGGCCGCCGCCCAGGAGGGGCGCCAGGGCGCCGACCGGCGGCGGCGGCCCACGCCGATGTTCTCGCGCTACACGGTCTTCGGCCGGCGGCGGCGCAATCGGCGCGACAGCGACCCGGCGCACCGCTACTACGTCGACTGGATCGACGGCCACTACCGGCGCGCCCTGATCGCGGTCGTGCTCTTCATCCTCTTCGACATTTTCTCGACCCTGCACATCATCAGCCAGGGCGGCGCCGAGGCGAATCCCCTCATGGCCATGCTGCTCGGCCTGGGGGCTGGCTGGTTCGTCGCCATCAAGGTCATCTCCGCGCTGTGGGCCTTCGTGCTCCTGGCGGTGCACCGGTTCTTCCCCGTGGCCCGCCTGATGGCCGCTGTGCTCCTGGCGGCCTACGGGGCGATCGTCCTCTACCACCTCTACCTGCTCGTCCATATCCACAGCTAGCGACGGCCCAGCCCGGCCAGCGTGCCCCAACCTGCATTCCGCTCGACAAATGCATCCGTCGGCCGATGAACGAAGAGGGGCCCTTCGGTGGGCGAAGGAGCCCCCGGATCGCCAGGCATCCTGGTGCCCGGTCGACGTGAGGAGACACCCTTGGCACGCTATCCCAGCACCCCGCCTGCCCGGCGTCGCGGGGCCCCAGGCCGGCGCCGGCCGGCGCTCAAGCCGCCCTGCCTCGCTCTGATCCTTCCGGCCTTGGCCGCCCTGATCGGCCAGCCCGGGCACGCCGCCCTGTGGCAGCGCTCTCAGTCCGGGACCGACCTGTGGTACTCCGGCTTCCTGCACGCCGAGGCCAGCTATACGGACGTGACCGGCAGCGTCTACGAGTTCGAGGAGGGCTACTTCCACGGGCGCGAGAGCGGCTCGCTCGATGCCAAGGGCTCCTTGAACGCCCACGGCCTACTGCGCTCCGGGCTCGCCCTGGACGGGACACTGCTCTTCGACACGCGCTACGACCGTTACCCGCAACGCTACTGGGACCGGCGGCTGTGGGACACCTTCCGCATGAACATCGTCATGGACACGCCCCAGCCGATCAATGACCGCTGGCGACTGCACGCCCGCGCGAGTTACGACCGTGAGGATAGCTGGCGCGATGAGTACCCCGACGCGCGCCTCCTGATGGAGCCGATCGATGACGCGCGTCTGGAGGCGCACGCCCGGCTCGAGTCGCGCTCGCTGCTCTTCGAGGGCGGCGACCTGAAGCCCGACTTCGGCGGCCGCGGCTTCGTGCTCTACCAGCGCGACATCCTCGGCCTGCGGGCCAACGCGCACAACGACGCGGCCGAGGCGGACCTGATCGGCGGGCGGGCCAAGGGCACGACCTTCCTGCAGACCCCCGATGACTCGCTGGGGATCCGCGCCGACGGCACGGCGGGGCCCTACCGGCTGGCGCACGCGCCGATCGTGCGGGGCAGCGAGATCGTGGCGATCGAGGAGCGCGACCGCTTCGACGCGACCATCCGCGTGCGGCGCACGGAGCAGCGCCGCAACGTCGACTACACCGTCGACTACCTGCGCGGCGTGATCACCTTCCTGGAGCCCGTCGGCAGCGAGTCGTTCGAGGGCAACCCCGTCTACATCTCGATCCAGTACTCCTTCGACGATCGCTCGTCCGGGTATCGGCGCTACCTGGCCGCCGGCCGCGCCGGCATGAAGTGGGGCGATCGCGCGCGGGCCGACGTCATCTACGCCGGCGTCTACGACGACGCCGGGTCGTGGCGCGGCAGCGACACCGCCCGCGCCTCCGCCGAGCGCCGATCGGCCTACGGCACGGTGATCGACGTCGAGCCGCTCGCGCACACGCGCATCGAGGCCACCGCCGCGCTGAGCGACTCGGGGCAGGTCGGCCGCGAGAGCCACAACGGGGCCGTGGGAGTCGCCCTCGAGTCGCGCAGCATCCGCAATCTGACCCTGCACGGCGACTTCCAGCGGATCGCGCCCGGCTTCGTGGCCCTCGACAATCGCACGCTGGTCGGGCAGCGCAACCGCCAGGAGGCGCGCATCGAGGGCACCTACCAAGCCTCCGCGGCCGTCGATCTCCTGGGCGGCGGGCGCCAGACGCGGACCGCGGTCGAGGCGGTCGATGCCAACGCCTACCGCGACCAGTCCGTCTTCACCGGCGTGCGCATGCGACCCTGGACCCGGACGGATGTCACCTACCGTCACGAGTGGCGCACCGCCGCGGACCGGCGGCCTGTCCATGAGCGCGATGAGCTGCGCGAGACCGCCGGCCTCGAGCTGGGCCAGGCCTTCGCCGCCTCCCGCCTGCGCGCGGCGGCCGAGCGCGAGCACTTCACCGACCACGCCCACGCCGGGCAGGCCGGCGCCCGCACGGCCACCTGGCGGCTGCGCGGCACGCTCGACCTGCGTCCCTGGTCGTGGCTGGAGGGGCGCGGCGCGGCCAAGACCGAGCTGCTCAAGGACCGGTCGACCGATCGCTCCCAGAGTCGTCGTGACCGCGCCGAGGCCGGGGCCACGCTGCGCTGGAGCAGGGCCTACTCGCTGCGCGGCGATCTCGAGTGGAAAGTCGACCGGGCGCTGGACGCCCCGGGCTGGCAGCTGACCGGCGGGAGCCGGACGAACACCGAGCGGGCCCACTCGCTGGGCGCCGACCTGCGCCCGGTCGAGAGCGTGCAGATGCTCCTCGCCTACGACCGTGATGAGCAGCGCGACGATGCGGCCGCGCAGGTTGAACGCTCGTCGGAAGCCTTCCGGACGGAGGGCTACTGGTTCCTGACGCCCGATCTCGAGTTCCACGGCGCCGCCGGGCGCGAGGACCTGCGCGATGCGCGCAAGATCGGCGTGGCTCAAGGGCTCCTGCGCCGCTATGAGCGCCGCGTCGAGGGCGACGTCACCTACAACTACTCCACGCGCCTGTCGCTCTTCACGGGCTACCAGCTCAAGCTGCGGCGCGTGTTCGATCCCGGGCGCGGCGACACCAGGCTGCACCGCGTGCGGGCCGGCGCCAACTGGCACGTCCATCGCAACTGGGAGATCACGGCCCGCCTGAGCTACGCCATGCTGGACGGCCAATCGATCGCCGCCGCAGAAGGCCAGGGTTCGCTGTCGATCGGCGAGGCGATCGACAATCGCCGCTGGGTGGCCACGGGCGAGCTGGCGTGGGACGTGGGCCGCATGTGGCGCCTGGCCGCCGGCTACGAAACGCTCGACCACGACGTGGCGGATGGCCGCGACCCCGACGAGAGCGCCGGGGACGACTACGCCGCCGATCGGTTCTTTCTGAAGCTGATGCAGAAGTTCTAGCTCGGCCGCGCTGGTTCGGCTTGGAACGCCGGCTGGGCGAGGCGCCGCGGAAGCGTCAGGTCCGGTCGGTCCAGGATGGAGAAGACTGATGGATACGCAGCGACACTCGTTCCGGCCCGTGACACAGAGGCTCCGCGGTGGGCTCCGGGCGATCCTGGACGCGCTAGTTCCGGCCGCGGACTTCGCGCCGGCTGTCACCGTCATCCTGCTCGCCCTCGCGGGCGCGCTGGGAACTTTCGCGCAGGCCGCCTCCGATCCCCAGGGCCACCCGAGCAGCGAGGCGGCCCGCCAGGAACCGCCCGTGGTGGCGCTCAGCCCCCTCGCCGGGCCCTACGACCAGCCGCTCGCCTTCCATCTCGAGCTCACCAACCCGGCCGGCAATCCCCAGCCGATCTGCTCGCTGATTCTCGAAGCGCCCGAGACATTCCTGAGCCTCCGGAGCGAGAAGGCGCCCGCCGGCTGGCGGGCCGTGCCGCACGAGAAGTGGATCGTCTGGCAAGCCATGGAAGACCATTGCCTCGCGGGCGGGCAGACGGTCGTCTTCCCCTGGTCGGCGATCTGCGCGAGCGGCCACGACGAGCGCGACAAGCACAACATCACCTGGCGGGCGATCTCGCCCCCCGGGCGCCACTGGACCGACAAGTTCGAGTTCCGCGCGTACAGCGGCGACGAAACGCGGCCGGCGCCGGCGATGGACCTTCAGGCCGTGCCCGCGGCCGCGGTCGTGCGGCCCGGCCAGCCGTTCACCTACGTGGTGACCTTGACCAACACCGGGGGCCAGGATATCGCGCACGCCGACATCGGCGTGATGGTCCCCCCCGGCTTCACGTACTCGGGTTGGCATGGGGATGAAGAGATCGCGCTGTCGTCCGCCTCCCCCTTGTCCTTCCGCGCCCTGCGGCTGTGGGCCGGCGCGTCCAAGGTGCTCTCGATCGACTTTCGCGCGTCGTCGAACCCGGCCGAGCTGGACAATCCGGTCACCCTCATGCTGACCGCCAGCGGCGTCAGCGTCGACGGCGAGCCCGTCAGCGCCACGCCCGTCACGGTCAGATCGCCGCTCCACGTTCCCGGATCAGGGTTGGAGGTCTACGCCGCCGCTCACCCCGGCGTGGTGGTTCCCGGCCAGTGCGTGTGGTACGACGTCACCGTCACCAACACGGGCGACCAGGCGCTGTACAACATCGACGTGACCGACGCTGTCGCGGCCGGTCTCACGCTCGCGGGCGCCCAGCTCCCGCCGGGCGTCGTCTGGCACAGCACGCCGCCGCTGACCTATCGCATCGCCGAGCTGGCCGCCGGAGCGGGGCGCACTTTCCTGCTCGAGTTCGCGGCCGCGGGCGACCTGCTCGCCCTGACCGACCCGGTCACGTGCACTTTCGCGGCAACCGGCCGCGACGTGGCGGGCAATCCGGTCCTGGCGGCGCCCTTCGTCGTCAGCCTGCCGCTGGGAGCCGGCGCGATCGGTCTCGATATCCAGAAGGCGTGCCTGGGCGCCGTCATCGCGCCGGGCGAGCCGGTGACCTACCTGATCTCCGCCGCCAACACCGGCGATGCGCCCCTGAGCGCGGTCACGGTCACCGACCTCGCCCCGGCGCCGCTCGTGTTCTCGCATGCGGTGCACGACGGCGACGTCGTGCAGGTGTCGGCCAATCCCCCCACCTTCTCGATCGCCGCGCTGCCGCCTTACGGCACCAAGCTCATCACCCTCTCCTACGACACGCAGCCGGACTACGCCAACTACCCGGACACCCTCATCAACACGGCCGCCATGACCGCGGTCGGGCCCGGGAGCTCCGCGGTCGTGGCCGACTCCGCTCGAGCGGCGGTGCCGGTCCGGTTCAGGAACGCCGGGCTGCAGTTCAGCAAGGTTTGCGCCCACGCCGCCCACGTCGCCCTCGGCCGCCAGACGACCTACACGATCACGATCAACAACCGCGGCGATCAGGACCTGCACGACATCAAGATCTACGACCTTCCCGATCGCATGCTCGAGTTCGCCCACGCGCAGCTCGGGCGGGCCATCCGCCTGATCGCGACTGATCCGCCCACGTTTCATCTGGATCGATTGCCGGTTCACGGCCAGCACACGATCGCCCTCACCTTTGACGTCGATCTGTACCAGCCGGCCGGGCAGATCCTCGTGACCAACGGGGTGTGGGGAACGGCCCGCGACGAGAACGGCCTGCCGGTCGCCTCCGACACGACCAGCACCCAGCTACCCATCCTGCGCCCCTCGAGCGGGCTGCAGGTCAACAAGGTGGCCACCACCGGTCGGGTCGTGCCCGGCGGTACGGTGACCTACATCATCAGCGCCGAGAACCATGGCGATCTCACCTTGACCGACGTCACGATCACCGACCGGCTGCCGGCGGGGCTCTCCTTCGCGTTCGCCGACCCGGGCCCCGGTCTGGTGCAGATCAGCGCGGACCCGCCCACTTTCCAGGTTCCCCTGCTGCTCTCCGGCGGCTCGGCCATGCTGGCGCTGACCTGCGCGGCCGCGGCCGATTCCTCCGCCCTGGGCCCCGCAATCGTCAACATCGCCGAAGCGTACGGCTACAACGGGATGGGCGGGACCGTCACGGCGGCGCCCGACTCGTCCGTGCTGCCGATCGTGGTCCCCGACCGCGAGCTCGACGTTCAGAAGGCCGCCACCCGCGACCGCATCGTGCCGGGCGAGGAGATCGGCTACGTGATCACCGTCGCGAACGCCGGCCAGGAACCGCTCAGCGAGATCGAGGTCGTGGACGAGCCGCCCGCGGGCCTCGTCTTCAGCCGCGCGGAGCACGACGAGAGCGTGACGCTGGTGGCCAGCGCGCCGCCCACGCTGCGGATCCCCGAACTGCCCGCGGGCGCGCACCAGCTCATCGCGCTGCTCTTTGTCGCCGACGAGGATCCGGCCGCCCTGGCCGATCCGGCCCTCAATCGCGTGACCGCGCGGGGGTTCACCGCGAGCGAGCAGGAAGTGGTCGCCGTCCCGGACAGCTCGGCGCTGCCGGTCGTGCCCGACTCCGGGGCCATCGACATCGAGAAAACGGCGGTGGAATCGCCCTTCCCCGCCGGCGGCCTCGGGCACTACCTCATCACCGTGACCAACACCGGCCCGGTGCGTCTGACGAGCGTCGCCGCCCACGACCTGCTCCCGCCGGGGCTCAGCTACATCGACGCCGAGCCGCCCGCGACGCAGCCGGCGCCCGGCATGCTCGCCTGGAGTCTGGCCGACCTCGAGCCCGGGCGGTCGCACACCATCGTGCTCAGCGTGGGCGTCGACTACGCCCTGCACGGGCAGTCGGTGACCAACACCGCCGACGCCTCCGGGGCGACCCCGGACAGCCGCACGGTGACGGACGTCGACGCGACCACGACCCCCTGCCGCGCGGGCGACAGCTCGGTGCACGTCGACAAGCTGCCCAACGACACGCGCCTCTTGATGGGCGGGCAGGTCAGCTACCACCTCCTCGTCGCCAACGACGGCGGCCTGCCGCTCGATTCGCTGGTCGTGCGCGACTCGGTGCCGGACGGGCTGAGCTTCGTCAACGCCGATTACGACGCTGGGTTCTTCAACCTCGTCACGACCAGTCCGGTAGTGGAGCTGCGCATGGCCTCGGGCCGCACGCTGGCTCCGGCGGGAGAGGAGGCCATCACCCTCCTCTTCAACGCCGCGCGCGACTATGCTCTGTACAATCTCGCCCCCCTCGACTCGACCGTCGTCAACCGGGTCACGGTCGTCGGGCGAGACCCGAAGCGGGACATCGTGACCGACGGCGATGCGGCCGCGCTCGAGCTCGTCTCGCCCCGGGCGGCGATCCAGGTGCACTATGCGCACACCACCGGCGAGATCGTGCCCGACGAGCTGGCCACCTACCTGGCCACGATCGAGAACATCGGCGACCAGGCGCTCACCGACGTGGAGCTGGCCATCGCCGAGCTCGATCCCCAGGGGCTCGGCTACATCGAGTCCAACTTCGATGCCGCGCGCCTCACCACCGCCCACGGCGGCGGCTACCACCGCTGGCGCATGACGGTTCCGCTGCCGGCCGGGGCAGCCGAGCAGGTGCGCATCACCTACCGGGCCAGCCGGGAGATCCTCGACCTCCTGCCCGCCGGCGTGGTCACGAGCACCGCGGCGGTGACCGGGCGCGACTTGACCGGGACGGCGGTCGGCGACAGCGCCGGCGAGGCCGTCCCCTTGAGCCCCAAGCGCGGGGCGATCCAGATCGACAACACCGCGGCGCAGGGCGAGATCATGCCGGGCGAGTCGGTGACCTACATTCTCACCGTGAGCGCGGGGCCCGAGCTGGATCTGGCCGACCTGATCGTCACGGCGCAGAGCCTCGCGGCGCAGCACATCACCCTGCAACAGGTCTCCTTCGACGCCGGCGTCTTCCAGCAAACGGCGGCGCTCACCTGGACGGCGCGCGATACTTTCCCCGCCGGGGCGCAGGAGGAGATCCGCGTCACCTATCGGGCGGCGGCCAGCGCCGCCCAGATGCCTTCGCAGGTCCACATGACCGCCGCGGCGATGGCGCATGACGTCTATGGGCGCGAGCTCACCGACAGCGATCGAGAAACCCTGCCGGTGCTCTTGCCTGAGTCGCACCTGCTGCTCGAGAAGACCACCTTGGCGACGGCGGTCGTCCCGGGCGAGACGGTCACTTTCCTGCTGACCGCGACGAACAACGGCAATCAGGATCTGACCGGCGTGCGCATCCGGGAGGAGCTGCCGGTCCAGCTCTCGCCGCTGGCCTGGCTCTCCGGAACGGAGAACATCCTCTACGACGCTGGCGATCCCAGCGCGCCGGTCTGGACGCTGGCGAGTGAGCTGGGGCGCGGGGAGGCGGTCACGATCCGCCTCGTGGCCGGCACCGACCCAGACCCGACCCGGTACGGCGAGACGGTCCTCAATGTCATCACCGCCACGGCCGTCGACGAGAACGGCGCCACGCTCGAAGCCCGCGCCGCGGACGAGGTGCCGGTGCACACGCCCGACGTCGCGGTCCAGGTGACCAAGACCCCGAGCCAGAATGTGATCGTGCCCGGCGGCCATGCCGGCTACAGCCTGGTCGTCGCCAACGTCGGGCGCACCGACCTCATCGCCATCACCCTGACCGAAGATGTCCCCGGCGGCCTCAGCTACCTCTCCTCGTTCTTCGATCCGACCCAGGTCGCGCTCGTCGCCAGCGATCCGAGCGTCGTCTGGCAGATCGGCCCGCTGGCGCCCGGCCGCAGCGTGGACATCCAGGTCTCCTTCGCGGTGACGGCCGACCCGGCGCGCCTGTCCAACCCGGTGGTCAACACCGCCACCGTCACGGCCACCGGACCCGGCAATCAGCTCGTGACCGACCTCGATCAGGCCAGCCTGCCCGTGCAAGACTCGGCCCCGAGCGTGCACATCGAGAAGCGGGCGACCGTCGCGGTGGCGCGCGCGGGCGAGCTGCTCGACTACGTGATCACCATCACGAACGACGGCGACCAGCCGCTCAGCGAGGCCGTCGTCGCCGACGTTCTGCCGCGCGGCCTCGCCTACTTCACGTCGCGCTTCGATCCGGAGCAGGTCGCGCTTGCCGCGACGGAACCCGCGATCGCGTGGGAGCTGCTCGACGAGCTGGCGCCCGGCGACCGGCGCAGCCTGTACCTGACCGCGCTCGTGGCCACCGAGTTCGACAGCGTCGCCCGGCCCGTGGTCAACACGGCCGAGGTGCGCGCCCTGACGCCCGGCGGCCTCGAGGTGTTCGACACGGCCACCGAGACCTTGCCGCTCCAGCGCAGCGGACCGCAGATCACCGTGCAGAAGTTCACCACCGCGCCGGTGGTGTGGCCCGGCCAGGAGATCCTCTACATCATCCAGGTCACCAACACGGGCACGCGCGACTTCATCAGGGGTCTGTTGATCGATCACATGCCGCTGGGGCTCGGCTACGCCGGGTCGGTCTTCGATCCCGCCCGGATCTCGTTTGGCGGCAGCAACACGCCCGATCCGCTGTGGACGATCGCCGACCTGCCCGCCGGCGCCACCGAGACGGTCACGGTGCGGCTGCGGGCGGTGAGCGACATCCTCGCCCTGGACAACCCGGTGGTGAACGTCGCCTCGGTGCAGGCCTGGGACGCCTACGGCGGCTACTACAGCGACAGCGATTTCGAGGAGACCCCGCTGGCCGATCTGGAGCCCGCGCTCGCGCTGAACGCCCGGGCGACCGCCGGGGCGATCGTCCCGGGCGGCCAGATCACCTACCTGGTCGACCTGACCAACACGGGCGACGAGGACCTCTTCGAGGTCGCCGTGACCGACACGCTGCCCGTGGGGTTGTCGGTCTTCTCGACCGACTTCGATCCGCGACACGTCGTCGAGACGCGCGGATCGACCGGCGCCGGCGCCCTGCTGCGCGGCGCCACCCCGGACGACCGCGAGATCGTGACCTGGACGATGCAGGTGCTGCCCGTGGCGGCGAGCGAGGGCCTGCGGCTCACCTGCGGCGTCACCGAGAACGCCGGCGCGCTCGACAGCCTGGTCGTGAACACCTTCCACGCGCGGGCCGCCACGGCCGGACACCTGGCGATCAGCGCGAGCGACGGCGACGTCCTGCCGCTCGTCCGGCCCGCATCCGCGGTGGGCATCGAGAAGACCGCGCTGCGGGGCGACATCGTGCCGGGCGAGACGATCACCTACCTGATCACCGTGCGCAACGCCGGGGCGACCCGGCTCACCGAGGTGCAGGTGACCGACGAGGTGCCGGCCGGTCTCACGTTCCAGCAATCGAGCCACGACAACACCGTGGTCCAGTTCACCGGCGTGGGCCCCGCCGGCGCGGTCTGGGCGCTGGCCGAGCTGCCGGTGGGCGGCTATGAACAGCTCCGCGTCACCTACCTGCCCGCCGCGGCCCTGCAGGGCAACGTCGCGCCCGACACGTTGGCCACCACCGCCGCCGTCACGGGGCGCGATCCCGCCGGCGCCGCCGTGACCGATGCCGACACCGACGAGCTCCCGATCCACCCGCGGCGCGCCGGCATCCAGCTGCTCAAGTGGGCCGACGCGACCGGCGGACTGGCGGTGCGCGGGGCCGAGATCGCCTACCATCTGCAGGTGGTCAACACCGGCGAGCAGCACTTGGCGCCCGTGACGGTGATCGACTACCTGCCCCGCGGCCTGCGCTATCTGGGCGCGGACCTCGCCCCCGACTCGGTGGTGAGCGCGCCCGAGGAGACGCGCATCTACTGGTCGCGGCCGATCCTCCACCCGGTGGCGAGCTGGGAAGTGCTCGTTCGCGCGCGCATCGACACGACCCTGGTCGACGGCGCGGTGGTGCAGAACCAGGCGACCGCGATCGGCGTCGACGAGCGCGGCGGCCTCGTCCGCTCCTGGGATGCCTCGCGCGTGCTGGCCGGGCTGCCCGACGTGCGCATCGAGAAGACCGCCGACCGCCCGACCGCGCGGCCCGGCGACAGGCTCGCCTACACGATCACCTACCGCAATTCCGGCACCGCCGACGCGGAGAACGTCGTCGTCATGGACGTCCTGCCGCCGGAGGTCACCTACGTGCCCGGCAGCGCGACCGGCGGGGCCTTCTACGAGCCCAGCGCGCGGGCGGTCACGCGCACGCGCGACCGGCTCGAGATCGATCAAGGCGCGATCTTCAGCTACCAGGTGGTCCTGGCGGGCGATGTCCCGCTGGGCACGCGCATTCCCAACGTCGCGGAGGTCTATGCGCGCGGCCTCTCGCCCGCGGTCAGCGACACGGCCTGGGTGCTGGTGGCGACGCAGCCGGCCGAGCTGATCAAGACGGTTAACAAGTCGGTGGCGGTGGTGGGCGACACGCTCACCTACACGCTGACCTACCAGAACCTGAGCGCCGTCGACTTCGGCGCCGTCACGATCGTCGATCAGGTGCCGTCCGAGCTGAATCACTTCTACAGCGGGAGCGGCAATGAGGGCACCTACGACCCGGGCCGGCGTCTGATCACCTGGGATATCGGGCGGCTGAACGCGGGTCACGTCGGCAGCGTCACCTTCCACGGCGTCGTGCGACCGGACGCGGTCGTGACCGGGCGCGTCGCCAACCAGGGCCGGCTGACGGCCGATGGCACCGTGATCGAGAGCAACCGGGCGGTGACGCTGATCGTCGAGGATGCCGGCGTCGGACTCGCCAAGAGCGTCGATCGGGCGGCGGCCGTGCCGGGCGACCTGCTCACCTACTCGCTGGTCGTGCGCAACCTGGGGACCGCCCCGCTCACCGCGGTCACGGTGACCGATGCCGTGCCCGGCGAGCTCATCTACGTGCCACCCGCGGCCGGCGAGGTCAGCGGGGGTCCGCCGCCGATCCATGACGCGACCCAGCGCCGGCTCACCTGGTCGATCGGCGTCATCGCGCCGGGCGACCGCGTGCCGATCGCCTTCCGGGCGCGGGTCGGCGCGGAGGTGCGCTCGGGCGTGATCGTGTCCAACACCGCCACGGTCGAGACGCACGAGACCGAGCCGATCGTCTCCAATCCGGCCAACACGCTGATCCAGTATCCCGATCTGGCCATCGTCAAGCGCCCGAACCGCACGCCGGTCGTGGTCGGCCAGGAGGTCGCCTACACGATCGTGGTCACGAACCGCGCCGACGGCACGACCGACTCGACCTGGATCTCCGACCGCCTGCCGCACGGATTCACCTACGTGCCCGGATCGACGCTCTTGCGCAGCGACGGCGCGATCCTCTCGACGGCCGACCCGCGCACGAGCGGCGCGCCGGCGCCCGGCGAAGGGGACGCCCTGCGGTGGGATCTCGGACGGCTGGGGGCCTACGAGGCCGACACGCTCGTCTACCGCGCGCTCGTCACGGGCGCGGCGGGACCGGGAACGCACGAGAACCGGGCGCAGGCCTGCGGCGTCACGCCGTTGGGCCGCGAGGTCTGCACCGCCCCGGCGGCCGCCGCGGTGGCGGTCATCGTGCCGGCGCTGACGATCACCAAGACGACCCCCGACCGCGCCGTGGACGTCGGCGACGTCGTGCTCTATCGCATCCGCGTGCAGAACAACGCCACCGCCCCGGTGGTGGACCTCGAGATCCGCGACCACCTGCCGGTCGGCTTCCGCATCCTGCCGGGCAGCGCCACGCTGGACGGCCGGCGCATCGACGACCCGGTGCTGTACGCCGCCGGGCTGCCGGTGGGCATGCCGGCCGGTCCGGCCGGCAGTCGCCGCGGGCGGGACGTCGCGGTCTGGACGCTGCCGCGCCTGGGCGGCGGCGAAGAAATCGATCTGGTCTACACGGCCGTCGTGGCCCTGAACGCGGCCGGCGGCGTGGCCGGCAACCTGGCCGAGGCGGTGGGCGCCGATGAGGGCGGCGGGCGCGTCGTGGCCGGGCCGGCCGAGGCGCGCGTGTTCGTGCTCGAGGATGAGCTGCCGGGGCGCCTGCGCGGGCGCGTCATCGTCGACTGCGACGGCGACGGGCGGCCCGACCGGCCGCAGCCGCGCACCTTGCGCTTCGCTCCCGCCGGAACGCTGGTGGACGAGCACGGCGATGTGGTGACGGGCCTCGACGAAGGCGAGCCCTTGCCCTACGAGGGCATCCGCCTGCTCGTGGAGGACGGCCGGCGCGCGGCGACCGACCGGAGCGGGGAGTTCTTCTTCTACCCGCTCGAGCGCGGCGACCACGTGGTCTATCTCGACCCGCGCAGCCTGCCCGCGGGCACGCGCATCGTGGACGACGATTCGGAGTTCTTCAGCGTGCTCGAGGGCGGCGAGGCGCGGATCGAGTTCCGCATCTGCCCGCCGCCGCCCAAGCGCGGCACGCTCCAGTTGATCAAGTCGGTGACGCCGGCCGAGGTCATGGCCGTCCGGCGCGTGCTGGAGCCCGAGGTCTACCTGGTCGAGGGGATCCTGTTCGACACGGGGCGCGCCGCGCTGCGGCCCGAGGCGTCGCGCGTGATCGGCGAGGCCGGCCGCCGGTTGATCGAGGATCTCTCCGCGACGGCGCGGATCGAGGGCCACACCGATCTCCGGCCGATCCGCACGCCGGAATTCGCCGACAACTACGAGCTCTCGGAGGCGCGCGCGGGCGTGGTTCGCGACGCGCTGGTCGAGCGCTTCGGCCTCGCCCCCGAACGCTTCACGGTGCGCGGGCTCGGGCCGGACCGGCCGCTGGCGCCCAACACGACCGCCCGGAACCAGAGCCTCAACCGGCGCACCGAGATCATCATCCTGCCGTCGCTCGACACGCTCAGCACGGCGGCGCTCTTCGAGCCGAGCGAGGTCGAGTACGCGCTGCGCCTCGCCTACCAGGGCAGCTTCCCGCCCGGGGAGGGCATCCTGCGCGAGGCGACGGTGCTCGACGCCCTGCCGGCCGGTCTCGAGTACCTGCTCGGCAGCACTCGACTGAACGGGCAACCGGGAGACGACCCGGAGATCCAGCTCGATCGCCAATCCGCGGCGGTCGAGCGCGTGCTCGCCTGGCGCATCGGCGCGGTCCGGCCGGGCGACGTTCTCGAGATCCGCTACCGCGCGGTGATCACCGACGTGCCGCGGCCCGGCCAGTCGAACCCGTACGGCGGCGCCGCGGCGCGCGCGGGCGAGAGCCCCGCCGAGGCGGAGGCCCGCCACGTCGCCGAGGTCGACTCGCTGCTGCGCGATCCGGTCTACCGCAATGGGCGCCACCTGTGGGAGAACCGCTCCTGGTTCACCGCGCTGCGCGCCGACAGCAGTCGCGTGCGCACGGAGGCCGCCGGCGCCGATCTGCACCTGACCTTCGAGCGCACGCTCGCGCCGATCAGGATCACCGTCGAGGACGTGCTGTTCGAGACGGCCCAGGCGGTGCTGCGGCCCGAGGCCTTCGGCATCCTCGATCCGGCGGCGGAGATCATCCACGCGCGGCCGGGCTGCCGCGTGCGCATCGAGGGCCACGCGGACATCCGACCGATCCGCACGGCGCAGTTCCCGTCGAACCAGGAGCTGTCGGAGGCGCGGGCCCGCGCGGTCTACGACTACTTCGTCAAGACCGAGCGGCTGGATCCGGCGATCTTCACGACGCGCGGCTTCGGCCCGCGCCGGCCGATCGCCGACAACGAGACCGCCGCCGGCCGGCAGAAGAACCGCCGGGTGGAGATCATCATCCAGGGCGAGCAAGCATCGGAGGAGAGCTTCACGCCCGGCCTGCCGGGTCGCTATCCGCAATCGATCAGCATCGACCTGCGCTAGTCCTGCCTCCCGCGGGGGGATCGGCACGTGGGTCTCACGCCGGCCCCCCCGGGCCGGGCGGGCCGCGCGGGGCCGCCCTCTCCGGGCGCGGCGGCGAGGGGCCCGGGATCTTTCTGCTGGACTTCGGGTGTCGCCCCAAGCGATCGTTTCAGTTTCGGCGATTGCGTAACGGCGGGGCGCAGGGAGCCTCGCGGAGTTCCCGCAATGTGGAGGAACAGCATGTCGAACAGGCGTGGATGGCTCAGCGACACGACCCGGGCCGCCGGGAGAGGACTCAGGGGGCGCGCGGGTCTCGCGGCGATCCTGACCGCTCTCATTCTGGGGGGCTGCGGGGGCGGGGGCGGCCAGGCCTCCGAGTCGGCCGGGCCATCGAAGCTGCCCGAGATCTCGGAGCAGACCATGCAGGAGATCATGGGCAAGCTCCAGGGCGCCTACGGCGCCATCCAGCAGGGCGACTCCGACACGGCGATCGAGTACTTCCAGGCCCTGGCGCAGACGCTGCCCGACGCCGCTGTGCTCCACTACCACCTGGCCGTCGCCCACGGGGCGAGGCAGCAGCCCGAGGAGGCCCTGGCCCAGATCGAGCAGGCGGTCGGCCTGGGGCTCTCGGACGTCCGGATGGTCGATCGCGAGGAGGCCCTCGCCGAGATGCGCGATCTGGCGGGATGGGCGCCCCTGCGCCAGCGCATACTGCAGAGAGGCTCGCAAACTCACCGGGTCGACACCAAGGCGTACGTGCGCCTGAAGCCCGCCGACGAACCCGACTTCCCGACGCTTGACGCCCTTGTACAGAATTACCAGCAGCCGCTGCAGAAACTGACCATTCTGATGATGCTCTACCCCAGCGATATCGTCTTCCCCGAGATCTGGAAGATCCTCAACCACAAGATGGCCGCGCTCGAGAAGCACCAGAAGAAGGAAGGCGTCGATCAGCAAGAGCTGGTGCGCCTGGACCACGAGTTCCTCCAGACCGCATCCGCCTACGAGAGCCAGAACCGGACACCGTGGCTGCCTTCGACCGTCAAGCTCATCGAGGAGAAGACCAACGCCTTCATCGAGCGCCATCCCGGCGAGACCGCGGCCTGCGCGCAGGCACTCTACTTGCAGAAGCGCGCCAAGTGGTTCGGGATGCTGCCCGCCGATCACAAGGCGCTTGACAGTCAGACGCGCCTCGCAGGGGTCGAGCTGATGAAGGAGGTCGATGACCGGTATCCTGGCTCGACCGGCGGGCTCCTGGCTCTGTTGGATGCGCTCGACCTGCTGGCCGAGGAGAAGGGCCTCCACGATCCGGCCCTGATTCCCCTGGTCGACCTTGTGCGCGAGAAGTACGCCGCCAGTCCCGTGCTGCCGCGACTCAACCATCGCGTGCAACCCTACGTCCTGGGCGCCTACGGTCTGCCGGAGATGAAGATGACCGACCTCGACGGCCGCGTCTGGGACACGAAGCAGCTCGGAAAGAAGGCGACGTTGATCGACTTCTGGGCCACCTGGTGCGCGCCCTGCCGCCGCGAGATCCCCAACCTGGTCAAGGTCTACGAGGCCTACAAGGACAAGGGCTTCGAGATCGTCGGCGTCAGCGTGGATGATCCCGCCAAGACCGACGATGCCACCCTGCGCGGATGGGCGCAGCAGCAGGGCATGAACTGGCCGATGGTCTACGACAAGCAGTACTGGAACTCGCCCATCGTCAAGGCGTGCGGCGTGTCGGGGATTCCGTTTCCGATCCTGGTCGACGAGCAAGGGCGCGTGGTGGCGGCCGGCCAGGGCGCCGCGGGCAGCGAGCTGCGGGCGGCGCTCAGGAAGATCTTCGGGTAGGCGGCGGCCTCCCGCGTGACCGGGCTGGGCGCTCCCGCGGCGCTTCAGGGCTCCCGCGGCGCTTCAGCGCTCCCGCGGCGCTTCAGGGCTCCCGCGGCGTCCCAGGCAGCCTAGCGGACCACGAGCAACTCCCTGGTCAAGGTCTGCCCTTCGAAGTCGAGCCGTACGAACCGCACGCCGCCGTGCGAGGCCGGCCCGCCGTCGCGAGCGCTCGACGGCGACCAGGTGAGGGTGTGGCTGCCGGCGTCCCGTGATGCGACGAGCTCCTCGATGAGTCGGCCCTGCGCATCGTAGACACCGAGGTGGACGCGCCCCGCGTGCGGAAGCGTGTACGAGATCGTTCGTTGGCCGCTGCCCGGATTGGGGAAGACCTGCAGCCTGAGGGCCCGCATCGGATTCGCGGGTGTCTCTCCCACCGCCGCCGTGCCCGCCGTGGTCGGCACCCACCTGGACTGAAGCACCTCGTTCGTGGTCAGCGGCAGGCCGCCCGTGCACGGGCTGACGCTGGTGCCGCCGGGCCTGCTGACCCAGGCCGCAACGCCCATGAGGTTGTAGTCCCATTCGGGCTGGACGGCGAACGTGTGATTGATGTCCACGCTCTGCCCAGCCAACAGCGTGAAACTGCTCCCCGTGGACGGCGGCGTCATGTAGACCTTGACATGGTGTGGTAGGTGCGAAGTCCCCGAAGACGAAGGCACGTCTTCGTCCAGCGTCGCGACCATGAAGAAGGCGGCGTTGATGATGTCCACCTCGGCGGTAAGGTGCACTGTGAAGTCGGCCACGCCATTCTCCGTGATGGAGATCGTCATTGGTGATGGGATCGCCGCATTGGCCTGGAGGTCGCCTTCCAGGCACTCCAGCGGCCAGGCATCGGTAACGCCGTTGGAGACGACCGTCGGCCAGGCGCCAACGCCGTAGAAGTCGACCCGCGCCGAGTTGAAGGCGTCGGCGTAGTCGTTCTGGATGAGGCAGATCTCGTTCTCGCCGTGCGCGTTCATGAACTCCTCGACCGCAACTGCGGCCGCCGGGCAGAAGCCTCACCACGCGGCGGTGAAGTGTTCGTAGTGGACGATCCTGTCCGCACCGAGAGCGGCGCCCTGCAGCGCCAGAATCGTGAAAACGATGCTCAGGGACAGCTTCATTGCGCGCACCTCCAGGCCTGCCAAGGCCGGTTGGTCCTCGCTGCGAAGCTGGTTGCCGCACGGCGTCACGTAGTCAGCTTCGCAGCATCCGATCGCGTAGGATCGACCGGATTCTACCACGCAGTGCGCTGTTCGGCCAAACGTGCTGCCACCCGGCCAGCCGCTCCCAAAACGGCGGCTGAGCGACTGGCGCTCAGGTCGCGGCCGGCGCGGTTCGGGCCGGATCGAGATTCACCCCCCGCGTCAGCCAGCCCTTGAAGATGAGCGCCACCACGAGGCCCGCCAGGGCGAAGAGGCCGAGGATGAGCCACATTGCCTCCGGCGATCGCCAGAAGGGCAGCGTGCCGGCCAGAATCTGCGACTGAATGCCCTCCGGGCAGAACCGCTCCAGCATGTGGCCCGAGAGCATGCTGATGAACGTCTTGGCGACGAAGTACGGCAGCAGGGACATCCCCAGGTAGGATCCCTCCTGCCCCGGCGGCGCGACGGCCGCGGTGTACTCCTGGAGCTTCGGTGACCAGATGATCTCCCCGATCGAGAGTATGACGAGCTGCGTCACCGTCATGGCCGTATAGGCGGCGACGATCTCGCCGCCGAACCAGCGCCACGGCAAGACCAGCGCGAAGACGGAGATCGAGGAGATGACGCCGCCGAAAATCAGCATCTTGTAGATGTTGAATCGGTTGGCGATCGGGATGAAGAGAATCAGCCCCACGATGATCAGGATCGGGTTGATCGCCTGGAACAGGCCCATCGGCGCATCCTGGCCGATCACCCGCAGCCAGTACTTGGGCTGGAGCAGCGCCATGTAGAGGAAGATGGCGCGCACGCCGATCACACAGCTCACCAGGACGATGAAGCGCCAGAAGGCGCTCTGGGTGACAACCTCGGTCAGGATCTGCCAGGGCTTCTTGCGCTCGGCGGGCTTCTCCTCCGGAGCGGCCGTCGCTTCGCCTGGTGCGCGGACCTGGAGCTCGTGGCGGATGAACAGCAGGGTGAGCACGCTGCAGAGGACCGCTCCCACGACGCCGATGTTGATGATCCAGGTGTTGTTGATCCTCAGGGTCAGGCGCACGAAGTCGATGACGAATCCACCGAGCGCGGCGCCGACGTTCATGACCAGGTACCACATGCTGAAGCCGGCGCTGCGGGCGCGACCGCTCGTGTAGCGGCGGACCGCCGCCTGGAACACCGTCTGCACCATCGCCGTGCCGGGCGCCAGCAGCAGGAAGAGCGGCCATATCAGGGTCTGGCGGTGCGGCATGCCGTCCCACAGTCCGCACAGCGCGATGCCGCCGCGGGAGATGAGCAGCAAGGCCATCGCCACGTGCATCGCCCTGCGGATGCCGAGGGAATCGGTGACGAACCCCGAGAAGAAGAGCATGAGCGTCGTGCTGATGGTGAAGACGGTGAAGACGTAGCCGGCGCGCACGTCGGACAACCCCAGATTCTCGGACAGGAACACGACGGCGATGTTGAGAAAAGCGAAGTAGGCGAGTGAGTCCAGCAGGTTGATCGCCTGGATGGTCCAGAACTCGCGCGGGCAGTCCTTCAGGACCTTGAAATCGAGGAAGTAACCCTTGATCAGCTCGAGCGCGGACTTGGATTGCGGCGCGGGCGACGGCTGCACGACGTTTCCCTCCTGAGGCCGGGCGACTCCCGTCGAGCATCCCCAGAGTGGCGTCACCGCCGCGCCCGACGGAACGACCGCGGAAGCATAGCCCAGTCCGGCCCCCGCTGCAGCACCGGTGAATGCCGGGGCCAGGCGGGGGGCGGCGGGCCGGCGTGACGCGGGGGCCCGGCAAGTGGGCGGCGGGTCGAGAGCCGGGCGGTGTCCCGGAACCCTACCCCCGCGCGGGTGTTCGTGACTGCGTGACCCGGGAATCTTCGGGGTCGGAGAGGAGATGGCCATGTCCAACATTCGTCCCGTCGCCCGCGTCGTGCGGCCGCAGCGCGTCCTCGAAGGCGCGGGGGTGCGCTTGCAGCGCAGCTTCCCGCGCGGCGAGCTCGACAACCTCGACCCGTTCCTGCTCTTCGACCACTTCGGCTCGGACGATCCTGCGGATTACCTGGCGGGCTTTCCCATGCACCCCCACCGCGGGATCGAGACGGTCACCTACATGCTCGCCGGCCGCGTCGATCATCGCGACAGCCTGGGCAACGCCGGCACGATCGGCGCCGGCGACATCCAGTGGATGACCGCCGGCAGCGGGATAATGCACGAGGAGATGCCCAAGCCGCACGACGGGCGGATGGAAGGCTTCCAGCTCTGGGTGAGCCTGCCGGCGCGGCTCAAGATGACCGATCCGCGCTACCAGGAGGTGGCGGCGGCCAGCGTCCCGATGATTCGCGTGGGCGACGCCGACGTGCGCGTCATCGCCGGACAGGTGGACGGCGCGCGCGGCCCGGTGACGGAGATCGCCGCCGATCCGCTCTACCTCGACGTGCACGTCGGACCCGGGGGGAGCTTCCGGCATGCCGTGAACCCGGCGCATACGGTCTTCGCCTACACGTTCGCGGGCGAGGGCAGCCTGGGAGACGCAACGGCCCCCGATCGCCTGCCCGCCGGCACGCCGAGTCTCGTGCTGCTGGGGGATGGCGAGACGGTCGCCGCGGAGGCCGGTGACTCCGGCTTCCGCTTCCTCCTGATCGCGGGGCTGCCCTTGCGGGAGCCGATCGCGCGCTACGGCCCCTTCGCCATGAACACGCCGGAGGAGATCCGCCAGGCGCTCGCCGACCTGCGCAACGGGACCTTCGTCCGCTCCAGCCCGCGGGGCGCAGACTCAACGGGGCCGTGAGCGGCAGCCCGCGCTCTCCGTCACCGCACGCTGAGAACTCGATCCGCCGCCGACAGCAGGCTGACGATCCGGAACATGTTGGTCACGGTCCCGACCCTGAGCTTATCCTTGAGCCCATAGAAATCGAGGCAAGTTCCGCAGGAGAGGATCTCGATGCCTCGCTCGGCCAGCTCGCCGAGATCGCCGAGGACCGGCGAGCCCTCGGTCGTCAACCGTACGCCGCTGTTGACGAAGACGACCGCGCTGGGCGGGGGCTCGACCTCCTTGAGCGTGAAGACGAACATGCGCGCCAGCGTCGCGCCCAGCTCGGCATCGCCGTCGCCGAATTGGGCGGACGAGATCAGCGCCACATTGCCGCATCCGCCCGCCGCGCCGGCCACCGCCCCGGCGGGTGCCGCCTCAGTCTCGGCGCCGGCCGATGATCCGCCCGGCTGGCGCGCCGCGCTCGCCGCCGAGATGCTGAGATGGAACTCCGACGCCGAGATCTCTCGCACTTCCACTTGCCGGCCCAGCGAGCGTGCCAGGCGTCCGACATTCTCGACGGCCGCATGATTGTCGACGATCACCCGCGTGCCGGCTTCGGGAGTCGCCAGCAGCAACCGGCGCGTCTCGACCACCGGCAAGGGGCACGCCTTCCCGCGCGCGTCCAACACCTGCTCCTTCATCGCACCTCCTGCCCACCCTCGGCGCCGACCGAACGGCCCAGCGCCCGCTCCGCCGCCAGCAGCGCGGCGCCGAAGGCTCCCACCATCTCCGGCTGCCGCGGCACGTGCACCGGTCGCCCCAGTTCCGTTTCGAGCAGATGCACCAGGCACGGATTGCGCGCGGCCCCGCCCGTGAAGACCAGCGGGCCCTCGGCGCGGACGCGCCGGATCATGCCGACCGTGCGCTGGTGGATCGCCTCGTGCACCGCGCGGGCGATTTCCTCCCGGCGCCGGCCCTGCGTCATCAGCCCGACCACCTCGGACTCGGCGAACACCGCACACATGCTGCTCAGGCGCACCGTGTTCGCGCCAGCCTTGGCCGCCGCGCCGAAATCGCCGATATCATAGCCCAGCGCGCCCGCCATCATCTCCAGGAACCGGCCCGCGCCGGCCGCGCAGCGGTCGTTCATCTCGAAACGTGCCACCCGGCCGCCGGCGTCCAGCGCGATCACCTTGGTATCCTGGCCGCCGATGTCGAGCACCGCCGCGCACCCCGGGTGCAGCGCCCAGGCCCCGCGAGCGTGCGCGCGTATCTCCGTCACGGTCGGCGCGGAGAAGCGCACCTCGGCCAGGGCGCGGCCGTAGCCGGTCACCATCAGCGCGTCGTATCCCCCCGCCTGGAGCAGGCGTGCGCAGTCCTGCTCCACGGCGGGTGTCGTGTCGAAGCGCACGCCGGAGACGACCGCGCCTTGCCCGTCGACGATCACGAACTCGACGGTTCGCGATCCGATGTCCAGCCCTGCAGATCTCACCGCCCATCCATCCCCGGCCCGCCTCGGCCCGGGCCGGCGGCTCAGCGCCCGCCCAGCATTTCCAGGAAGGCCTGGACGCGGGTCTCTATCTGGGCCATGTCCTCCATCGAGTAGTCCGTCTCAACCTTGAGCAGGGGAATGCTCTCGCGGCCCAGACGTCGCTCGACGCTGGCGGCCTCGATGGTGTAGGGCGCGCAGAACTGCAGCGCATAGTGGATCACGCCGGCGGCATGATACCCGCGCGCCATCTCCACGATGTGCTCGACCCGCTCCTCATTGGGCGTGAAGCACGCGCAATCGATGTCGATGTAGCGCGCGGCAATCGCATCGAGCATTCCGTCGAGCGTCCCGCGTTCGGGGTCGACCAGATTGCGCGTCCCGCGCTCGCCGACGCACGACTCTTCGCCCACGATCACCGCACCGTTCTTCTCGACCACGAAGGGCAGCTTCCAGTTGGGAGCAGCCATGGGGCAACCGGAGACGAGCACGCGCGGGGCCGCTTCCGACGCGACGCCGATGCGCTGGGCCACGCGCTGCTCCAGCTCGTCGCAGAGCTCGTTCACCTTCTGAGTGAACCGCGCCGGGTCGTCATAGAATTGGATCTGATTGATGAGCAGCGCGTCGCGCCCCGAGATCGGAGCGGGACTGGCGGCGCGCAGTCGGTTCAGCCGGTGCAGCGCGGCCCGCTTGGCGTTCACGGTGCGGATGCCGGCTTGCAGGGACTCCGCCGTGATCTTGCGCCCCGCCGTCTCCTCGAGCTTCTCCGCGAGCCGTCCGAGCTCGCCGCGCCAGAGCGCGCGCCCGGCCGGGGTCTTCATGTGTGGCACTTCCACGACGAACGTCGGCTTGTACTCGTTGAAGAGCTCGTAGGCCTTCTTCTTGCCGTCGCACGTCGTCTCGCCGATGACCAAGTCGGCGGCCGAGACATAGGGGCAGAGATGGGACATCGTGAAGCCGAAGAAGGACTTGATCAGGGCACAGGTGTTGCGCGGCAGGATCGTCTCGGCCTGCGCGGTTCCGATCTCCGCTCCGGCGCACAGGCCGATGCAGACGCCGCCCACGGCCAGAACCAGCTCCTCCGGCACATACAGGCAGAAGGTCCCGATCACCGGGCGCCCTGCCTGCTTGGCTTCGAGCAGTTCCTTGATCCGCAGACCGTGGATCTCGGAGATGACGAAGTCGAAGTAGCCCATCCCCGCGGGCCGATTGGGCTGCGACAGGTAGATGCCCTGGTAGGCCTCGCCCAGGACCTTGAGCAAACCGTCGTGGGCCTCGAGGTCGAGCCCCAGCGACTTCCACATTGGCCGATAGTCGACGGCGTTTCCCATGTCTCTGCGCCTCCCTGGGTCGTGCAGACCCGCTTGCAGGGGCGAAGGATCCGGGATCAGGGATGCGCCGCGCGGCATGCCCGCCGCCGTCCGCGGCGCCAAGGCCGCCCGGCGTGCCACCAGGTGCGAGGCTTGCCGCTCAACAACGAATGAAACCTGCGCGGGAGGCGGGAATCGCGGAGGGACTCCGTTACTCGGAGCCGAGGGGTGTGGACCCGGTCCCGGCTCCGGCAACCCGCCGCCGGCAGGTCACCCCGTGGAGCGCGGACCTGCGCTCCACCGCGGCGCCTCACAGCAGCAGGCTGCTATGGCTCCTGTACCGGATCATCCACCGAACCTCAATCGTTGAAGGGCCGAAGATCTTGTGCCTGAACGGGCAAAGGGCCGAAGTCCTTCCCGATCCAGAGTGATGGTACCCGGAGGTCGGGGTCGCGTCAACCCGGCAGAGAACACCGCCACCGTGGGTGGTGCGATCGGCCGCTGCCCAGTGTGGACGCCGGTTTCTCCCGCTGCCTCTTGCTCAACGCCCGCCGCAGCGCTATCATGGATGCAGGTCGACTCGCACAGAGGGAGTCCAATGTCATCAGGGTCGTTCAGGAAATCGTTTGTTGCCACTTGAACACCTTCAGGGAAGTCGGTCCGGCTTCCCCGGGGTGTTCACGGCAACGGGCCGCCCGCCTCCGGATAGCGGATTCTCTCGCGTCTGGATGCCGCGGCTCCGGCTTCCAGACGAGGGAGGTTCGCTCTGGCTCTCGTGGTCACAAGCCTCCTGTACCCGTCGCCGAGTTCGGACCTCGATCTCCTGGTACCCGGCCTCCCGGATCTTCCATTCATCGTCCCATCCGCGAACAGGGCACGTGATCCTCCCACCGTCCTGGAGAACGAGTCATCGTGCCCAGCAACAACCCAGGGAGAGCCATGGCATTTCCAGGAGATATCTCCAAGAGATACCTCCAAGAGAGAGGAAACAGAGATGCACACGGACCGACACGACACATCGCAGCAACTGGAAGAACCCCTCATCCAGATTCTCCAGGAGGCAAGGAGACATCCGATTTCATTCAAGAGAATCCACAAAGAGCTCGCGCGCAAGGTGGACGCCTGCCGAGCCCAGAGAGTCCTGTCTGCCCTGACGGGCCTGGTCAAGAGCGGAGCCGTGATGAGCTATGGGCAAGGCGAAAGTGCCGAGTTCTACTGGACTGCCAACATGGATCGCCTGAAAGCGCGGCTGTGCGCGGTTCTCCGCGCCCATCACGCCAGGTATCCCTATGAGCCCGGGATGAGCGCCGGGGAGATCCGGAGGAACTTCTCGGAGGGCCAGACCATCAACGCGAATCGGAACATCGACACGCGTCTCTTTGAGCTGACGGTCTCGACCTGCAAGCATGATGGAGTCGTCGCAGAGGGGAACTGCGGCTTGTGACTGGCGGAGTTCACACCGCGGTCGCGGGATGACGAGGTCTACACAAGATGGGAGCAGCGCGTGGCCAGCAGCGCCGGCAGGGAGCTCTGTGCCCGCTTCAAGTACGAAGAGCTGGCGCTTCAGTTGGGGGTGGACACAAGGCAGGCCAAGGCAGTGGTCGGCGGGATGCTGAAGGCCGGCAAGCTGATCGAAATCGAGAAGGACTGCTTCACCATCCCCGCCGTCGTGGAGCATGCCAAGAGCATTCTGGCCGAGGAATTCAGCCGCCGGCCGCGCTTGCGCGCCGGCGAGATCACGGTCTTGCTGGGTCATACTCGCAGAACGACCGTGCCGCTGCTGGAGTACCTGGACAGAATCGGGTTTACTCGCCGAGACGGCGACTACCGAGAGCGGGGGGTGCTGTGAAGCCCACTCAGGGCGTCAGTTGACGCCCGCGGCACGGCGCTGAGACGCGCGCCGGGCAGCCACGCGGCCGACTGGCCGCCGGACCGTGGCCCTTGGCTGCCCTCACCGGCGCGTCTCAGCGCGGCCAAGCCCTCTCATCTTAGGATCAACATCCGCCTGCTCGGCGGCGGATCCGACCCCGTGCGAAGCTGTACCCAAGAGACCCCGGCGCCGGCCGGATTCCCGTTCTGGTCGGTGGCATCCCACACCCTCCGGTGCTCACCCGCGGCGAGGTCCTCGTTCACCAGGGCACGGATCCGGCGGCCGGCGGCATCGTAGATGTCGAGCTCGACCCGGCCCGGGCGTGCGAGCTGGAAGCGCACCTCGGCCCGCCGGTGGAATGGATTCGGCCGGCACGGGTAGAGGTAGGTTGCCGCCGTGGCCGTGTGCGTCGCGCCCCCCTCATCCACACCGGCCACGGGCGAGCACGGGTAGATCCAGGGCGTGAACGGCTCCGCCCCCGCGGCCAGCCACTCGATCTGCGGCCCAAGCAGGTCTTCGATCCCCGCGATGACGCAAGCGGTGTCCCGGCTGCAATCTTCCCCCGCGCAATAGCGCTCCGAAAGCGACTGCGGACTGAAGCCGTCGACGACCGATCGCCAATTCGCGATCCCCGGGATCTCCTGCACTCGCACGACCTGGGCGTGGTCGACATAGGGCTCGTTGCATCCCCCCAGGCTGCAATGGTACCGCAGACTCCCGGCGACCTCCGGGACGCCGGGCTGGAGACCCAGCACGGCCGCGTCGTCAAAAAAGCCTATCCCCGGACTGAGCGGCTCGAACACCGCCGGCTGCTGGGGTTCGATGTAGATGCACGGATGTGGGTCGTTGTTGAACGACCGATAGGATGGATCCGCGAGGTCGACGCCCAACGTGTAGCGAGCGAAATCGGGGGCGAGACCGGTCGCGGGGTCTAGCATGAGGCGCGCCATGCCCGCGCCGGTCAGGACCAGGCCGCGGCGGATCTCCGCCACCCCGCAGGCCGTTGACGCCAGCCAATCGGCCAACAGCTCGAAGTCGGCCGCCTTCATCACCGCACTGCTGCGCCTTCCAGTGTTGATGAAGATCAACCGGTAGCCCAGGAGCTGGTCGAGCGTGCAGCCATTGTTGCCGTAGCCCCCCGGGTTGAAGCAGACACCGCCGTGACTGCGTCTCAGGGGAGCTCCGAACGGGTCGGATGAGGTGATGTGATCATACCGGTCGAACGACAGCCCCAGGCCCGCGAGGGCGGGGCCGATGAACCGCTCCGACCCGGTGTTGTCAGCGTCGATGTAGAGGACCGACGGCCACTCCACGTCGTACTGGGCTCCACCCGTCTCCACCATCGTCGGGAGAACAGCGAACTCAAAAGGCCCCAGAATGTAGTACTCGGCCGGCGGAGCCCCCCCGCGATACCAGAAGGCCGCGTAGTAGTATTCAATCCGAGTGCCGGGCGTGAAGACGCCATCGGGGAGGATCTCGTTGGCCGGCGAATAGTCCGGCGCGCCCGCTTCGAAGCCCGGGTCGTTCTCGTGGAAGTAGGTGGCGAACCTCCGCGGGTTCGCCACCCCGGTGCCGGTCTCGGCGGAATCCATCAGCACGGAGACAAAGCCGATCTCCGGATCGCCCGCGAGGCGCGCTTTCCAGTCGGCGTACGCCGGAATCCAGTCCTGGCGGGCGCCCTTGCGGGCGATCTTGAAGCAGAGATTGACCAGCCAGCGGGTACTCTCGCTGAGGGGCAGAGGACCGTTCACGACCGCGCTGTCGGCCAGCCAGACGTTGCACGCGGGGTTGCTCAGGCCCAGGTCGTAGGCCACATTGGCGTTCGCCACATCGAGCGGTTCCAGGTACGTCGGGTGATTCTGGCCGAATCCGTCCAGGAACAGAAGTCCCGCCAAGAGGCTGATCTGCGGGGCATCGGGCACATAGGTCAGACCCACCCTGACGTTGTCGAGCAGCGGAGAGCCCCTGGTGTTGCCCTCCTGGGTGCAGATCGTGGGAGGCAGTCCGAACGCATCGCAACTACACCAGAGCTCGAAGACGAACCGCACCGAGTCCCACTGCGCCGGGATGGGCGGGTGAGCCTGCGATGCGTTGTAGGTATAGGTGCCGCAGGAGGGATTCGACGACGTGTAGTACCACACGTTGTCACCGAGCCGCGGGGACCATAGCGGCAGGCCCTCATAGGGATAGTAGCTGTATCCGCACCGGTAGAACGACCCCGTCGCCTGCGGAAGCCATAGAAAGGCGTCGTACTGCACGAGGGTCGTGTTGGTCACGGGCGGTCCGTATCCGGCGCTCGCGGCGGCGCCCGATGCGACTGCCTGCCACAGACCGGCCGGAAGCCCCGGGGGCCAGTAGGGGCTCCCGGCCAGGTCCACGAATCCCAGGGCGTTGCCGCTCAGCGGACACGAGGTGACGCCGGCATTCTCAATCCACGGACGCCAAGTCGCTTCGGGCAGTACCACGGCGGTGGATCCTTCCGTGGTGAGCCAGCAGTGCATCGAGTCGGACACGACGTGGTCCCAATCCCAGAGCCCGTTCAAGTAGGCGGCGCAGTTGCCGTCGTCTCCGCCGAGCCAGTAGGTTGGATAGAAGGTTCCCTCGGCAGCGGGGATCCGCTCGTCGAGCGCGAGCTCCTGGGGCGGCTCCGCGGATCCCGAATACGGCCAGGGCGTTCCGGCCACGGCATGGCATGGATGGAACGCGAAGCCCAGGAGTGTCACGAACAGGCAGGTGCGGCGCATGACGCAGGCCCTCCCACGGCGAGCAGGTTCGCTACGGCAGTTCATCGAACCGGGAGGGGCATCAGCGCGGGACGAAACCTCAAGGGGCTAACGGGCCATGCCTCCCGGCGCGCTGGAATCCTGCGGGAACGCCGCCTATGCGGCGTCCCGCACGCCACCACGATACACCAAGTATAGCCTGAACTGCCCGCGGGAGCCAAAGCCCGCGCGCCGCTGCGCGGCTCACGCCCCCCTGGTCAGCGCCAGCGCCACGACGGTCTTGTCGTTGCCGCCCATGCTGATGACAAGCCCGTAGGGCCGCTGCGCGGGGATCTTGACCTGGAAGTCCCCCGCGCGGCCCGTGAGCTGCTTCCAGTTGTCCACGGTCTGGCGCACGCCGGTGCCGCCCGTGTAGTGGCCGTGGCCGATCAGGCCGCCCGAGGTGTTCATCGGAAGATCGCCCGCGAGCTTGGTGCGGCCCTCGCTGATGAAGTCGTAGCCCTCGCCGTGGCCGCAGATGCCGGTGGCCTCGGCCATCAGGACCCCGGTGATCGAGAAGCAGTCGTGCACCTCCGCCAGGGCCAGGTCCTTCGCGGTGATGCCCGCCATCCCGAAGGCCTTTTGCGCGGCCGAGGCGCTCGTGGCCACCTGGGTGGGATCCTCGGGCAGCTCTGTCAGATTGGCGACCGAACAGCCCACGCCGGCGACGAGCACAGCATCCTGCTTGGCGATCCCGGCCTTCTTGAGACCCTCCTCGGAGCAGAGGAGCAGGCCGGCCGCGCCGTCGGAGACCTTCGAGCAGTCGGAGTAGTTGAGGTGCTCCACGAATGCCTTGGGGTTCGGGGGCGTATTGCCCAGCGCGTACAAGTCGGCGACCTCGTTGTGATACTCCTGCGCCTCGGGGCACTTGCGTCCATGCTCGACGGCGTTGACGAACCACTGCGTCATCGCCCTGCGCACCTTCTCCTGGCCGTACTTCTTGAAGCAGGCGCCCGCCCGGTCGGAGAACATCGCCGGAAAGAAGTACGCGTGGCCCGCCTTGCGCTGCCCCGCGTAGTGGCCCGCCCCGGCCAGGATGTCGGCACCGTAGACCGCCTTGACCGTGTTCTGCACCTCGACCCCGACCACGAGCGCGACATCCGCCAGACCCGCCAGCACCGTCTTGATCCCGGTGTAGACCGCCAGCCCGCCTGAGCCGCAAGCCCCCTCGGTGCGAACGCTCGGCTTGTAGGCGAGCGACGGGTGGATCGTCGGCATGAGCGCCGCGAGGTTGCCCTGCCGGCAGAAGCGCGCCGCCATGAAGTTCCCGACCACGCACTCGTCGATGGTGTTCGGGTCCTTCATCTGCGCGATCACGCCCCGCCCCGCTTCCTGGATGTAGTGCTCGAGGCCGGGCCGCGGCTTGCGCGGATTGAACTCCTTGCGCCCGGTGCCGAGTGACACCGTGTACGACCCCGCCGCGACGTAGACCTTCTGGTTCATCTTCATGATTCCCGCCTCCCCGCAGCTAGCAGTAGTCGTTGATCGGTCCGTAGATGTGGAAGAACCCGTTCATCAGGACCCCATTGACGTCCTCGGCCTTGTTGGCCACACCCATGTCGACGAGCTGTTGTCCGATCGCCTTCGAGCGCCGGAGGTACGCCTGCCCCAGGCGCGAGCCGAGCGCGCCGTCCTTCATCATCACCGCGAAGTAGGCCGACAGCTTCTGGCCCTTGGCGGCGTCGCGCGAGAGCGCCTTCCAGGGCGCGTGGCCCGCCGGGAGGGACCCGAGGGCCTGGTCGTACTTCGCGGTCCAGGAGGGATCGAGCGCCTGATAGGCGCCCTTCTCGAAGTCATAGACCGCGGCCAGGCGGCCCTTGTCGTACTTGAAGAAGCCGTCCTTCTGGCTGCCGTCGGCGTTCTGCCCGCCGCGCACGCCCTTCTGCAACATGCGGTCGATGAGGTCGCTGTGCAGGTCCTCGCTCTCGATGAAACGGTTCATGACGGCGAGAATGCACTGGAACACGTCCACGCCCACGTAGTCGATGAGCTGGAAGATCCCCATCGGCCGCACCAGCCAATCCTGGCTGACGCGGTTGATCATGTAGGCCGCCCCGGCATAGCCATGCTCCTTGGTGAGTCGCTCCATTTCGGCGATGCCGTGGAGCCCGTCGCGCATGAAGTGACCGTTGCCGATGAAGCCGGCGATGTCGTTGGCCGGGATGACGATCTTGCGCAAGTCGGTCGCGATCTGCTTGGAAGCCTCCACCAGGTCGGGCCGCGTGCTCTTGGAGGTGATCAGCTCCAGCAGCTTCTGCACCGCCGGCGGATTGTAGAAGTGGTAGCCGACGATGCGACCGCCCAGGCCGACTTCCTTGTCCAGCAGACTGATGGGAATCGAGGAGGTGTTGGTGAGGAAATAGGTGTCCGGTCCGGTCAGCTCCTTGAGCTGCCGGTAGACCTTCACCTTGAGATCGATGTTCTCGGCAATGGCCTCGAAGACCATGTGGCAGTTCTTGAGGGCCGAGAGCTCGGTCGTGTAGCGCACGAGACCGGCGGCTTCCGCGGTGAAGGCGCGGATCATCTCGGCGTTCTCGACGAGATCGTTCCGATCGGCGTAGGCCTCGCGTAGCCACACCGCCAACTTCTCCGCGCCCCGCTCGAGCTGGTCCGCGAGGTACCTGCGCAGGCCGTCGAGACCGTCGTCGCTGACGTCCATGCAGATGAGCCGGAAGCGCGCTCCCTTGCCGCCCGGGCTGAGACTCCGCTGGGCCATTTGCTGGCAGAGGAGGAGCGCGATCCCGCTGCCCATCTTCCCCGCCGCACCGATCACACCGACATTCTGATACCGTTCGGCCAGCTCCATCCTGGTCCCCTCCCCTGAAGAGATCTCGTGAAGAGATAGGGTGCTATGCTCGGCGACTCGACCCGGCCAGGATATCATGGAGGCGCCGGCGAGCGAAACCGCCTGTCCGCGGGCCTGGCCGCAGGTCCGACCGCGGCCGTGACCGCCGGCGTGTCCCCGGGCCTGGCCGCGGGCACGACCGGCGACGTGGCCGCGGGCAGCTCGCCGGAGGCGGGTCACTCCTCGAGGGAGACGGGCGGTCCCCCGGCCGGCCCCTCCGGCCGCGGCAGCCGCCGGCGAGCCTCGTCCGGGGTTGTTCCCAGGAGGCGGGCGAAGGCCTCCAGGTGCTGCCGGGCCCGCAGCGGATCGCGCAGGTGCTCGCCGCACAGGCGGGCCTGCAGGCCGTGCAGGAGCTGCTCGATGCCGCCCAGGGCCAGAGCCGAGTCGTAGGCGGCCGCGGCATCCGGGTACCGGCCCGACTGCCAGAGGGCATCGCCCATGGCCATCCAGGCATCGGGCGATCTGGGCAGCAAGTCGCGCGCCGCCTGGAACGCCCAGATCGCGCTGTCGGGTTCCCCGGCCAGCAGCAGCGTCTTGCCCCAGCCGATCCAGGCCCGCGAAGCGCGCGGCTCGATGCGCAGGGCCGTGCGGAAGGCCGCCGCGGCCTCGGCCGGCCGGTTGGCGTGGCGCAAGGCCGTGCCGAGGTTGTAGTAGATCGAGTTGTTGAGCGGATCGATCCGCAGCGCGTCCCGCAGCGCCTCGATCGCCTCGGCGTGCCGGCCCGCGTACAAGAGATTCTTGGCGTGCTGGTACTGCTGGTGGAAGAACCCCACCATGGCCTTGGGATCGGGCAAGGCTGCCGTCTCAGCCGCCCCGGGAAGCGCCGCGCCGCCACTGCCCGCACCCGAGAGGTAGCCCAGCGAGCGCAGCCGTTCGCGCTCTTCGGGACTCAAGCGACTGCGGGCGGCCGCATCGTCCGGCTCTCTCGTCGCGGCCAGGAATGTGTCCAGCTCCGACTCCAGCCGGGCCGCCACCTCCGGGCGCTGGGCGATCACGTTGGTCGTTTCCTTCGGATCGGCGCGCAAGTTGTACAGCTCGGGCTCGGGACAGCGGATGTACTTCCACTCCGTCGTGCGCACGCCGTAGAGCGGAGCCCAATGGTAGCTGATGAGGGGACTCAGCGTCTCGCAGTAGACCGCACGCCCCTCGTCGCTCCCGCGCTCGAGCAGCCGGACCAGCGAATGGCCCTCCGCCTGCGGCAGAGCGCGCTCGATCTTGCACAGCTCGAGCAGCGTCGGGGGAACATCGATGAGACTGGTCTGCGCTGGGATGCGGGCGTGCGGCTCCCCCGCGATCAACCGCCCGTCCGCCGGCGGCAGGCGCAGGATGGAGACGACCCGCAGCGCCCCCTCGTAGACAAACAGCGAATGCGTGGCCTCGCCATGCTCGCCCAGCGACTCGCCGTGATCGCTCACGACCCAGATCAGCGTGCGCGCCGCCTCGCCGCTGGCCTCGAGCGCATCGAGCACCAGCCCCAGGGCATGGTCCTGATAGGCCAGCTCGCCCTCGTAGGAGCACCCGGGGTGCAGCTCGTCGAACGGCTTGGGCGGCCGATAGGGCGCATGGGCGTCGTAGAAGTGCACGAAGAGGAAGAAGGGTCGCCGCTCCCGACCCGCCCGGCGCTGCTCGGCGTGGTCCCGGATCCAGCGCACCGCGCGCTCCGCCACGACGGCGGCTGGCAGCTCGATGTTGAAGGGCCGCAGCCCGGGCTCGGGGCCCGACAGGCCGTCCTGGTAGAGGTCGAAGCCCTGGTTGAGACCAAAACGGGCGTTCATCACAAAGGCGGCGACGAAGGCCGCCGTGCTGTAGTCAGCCTCGCGGAAGGCTCCCGCCAGCGTCGGGATGCCCGGGGCCAGCATGTACTCGGTGTTCTCCCGAACGCCGGTGCGGTAGGGATTGTCCCCGGTGAAGAGGCTGGCGTGGGCGGGCAAGGTGACCGGCGCCGGGCTCACCATCTCGGTGAAGATGTGGCCGCCGCCGCGCACCCGATCCAGGCCGGGCGTCCGCACCGGCGATCCGTCGCAGGCGGCCAACCGATCGGGGCGGGTCGTGTCGAGGCTGACCAGCAGGACATTCCAGCGCCCGCGGCCCGCCCCATCGCCGGCGCAGCCCCATGGCCGGCCGGCGGGACACACTGCCCAGAGCAGAGCGAGCGCGGCCAATAGCGCGGCCGCGGCCAGCGGGCCCCGCCGCCCGCGCCCCGCCCGGCGGCCGCTGCGCCCGCGGCGGCCCGGTCGGCCAGGGTGGCCGCTGCGCCGCTGGCTCGCCAGGCAGCCGTTGTTCGTGCACGCCATGCCCATCAGAACCCTCGCGCCCTGTTACCCCGCCAGGATAGAATTGTTTGTCGCGCGGCCGCAACCCCCGCGCCCGCTGCGTCCCGGGCGGGGCCCGGGCCCGGCGCGCGAAGTCTCGAGGAGATCGCCGATGCCCGAGCTGCCCGAGGTCGAGACGATCGCCCGGGCCCTCATCCTTGGGGGCCGCGGCGGTCCGCCGCTCCTGGGCCGGCGCATCCGCGGCGCCCGCCTGTTCTGGTCGCGCACGCTGGCCCTCCCCACGCCGCGGCGCTTCCGGGCCCGCATCCGAGGCCAGCGAGTCCGGGCGATCTCTCGGCGAGGCAAGTTCCTGCGGCTTCACCTGGACAGCGAGACTCTGATCTTCCACCTGCGGATGACGGGCGACGTGGCGGCGCTCGCGCCGGGCCAGCCGCTGCCGCCCTTCTGCCGGTTGCTCATCTTTTGCGACGACGGCACGCGCCTCGCCTTCGACGACGCACGCAAGTTCGGGCGCGTCTGGTTGGTCGCCGATGACAGCGAGATCCTCGGCGGCCTCGGGCCCGAGCCGCTCGATCCGGGCTTTCGCGCCGAGCACCTCTACCGGGGCTTGCGGGAACGCCGGCGGCAATTGAAGCCGCTGCTCCTGGACCAGTCCTTCGTCGCGGGCCTGGGCAACATCTACACCGATGAGTCCCTGCACCGCGCGGGCCTGCACCCGCTCATGCGCTCCGATGCGGTCACGCGCGCGCAGGCCGATCGCCTCTGGCGGAGCATCCGCCACACGCTGCGCAAGGGCATCCGGCGCAACGGCGCGAGCATCGACTGGGCCTACCGGGGCGGGGACTTCCAGACGCAGCTCCGCGCCTATGGCCGCACCGGATCGCCCTGCCCGGCGTGCGGGGCGCCAATCGAGCGGCTGCTGGTGGGGCAGCGCGGCACGCACGTGTGCCCGGCCTGTCAACCGAGACCGCGTCACGCATGCATCTGAGCCGTCACGCATGCACCTGAGCAGTCACGCACGCATCTGAGCCGCATGGAGGGAGGAAAGCAAGAATGCCGAAGCCCAGCGCCGCGCTGTGGGTGTTCACCCTGGTCCTCGCCGTTCTGCTCGTGACAGGCATGTTCGAGAGGCCGCAGGCCTATCAGTCGCTCTTCTTCAGCCGCTGCCAATCGTGTCACAACGACGACACGCCCACGTGCGCCGGATGCCACTATCATCGCGGCACGCTCCTGGCCACGTCCGACCAGGCGGTCTATCGGCCCGATCAGCCCGTCACAATCACCCTGGGGCACACGGGCAGCTACTCGGGGTGGATCCGGGGGATCCTCTACGATCACACGGGCGCCGTGGTCGATCTCGCCACCGGGCCGACGGGCACCGGCGATGACGGTCTGGGAAATCCGATCCAGTTCCCGGTCACGCTGCAGGCCGACGCGCCCGCCGTCCCCGGGCCCTACACGTGGGAGGCGGCGTGGTACGGCGGCAACAACACGGGCACGGGCCACCTGGAGGTCCGCCGGCCCGTCTCGTTCACGGTCGAGCCCGACCCGGCCGAGACGAGGTGGCCGGCGCCAGAGGACGAGACCATGCTGCGGCTCGACGTGCGTCCCAATCCCATCATCAGCCGCGGCCGAATCCGCTACAGCGCGCCGCCGGGAACGCGGGCGGCGCTGGTCATCGTCGACGCCTCTGGCCGGCGCGTCCGCAGCCTGCCCGTGCCGGCTCCCGGTAGCGGCGAGATCTCGTGGGATGG
This sequence comes from uncultured bacterium, assembly GCA_964603725.1. GTDB lineage: Bacteria > Eisenbacteria > RBG-16-71-46 > CAIMUX01 > WJJG01 > CAZDKK01. The sequence goes on from CAZRWW010000011.1 coordinate 37,426, forward strand.
GCGCGACGACGCCGGGCGCGCGGTGGCCGCCGGGACCTACCTGGTGCGCCTGGGCGGACCGCGGGGCACGATCTCGCATCCCCTGCTCGTCTTGCGTTGACGCCGCCCTGCGCGCCCCGAGCGGCCGGGGTTGGCGAGGCGCCGGTAGCTCGGAACCAGGCCGCGCCGAGGCGGTTCTGCAACTCGGCTCGGTGCAGGTTTGTCACAACCCGAAATGGCCAGAGATGTGATAGGCTCGTTAACTTGGCTGTGGCGCGGGGGCCCGGCAGCCGGGTGAGGGGGCCGCTGGATGCGCCGCCCGGTGGTCGCCGGGGTGAACACCGCGGGAACGGAATCGGCCGGAGGGAGAACGGCAATGCCCTTCTACGAGTATCGCTGCACGAAGTGCGACGCTGTGTTCGACGCGCTGCTGTCGATGAGCCGGCGGGACGAGGAGGAGCGCGAGCTCACCTGCCCGCAGTGCGGCGCAGGCAATCCGAAGAGGCTGATTTCCACCTTCGCCACTTCGTCGTCGTCGGCCTCGCCGCGCCCCCCGGGGTGTCCAGTGCCGTCGGGTCAGGGCTGCTCGGCGGGGGGGTGACAGATCTAGGCGCGGGGGCCGTGTGCCTCCAGGGTGCCGCGGGCTCGCCGGCGGTCGCGTGAGACCATCGGCGGGCCTTCGAGTTTCCGATTGAATTCGAACGTCAGCCGGGCGAGCGTGAGTGCCGGCTGGTGCACGAGCAGGCGGGCGGTCCGCCATGCGGCTCGGGCACGGCAGAGATGGCGGAGATGACCGTCGTGTCCACTGAACGGCTTGGTTCGGGGCAGCGACCGCGCGCTCGCGACTGCGGCATCACCATCGGCACGTTCCCCCCGGGCGAGCATAACGCGATCACCGATGTCCCGGGCGTGGCCGTGGGGCACAGCACGATCATCCGGGGCGAAGGGGTCCTGGTGCCCGGGCGCGGGCCGGTCCGCACCGGCGTGACGGCGATCCTGCCGCACCCGAGGGATCTGTTCGACGAGAAGGTCGCCGGGGTGGTGCACTCGATCAACGGCTTCGGCGAGGTGACGAACGCCGACCAGGTGCGCGAGATGGGCGTCATCGAGGGCCCGATCATCCTCACCAACACGCTCAACGTGCCGCGCGTGGCCGATTACGTCATCGACTGGGCGCTGGCACGCCACTTTGAGATGGGCGTGAGCGATTGGAACCTGAGCCCCATCGTCGCCGAAACGAACGATCAGTACTTGAACGACATCCGCGGCCGGCACGTCGGGCGCGAGCACGTGCTGGCGGCGATCGCGGGGGCGCGCTCCGGTCCGGTGGCCGAAGGCTCGGTCGGCGGGGGCACGGGCATGTCCTGCCTGGGATTCAAGGGCGGCATCGGCACGGCATCGCGGACCGTGGCTGCCGGCAGCGAGCGCTGGACGCTCGGCGTGCTCCTGCAGGCCAACTTCGGCCGGCGCGGCGAGCTGAGGGTGGACGGCGTGCCCGTCGGGCGTGACCTGATCGGCTGGCTGGATGAGGCCGACCGCCGGCACCGCGCGACCCATGCTTTCCCTCCCGGTGAGCGGATCCCGCGGGCGCGCGCGACGAAGGACGCGCCGGATCCGCCGGCCTCGTCCAAGTCGATCATCATCGTGATCGCGACGGACGCGCCGCTCACCCCGCGCCAGCTCCGGCGTCTGGCGGTGCGATCTTCGTTCGGGCTGGCGCGCACGGGTTCGACGGGCAGCTCGACCAGCGGCGATTTCGTCATCGCTTTCAGCACGGCCAATCGCGTGGCGCACCGGCCAGCGGCCCCCGTTCAGGCGCTGTCGGCTGTGGCGGAAACCTCGCCGCGGGGCGACACCGCGCCGCCGCCGATCAACGACCTCTTCGCGGCGGCGATCGAGGCGACCGAGGAGGCGGTGCTCAATGCCGTCTTCAAGGCGGACACCATGATCGGCCGCGATGGCCACGTGCGCCACGGCCTGCCGATCGAGGAGACGCTGGCGATCCTGCGCCGCCATGGGGCTCGAGCCTGATATGAACGATGTGAGGGAGGTCGCCAGCTTGAACAAGAGTGAACGCCTGCGCGTGCTCTTCCTGTGCACCGGCAACTCGTGCCGCAGCCAGATGGCCGAGGGGCTGGGCCGTCATCTCAAGGGCGATGTGATCGCGGTGTCGTCAGCGGGCATCGAGAAGCGCGGGCTCGATCCGCGCGCGGTGGCCGTCATGCGCGAGATCGGCATCGACATCGCGTCCCAGCGCAGCAAGACCGTGGCGGAGCTGGGCGCCGGCGAGTTCGACTACGTCGTCACGGTCTGCAGCCATGCGCACGAGACCTGTCCGTACTTCCCCGCCAGGACCGCGATCATCCACCGCGGTTTCGACGACCCGCCGCACCTGGCCGAGGGCGCCCGGAGCGAGGAGGAGGCCCTGGCCCATTACCGGCGGGTGCGCGACGAGATCCGCGCCTTCATCCTGACGTTGCCCGCGGCGCTGACCGACTCCGGCGCCCCGGCCTGATGGGACCAGGGTCTTGCCCGCAGCGGCGGTGCGCAAGACGGCGAGGTTGTCGGCCGGACCGCAGCCCGGGGAGCGCGGGTCGAACTGGTCGTGAACCCGGGGCGGTGCCGGAGGGTGGAGCCGAACGGGGAGGATGGGTGATGACGCCCAAACGCATTCTCTTCATCAGCGGATCTGTCGGCCTGGGACACATCACCCGCGACCTGCCGATGGCCGCTGCCCTGCGGCGCTCCTGGCCGACTGTGGAGATCCACTGGCTGGCCGGGCCACCGGCCAGCCGATTGCTTCAGGAAAACGGCGAGACCCTGCTGCCCGAGGCGACCGGGTGGATCGACGAAACCGCCGCGATGACGCGGATCGCCGGCCGGGAGGCGGACCGCGGCCGCGGACTCCAAGTGAACGTCGTGCGTTGGTTCATGTCGATTCGGCCTCAGCACCGGACCAATGTGGAGATCTTCCGTCGCGTGACGGAAACCTATCCGTACGACCTGATCATCGGCGATGAGACCTATGAGATCGTGCTGGCCCTGCGCGCGCGGGCGGTGAAGACGCCGGCGCCGTTCGTGATGATCTACGACTTCATCGGCGTCGACGCCATGACGCGCAGTCCCCTTGAGCGCCTGGCCGTCTATGCGATCAACAGGCGCTGGGCACACGGGTACCGGCGCGCCCCGCATGTCCCGGTCACCGTGTGCTTCGTGGGCGAGCCGGACGACGTGCCCGATCGGCCGTTCGGACCCGGGCTCCCCAGCCGGCGCCGATGGGCCGAGGAGCGGTGCCGTTTCCTGGGCTACGTGCTGCGCTTCGACCCCGCGGTATACGCCGACCGCCGGAGCGTGCGCGCCAGGCTGGGATACGGGGATGAGCCCCTCATCGTCTGCTCCGTCGGCGGAACGGGACTGGGCGCGGAGCTGCTCGACCTGTGCCTCCAGGCCTATCCGCTCGCCAGAAACCGCGTGACCAATCTACGGATGGTCCTCGTGGGCGGACCGCGTCTGGAGCGAGGCGCATTGGCCCCCGCCAAGGGCGTCGAGTTACACAGCTATGTGCCCGACCTGCACGAGCACTTCGCCGCCAGCGATCTCGTCGTCACGCAGGGCGGCGGTACTTCGACGCTGGAGTTGACAGCGCTGCGACGGCCTTTCTTGTACTTTCCGATCGAGGGGCACTTCGAACAGCAGCTGCACGTGGCGCGACGGCTCGAACGCCATGGGGCCGGAGTGCGGATGCGCATGGCGGGCACCTCGCCGCAGCAGATGGCCGATGCGATGGTGGCTCATCTGGGCGAAGAGGTGACCTGGGCGCAGATACCCGCCCAGGGGGCGCAGAGGCTGACGGAGGTGGCGGCAGAGCTGCTGGGCCTGCCAACACCCGGGTCCTGCGACCGTGGCGATGGCGGTTGAGGGCCGCCCCATCACCCCGTCTCGGCAGCACCGATTCCCCGCTGGCCTGCGGCCCGGCGCCGGGCTACCCTGGTCGCCATTGATCCGTGTGCGACGATCCACCCGGAGACAGGCCAGGAGACCACGCGTATGTCCATCGAACAGCAGGCCCAGCGCGCCGCCGGGCGCGGCGAGGCAGCCGTTCCGCACGATCCCTACGAGGATTATGAGCTCCCCGTCGAGGGCTTCCAGGGCACGGCGGAGGAGATCGAGCGCCAGTGGCACGAGCGCTGCTACGTCGGTCGCGGCGACACGATCAAGCAGCTCACCTGGCGGGCGGTCATCATGGGGTGGGCGCTGGGCGGGATCCTCTCGCTGACCAACATCTACATCGGCCTGAAGGCCGGCTGGGCCTTCGGGGTGGCGATCACAGCCTGCATCCTCTCCTACGCCATCTGGACCGGGCTCCACAAGGTGCGGCTCGCGCGGACGCGGATGACGATTCTCGAGAACAACTGCATGCAATCGACGGCCAGCGCCGCGGGCTACTCGACCGGCGGCACGTTGATCTCGGCCTTCGCCGCCTACATCTTGCTGCACAACCAGACGCTGTCGCTGCCACTCATGCTGGGCTGGGTCTTCTTCGTCGCCGTGCTCGGCGTGACGATGGCGGTGCCGATGAAGCGGCAGATGATCAACACCGAGCAGCTCCGCTTCCCGAGCGGCATCGCCGCCGCCGAGACGCTGCGGGCGCTGCACGCCAAGGGCGAGAAGGGCGTGCGCGCCGCGCGCGCCCTGGGCGTCGGCGGGCTCGCGGCGATGGCGAGCGCCTTCCTCACCGACGGCCTGCGGCTCATCAGCACGCGCCTGGAATCGCTCCAGATCTCCAGCCTGGTGGCCAGCTTCAGCACGGCGACGCTGGGGCCGACCTGGATCGGACGGACGGTCACCTTCGCCTGGGACCCGATCTTCATCGCGGCGGGGATGTTTGTGGGCATGCGAGTGGCGGCCAGCATGATCGTCGGGTCGGTGACCTGCTGGATGATCTTCGTCCCCTGGCTGCAGGCGCACGTCTCCGAGGCCAGCGGGCTGACGGGCTTCAGAAACCTGGTGCAGTGGACGCTGTGGGCCGGCACGGCCTGCATGGTCACTTCGGGGATTCTGGCCGTGGCCTTTCAGTGGCGAAGCGCCCTGCGCGCGTTCCAGGGATTGGGGGACATGCTCACGCAGCGCGGCGGCCGGAAGCGCGACGTGCTGGCAACCGTCGAGACGCCCGGCTCCTGGTTCATCCTGGGGCAGCTCGTCTCGTTGGTCGCCCTGGCGCTCCTCGCCCACGGGACGTTCGGCATGCCTTACTGGCAGAGCGTCGTGGCGGTCGCGCTGAGCTTCGCCCTGGCGCTGGTCGCGTGCCGGGTGACCGGCGAGACGGACACGACGCCCATCGGCGCGATGGGCAAGATCACCCAACTCACCTTTGGCGCCCTCTCGCCCGGGAACGTCAACGTCAACCTGATGGCCGCCAACATCACGGCCGGCTCCGCGACGTCCTCGGCCGATCTGCTCACCGACCTGAAGAGCGGGTATCTCCTGGGCGCCAACCCGCGCCAGCAGTTCCTGGCCCAGTTCGCCGGGATCTTCGTGGGAACGGTCGTCACCGTGTTCGCGTTCCGCATGCTCGTTCCCGACGCTTCGGTCCTGGGCACGGACCAGTTCCCCGCCCCCGCCGCGCAGACGTGGAAGGGCGTCGCCGAGGCCATGGCGCAGGGCCTGAGCACCATGCACCCGGTCAAGGTCTGGTGCATCGTCATCGGCGGCCTGGTCGGCATCCTCCTGCCGGTCCTTTCCCGGCTGTTCCCCAAGCAGCAGAAGTGGATCCCCTCGGCGGCGGGCATCGGCCTCGCCTGGGTGTTTCAGTGGTTCTACGGCCTGCTCTTCTTCGTCGGCGCCCTGATCGGACAGGGCTGGAAGAAGCGCAATCCCGAGCAGTGCGACGAGTACCTCTTCCCGGTCGCGTCCGGCATCGTCGCGGGCGGCGCCCTCATGGGGGTCGTCCTCGTGTTCTGGGAGAACGGCCGGGAGATCCTGCGGCAGCTCCTGGGGGGGTAGCGGCCGGGAGATGCGGCGGCACCTTCCAGGGGGGTGGCGGCCGCGCCCGATCGGGCGTATCATCCCCGCTCTGGTTTCTCGAGCAGTGGTCCGGCTCCGGGCAGCTCCGAGGTCGTCCGGGATTCGATGGGAGGGCAGCATCGTGGGCGGGTTCTTTGGCGTGGCCAGCAAGCAGGATTGCGTCGCGGACCTCTTCTATGGAACTGACTATCACTCGCACCTGGGCACATCGCGCGGCGGGATGGTGGTGCGCGGCAAGCAGGGATTCAAGCGCAACATCCATGACATCGCCAACGCGCCGTTTCGGACGAAATTCGAGCCGGACCTGTTCAAGCACGTCGGCAACATGGGCCTCGGCGTGATCAGCGACTATGAGGATCAGCCGATGCTCATCAGTTCGCGCCACGGCCGCTATGCCGTCGTCACGGTCGGGCGTGTCGATAACCTGGCCACCCTGGCCGCGGAGATCCTGCGGGGCCATGCGGTCCACTTCAGCGAGATGAAGGGCAACGAGTTCAACCAGACGGAAGTGGTCGCCAGCCTGATCAATCAGCAAGACACCTTGCTGGATGGGTTGCGCTACGTGCACGAGAAGGTGACGGGCTCCTGCTCGGCGATGCTGCTCACCGACCACGGCGTCTACGTCTCCCGCGATCGGCTGGGACGCACCCCGGTCGTGATCGGGCGCAAGGAAGGGGCGATCGCCGCCACGCTCGAGACCTGCGCCTTCCCGAACCTCGGCTACCAGGTCGATCGCGATCTCGGTCCGGGCGAGATCGTGCGCCTCACCCCGGAGGGGTTGGAGCAGCTTGCGCCCCCCGGCAACCGGATGCAGATCTGCGCGTTCCTCTGGATCTACTATGGGTTTCCGGCATCGAGCTACGAGGGCATCAATGTGGAAGAGGCCCGCTATCGCTGCGGCGCGGCGCTCGCCCGGGCCGATGACGTGCGGGTGGACATCGTCGCGGGCATCCCCGACTCCGGCGTGGGTCACGCCATCGGCTACGCCTCGCAGGCCGGCATCTCCTACCGCCGACCCTTCGTCAAGTACACACCGACCTGGTCGCGCAGCTTCATGCCGCAGGAGCAGCGCGTGCGCGACCTGGTGGCGCAGATGAAGCTCATCCCCATCCGCGAGCAGATCGCCGGCCAGCGGCTCCTGTTCTGCGAGGACTCGATCGTGCGCGGCACGCAGCTCAGGGACGTCATCCAGCGGCTCTACGACACGGGCGCCCGCGAGGTCCACATGCGCCCGGCCTGCCCCCCGCTCGTCTACGGCTGCAGGTTCCTCAACTTCTCGCGCTCACGGTCGGAGCTTGACCTGGCCGGTCGCAAGGCCATCAGCGAGATCGAGGGCGACGGGACGGAGTGCCTGTGCGAGTACGCCGACCACTCGAGCCCGAAGTGCCGCGCGATGATCGAGCGGATCCGCACGCGGCTCGGGCTCACCAGCCTGAAGTACCAGACCCTGGAGGACATGGTCGCCGCGATCGGCCTGCCCCGTGAGAAGCTCTGCACGTACTGCTGGAACGGCGAGTCGCTCTACGAGCACGCGCCGGGGGACGGCGCGGCGGCTGGGAGCGCGCGGCGAGATCGCGACCTGGAGGTCGTCCCCTAGCCGGGGTCTCGCCTCGTTGCCGGGCCCGAGGTTATTCGGCTATACTCATGTGCGGTTCGAGCGCCGTGCGCGCACCTCGGCGTCCCGGCAGCTCGAACCATGGGTTTGACAACGGTCGCCACGAGAGCGTGCGCGGCACCCCCCGAAACCCGCCGGAGGAGGAGTGCCATGCGTTCTCGGCTCGCGAACATCGCTGCCCTGATCTCCCTGACCGTCTTGACAGGTGGCTCGATCTGGCCGGCCCCCGCTTTGGCCCAGGGCGATCGCACGATCACCTTCGTCGACAGCGGCCAGCAACTCGGCCAAGGGGTCTGCTTCTCACCCACGCTGGGAGACCTGGACGGCGACAGCGACCCCGATCTGTTCGTCACCAACTTCTTCAGCGCCAACAGGGTCTGGATGAACGACGGCAGCGGCCACTTCACGGACAGCGGCCAGAGTTTCGGCATCACTTCCGGCCACGGTGTCGCCCTGGGCGACCTGGACGGCGACGGCGACCTCGACGCCTTCCTCGTCTTCATGGAGGCCCCCGCGTGGGTGCTGCGCAACAACGGGAGCGGCATCTTCTCCGACACGGGCCAGCGCCTGGGCAGCGCCGGCGACGACATGGGTTTCGTGGATCTGGTGGACGTGGACGGCGACGAGGATCTCGACGCCGTCGTCTGCAACTACTGGCACCCAGCCCGCGTGTGGTTGAATGACGGCGGCGGGACCTTCACCGCCGGGCCGAGCTTCGGCGACGCCACGAGCGGCCCCATGGGCGTCGGCGACCTCGACTTCGATGGGGATCCCGACGCCATCATGATGAACAACGGGGGCGGCAACACCGTGTGGCTGAACGACGGTTCCGGCCACTTCGTGGACACGGGACAGAGGTTGGGGTACACCGATGGGTGGGGTCATGTGAGCCTCGGCGACCTGGACGGCGACGGCGATCCCGATGGCTTCGCCACGAATTCAAACCACGGCAACGCCGTGTGGTTGAACGATGGGTCGGGAACCTTCACGACCGGAAGCCTCTACCCGGGCGACGGCACCCAGAAGGTCGATCTCGGTGATGTTGACGGGGACGGCGACCTTGATGCTTTCACCACGAACCAGATGCTGGGCAACAAGGTGTGGCTCAACGACGGCCAGGCGAACTTCACGTCATTCGGCCCCTACTTCGGCACCTACGTCATGTCGGTCACCGCGGGGGACGTCGACGGCGACCACGACCCCGACATCATCGTCGGCCGCGACTACGGTCACGGCTCGACCAGCGTCTACTTCAACACGACCGCCAGCACAGGGGTCGCGGGCGACGAGCCCATCGCTGCCCTGCCGCTCTTCCGCCACGTCACGCCAAATCCATTCGTCGAGGGCGCTCGGATCCGTTATCTCGTTCCATCGGCGGGGCACGTGAGCCTGCGGTTGTTCGACATCCACGGCCGGCAGATCGATACTCTCGTCGACGAACCCCAGGTCTCCGGCGAGCATGTGCTGGCGGTGGAAAGTGGAACACTCTGTCGCGGTGTCTACTTCTGCCGGCTCGAGGCGCGCGACGCCCTGGGGAATCGGATCGTCGCTTCTCGAAAGATCACGTGCGCGCGGTAGCAACGTTGCGCCCGAGACCGGTGTCTCTCCGGAATCTCATGGCGAGCCGGCCGCTCGGATCGCCTCGAGGAACCGCGCCCCGTAGCGCTCGAGCTTGGCCGCGCCCACCCCGCTGATCCGCAGCAGATCGGCCTCGGTCGCGGGGCGCTGGGCCGCCATCTCGGCCAGCGTCCGGTCGTGGAAGATCACATAGGCCGGCACGCCCTGCTCGCGGGCGATATGCAGGCGCACGGACCGCAGCGCCTCGAAGAGCGCTTCGTCGACGGGTACCGGCGCGGCCCCGAGGCCCGGCAGCGCGCCGGGAGCCGCGGTGCCGCCCGGCGTCCCCTCGGCGCCCCCGGGATCGCGCGCCAGCGCCGGCATCCCCGCCCGCCGGCGCGGGCGCGGTCGCGGTCGCCCGGCCTCGAGCTCGCGCAGCAGGTCCTGCCGCAGCGTCAGGCGCTCCATCCCGCGCAGCACGGGCCGCGCGCGATCGGTGACCTCCAGGCTGCCGAACCCCTCGCGATCGACTCGCAGCATCCCGCGCGCGACGAGCTGCCGCACGACCGAGCGCCATTGCGCGGCGTCGAACTCGGCGCCGGCGCCGAAGACGGGCAGATGGTCGTGGCGCAGGCGCTCGATGCGATCGTTTGTCCGGCCCCGCAGCACATCGATCAGGTGAGCCGCGCCGAAGCGCTGTCCCGTGCGGATCGCGCACGAGAGCAGCTTCTGCGCGGCCACGGTGCCGTCGAAGGTCGCGACCGGGCGCAGGCAGGTGTCGCAGTTGCCGCAAGGCTCCTCGAAGTCGTCGCCGAAGTAGCGCAGCAGGGCCTGGCGGCGGCACGTCGTGAGCTCGCAGTACCCGAGCAGCGCTTCCAGCCGCTGGCGCTCGCCGCGCTTGTGCAAGTCGTCGGCTCCCGAGTCGTCAATCATCTTGCCCAACAGGATCACGTCCTGCAGGCCGTAGATCATCCACGCGGTGGCCGGCAGCTCGTCGCGCCCCGCGCGCCCGGTTTCCTGATAATAGGCCTCGATGCTCTTGGGCAAATCCAGGTGCGCGACGAAGCGCACGTCGGGCTTGTCGATCCCCATGCCGAACGCGATCGTGGCGACGATGATGACGCTCTCCTCGCGCTGGAAGCGCTCCTGGTGGCGCTGGCGCTCCTCCTTCTCCAGGCCGGCGTGGTAGGGCAGCGCGGTCAGGCCCTGGTCCGCCAGGAACCCCGCGACCTCCTCGACCCGCTTGCGCGACAAGCAATAGACGATGCCCGCGTCGCCCGGGTGCTCGCGACTCAGGAAGGACAATAACTGCCGGCGCGGGTCGTGTTTGAGCGCGACGCGGTACTGGATGTTCGGCCGGTCGAAGCCCGAGACGAAGATCCGGTCGCCGCGCAGGGCGAGCCTGCTCACGATCTCCCCGCGCGTGCGCGCATCGGCGGTCGCCGTGCAGGCCAGCCGCGGCGCGCCCGGGTAGCGGTTGCCCAGGACGTTGAGCTGCAGGTACTCGGGGCGGAAGTCGTGACCCCACTGCGAGACGCAGTGCGCCTCGTCGATGGCGAAGAGCGCGATCCGGCAGCGGTCGAGCAGCGCGAGCGTGCGCTCCTGCAGCAGGCGCTCGGGCGCGAAGTAGATGAGGTCGAGCTCCCCGCGGGCGAGCTGCGCCTCGATGCGCCGCGCCTCGGACAGCTCGAGCGTCGAGTTGAGGGAGGCGGCGCGGATCCCCAGTTGCTGCAGCGCCGCCACCTGGTCGTGCATGAGCGCGATCAGGGGCGAGACCACCACGCCCGTCCCCGCGCGGATCAGGGCGGGGATCTGGTAGCAGAGCGACTTGCCGCCGCCCGTGGGCATCAGGACCAGGCAGTCGCCGCCGGCGAGGACATGCTCGATGACCTCGAGCTGGTGGCCGCGGAAGTCGGGGTAGCCGAACGTGGTGCGCAGGATGTCGACGGGCGTGCGGGCCGATCTCGGCGCTCCGCCGCGGGCCTGCTCGGCCGGCGGGTCTGGGGCGGATGGCTTCACGCGGGCGCTCCCATTCGGATGGCGATTGGATCGCGACTGCGCCTACGCCCCCGCCGGCTCCGGCTCGGGCTCCGGATCCACGCGCAGCCCCGCCACGCCGAGGTGCTCCTTGCGCCGCTCGGTCTGCAGGAACTCACGGTAGGTCTCGCAGCGCAGCGCCAGCTCCTCGTGCGTGCCCTCGTCGACGAGGGCGCCGTCTTCGAGCACCAGGATCCGGTCCGCGCGACGGATCGTCGACAGCCGGTGGGAGACGATGAAGCACGTGCAGCCGGCCAGCTCCTCATCGAGCCGCGTCCAGAAGCGATCCTCGTTGCGCGCGTCGAGCGCCGCGGTGCAGTCGTCGAGCAGGAGCATCTGCGGCCGCCCGGCCAGCGCGCGGGCGATGGCGATGCGCTGCTTCTGGCCGCCCGAGACGAGCGACCCCTTCTGGCCGACGACCGTGCCCAACCCCTCCGGGAGGTCCTTCAGATCCTCATCCATCTGCGCCGTGGCGAGCCACCGGCGGGCCCAGGGTTCCTCGTCGCCGTCGGGCACCGGCCGGCCGAAGACCACGTTCTCGCGGATGCTCTGCGAGAAGAGCACGCCCTCCTGCGGCACGTAGCCCAGCAAGCGCCGGTAGGCATCCCAATCGACCTCGCCCAACGGGCACCCGTTTACCAGGATCCGCCCCTCCTGCGGCGACAGGATCCCGGCCAGCAGCTTGAGCAGCGTCGACTTGCCGCTGGCGACCGGCCCCACGATCGCCACGCGCTCGCCGGCCTGCGCCTCGAAGCTGGCGCCGTCGATGCCGGCGCGCTGGCCGCCGTAGGAGAAGCGGACGTTCTCGAAGGCGACCGAGCGGATCTCGCGCACCTCGCCGCCCACGCCCCGCGGCACCGTCACCGGGTAGGAGCGGATCTCCTCGACGCGGTCCATCGAGACGAACGCCTGCTGCGCCGACATGAAGAGCTGCGGCAGGTCCATCATCGGGTGCGCCAGCATGTCGAGGAAGATGTAGAAGGCGAAGAGCGTGCCGACCGTGATCTCCCCGCGGATGACCATGTAGCCGCCCACGGCGATCACGATCATCTGGCCCAGACGGCTGGCCAATGTGTCGAGCGACCAGAGAACGACCTGGATCTTCATCAGCTTCAGGAAGATCCCGCGCCGCTCCTTCATCAACGCGCTCAGGCGCTGCTCCTGGCCGTGCTCGGCGCGAAAAGCCTTGACGATGCGGATCCCCGCGAAGGCCGCCTCGAGCAGATCGTTGGTCTTCGAGATCGCGCGCTGCGTCGCCTTCACATACTTGCGGATGCCGTGACGCATGCTGTAGAAGGCCCACATCATGATCGGCAGCGGCAGCACCGACAAGAGCGTCAGTTTCCAGCTCATCGTCAGCATCACCGCCAGGCAGAAGACCAGCTTCGAGCTCGACTCCACGGCGCGGAAGATGCCGGAGCAGCCGAACCACGAGATCTTGGGAAACTCGTAGATGTCGTCGGTCAGGCGGGTGACGACGTCGCCCGTGCGAAAGGCGTTGTTGAAGCGGTAGTCCTTGCCCATCAGGCGCCCGAAGACGTCCTCGCGGATCTGCATGTCGAGTCGCAGATTGACCAGCGCGCGCGTGGCCGGGTAGAGCCCCGCGATCATGCGGCCCAGGGCGATGCCCACCAGCACCAGCATGACCGTTCCCAGGCGGCCCAGCTCCCCGGTCTGGCCGAGAACCTCGTTGAGCCGGTCGATCACCCAGCGAAAGACGAGCGGGTAAGCCACGGCCACCACGGTCGACACGAAGGTGAGCAGCGCCAGGACCGCCAGGATCCGCTTGTTGCCGGTCCAGTAGCGCCACAGCCACGCGAGGTGGGCCCGCGTGCCGCCGATCGAGGGCGCCTCGCTCTTGTCGAGCGTTGTCATCGATTCCGCGCTCATCTGCCCTCCGTCCGCGTCCCGTGATCGATGTTCGTCCTGCAACCAAGCCCCATCCGACAACGGCTCCCCATCCGGCGATCGATTGCTCCGATGGCGATCGCCTCTAGACCGCCCCCGCCTCCAGGCGCTGCGCCGCGAACTGCAGATCGAACAGGTCGCGGTAGATGCCGCGCCGATCGTAGAGCTCGTCGTGCGACCCCTCTTCGGTCAGGCGTCCGTGGTGCAGCACCAGAATGCGGTCGACCTTGGTGATCGTCGCCAGGCGGTGGGCGACGATCAGCGACGTGCGCCCCTGCATCAGGTGATCCAGCGAGTCCTGCAGGCGCCGCTCGGTCACCGGGTCGACCGACGAGGTGGCCTCATCGAGGACGAGGATGTCGGGGTCCTCGACGATCGCGCGAGCGAAGCACAGGAGCTGCCGCTCGCCCATCGACAGGTTGGCGCCGCCCTCGGCCAGCTCCGTCTCGTAGCTGTCGGGCAGGCGGCGCAGCATCTCCTCCGCCTGCACCACTTTCACCGCGCGATCGAGAGCCTCCTGCGGGATCTCGTCGCGCAGGACGCGCAGGTTGTCGCCCAGCGTGCCCGGGAAGAGGTGGATGTCCTGCAGCACCAGGCCGATCTTCGCCCGCCAGACGCGCTGGCGGTACTCGCGGATGTCGACGCCGTCGAGCGTGATCCGGCCGGCGGTCGGTTCGTAGTAGCGCAAGAGGAGGTTCGTCACCGTGGTCTTGCCGCCCCCGGACAGACCCACCACGGCCAGCTTCTCGCCGCGCCGGATCCGGAAGCTCACGCCGTCGAGCGCCTTGGCGCCGCCGTCGTACTCGAAGGTGACGTTCTCGAAGGCGATCTCGCGCCACGCGCTGGGGATCGTCTCCAAGGCGCCGGGCTTGTCGGGCGTGCGCGACGGCGTGTCGAGCACGTTGAAGACGCGGTCGGCCGACGCGAAGGCGCGTTGGATGAAGTTGAGCTGCTCCGAGAAGGCGATCAGCGGCCAGAAGAGCCGGCGCGTGTAATCGATGAACATGACCAGCGTGCCGATCGTCATCGCCGCCCCCAGCACCTGGCGGGCGCCGACGTAGATGATCACCATCACGGCCACGATCTCGAACGCCGCGAAGAGGCCCCAGAAGCCGTATTCGACGTAGCTGACCCGCACCTCCTTGCCGAACTTGTCTCGGTTGCGGCGCCTCAGCTCGTGCAGCGCCTTGTCGGTGTAGCCGTAGAGCTGCAGGATGGGAATGCCCTGCACGTACTCGGTGACGAAGCTCGAGATGCGCGCGTAGAGCTTGCGCACCACGCGGAAGCGCGTGCGGATGTACTGCAGGACGAAGTAGGTCGCCACCAGAATCGGCGTCATCATCAAGAGCACGGCCAGCGTAACGCGCGGGCTGGCGATCATCATCACCGTGAAGGTCCCGCCGAGCACGACCAGGTTGCGGAAGAGGGCCAGGGCAACCTCGGAGAAGAGCAGGAGGAGCCGCTCGACGTCGCTCTCGACGCGCGCCAGCAAGCGCCCGGGCGGGTTCTTGTCGAAATACGCCAGCGACAGGCTCATCAGGTGCGAGAAGACCTTCTGGCGCAGCTCCGTGACGATCCGCAACCCCATGCGCGCCAGCAGCACGACCTGCAGGTAGGCGAAGGTCATGCCCACGATGTAGAGCCCGGCGTAGAGCAGCGCCCGCACCAGGATGCCCTGGCCGTTGCGTTCGGGGATGTCATGGTCCAGCACGTGGCGCACCAGCAGCGGCCCGGCCAGTTCCGCCCCCACCACCACGAACATCAGCACCGTGGCCAGGACGATCGTCCACCGGTGGGGCCGGAACAGGGGCAGGATCCGCCGCAGCATCTGCCGGAGCGGCAGGTGCCGTATCGACGGTTCATCCTCGAGATCTTCGTCCCAGTAGAACATGCTGCCTCTTCTTTCAGGCTGCCCCGGGGGAAATGGACGTGCCCCTGCCTACTTGGTTTGCGGTGCGGTGCGATTTCACACAGGCATTCACCGGGCTGACCCTCCGGTCCTGAGGCCGCGGACCGAAGTGAGGGGCCGGTTGTGCAAGGATCCCCGGGCCTGGAACCGGGGTCCGGCGCGGCCTTGCGCCCCGCGCCGACTGCTCAGGCTGCTCCGACCGGAATCGACCAGGCGTTCGCGTTCTCGATCCGGTCGTCCTTCACGACGAACTCGACCCGCCCCAGGTTGATGCCGGCGAAACCCACCTGATGAATCAGCGTTTCGCGTCTTTCGTGGGGGATGCGGGTCGGCGCCTTCATGAAGGTGTGGGTGTGACCTCCGACGATCAGGTCGATCTCGTCGATCTCGCGAGCCAGGTGCTGATCTCCGGGCTGCCCCGCGTACCCATCGTCCCCCAGGTGCGACAAGAGAACGATTAGACCACACCCCAGCTCGTGACGCAAGTAGCGGCTCCAGTGTTTGGCCGCCGCCACCGGATCGCTGTCGATCACGCCCGGGCGGAGCTTCTCGGTCACGAGCCCCTCGAGCCTCACGCCCAGGCCGAAGATGCCGACCTTGAGCGGCCGGGTGGCGCCGCCGGCCGGCGTGATGTCATAGAGCATGAACGGCTGCACGTGCTCCTCCATGGGGGTGCCGCGGAAGCCGTAGTTGGCGCTCACCATGGCGAAGCGGGCATGGGCGGCAGTGACCTCGCTCAGCCGGTCGATGCCGGCGTCGAAGTCGTGGTTCCCGATCGTCATCGCGTCGTAGCCGAGCATCGACATCACCTTGAAATCGAGCTCGCCGCGGAACTCGTTGAAGTAGGGCGTTCCCTGAAAGACGTCCCCGGCATCGACGAGCAGCGGCCGCGGCTGACCCTGCGCGCGCAGCTCCTCCCAGATTCCCTCGATCACCCGGGCCCGAGGGACGGCGCCGGCCAGGCCGGCGTTGCGGCCGCTCCCGGCCGGGAAAGGGTCGATGCGCGAGTGGACGTCGTTGGTGTGCAGGATCGTCACCTTGAACGACTCGGCGCCCGCGGCGGCCCCGCGCGGCCCTCGGCCGCCGGGGTCCGGCAGGCCGGCCCCGAGCGCCCGGCCGTCCCCGTTGTCCCGGCGGGCGCAGCCCGTCAAGGCCCCCGCCGTGCCTGCTAGCCCGAACCATGCCAGCCCGCGAGCCGTGTTGCTCAGGAACTCCCGTCTCGAGATCATCGGGCACCTCCGCTGGCCTTTCGGACCCGACCCAGGGCGGGCACGGGCAGTTCGCCGATCTCGTCCGGCTCCATGCTCTGCGCCCCGGCGGCGCGGAAGGCATCCACGAGGGCGTCGCGAACCAGGACGCCCGTAAGTATTTGTCCTACAATGGGATGCCACAGGGCTTCCATCTGCCCGCCGCGATTGGCCAGGTAATCGCTGGTCGCCACGAGGTACTCCCGGTCGGCCACGGGCGCGAGATCGCCGTTCCCGCCGACCAGCAGTTCGACCGCGCGGCCGTCGCGAATCGCCAGGCTCAGCCCGGCGACCGGCTCTCCCCCGGCGGCAGCGATCTCGTCGGCCAGCACCCGGATCTGGGGACCCGACAGGCGCAGAACGACGATCTCGTTATCGAAGGGCATGATCTCGTAGACGTGACCCAGCGTGACCGACCCAGGCGGGAGGGCCGCCCGCAGACCGCCGTTGTTGAGCACGCAGATGTCGACCGGCATGCCGGTGGCCGCGCGGGCGCGGTCTAGTACGATGTCGCAGACCAGGTTGCCCAGCGGCCCCTCCGGGTCGCGCGCCCGCATCTCGGCCGGGCTCACCGCCAGGACCTCGCCCATCTTCATCCGCAGGACATCGCGGTACGGCGCGATGAGGGCCTCGAGCCCGTCCGGCTGCGGCGGAACGGCCTGACCTTGGGCACTGATCGACAGCAGGCCGGCGCCCGCCAGCAGCAAGACCAGGGCGAGCATCAAGGCCGGCCGCCGGCGCCGGCGGATGGCGGTCGCGGGAATCATGGTTGCAGGATTCATGGCTGCAGGAATCATGGCACCTCCCCTGCGGCGCGTTGCGGGCCGCTGGTCCGGAGATCCTATCGCGGCCGCTGGCCGCAACCAAGTGGGGGGAGCGACATCCTGAGTGCGCCGGCGGATCGTGATGCCCCACCTTGCCCGCATGAGAGACGTCCTCCGACAGGGCCAGGAGGGGATCAGGGGCGCGTTGCGCTGATTCGATCGCCTTGTCTTCCGCGGCTATCTCCCGGTGCAGAACGGATGGCGGATGACCGAGCATGGCCTTCGGGCCCTATCGGTACCTGGAACGGAAACCCCGATGGAGCAAACCGCGGGAGGGATGGCCAAACCGGATGGCCAGGCCACATGGTTTGGCCGAGGGAATACGCTGAGGGTGTTGGGGAGAGGGCATACTGGCGGGGACAAAGACGACTCTGAACTGACTGTAATCCAAATACAGGAAATGAGTTAGCGCAAGGAGCCGCGAGGCGTTATTTCTGCTAGTGCGCTTCTCTGATTGCAGTTGGGGGCCTCTCCTCCTTCATGCCTCGCCGAGTCAACCGCCAGGTCAGCCGCCTCGTGGTTCCGTACTCCGCGAAAACGCTGCAGCCGCTCTGCGCTCACACTTCCGCGGCGGGCGCTGGCGGAGTCCCGGATACGGGTCCGGGATCTCCTGAACAAGGATCCCATCCGCTGCTGTTGGTTCCAGCCACCCCCTGGGCTAAGATCTTCCAGGACAAGACCGGCCCGTTCCCCGAAACCCCGCCCCCCGGGCGCCGGCGAGGAGAGCATGATCCGATTCCGCCCCTTGCGCAGCGGCAGCAGCGGCAACCTGCTCCTGCTCGAAAGCGAGCGCCCGGCGTCACGCGGGCGCCCGGGATCGCGCGGGCGCTATCTCATCGATTGCGGGATCTCCTCCCAGCGCGGCCTGCGGCGAATCCTCGAGGAGGAGGTCGGGCTGTCGGCCGGGCTGGACGGCGTCCTCATCACGCATGCCCACGGCGATCACATCAACTACGCCTCGCTGCGCGTGCTGGCCGAGCTGGGCGTCCCGGTCTACCTGCACCGCCGGACCCTGACCGAGGTTCGCCAGCGCCACCTGAACCCCTATCGCCTGCCGGCCGGCGTCGACTTCTCGCGCCTCGAGTTGCGCGCCTTCGCGGACGAGCCCTTCCGGCTGGACGGGCTCATCGTCGAGCCGATCCCCGTGCCCCACGCGCCGGGCGTGACGACGCACGCGTTCGTCCTGCGCGCGGGTAAGGCCAAGGCGCTGGTCGCCACCGACCTCAGCGACCCCGAGGCGATCGTGAACCACATCTCCGGCTGCGATCTGATTTACCTCGAATCGAACCACGATCTGGAGCTGCTCCGGCAGCGGTTCAACCCGGCATCCCTGTACCACCTGCCCAACCCCGCGGCCGGGCTGCTGCTCAGGTTCGCGCTGGCCCGGGGAGCGCGCCGCCCCGGGGTGATCGTGCTGGGCCATCTGAGCGAGGAGCGCAACACCCCGGCTCTGGCGCTGGAGACGGTCCGGGCGATCCTGGCTGAAGCGAGCGTCGGCGAGGTCCCGCCCCTGTTGACGGCCCCGCGTCACGAGGCCGGCGAGCTCGTGGAGCTGCCCGGCTGACGGCCGCGGCCGGGTCGCGGGAGAGGGCGAAGCACCTCCTGCGGCGGGAGAGGGCGTTGCGCCGCCCGCGGCGCGGTGAGGCGGAGCGAGGCGCGGGCGGGCGGGATCAGGCGGCGGCGGGCACCCATTCGACCTTGGCGGTCGTGTCGTTGAACCGGAACATGACCTCCGAGACCTGCGATTCCACTCGCGTCCAGTGGAGCGGGAACTCCACGATCGCATCGGCGCAGATCGTGCCCTGCACGACAACGCGCACGTCGTGCAGCGGCGCGAGCTTCTGCTTGAGCTCATCGGCCTCGTGCTGCAGCCCCTCCAACGCGCGTTCGAGCCGCGGAAGCTGATCCAGGAGCAGCTCGATCTCCTCCTGCTTGCGGGGCGGGAGCTTCTGGTACGACTTCGTCATCGGCCCGACCTTGGATTCGAGGTCCTTGATGTTCTTGTGCTGGGTCTTGACCCGCTCCATTTCCTCGGTGATCTGGTCCATCCGCTCCTTGGCCAGCATGTCACGACCCGTGGAGAGCCGCGCCTTCGTGCCCAGCGGGATCCCGACCTCCTTGACCGTGATCCCCGACCGCGCGGCCGCATGGCCGCTGACGAAGTGGCCCCGACCGTCGGTCATGTCGAGCGTATCGCCGCACAGCAGCTTGCTGGTGACAAAGCTGTCCGCGATCGTGGCCGATCCCCACACCCGCAGGATCGCATTCTCCACGAACCGCGCGGCCAGGTTGCCGCGCACCTCGATGACCGTGTCCTCCGAGCCCACGATGCCCTTCTCGACGATCAGATCCCCCTCGCAGTAGACGCTGCTCCCCAATAGCGAGCCCTTGACCACCATGTCCTTCTGGCAGCGGATCGTCACGCCCGCCTCGACGTTGCGGCCGATGACGATCTTGCCGACGAAGTCGACATCGCCCTGGACCACGGTCAGGTCCTTGTCGAAGGTCAGGACATCATGGACGCGGATGCTGCGATCCTCGATGACGAGGCGCCCGTCGACGGTCGCCACCAGGTCCTGGTTCTCCCAGCGCAGATTCTGCGCCGGCTTGGGCGTCTGGTCGGTCACCGCCCGGACGCTGAGGATCTGGCCATAGTCGGTGAAGCCGGGCCGGCCCTCCTCGATCGGATGGTAGACTGCCACCGTCTCCCCATCGTGAACATTGATGATGTGGTCGGCGGTGTAGCGCTGGGGCCGCAGGGCTTGCGTGTCGTCGGTTTCCGTCTGCTCGGCGATCGCGCGATCGACCGCCGGGTATTCGAAGTAGGCGTCGCGCCCTTCTTGCCTGGGCTGCCCGCGGGCCACGATCGCGCGCTCGACCGGCGCGTTGGTGCTCGCCGCCTGCCCGATCGCCTGGAGGATCTGGTCCAGCTCGATGCCGCGAGTGACCTTGGCCGTCTTGAGGAAGTCGGTGACCTCCTCCTCCACGAATGGCTTGCCGGAGACGTTGGGATACAGGCTGAGCGCGGCCGCCATGGCATCCGGGGTGACTTCCATCACCATCTGTCCGCCCGCGACGGTCTTCTCCAGGCGATTCTTGACCACGAATCCGTCGGCCACCCGTCCCCCTCGGCAACGCGCCGGTCGACTGGCGCACGCGCCACGGCCAGCGCATCGCTCCGGACAGAAGTGCCGCCAGGTCGGCGACGCCGGTGCCGGGAGTCCTGCCCTGCCCGAGCCCGGTGATTGGATTCCCGAGCCCGGTGCCTCCCCCTCCTGATATCGGCCAACTGACCCCGGAACTTTGGGACCGCGGCTGGCCCCCTCCGTGCGCGGCAGCCGCCTGCCCCGCGCGCGGGCGCGCGCCGGGGTCGCCCAGCTTGACCGCCCCGCGCCCAGCGCCTATCGTGCCATTCCGTTCTGGCAACCACGGCGGGCTGACAATTGTAAACACGGAGGAAGCCATGGCCCGACAAGGCAATAGATCAGCGGCCTCGGCCGCGCGCGCACCCGGAGCCGCCGGGCGTCGCCCGGCAGGCGGCGGCCAGCGGCCGACGCTGGCCCGGCGCGCCGATCGGCACCAGTGCTATGAGCGGGCCGTCCAGGCCCCGGACGCCGATGCCAGCTTCATCGATCGCAGCTTCCGCCGAATCCGCCGGCGCGTTCCCCGGGTGCTGCGCGAGGACTTCTGCGGCACCGCGGCGCTCTGCGCCGAGTGGGTCAAGCTCGGCCCCGAGAAGCGCGCGCTCGGCATCGACCTGGACGCGCCGACCTTGAACTGGGGCATCGCCCGCCACCTGCTGCCCCTCGGGCGGCGCGCCGCGCGCGTCGATCTCATCTGCCAGGACGTCCGCGATCCGGCGCCGATCCAGGCCGACGCGGTGGCGGCGTTCAACTTCTCCTACTGCACCTTCAAGGACCGCGAGACGCTGCGACGCTACTTCGCCCAGGTGCGCGCCGGCCTGCGGCGCGATGGGATCTTCTACCTCGACCTCTTCGGCGGCCCCGAGTCGATCGAGGTGCGCGAGGAGCGGACCGCTTTCCGCGGGTTCACCTATGTGTGGGACCAGGCGGCCTTCAACCCGGTGACCCACGACATCACTTGCCACATCCACTTCGAGTTCCCCGACGGCAGCGCGATCCGCCGGGCATTCACGTACCACTGGCGCATGTGGATGATCCCGGAACTGCGCGAGATCGCGCTCGAGGCGGGCTTCCGCGACTTCATCGTCTACTGGGAGGGCACCGATCGCAAGACCGGCGAGGGCAACGGCATCTACCGGCCGACCCGCGCGGGCGACAACTCGCCCGCGTTCATCTGCTATCTGCTGTGCTTGAAGTAGTCGCGACCCGGAAACCGGGCCCGGGGCCCGCCCGGTAGCCGGGCGCGGGGCACGCCGTGTAGCCGGGCGCGGGGCACGCCGTGTAGCCGGGCGCGGGGCACGCCGTGTAGCCGGGCGCGGGCCTGCCGAGAAGCCGGGCGCGGGTCCGGCCCGGGCTCGCCGAGCTTCGTCCGCCCTCACTCGGCCGGACATCCCCGGCCGTTGCGACCGTCTGCGAGCTCCAGTCCGTGGTAGTGCAAGAGCCGGTAGACCCGCGTGCGGTACGTGTTCAACTCGCGGGCGATCCCGGCGATGTTGCCGCCGTGCTTGCGCACCAATCCGGCCAGTTCGTCCCGCGTGGGACGCGCCCGCTCGCTGTCCGCGCGCGCCCGCCGCGCAGGCGCGCCGCCAGCCGGCAGCGTGGCGCGCAGGGCGCGCGCGATGAGGCGCTCGATCTGCGGGTGGGGCACGGCGCTCGCGGCGAGCGCGGCCACCTGCGCGACGCAGTGCTGGAGCTGGCGCACGTTGCCGGGCCACGCATAGCTTTGCAGGCGCGCGCCCAGTCCCGCCGCGAGGATGGGCCCCAGGCGCCCCGGCGCCAGCCCGTGGCGCGCCGCGAAGGCGCGCACCAGCGGGGGGATGTCCTCGCGGCGCGACCGCAGGGGCGGCACGTGGATCTCGGCCCCGGCCAACCGGAAGTAGAGGTCGCCGCGGTACCCGCCCTGCGCGACGAGCTGGGAGAGCGATCGGTGGCTGGCCGCGATGACGCGCGCCGAGACGCACTGCACGCGATCCGAGCCCACCGGGCGCACCTCGCCGGAGTCGAGGAAGCGCAGCAGCGCGGCCTGGGCGGGCGGATCGAGATCGGCGATCTCGTCGAGGAACAGCGTCCCGCCCTCGGCTTGCAGGATGAGCCCTTCCCGGTCGCGATGGGCGCCCGTGAACGCGCCGCGCCGGTGACCGAACAGCTCCGCCTCGAGCAGCTCGCCCCGCCGCGTGGCGGCGTTGAAGACCACGAACCCGCCGCGCCGGCCGCTCATCCGGTGCGCCGCGCGCGCCACGAGCTCCTTGCCCGCGCCGGTCTCGCCCTGAATGAGGATCGGCAGCGTGCTGGCGGCGATGCGCGCGACATGGAGCAGCTCGCTGTGAAAGACCTGACTGCGGGTGATGATGCCAAAGGCTTCCCAGCGCTGCGGTCCGGGGTCCGGATCGCCGGCGTCCCTGGCGGGCCGTGGTGTCGCGATCGGATCCGCCGGCCGGCCGCTCGGGCCCGGCGGCGGCGCGGTCGCCCCCGGCGATTCCGCGGCCGCGACCGGCCCCGGCTCGAGGGCGGGCGGGCGCAGGCGCAGGCGCGCCAGATGGCTCTGCGCGGCGCGGCACTGGCGGGCGGCCGCCGCGCGCGACTCGGGCGTGCGAGCCTGCGCCGCCAGGGCGTGGGCCAGAATCCAGGCGATCTCGGCGCGCTCGGGCACGATGCCGGCGCACGCGGCCAGGCGGAGGGCGCCGCTCAGGGCCGACACCGCTTCGGCCGAGCGGCCCCGTCGCAGCAGCGCCAGGCCCCGCGCACGGTGCGCGGCGACCTCCAGGCCGGCCTGCCGGCCCGGGTTCAGGCACCGCAAGGCTTCGTCGGCGTGCTGCTCGGCTTCGCTGTCCGCCTCGAGCAGCGCGAGCGCCTCGGCGGCGCGCGCGTGAAAGACGGCTCGGGCGCCGTCGGCGAGGTCGGCGCCCTGCAGCACGCGACTGGCCAGCCGCAGGGCTCGCCGGCTCTTCTCGCGGGCTCCGGCCGTCGCGCAGACCTGGGCCAGGGTGGCGTAGGCGTCCAGCAGGCAGCGCGCCTCGCCGAGCCGCCGGGCCTGGCGCAGCGCGGTGATCACGTGCGCGCGCGCGTCGCCCGGACGCGACATCCGGCCCAGAATGCGGGCGAGCCGGATGCGCGTGGCGATCTCCGTCAGGGATTGCCCCAGCGCGCGTGCCTCGCCCAGAGCCTGTTCGTGCAGGCCGAGCGAGTCCCCCACGCGACCTTCACACCAGCGCGCCTGCGCCAGGGCGAGCAGCGTCACCAACGCCTGGTGCAGTCGGCCCGCGCGCAGCAGGGCGCTGCGGGCGCTCAGCAGGAAGGGCGCCGCCCCGGGCGCCCGGCCGGTCGCGAGCAGCATCCGCCCCAGCGCCAGCAGCGCCTCGCCCGCCAGATCGGCCCGTTCCGCGCGCCGGGCTGCGCCGAGCGCACCGCGCGCCAGGCTCCCCGCCTCGGCGTGGCGGCCGAGCTCGTGCGCGGCCCGGCTGGCGGTCAGCATGAGCCTCGCCCGCCAGCCGGGCTCCACGCCGTCGGCCGCGCGCGATTGCAGGAAGTCCTGCGCCCGCCGGCGCGCGGCCGCGGGACGCCTGTCGCGGGTGTGCACCAGTGTCTCGAGCAGCGCCGCCGCCGCGAGTTGCTGGGCGTCGAGCGACTCGCGCCGGCCGCAGACCTTGAGCGTGTCGATCAAGACCGCCACGCCGTCGGCTGGATCGGCGCCGCGTGAAATGGCGCCGCACCCATCGGGCCGGTCCGGATCGCCGCCGCCCGAATCGCCGCCGCCCGAGTCGCCGACGCCCGAGTCGCCGCCGCCCGAGTCGCCGCCGCCCGAATCGCCGCCGCCCGAGTCGACTTCGCGGCCGGGCCCGGCGAGAGCGCACTCTTCGCAGCCGACTTCGGCCTGGAGCGCAACCTCGATCTCGAGCAACCGCCAGGCCACTTCCTCGTCGCGGGTCAGCTCCAGCCTGCCGGCTGACCGCAGCCGCTCCAGCTCCGCGAACACGGCGCGCGCCGCGGACCAGGCCCCGGTGGCCACGTAGCACTCGAGAATCGCTTCGGTCGCGGGCCAATCCGCGGACTCAAGCTGCGGCTCGACGATCGTCATGGCGCCCCCCGCTCTCGCTTCCGGGGCGATGCTGGCCGCTCAGGCGCAGATCGCCCCAAGGGATGTGGATCCGCGGAGACGGCCATGCAAACTGGGAGTTCGCGAACAGACCTGCGCGCGCAACGTCAGAAGGGGGCTGACCCAGGGACCCTACACGCGGTCCGGACCCCGGGTCAAGCCCCCCATTCCGGCCTGAGGCCTGGGCTGACCCCTACAGCGTGAAGGCAAAATCCTCGATCAGCGCCCCCGGGAGCCGCACGCTGCCCACGTTGCGACCGCCGTAAGTCTCGCTGGCCAGGATCATCTCCCGCTCGCGCGTCAGTCCGATCAGGTTCGCCCCGAACATCCGGTAGAACGACTCATCGAAGCGCATCACGTTGAGCGGGGCGACGATGCGCCCGTTCTCGACCCAGAAGGTGGCGAAGCGCGTCATACCGGTCATCCGGCAGGCCGGGCGGTCGGAGTAGTTGAGGTACCAGAGGTTGTTCACGTAGGCGCCTGTGTCCAGCCGCTCAAGAACCTCAGCCATCGGAACGTCGCCGGCAGCCAGCTCCGTCGACTGCGGCGCCTCCCACGGCGCGGCGCCGTTGGTCGGCACGCCGTACTCCTTGGCCGACCGCGGCGAGACGAGGCAGTCCTTGAAGCGCCCGTTCTCGATGAGCACGACCTCGTCGGGCTTGATGAAACCCTTGGCGTCGAAGTTGGGCGCGATCCCGCCGGCGGTGTTCTCCTTGAGCGTGAAGCCGGGACTCACTGCCTCCCCGCTCTCGCTCATCTTGATGAGCGAGGCGATCTTCGACTTGTGGCTCTTCAGCCCGAAGCCGCCCCAGGAGAGCAGGCCCAGAACCTCTTCGAGCGCCTTGGGCGAGAGATAGACACGGTACTTGCCGGGCTTGATCGTCTTGGGCTCGCGGCTCAGCAGATCGAGCTGCTCGCCCGCCTCCGCCATCTTCTGGCGCAGGTCCGCGGGGTTCCAGGCGAAGCCGGCGTAGGCCGACTTGACCGCCTTGTCGGCGCGCAGGTAGAAGGACCAGTCCAGGTGATAGCTGAAGGTCGCGAACCAATTCTTCTGCCCCAGGCTGTTGGCGAAGCCGCGGTAGATGCCTCCTTGCGCCAGGATGCCGACCAGATCCTTGCCCTCGCCCGCGGCCATGACGTCGGCCAGCACCTGCTCGCGCGCGGGCAGCTCGTTCTTGCCGACGCGCTCGGTCGAGCGCACCTCGGTGGCGTAGAGCAGGTGCGGGTCCTCGGGCAGGTGGTCGAGCCGGGCGCGCAGGTCCTCGATGGCCGCCCGCACGCGGCCGCGGTCCTCCTCGGCCGTGCCGCTCAGGGATAGCTGCGCCTCGGCGTGTCGCTGGCCGCGGATCAGGTCGATCGACAGGTCCGACGCCGACACCGAACCCGGCTGGCGCACCCGGTTGTGATTGAACCGCACGAAATCGGACTGCTCGCCTTCGAAACCCAGCGTGATCACTTCGCCCGTCTTGAGCAGCGAGACGGCGTGGTCGGCTATCGCGTAGAAGATCTCTTGCATGGTCTCATCCTCTCCTTTGCCTGCCCCGTTCCTACTCGCCGCCGAAGATCTCGACGCCGGCGAACAGCGCGACCGGCGTGGCGTGCCCCACCCGGATGACCTGATTGGGCTCGCCCTTGCCGCAGTTGGGCGTTCCGTGCACGCGGAAGGTCGTCGAATCGCCGACCATCTTGAGGTTGTTCCAGAAGGTCTTCGAAATCCCCCGGTAGTTCGGGTTGCGCACGACCTGGGTGAGCTTGCCGTTCTCGATGAGTTGGCCCCACTCGCACCCGAACTGGAACTTGTTGCGCGAGTCGTCGATCGACCAGGAGTTGTTCGAGCGCATGTAGACGCCCTTCTCCACCGCCGCCACCATCTGCTCGAACGTGGCCGTGCCGGGCTCGAGGTTCAGGTTCGACATCCGATCGATCGGGGGTCGCCGCCAGCCGTCGGCGCGCGTCGTGGAAACGCCCGGCTTCCCGGCGCGCGTCTGCGAGATGAGGCCGCCCAGGACGCGCTTGAGGATTCCCTTCTCGATGATGAACTGCTTCTCGGCCGCGCAGCCGTCGTCGTCGAAGGCAAAGGAGGCGAACTCAGTGCGGATAGTCGGATCGTAGGTGATGTTCATCAAGTCCGATCCGTAGCGGAACGTGCCGATGTAGTCGAGCTGCACGAAGCTCGTCCCGGCGTAGTTGCGCTCGTCGCCCAGAATGCGGTCCAGCTCCAGGGGGTGGCCCACCGACTCATGGACCTGGAGGTGGAGCTGATCGGGCGCCAGCAGCAGGTCCATCGTGCCGGTCGGGCAGTTGGGCGCCGACAAGAGCGCGAGCGCCTCCTCGGCCAGCTTGGGGCCCTCCGTGCGGAAGCCGACCCGATCGATAACTTCCAGCCCGCCCTGCTGGCACAACGCGCCGGCCCCGAGCGTGCGGGTCTGCGTCAGGTTGCCTGCGTGGGCCGAGACGATGAGATTGGGATAGAGCCGGTGGAGGCGCTGGCGCACGCGGCCGCCGTCGTTGGTGAAGTAGTGCTGGTCCGTGCGCGCGTACCACAGGAACGCGTCGAAGTCGGCGATGCGCTCGTCGGTCTGCAGGCGCGCGCACTCCTGGCGGACGATGTCGATCTTCTGGGGCAGCGCGAGCGACTCCCAGGGCCGCTCGACGGGCGATTCGTACTCGCCCCGCGGATGGGGCATCGCGACCTTGGAGTAGTCGAACACCGCCCGGGACGCCGAGGCGTGGGCCCAGGCCTGCGCCCGCTCGACCGCCGCGGCCAGCCCGGCCCGCGAGAGGTCGGCCGTGGCGGCGTAGCCG
Source organism: uncultured bacterium (assembly GCA_964603725.1). GTDB lineage: Bacteria > Eisenbacteria > RBG-16-71-46 > CAIMUX01 > WJJG01 > CAZDKK01. Next base: position 64,567 of record CAZRWW010000011.1, read on the forward strand.
TAGCCGCCCCGATCGATCACGGTCACCATTGCCCCGCAGTCGCGCGCGGTCTGGATCGGCTGCAAGACGTTCTGGCGAACCCGAATCGCCTCGCTCTGTTCGTCCACAACGCGCAGGGAGCAGAAGCCGGAGCGCGGCAGGACCTGCCGGAACCGCTCCTCGAGGCCTGCAAACATGATCTCCTCCTTGTTCGATCCTGTTCGATCTCACATCTCGTGTGCGCGTGGGGCCCGGGACGTCGCGTCCGGGCAGGCATCGGGGGGCGGCCTGCCGGCGACCGGGCGGCCCGCGGGGAGACCCGGGGCCGCGCCGGGCGCGGCCTCCACACCTGAGCGTAGCTTGTCAGTGTAAGCGATGGCGTGCCGGCGCGCCAAGGGGCACGTCGCCGAATGCGGCCTGCGCGCAGGCGTGCGCGCAGGCGTCACAGCGCACGCGCAGCCGGTCGTCGACCGTGAGCTCCAGGCTGCCCTGACCGCAATCGTCACAGGGGATCGGTTCCAGCGAGCGCAAGAGAGGATTCCAGGTGATCGGCAGCGTCCGCTCCGCGGTGCGCCACCGCAGATGATAGGCGCCGCGCAGGACGGGCATCTCCACCTGGGCCACGGCGACCGGCCGCAGCCCGGCACGCAGCGCGTAGCGCGGGTCGAGGTCGCGGATCTTGCGCTCGTACTCCGCGCGGATGGCGGCCAGCTTCTCCTCCCTGCGCGCCGGGCTGAGCTGCCGCCCGCGGCCCTTGCGACGGGCAAGCTCCTCGGCGAGTCCTTCGTAGTACTCGTGGAGCCGCTCGGCGTCGCGGGCCCGCCGCCGCTCGAGCCGCGCGACGAACGGGCGCAGGTGGATCAGCGCGCCGCGCGACGCCTCGCGGTGCAGGGCGGCGCAGAGGGCCGGCCATGGATGCCCGCCCGCCGCCAGGCCGCCGGGGCGCGCGGCGAACAGGCGCGCATCGTCAACCTGCGGCCCCAACGCGGGGACGGGGGCCAAGGTGGACTGATTCACCAGGGCGGTGACGAGCTTCTCGTAGCTTTCCTCGCTCACCGCGCTCATCACGTAGTGAGCCAGCAGGTAGCTCGCCGGCGAGGCCTGCGTCTCGCCATAGGTTATCCGAGCGCGGGTGCGAAAGCGCAGGGTCGTGCTCGCTTCATGGGCCAGGGTGCGCGCGTGCGGCCAGGGCAGCTGGCCGCGCAGGCGGATGACGCTGCTGTCGCTGCGGAGCAGGTCGAGGAGCTTCTCGAGGTCGGCCGAGCCGTAGCCGATCAGCCGCACGCCGCCGGCGGCCGTCGCCTGCATCGCCAGGAGCGCTTCTTCCTCCCAGTCGAGTCGCGCGGCCAGATTCTCGGGCAGGAGCGCCTGCAGGGCGCCGGCGCCAGACACGGCCCCCGGCACGGCTTCGACGACGGCGCCGTGCAGCTCCAGGACCCGGGCGGCGTACTGCAGCGGCTCCACCTCACACCTCGTAGTCCGCGCCGAAGAGCGACTCGTCGAGCGACTTGATCTGCTCGTACTTCGCCTTGGCCTGTTGCAGCTCCTGCGAGAGGCGGGCGAAGTTCGCCGCCGCATCCTCGTCCGAGCCGGCGGCCGCCCACGCCTCGAGGACGCGCTCCGAGAACTCGCGCCGGTCCTCGAGCTGGCCCAAGATCAGATCCACCTCGCCGATGACCAGCTCGAACAGGTTGATCTTCTTGTCGAGGATCTCGAGCAAGTGGTCCTCGACACTGCCGCGGGCGCAGAGGTTCAGGATCTCGATCTCGCGCTCCTGCCCGATGCGGTGGATACGCCCGATGCGCTGCTCGATGCGCATCGGGTTCCACGGCAGGTCGAAGTTGACCAGGCGGTGGCAGAACTGGAGATTGCGACCTTCGCCGCCCACCTCGGTCGTGAGCAGTGTGCGGGCGCCGTTGTGGAAGGCATCGATCGCCGCCTCCTTTTCCGCGGTGGTCAGACCGCCGTGGAAGAGCGCCACCTCGTTCCCGCGCCGGCGCAGCTCGTCGGCCGCGAGACCGAGGGTCTCGCGATAGCTCATGAAGACGATCGTCTTCTCGCGTGAGGATTGCAGGTGCTCGGCCAGGGCATCGAGCTTCGAGTGCGATTCGAGCGTGCGGGCCAGATCGGCCAGCGCCCGGAGCTCGGCCACGACCGGCGCCTCCGGCGCCGAAGTCTCGAGGAGCCTGTGCAAGGTTCGCAAGATCGCCCGCGGGCTGCTGCCGGCCTCCGACTGCAGCAGCCTGAGCGTCAGGCGATTGAGTCCCCCGCCGCCGTCCGTCCGCCGGTAGCCGGCCCGGACCAGCGCCGAGAGCCGCTCGTAGAGCTCCCGCTCGCCGGGAGTCGGCTCCACCGCCAGGGTGGAGGCATGCCGCGCGGGTAGTCGCAGCCCCGCCAGGGCGCGGGTGTTGCGCACCATGACGCCCGAGAGCAGCTCGCGCAGCTTCTCCTCGTTGACCGGCACGGTCGGATCGTCCGCGGAGACGAACTCGTGGATGAAGGCCGCGCGGGTCTTGAGCTGCCCGGGCGCGAGCAGGGTGATCAGGTTGTGCAGCTCCTCGAGGTTGTTCTGCAGTGGCGTCGCGGTGAGCAGCAGCAGGAAGCGCGACTTGACGCTGTTGACCAGCTTCCAGGCCCGTGTGGCGCGATTGCGCAGGTGATGGGCCTCGTCGACGACGATCAGATCGAACTGCCGCGCCGCGAGCCGCGGCGCATTGCGCTCCGTCTTGGCCAGCGCGAGCGACGCGATGATCAGGGGCCGCTCGCGCCAGAAGGTCTCGGGATCGCGCTTGAGCCGGGGGTCGTCCGAGGTGGCGAAGTCGATGCCGAATTTCAGCAGCATCTCCTCCCGCCACTGGGCGACCAGCGAGGGGGGGACGAGCACGAGGGCCGAGCGGATCAAGCCGCGCAGCAGGTACTCCTTGATGATCATGCCCGCCTCGATCGTCTTGCCCAAACCCACCTCGTCGCACAAGAGCGCGCGACCGCGGAAGCGCCTCAGGACCTTGCGCACGGTCTCGACCTGATACCAGAACTCGCGCACGTCGCGCAGGGTGGGCAGGCAGAGCAGCTCGTCGATGCTGTTGACCATCGACAGCCGGTGGGCGGCCAGGCAGAGCTCATGGTGGCGCGTGTCGTTGCAGTCGCCCCGCATCAGGCGCTCCTGAAAGCCCCGGTCATCGATCGCCAGCGTGAGGCGCAGCGGGCCCAGGGACGGGCGCGGGAGGATGGGCTGAGGCGCAGGCGGGGCCGACCTGACAGGCGGAGCCGCGGACGGCGTGGCAGGCGGGGCCGCCTGCGGAGCGGGGGCGGCCGGGGTCGGGACGGAGGCCGCCCTCGCCGGGCGCGCCGGCGCCGGAACCGCCTCCGGCAGCGGCGCACCGGTCATCTCCTCGATCCGGCGCTGCAGGTCGGCGATATCCCAGCGCCAGACCCGCCGCCGGCGTGGAAAGCGCGAGCAATACAGGCTCAGGTACTCGGCGGCCTGGCGGCCGCGGCCCGCTCTGACTGCCATGATGACCAGGTCGGACAGGATGTCGGGATCCGAGTTCCCGGCCCGCAGGGCATCGTCCAGCCCGGCGGCCAAGACGTCCATCCAGCCGTGGTCGAGGCAGACCGAGCGCAGCAGCTTGATCGCCGGGTCAAACGAGGGGTACATGCGGATCACGGAGCGTAGGACGCGCATGGCATCCTGGCCCCGGCCAGCCTCGAGGTGAAGGAAGACGGCGTCGAGCTTGGCCATCGCCCGGTACCCCGGCTGTCGCGTGCTCGACGGGCGACCGAGCCTCGGCGGTTGTGCCGCGAGGGGCCGCGGCTTGCGCGGCTTCTGGCCGCGCTTGCCGCCGTGCTTGCCCGCGCTCATTCACACCCCCGGTGCCGCCTGAAGTCCATCTCCGCACACATCAGCGCTGCCCCGACTCCAGGAATAGCAAGGGAGAGGCCGTGACGGCAAGGGAGTTCAGGATGGGCGAAGACGCGTCCGTCACAGATGAACGCACCACAACCATCGCCTTGCCCGCCGCCTGGTGCCATCCCATCGCCCAGCCTGGGCGACAAGCCTGGAGACAGAAGCCCCCGGACCCGCTATGATGGTCTGGCGCCGATCCGGGCGTGGCCCGGACCTGCGCGCGTTCCCCCAGTGATGGTTGCGGATAGAGTCTGCGGCACCGGTTGCGTACCCGGGCAGGCATTGCGTCTCGGGATGGTAGCGGGACCTGGCAGGTGACCGCGCCGGCCAACCGGCTCCGGGAGGTCGCTCGTATGGGCAAGACTCTGCGCGTGCTCATCGTCGAGGACAGTGAGGATGACGCCCTGCTGATCGCGCGACTGATCGAGAAGGGCGGCTATGACCTGGACTGGAAACGGGTGGAAACCGCCGAGGCCATGACGCAGGCGCTCACCGCGGAGGAGTGGGACGCGGTCATCAGCGACTACGCCATGCCCTTCTTCGGCGGCCTGGCGGCCCTGAAGACCTTGCAGAGGGTCGGTCTGGACTTGCCCTTCATCATGGTCTCCGGGCGCATGGGCGAGGAAACGGCGGTCGAGGCGATGCGCGCCGGCGCCCATGACTACTTGATGAAGGACCGGCTCCAGCGGCTGGTGCCGGCCCTCGAGCGGGAGATCCGGGAAGCCGAGGTGCGCCTGCGCCGGCATCGGACCGAGTGGCAGCTGCGCACCCAGGAGCGGTTCCTGCGCAAGGTCATCGACGCCACTCCCACGTACATCTACACCCGTGACCGCTTCGGGCGGTTCACGATGGTCAATCGGGCCGCCGCCGAGTTCTTCGGCGTGCCCCCCGAGGACATGATCGGACGCCACCTCTCCGAGCTGGCCGACGACGAGGCCGCCGTCGAGCGGGGCCTTGCCGAAGATCGCGAGGTCCTGGCGACCGGGGAGCCCCGCCTGGTCGGCGAGGTGCGCGTCCGCGCGCCGGGCAGCGCCGAGCACCGCTGGCACCAGGTGACCAAGCTGCCGATCGTGCCGCCGGGCGAGCGCGACGTCCAGGTCCTGGGCGTGAGCGTCGACATCACCGACCGCAAGCTGGCCGAGGAGCGCCAGCGGCACGACGTTCTGCACGATGCGTTGACGGGCCTGCCCAATCGCATGCTCTTCATGGAGCGCGTGGAGTTCGCGCTCGCCCACCACCGCCGAAACCGCGGCTACGAATTTGCCGTCCTGTTCGTCGATATCCAGCACCCCCGTCCCGCCAACGACGCCCTGGGCCTGCCCGCGGGCGACGAGCTGCTGGCGGCCCTGGCCGATCGCCTGGGCCAGGTCGTTCGCACCAACGACACGGTCTCGTGCCTCGGAAGCGACAAGTTCGCGGTGCTGCTCGACGGCATCGACGAGGCGGCCGCGGCGGTGCGAGCCGCGGAGCGGATCCGCACCCAACTGGCCCTGCCGCTCCTCGTCGGCGCTCAGGAAGTAGTGGTCATGGCTTCCATCGGCATCGCCCTCGGCTCGACCGGGTATGATCAGGCCGAGCACCTCCTGCGCGACGCGGGCACCGCCATGTATCGAGCGAAGACCTCCGCGCTCGCGTATGAGCTGTTCGACCGTCACCTGCAGGAGCACGTCGGTGCGCAGATGCGCCTGGAGGCTGATCTGCGCCGTTCCCTGGCGCAGGGCGACTTCGAGATGTTCTATCAGCCGATCGTGACCCTGCGCGACGCGCGGCTGGTGGGCTTCGAGGCGCTGGTGCGCTGGCGGCGACCGCAGGTCGGGCTGATCGCCCCGGATGAGTTCCTGCCGGCGATCGAGAAGGCCGGGCTGACCTTGCCGCTCGGCACCTGGACGCTGCAGGAGTCCTGCGCGCAGGTCAGCCGCTGGAACCGCGAGTACCCGGGCAGCACGGGCCTCTGGGTCAGCGTCAATCTGTCGGCGGCGCAGTTCAACCGGGGCGATCTGATCGAAGAGGTCGATCGCATCCTGCACGAGACCGACGCTGACGCCCGCTGGCTCAGGCTCGAGATCACGGAGGCCACCGCCATGCAGCCCTCCGAGCAAACGGCCGAGACCCTCACGCGCCTCCGTGACCGCGGGATCCACGTCATGCTGGATGATTTCGGCACGGGCTGCTCGTCGCTGAAGCGACTCAATCTACTGCCGTTCGACGTGCTCAAGATCGATCGCTCCCTCGTCCAGAGCGTGCGCTCCGACGACCGCGGCCGCGGCATCGTGCGGACGACCATTCTGCTGGCCCACGGCCTCGGCATGAACGCCTCGGCCGAAGGCATCGAGACCCAGCAACAGAGAGACGCGCTGGAGGAGCTGGGCTGTGAGTACGCTCAGGGCTTTCTCTTCAGCCAGGCTCTGCCGGCGAGCGACGCCGCGCAGCTGATCGCGGCCACCGACTTGACCTGAACCTCCGGACGCCGCTTCGTACAGGAAGACCCAAGGAGATGAGCATGGCTCCGGTCGAAATGCTCGGCGCGATCCTGAACAGCATCAAGGATCCGATCCTCTTTGCCGACACCGGACACGTCACGCGCTACATGAACACGTCCGCCATCGCTCACTACCGCCAGGGCGCCGCGTTGATCGGCCGCTCACTGCTCGACTGCCACAACGAGAGGTCTCAGGCCGTCATGCGGGAGGTCCTCACCGCCCTCCAGGCGGGCGAGGAGGAGCGGCTCATCACCGACAACGAGCGGCATCGCATCTACATGCGCGCCGTGCGCGACGATGACGGTCGGCTGCTGGGCTACTACGAGCGCTACGAGCCCCCCGCGGCCGCAACCTGATGACGGGCCGCGTAGAACCCCCAACACGATGCCCGACGCGGTCGCGGCGACGGCGGCATCTCGCGGCACCCCCCAGGCTATGGTATCTTCCGCCCGGGCGCGGGCCTGTTTCTCAACCCCGCCGCCCTTGGACTCCCGGGTGGGATCGGCCTGCGACCCGCGCGGGTCGCAGGCAGCCAGACTGAGGTGCCGTGCCTTGAGATACCGCCCCCTGGAAGACCTGGTCGGCGCGCTGCGCGAGCAGAAGCGCATCCCCTATGCGTCGCTGATGCCCTGGCGGGTGCGCAGCATCCTGCTCGTTTCGAGCCTTTACGACTCCTTCACGTTCCAGGAAGACGGCCACCTGACCGAGATGCTGTTTGCCGAGTACGTCGACCTGAATCTGCGCTTCGTGCCCGTCATTCGGCGGGTCTCGACCGCCGAGGAGGCGATTGCCCGCGCTGCGGCAGAGCAGTTCGACCTCGTGATCACCATGCCCCGCGTCGGCGATATGGACGTCTTCGCCTTCGGCGCGGCGATCAAGTCGGCCCATCCCCATCTGCCGGTCGTGCTGCTGGCCTACGACACGCGCGAGCTGGTGCTGCTCCGCGAGCGCGAGGCCCAGACACCCGCGAGCGCGGCGTGCATCGACCGGATCTTCGTCTGGCAGGGCGATGCTCGGCTCTTCCTGGCCATCATCAAGTGGGCCGAGGACAGCGCCAACGCCGTTCACGACGCCCTCGCGGCGGGCGTGAAGAGCATCATCCTGGTCGAGGACTCCGTGCGGTTCTACTCGGCCTATCTGCCGCTCTTGTACACGGAGATCGTCAAGCAGACCCAGGCGCTCATGGCCGAGGGCGTCAACCGCATGCAGAAGCTGATGCGCATGCGCGCCCGGGCGAAGATCTTGCTGGCAACGACCTTCGAAGAAGGCGAGGCGAACTTCGGCAAGCACCGGGACCATGTGCTGGGCGTCATCGTCGACGCGCGTTTTCCGCGGGGTGGAGCGATCGCCGGGGAGGCAGGCATCGAGTTCATCCGCCTGGTCAAGGCCGTCGATCCCGAGATCGCCGTGTTGATGCAATCGTCCGAGCCGGACAACGCCGCGGCGGCGGCCGCGCTCGGGGCAGCCTTCATCGACAAGTCTTCGCCCACGCTCCTGGCGGAGGTGCGCGACTTTCTCCAGGATTCGCTCGGGTTCGGGGAGTTCGTCTTCCGTCACCCCGACGGGGGGGTCATCGCGACCGCCAAGGACTTGCGGGGCCTGGTGCAGCGCCTGCGGACGGTCCCCGAGGCGTCGCTGCTCTACCATGCCGGTCGCAACGACTTCTCGACCTGGCTGATGGCGCGCACCGAGTTCGACCTGGCCAAGACGCTGCGGCCGGTCCGCAGCGAGGAGTTCGGATCCGCCGAGGAGCTGCGCCAGTTCCTCCTGAAGCAGCTCAGCCGCCAGCGCGAGATCGCCCGCGCCGGTCTGGTGGCCGAATTCGCCAGCGACTCCTTTGACACGGACCAGAGTTTCACGCGCATCGGATCCGGCTCGCTGGGAGGCAAGGGCCGTGGCCTGGCCTTCTTCCACTCGCTGATCAACGCCTACGAGATCGAGCGTCACGTGCCGGACACCCGCATCTTCATACCTCCTTCCGCCGTTCTGGCGACCGATGTCTTCGACCGCTTCATGGAGGAGTCGCGGCTGCTGGCGCGCGTACTCGGCGAGATGAGCGATGAGGAGGTGCGGCGGCACTTCCTCGACGCGCAGCTCCCCAAGCCGGCCACCGAGGCCCTGCGCGCCTTCCTCGCGCACGTCGATTACCCCCTGGCCGTGCGCTCTTCGAGCTTGCTGGAGGACGCCTCGCATCAACCGTTCGCGGGCATCTACGACACCTTCATGCTGCCCAACAACCACCCCGACTTCGAGGTGCGCCTGGCGGAGCTCAGCCGCGCCATCCGGCTGGTCTACGCCTCGACCTACTACGCCGACTCCAAGAGCTACATCGAGTCGACGCCCAATCGGCTCGAAGAGGAGAAGATGGCGGTCGTGATTCAGCAAGTCGTCGGCCGCCGCCACGATCATTACCTCTACCCGGACGTCGCGGGCGTGGCCCGTTCGTATGACTACTACCCCATGCCCGACATGCGCCCGGAGGACGGCGTCGCCAGCGTCGCCTTGGGCCTGGGCCGGACGGTCGTCGAAGGCGGGCGCTGCGTGCGGTTCTCGCCCCATCAGCCGCAGCGGCTCTACCAGTTCGCCACGGCGCATGACTACATCGACCACTCCCAGCCCTCCTTCTATGCGCTCGACCTGGCCGCCGTCCCGGCGGCCGCGCTCACGTCCGAGGAGAGCGGCCAGGGCCATGGCGATGCCCGGGTCGTGCAGCTCGATCTGGAAACCGCTCGGGGGCACGGAACGCTCGATGCGGTCGGCTCGGTCTACTCGCCCGACAACGACCGCGTCTATGAAGGCATCCACCGCGCGGGCGCAAAGCTGGTGAGCATGGCCGGGGTGCTTTCGGGCGCCCACTACGATCTACCCCGCGCCCTCGCCTTCCTGCTGGAAGTCGGCAAGTCGGGCCTCTCGTGCCACGTCGAGATCGAGTTCGCGCTCAACCTGCGCCGGCCCGCGGAGGGCCCGCACGAGCTCGGCTTTCTGCAGATCCGCCCGCTGGTGTTCGGGTCGGCCGCGCAGGAAACGGATCTCTCCGACGTCGATCCCGCTCGGACCCTCTGCGTCTCGGCCGGCGCCCTCGGTCACGGCCGGCTGGCGGACATTCGCGACGTCATCTACGTGCGCCCCGCGGCGTTCGACCGCGCGCGGACGCGGGCCGTGGCCGCCGAGGTCGGCATCTTCAACGGCCGCTTGCGGGCCGAGGACCGGCCTTATCTCTTGATCGGACCCGGCCGCTGGGGCAGCGCGGACCACTGGCTCGGCATCCCGGTGACCTGGGCGCAGATCTCGGGCGCGCGCTGCATCGTGGAGACGGAGTTGGCCGACATCCAGGTCACACCGTCGCAGGGCTCGCACTTCTTCCAGAACATCACCGCCTTCGGCATCGGGTACTTCACGATCCGGCGCGAGGACGCCCGCTCGCGGCTGGATCAGGACTGGCTCGATGCCCAGCCGGCGCGGGCCGAATCGCAGCACGTGCGCCACCTGCGCTTCGAGAGCCCGCTGGAGGTGATCGTCGACGGACGCAGCGGCGTCGGCGTGGTCATGCGACCCGGGGAGCGGCCGTGAAGGTGCTGATCATCGGGGGAACCGCCTTCGTCGGCCCGCACGTTGCGCGCCGGCTGTGCGCGGCCGGCCACGAGGTGACGGTCTTTCACAGGGGGCGGACCGAGGGCGATCTGCCCGCGGCCGTGCGCCACATTCACTGCGCTGCGGCCGACCTCGCCGACCGCGCCGACTTCGGGAAGTTCGCCGGCGAGTTCAGGGACTTCGCGCCCGACATCGTGCTCGACATGATCCCGGTCACGGAGGCCGCCGCCCGCGCCGCGGTCGAGGCCTTTCGCGGCATCGCGCGCAGGCTCGTCGCCGTGAGCAGCCAGGATGTCTACCGCGCTTACGGCATCCTGCTCGGTCAGGAGCAGAGGCCGCGGGAGCCAGTGCCCGTGCCGATGACGGAGGAGGCGCCCCTGCGCGGCCGGCTCTATCCGTATCGCGCCGATCCGCCGCGGCCCGCCGGCGACCCGCGCCGCTGGATGGACGACTACGACAAAATCCTGGTCGAGCGCGTCGTGATGAGCGAACCGCGCCTGGCCGGGACCGTGCTGCGCTTCCCGATGGTCTACGGCCCCGGCGACCGGCAACACCGGCTCTACGAACACCTGCGGCGCATGCTCGACGGGCGTCCGGCGATCGTGCTCGAAGCGGGCCTCGCGCGGTGGCGCTGGACGCGCGGCTACGTCGAGAATGTCGCCGACGCGACCTATCGGGCGGTGACCGATGAGCGCGCGGCCGGGCGCATCTACAACGTGGGCGAGCCCGACGCGCTGTCCACCGCGGAGTGGGTGGCCGCGATCGGCACGGCGGCAGGCTGGACCGGCAAGATCGTCCGCGCGCCCATGGACACGTTGCCCGAGAGCCTCAGGCACACCATGAACACAGCGCAGGATCTGATCGCGGACACCGCGCGCATCCGCGCGGAGCTGGGCTGCGCCGAGAGCGTGGGGCGCGCCGAGGCCCTGGCCCGCACCGTCGCGTGGGAGCGCGCGAATCCGCCGCCGGGGGCGGCCGGCCAGCCGATCGACTATGCGGACGAGGATCGGGCGCTGGCGCAGCTGGGGCCGAGCTGACCCGCGCCGGTGGAGGGACGAACCTCGACAGCCACGGGAGGACCAGACATGTTGCCCGACGCGCGAACCTTGATGACCAGCATCGACCTCACCACGCCCTTGATCGCCCTCTACGATGCGCCCGACCCGGCGGTCTTCGAGCCGCTGATCACGCCGCGCGCCGGCCGGCAGGCGTGCGTCTTCGCCTTCTACGAGGATTGGCTGGCAGGCCGCACCGTGATGCTCACCGCCGATAGCCCCGGCTGCGGCGGCGCGGGCTACTGGCTCTTCGGCCGGGCCGGTCGCAGCCGGGCCGAGTTCGTCAAGTTCCTGGTCGACACCGAGGGGCTCAAGGCCTCGCATGACCTGATGAACCAGTGGCTCGACCGCCACCGCCCCTACCAACCCGCGCACGAGGCGTTGTTCCTGGGACCGCTCCGTGATGCGTGCTACGAATTCGTCAAGACGATCACCTTCTACGTCAATCCCGATCAGCTCAGCGCGCTGGTGCTGGGCGCCAACTACCACCATGCGCCCGGCGACCCGCCCGCGGTCGTGGCGCCGTTCGGCTCGGGATGCATGGAGGCGCTGCCGCTGTTCGAGGACTTGCAGGCCCCGCAGGCGATCATCGGCGCGACCGACCTCGCCATGCGCTCCGCGCTGCCGCCCCAAGTCATGGCGTTCACGGTCACCAAGCCGATGTTCGCGCGGCTGTGCGCGCTGGATGAGTCGAGCTTTCTGTACAAGCCGTTCCTGAAGAATCTGCGGCGCGCGCGGGGACTGGCGTAGGTTCTGGATCCCCTGGTCGCGGGTTTCACACGGCACCGCGATCCTGCCCCGCCCGCGGACCTCAGGCGAAGTGGATCTCCTGCCCCGCCATGCGCTCGACCACGACCAACGAGCGCACGGGGCAGCCGAGCGGCTCGAGCCGCGCCCGGCCGCCCTCGAAGGACTTCTCGATCACCGCCCCGACGCCGACGAGTGCGGCCCCGGCCTGATGCACGATCTTGACCAGCGCCTCGATGGTCGCCCCGGTCGCCAGGAAATCGTCGACGATGAGCACGCGGTCCGCAGCGGTCAGGAACTCGGGCGACACCATGATCTGGACTTCGCGCCCCTTGGTGTGCGAGGGCGCGCGCTGGAGATAGACCTCGGCGGGCATCGTGATCGGCTTGGTCTTACGCGCGTAGACGACACGCACGCCCAGGGCGAGCGCGGTCGTCAGGGCGGGCGCGATGCCCGAGATCTCGGCCGTGAGCACCTTGGTCACGCCCATCCCGCCGAACTCGGCCGCCAGCGCGCCGCCCACCGCCAGCATGAACGCCGGGTCGACCTGGTGATTGAGGAAGCTGTCGACCTTGAGGATTCCCTGACCGAGGTTGCGGCCCTCACGTCGAATGCGGTCCTTGAGTGCGTCCACGGCTTGCCCCTCGCGGGTGACACCCGCAGTCCGCTGCGCGGCCCACGTCTCCCGCGAAGCCAATCAGATCGGCCGCGCAACTGTCAACGAGCATTCCGCGGCGGCCCGCGCCCGACCCAAGGCGGGCCGGCGGGTCTCCCGGGCTTGCGCCCGGGCACGCCAGGCCTGAAGATCAAGAGTGAGGACCCCAGCAGAACGGAGGCACGCGTGGCGGGTGAAGGGGCGCTGGAGACCGCCCACCGGAGGACCGCACCGAATCCCGGCGAACCGCGCGGCCGGGCCATCCGCGGCCCCGTGCTGACCTTTACGGACGACCCGTTCGCGGCCGGCGTCGAGCAAGCCATGCGCTACGAGCCCGACGGCCTCATCCTGATCGCCGGCGGGCGGATTCGGGCGTTCGGCCCCCACGAGCAGGCGCGCCACGCCCTGCCGCCGGGAACGCCGGTGACGGACTACGGCGCCGGCACGCTGATCCTGCCCGGCTTCATCGACACCCACGTCCACTACCCGCAGATCCAGCTCATCGGCGCCCACGCCGGCCGGCTCATCGACTGGCTCGAACAGCACGCCTTCCGCGTCGAGCAGCAGTTCGCCGACCAGGAGCACGCCCGCGCGACGGCCCGGGTCTTCCTCACCGAATGTCTGCGCGCGGGCACGACCACGGCCGCCGTCTATTGCACAGTTCACCCGGAATCGGTTGACGCCTTCTTCGAAGAAGCCGAGCGCCTCAATCTGCGCATGATCGCAGGGAAGGTCCTCATGGACCGCCACGCTCCGGCCGCGCTGACCGACACGGCCCAGCGGGGGCTCGCGGAGTCGCGGGCGCTCATCGCCCGGTGGCACGGCCGCGGCCGCTTGCTGTACGGCGTGACGCTCCGCTTCGCCCCCACCAGCACGCCGGAGCAGTTGGACGCGGCGGGCACGCTGTGGCGCGAGACGCCGGGCGCCTATCTGCAGTCGCACGTCTCCGAGAACCGCGACGAGGTGGCCTGGGTGCAAGAGCTCTTCCCGGAGCGCGCGGGCTATCTGGACGTCTACGATCACCATGGGCTCCTGGGCCCGCGCGCCATCTACGGCCACGGCATCTGGCTGACCGAGGACGAGCTGCGCCGCTGTCACGACACGGGCACGGCCATCGCGCACTGCCCAACCGCGAACTTGTTCCTGGGCAGCGGCTTGTTCAAGCTCGACGCCGCCAAGCGCGCCGGCCGACCGGTGCGGGTCGGCCTGGGCAGCGATCTCGGCGCCGGCACGAGCTTCTCTCCGCTCGTCACGATGTGCGAAGCCTACAAGGTCGCGCAGTTGAACGGCGGCTCGCTGAGCGCGCCGCTGGCCTTCTACCTCGCGACCCGGGGAGCGGCCCACGCGCTGCACCTCGAGGAGACGATCGGCACGATCGCCCCGGGCTACGAGGCGGATCTGGTCGTGCTCGACCTGCACTCCACCCCGGCCATCGACTATCGGATGAAGCGCTGCCGCGACATCGAGGAGGCGCTGCTCATCCAGATGACGCTGGGCGACGATCGGGCCACCCTGGCGACCTACGTCGCCGGCGAGCCGGTCTATGCGCGTGAGTCGGGCGGGAACCCGGGAGCCGGAAGCCGGTAACGCAGGGGCCGGCAACGCCAGGGCCGCTTGCGCCCGAGCCGGCGCCGGCTCGGGGCTCATCGACCCGGCGACCGGCATTGAATTCGGAAGAAGGAAGGACGGAGCAATGAAACGCACACTTGCTGCACTCATGATGACCTTGAGCATAGGAGGAATCACACCGGTGAGCGCTCAACTCGATCTCACGGAGCACCTGGCGCCGCTGGCGCCTTTCGTCGGCAAGACCTGGCGCGGGGAGTTCACCGACTCGACGCCCGAGAAGCCGATGTTCGATGTCTCGCGGTGGGAACGGGCCCTCAACGGGCAGGCGATCCGGATCCTGCACTCGGTCAACGACGGCGAGTACGGCGGCGAGACGATCCTCTACTGGGACCGCGAGAAGGAGCAGCTCGTCTTCCACTACTTCACCACGGCGGGCTTCTTCACCCAGGGCGTGATGAGGCTGCAGGACGGGAAGATGATCAGCCGCGAGGCCGTGACTGGCAACGCCAATGGGGTCACCGAGGTCGAGGCAACCGGCGAGTTGCTGCCCGACGGCCGGATGAGGTCATCGGCGCGCTACTTGCAGAACGGGCAGTGGGTGCCGGGCCACGAGATCCTGTACCGGGAAGACCCGGCCGCCGAAGTGCGCTTCCGGTAGGCCGCCGCCGCGCCCGGGGCGCTCCAAAAACGTCTGGTCGCCCCCCCGCCTCCGGGGGCATAATTGTTGTGTCTGCATCCCTCGTTGGGGCGTCATGACCAGCAACGACAGGAGGCCTCCCATGCATCGCCGCATCTCGTCCTTCCTCGTCTCGGCCGCGCTGATCCTCGTTCTCGCCTGCGGGCAGGCGGTCGCGACCCCCTTCTGGTCCGAGGAAGACGTGCAAGATCCCTCCCGGTGGCAGAGTCCGGCCGGTCCGGTGACTTCCATCAGCCAGGAGCTCATCGCGCAGCTCGGGCTGGCGCCGCGGAGCGAGGTCGAGTACATCGAGATGTTCGGCCTGATCGCGCACTTCCTCAGCGTCTGGCAGGTCGACATCCCCGGGCCCGATTTCGGCGGCATGCGGGAGGGCGAGCACCTGCCGGATATCATCCAGACCGACAACACCAGCGAGTCGATCTGGGTCTGGACGCGCTACTACGAGCTCACCGGAGACAACCAGTACTACCAGAACGTCCTCGACGCCTTCACGTACTCGCTCAACCATCCCGCCTATCTGGAAGAGAGCGGATCGCACCCGTTCTACGGCTACTATCGCATGTACAACTGCGGCTGGGCCGTCACGGCCGAGCTGAAGTTCCGCCAGGTCTACGGGGACAACACCTACCAGGCCTATGGGGATTCCTGCGGCAGCTACATTCGTTACAATGAGCTGCAGCGGCCGACCTCGGGCTTCTATCGCATGGTGAATCCTCCCGTGTACTCCTGGGCTTTGGGGAATCTGTACAATGCCGGCATCCACACGGCGAATCAGGCCTGGATCGACGCAGCCGTCACCAAGGCCGGGCTGTCGGTGAAGACGTGGGTCGAGGGCGAGCCGACACTGCTCTCCAACGAGACCTGGGCGATGTCGGGCGGCGCGACGATGTGGGGACTGCTCAATTCCTATTTCCGCCGATACCCGGCCCAGATGCCCGCCTGGCTCCAGACCTACAAGGGCTACCTGGACACCTATGCGACGCCGGGCGATTTCACCAACGCGTGGAACGGCTGGTACGCGCTCGGCCACCGCGCCGTGGGCGAGGCGCTCCAGGATGCCTATCATCTGGGCGTCCACGTCGTGCTGACCGACACGCTGATTGCCGAGGACGGCGACGGCGACGGCGGCATTCCGGCCCGGCCTGAAGACACAGACGCCATGGACCAGACCTGGGTCTCGAACTACCTGGCGTTCATGGGCCTGGATCCGCTGCTGCCGGCGGCGGCGGATGTCCCGGCGGCCCCATTCGCGCAGAGCGCGCCGCGCGGGCGGCTCCTGGCGTGGCCCAATCCCAGCCGCGGGCCCCTCACGCTGTCCTGGGACTCGCCCGCGCCGCACGCTTCGCACTGCATGATCGTGGATGCGGCGGGCCGCCTGGTGGCCCAGCTCGGTGCCGGAGTCGCCGCGGGGCTCGGCGCGGGGCCCGGCGCGGCGCTCAGCGCGGGGCCGGCCACCGGCGCGGCCAGCGCCGCGTGGGACGGGTGCGATCGCACGGGCCGGCCCGTTCCGGCCGGCACCTACTGGGCCGTCGTGCGCGATCGGGGCGCGGGCGCGGCGCGCCCGGTCTTGATCCTGCGGTGAGAAGCGCAGGGTGTAGAACGGCCGCTCCCAGCCGAGAGAGCGGCCGTTCCTCGCTCCGGCGCGACGGAAGATCCACCGCGCGCTAGCGGGTCAGGATGATTCTCTGCGCGTTGGCGGCCTCGTTTGAACGCAGGCGCACGAAGTAGACTCCGTCCGGCGCCGTCGCCCCGCTGCCCAGCGCCCGATTCCACTCGAAGACGTGTCTTCCGGCGGCGGTCCAGCCGCTCATCAGCCGGGTCACCTGGCGGCCCGCGGCGTCGAAGACACCCAGGTCGATCGGTCCCGCCTGGGGCAGCGCGAACTCGATCCGCACCGCGTCCGCGCAAAGCGTGGGTGCCGCCCCCATCAGCAGCGTGGTCCGGCCGTCGGTGGGCGCCACGTTGGA
The DNA here is from genome assembly GCA_964603725.1 of uncultured bacterium. Taxonomy (GTDB): domain Bacteria; phylum Eisenbacteria; class RBG-16-71-46; order CAIMUX01; family WJJG01; genus CAZDKK01. Next base: position 81,214 of record CAZRWW010000011.1, read on the forward strand.
CGCCTCCATGTACAACTCGATGAACCGCCCCGATCCGGCATGTTCGAGCTGGATGATCGCGCCGGTGGCGGCATCCAGCTCGTGGACGCCGTTGCCGTTCGTCGCCAGCAGATTGCCGTTGCCCAGACGGTAGATGCCGCGCCCCGATGAGTAGGGCAGCGCGCTGTAGACCGTGCCGTCGAGGTCGAAGTCGCTGATCAGATTGCTCGAGAACGCCGCCGTGAGATACCCCCCGGGTGCGACCGGATCGTCCATGATCTGCTCCGGGAAGTTGGTCGTGATGATCACGCGCTGGAAGACGCCGGCGGCATTGTAGAGGCGGACGTTGTCGGTGGTGCCGTAGATGTCCGCCAGCAAGGCCCAGCCGTCCGCCAGGAAGAAGATGTCGAACGGATCGCTCCCGTCGTTGATGAAGTCGGGCAGGCGGCTGTGCGGGCCGTTGAAGCGGGCCACGAACCGGTCCCCGCTGGTGACGAAGAGCTCATCGTCGCGGAATGCGATCCCGCGGATGTTGTCGAGGCCGTCGCTGGCGTCGGCATAGGTGTACAGGTATGCCCCGGCGGGACTGAAGACGAACACGGCGTCTGCCACTTGGTCCGAAACGTAGATGTTGCCGTCCGGTCCCTTGATGGCATTGATCGGCGTGCTGAAGCCGGGGTTGACCGTGATCATGTCACCCAGATAGGTGCCGTCGAAGGGGTCGTACATCCCGACGACATCGGCGGTCGATTCGGGGATCATGAGAAAGGCGACGCTCCGCGTCTGGGCCGGTGAGATGACGGGCGTCTCTCCGGTGCCGGCCGACTCGTGGCCGGTGGCCTCGTTGAGCTCACTCGGCTCGGACGCGCCGACCAGCGGCTGATCGGCGTGGCCCGGCAACATGCCGGCCAGAGCGGCGACGACGAAGATCGTGAACAGAGCACGCATGATGCAATCCTCCTCTTGCTCCAGGGCTGGAGCCCGGTGTCCCTCGGTCACTTGCCCCCTGTCCGCTAGAGCCTACCAGACCGCCGGTGCGCAGACCAGCGAGGTCGGGGGCGTACCGCCGGGAGGACACCCGGCCGGCACAGGCGGAGCGCGCTGGAGGTGCCGGGAGTCGGAGCCGTTTTCGCTTGCCAGGAGACAGGGTTGGTTCGCACGATGGGCATTGGAGTTGCGCTCTCTCCGATTTCGCCGGGCATCCCGTGACGGCCGGTTGACTGGCCCCTGCCGCCGGCCCATCGGGGATAGGCCAGGGAGGACCGCTCATGATCGGCATCCGCACGACCAGGCGCCTGCTCCTCTACGAATGGCTGGGGTTCGGCCTCGTCATCCTGGTGCTGTGGCTGGACGAGTTGCTCGATTTGCCGCACCTCGTCCTGGGCAGCCCGGCCACGCCGATCAACGCCGGCGAGATGCTGATCGAGACGCTGCTCGTGCTGCCGCTCGCCATCGGGGTCACCTGGTCCACCGCGCACCTGCTGCGGCGCGTCAAGCACCTGGAGGGCCTGATGCACGTCTGCAGCGCCTGCCACCGCGTTCGCGATGGAGACGAGTGGGTCAGCCTGGAGGAGTACCTGGGCCGGCACTCGCAGGCGGAGCTGGAAGCATCGCTGTGCCGGCGGTGCCTGCTGGAGCAATTCGCCGGCGGCGGCGACCGCCCGCCGGCGTAGCTGGCCGACCGCCCGTCAGCGGAGCAACGCGATCGCCCGCGAGACCTGCTCACCGCCCGCCTCCAGGCGGCAGTAGTACATCCCCGACGGCGCCGGCCGCCCCTGCGCGTCGGCTCCGTCCCAGGGAACAACGTGCGCGCCCCCCGCAACCGCCCCTTCGAGCAGCACGCGCACCAACCGCCCGCCGGCATCGTAGACCCGCAGGGCCACGGCTCGCGGCCGGTCGGTCCGGAAAGCCAGACTGGCCCGCTCCCGGAATGGGCTTGGCCCCGCCTGCAGCTCGAGTCGCCCCCGGCCAGAACCTGCCGGCGAATCGACCCCCGCGAATCCGGGACTGCTCGTCGTGAAGCGCACCGCCAGCCCGGCCACGAGCGGCGCGGCGGTCAGCGGCCCCTGGTTGAAGTAGTTGAAGGTCAGGCCGCGCTCGTGGTGCTCGTCCTCGATGCCCACGGTGCAGAACATCTGCTCGGCATCGAGGTTGTTCACCACCTCGTACTGCATCACGATTTCGCCGTCACCGGTCGGCGTCGCGTGCCAGACGGGATCGTACAGGATGATCTGGAAGCTCTCGGTATACACATTGAACCAGCCGATCTTCCGGCGCACGCGGTCCCAGGAGACCACATAGCGGTGGTTCGCCTCGTCATGCCAGTGATACACCAGCCCGCTGCCGCTCTGGTACAGGTCATCCCAGAAGCCCGCGACCATGTTGGCGGGCCCTTCGGCGGAGGGCATGTACCAGTTGCGGTCGCACACGAGGTAGGTCGGTCCCAGGCTCAGCCAGCCGTTCGAGCAGATTGTGAGCTGATCGAAGGTCTGGCCGTAGAACGTGAAAGGAAAGGGCAGCGGGAACGTGCGCGAGTCGTCCTGGTCCGTGCCAAAGTCCTGCAGGTCGGCCGAGTTCTGCGGGAAGGCGATGTCCACCCAGTCGTAGATCGGCGCCTGCGGGTAGGCGGCATCCGTCTGGTCGTACGCGTAGTAGCCGTAGCCGTCGGGCCCGGTCGGGTCCGTCTCGCCCGCCAGGCCGACGGTGAGCGCGAGGCGCACCGTGTCGCGCACGCCGCCGGCCATCGTGAGCTGCATCTCCAGGTTGGCCTGCGTCCCCGGGATGACGTCCGCGGGCACGCGCACGGCGAACGGATCGGCCGTGTTGAGGCCGGATTCACCCGCGGCAATCGTGGCGTAGGCGCCGTAGGCGTCGTCGACGCGCACGGCGTAGCTGTGCGACAGGAGCACGGCCTGGGTGGGGCCCTGGGCCGAGTAGCTCCCGGCGTTGAAGAGCGCCACGGCCAACGTGCCCGACTCGCCCGGATCCAGGCGCTCGCCCACGCCGGCGAGCTCTATGCCGCTGAAGACGAGATCGGGCCCGCTCACATCCAGGGCGAGGTGGGCCGGCCAGGCATCAGCTCCGGACTCGATCGTGAAACCCACCTGAACCCGGTGTCCCGGCGGACAGGCCGCGTCGATCGCCAACACCACCGGCGCGGGCGCCGCGCAGACGCCGCCCGCGGCAATGTCGCCGCAGGCGATCGGGCCGCCGGCGATGAGGTCGGCGTAGGCATCTTCGCAAGCGGCGCTGAGAACGACATTGGCGGCGGTCTGCAGTCCGAAGTTCTCCAGCGACAGGCCGAGCGCGATGATCTCGCCCGGATTGACGAACCCGTCGCCGTTGCCGTGGGCCGGCGCGGCGGGGCCGTCGTCGATGGCGTGGTCGTGGATGCCCACGAAGCGATCCGCGGTGGTGATGGCGAAGCTGCCCAGGTGCGGATGGCGATTGTGTCCGGTCACGGTCACGAGGACGGTGCCCGGGGCGGTGCCGTCGATCGGCAGATCCACGCGCCCGCTCGCCCCGGTACGCCCGCCTGAGCGAATGCGCTCGCCCATGCTCAGGTAGACCCACGCGCCTTCCACCGGCTCGCCCAACGCATCGCGCACGTCGACGGCGGCCAGCGTGGCCCCGCGCGGCACCTGTGCGGGGTATGACACGGCCAGCGGTTCGGGGTAGCCCGTCCACAGCTCGGTGGCCGGATCGCCCATGAGCGTGTTCCAGTAGCAGTAGCACGCCGCCTGATCGGGCTCGTACGGCCCGAAGTTGATGGCCATCTCGAGCTTGCCCCGCGCGTGGGCGGGTCCAATCTGGTAATGACCATCCCAGAAGAGGCCGTGGGCCACGCCGGCAAAGAAGCTGTTGTTGTAGCGCGTGTGCGTGGCCCCGGCGGTCGAGATGCCGCCGATGCCGCCGCTGGGCGTGCTCGTCCCGACCCCGGCGCGCAGGAAGGCCTCGTGGACCGATGTCCCACCGTGCCAGTCCCCGGTCAGGCAAGTCAGCACGACGCCAAAGGTCAGGCGCGGCCCGTTCTGCAGCGCCAGAACGTCGCCCACGGTGATGCCGCTCACGCCGGCGAAGCCGCGATAACCGAAGAAGGTCGTGCCTTGATCGAGCTTCGCGAGGGTCTGGCTGCGAAACGGCTCGGCAAACACCGTGTCGATCTGCGCGTAGCCAATCTGGCGCAGCCTTTCCTTGAGCCATTGCATGATGTGCACGCACGTGACACCCGATGAAGATGGGTCTCCGGTCAGGCACGCGTGTCCGAACCAGTTTGGATCGCCGACGTAGGGCGCCGACTCATAGCTGACGATCTTGTACACGATGCGCTGCAGCGTGGTGTAGTCCTCGGCCGACAGGCGCCCGATGAAGGCGTCCGGCAGCTCGTCGTTGCCGTCCAGGAGCACGTAGCCGTGATCGCCGGGATTGTGCTGCGACGTGTAGTTCTCGAAGAACGTGGGCAGCGGGAAGCTGCCCTGCGCATCGCCCACCAGGGCGATGTACTCGGGCGGGAACTCCCAGGTGTCGTAGGCGGCCTGGATCCAGGCCTTGATCTGCTCGGCCGTGGTGCCGGTCTGCGCGGTGGTGGCATGGACAACGCGGTACCCCATTCGCTCGCGCCAGGCGATCAAGGGCGCCAGGATCCCGGCGAGTTGCGGATCGTCACGGCTGATCACGAGCCAGGTGCCCAACGTCGCGCTCCCGCCTTCCGGCGGAACGTCGCGCCCCCGCGCGCCGCTCACGAGCAGGTCGCCCGCCAGCGCGGCGCTCGCCTCCGTCGCCGCCAGGTCCGGACGCCGGGCGGCCCCGCGCCGATCGACGCCCGCGAGCTCCAGCCGCAGACCCAGCCGTCGCGCCACGCGCACCTCGCCGGTCACCGGGTTGTACCGCAGCGGGCGGATGGTGACCGGCACGACCCGCCGGCCGCGCAGCACCGCGGGCGCGCCGACGGTCGCGATCTCTTCTCCGAGGAATTGATCGCGGGCGTAGACCTCGGCGGCCAGGGCGAAGCGCCGGCCGTCGTCCGCCTGCATCGGCAGGATCCGGCAGCCGGCCAGGGTCTCCTCGACCGCCGCCTCGACGTGGGCTCGCACGCCCCGGCCGGCGGGCACCTCGACGTAGCGCGTGAAGGCCGGCAGGCATGGCTCCCCTTCGCGACCGTGCAGGTCTCCGCCCGGAACGCTCAACGTCTGGTACGTGACGCCGGCGACCTCGTAGGTGGCCGTCTCGAGCGCCGGCAGGGAGAACTCGAGCTGCAGGCCCGCGGGCGAGCTGGCGACGAGCTCCAGCGTCGCGGCCCCGGCGCCGGCCGGCGGCGTCGCCAAGGCATCGGCACCGGCCGGCGGCGTCGCCACGAGCGCCAGGCCCAGCAAGAGGGCCCGGGCGCCGCGGAGATCCGCAGGACTACCCCGCTGGGAGGCGGGCAGAGCGGGCATCGCGCAGGTCGCGCAGGTCATCGTGGTTCCTCCCTCCGGCGCTGCCCCGGCCGCGCCGGACTGCGGGGCCGGGGCGCGCCTCGTTGCGTCACCGCAGCAGCAGCATCCGTTTGGCGGAGGCGTGCCCGTTCACGGTGTGCATCTGCATCCAGAAGACCCCCGAGCCCGCCGGATCGCCGCGGTCGGTGGTCGCGTCCCAGGCGCGCAGGTGCTCGCCCGCGGCGAGGTCCTCATCGACCAGCGTGCGCACGAGCCGGCCGCTGGCGTCGAAGATCTCGATCCGCACGCGCCCAGCCGCCCCCAGGTGGAACCGGATATCGGCCCGCTGTTGGGCGGGATTGGGGCGACTTGGGTAGAGGCAGTCCGCCGCGCCCGCCCAGTGGGTGTCGGGGTCGATCCCCTGGGGCCCCTGGCAGGGATAGAGCCAGAGCGTGAACGGATCCGCGCCCGATGCCAGCCAGTCGACCAGCGGCGAGAGCAGGTCAACGATCCCGGCCACCACGCAGGCGCTGTCGCGCGTGCAGTCGTGCCCCTCGCAGGCCCGCTCCGAGAGATGTGTCAGGGAGAAGCCGTTCACGACCGACTTCCAGTTCGAGGCGCCCGGCACGATGTTCTCCCGCACGACCTGGGCGAAACCCACGAGCGGCTGACTGCAGCCCCCGAGGTAGCAGGAGTAGTCGAGATTCCCCGTCACCCCGGGCAGGCCGGGCTGCGCGCCCAGGACGTTGCAGTCGCCGCCGTACAAGCTGAGCCCGGGCGCGAGCGGCGCGAAGGCGGGCGCGGCGACGGGCTCCAGGTAGATGCAGGTGTGCAGGTCGCCGTTGAGCTGGCGATAGGATGAGTCGATGAGCGTCACGCCCAGCGTGGCCTCGGCGAAGACGCGCGCCAGTCCCTGCACGGGATCGGCCATGATCTCGGCCAGGCGGTCCCCGGCAAGGACGATCCCCCGCCGCACCGCGGCCAGTCCGCATTCGGTCGACGCCAGCCAATCCGAGAAGAGCTCGAAGTCGGCGGCTTCCAGGGTCCCCGGTCCGAGCGCCGCCGTGCTCACCAGGATCAGCCTGTAGCCCAGGAGCTGCTCCACCGTACAGCCGTTGTTGCCGTAGCCGCCGGGGTTGTAGCTTGCGCCGCCGAAGCTGCGCTTCATTGGCGCGTTGAAGTTCGTGTTGGCGAAGCTGTAGTCATAGCGATCGTGGGCCAGGCCGAGGGTGCTCAACGCCGCTCCGATGTGCTGCGCGGAGCCGGTGTTGTGGGCATCGACGTGGAGCACCGAAGGCCACTGCACGTCATAGGGCGATCCGGGAACCTGCTCCATGCCCGGCAGGATCTCGAACTGGTAGGGGCCCAGGATGTACTTGTCGCTCGGTGGGGCGCCGCCGTTGTACCAGTAGGCGGCATAGTAGTAGCGGATGCGCGTGCCGGGCGTAAAGACCCCGTCTGGCAGGATCTCGTTGCGCGCGTTGTAGTCGCCCGGTCCCCGGAAGCCGGGGTCGCTCTCATGGAAGTAGGTGCCGAAACGGTGGCGATAAGCCTGCGCAGGCGTGCTCTGCGCCGAGTCCATCAGGACGCTGACATAGTCCTGCTCGGGGTTTCCCGTCAGGCGCAGCTTCCACGCGGCGTACTCGGGGATTTCGTCCTGGCGGGCCCCCTTGCGCTCGACCTTGAAGTGCATCTCCGCCAGCCAGCGGTTGGCCTCGGCGGTGACGCTCGGTCCGTTGACCACGGCGCTGTCCGCCAGCCAGTCGTTGCGGGCGGGAAGGTCGCCGCTCAGGTCATAGGCCACGTTGGCGTTGCCCACGTCGGTGGGCGACAGGTACTCGGGGCTCGTCTGCCCGAAGCCGTCGTGCAGGAGATGGCCGGCGGCGAGGGCGATCACCGGCGCGTCGGCCGTGTGCGACAGGCCGATCCGGACGTTGTCGATGAGGGGCGACCCGCGCGTGTCCCCCTCGGCCGTGCACGGGATCCCGAAGGCGTCGCACGAACACCACACTTCGAGGATGACCCGCAGCGAATCCCATTCCAGCGGGACGGGTTGCGGCGACGTGGCCGCGGAAAGGTTCTCGTCCCAGCGGTGGCAGCTTGGCGCGGCGAAGTAGTACCAGGCCCCGCTGCCCATCCGGGGCGACCAGACCGGCAGGCCTTGGTCGGGAAAGACCTGATATCCGGCGCGAAAGAACGTGCCCGCCCGATAGACGTCCATGTCGGCGTACAAGTCACACTGCAGCCGAACGGTGTCGTAGTAGGGCGGCTCGTAGCCCGTGCGCGCGACGACGCCCGAGCCGGCCGCCTGCCAGGTGTTCGGCGGGATGCCCGGGGGATAGTACGGGCTGCCGGCAATGTCCACGAACCCGAGCACGTTGCCTTCCAGGCCGCACTCCGCGATCCCGGCCGCGTCCAGCCAGGGCCGCCAGACTTCCATGGGGATGATCGAGATGAAGGACCCCTCGGTCGTGAGCCAGCAGTGCATGCTGTCGGCGCCGACGTTGTCCCAGTCCCAGGTGCCGCCCGGGTAGGCCAGGCAATTGCCGTCGTCTCCTCCCAGCCAGACGATGGTCTCGCGGGTCCCTTCCGGGCCCGCGCCGGGATCACGGGACTCGATCGAGGGGCTCGCGGCCGGCCGGAGCACATCCAGCGTTCCCGCGGCCTGAACCGAAGGGGCGCCGCCGAGTAGGACGAGAACGAGGAGGATCAGGGGGGGTGGGATGAGAGCGCCGAGCCTGAGAATCATGGCTTGGAGACCTCCCTGCGCTGCCGCGCGACGCGCAGCCTCGGGAGGGATGCCAAGCAGACGGCCCCGTGCCGGCCCCGCTCAGCCGGCGTTCCGCTCGGCGCGGGAGGGATGAGCGCCCCCCGAGCCGAGCCTCTCTCACGTCGAGAGTCTAGGCTGATTGGCGGCCGGCGTGTGGCGCCCGGACACCTGGACAACCCTGGAGCGGTGTGTCAGCATCGCCGGGTTCCTGGGCGGTCGCGGCGGCGACCCGGCCGGCAGGGGACTGGCTGCCGGCAGGGATAGACTGCCAGCAGGGCGCGGCGAGCCGGTGAGGGCGGCATCTCGGTGGGGGGGTAGCAACCTGGTAGGGAACAGCATGCGGTCGCAACAAGACATCGGCGATGAGCACGTCCGGCGCTCTGCCCTGCGCAGGCTGGCCCACGTTGCGGCTGCGGCGCTTGTCCTGGCCCTGTCGCCGCAGTGTCTTCTCATGCCCGAGGACGACTTCACCGGCGAGGCCGCTCCCAATCACCTCCCCACCGTCCGCATCACCGGCGGCGTGCTGAGCGACTCGCTCGACACGGAGAACTACGTTCACTTCTACTGGTTCGGGGCCGACGACGACGGCGTGATCCTCTGGTTCGAATGGGCCGTCGACGACACCATCACCGAGCGAGCCTGGCAGCGCACGACGCGCTTCGAGGAGACGATCTTCACGCGCGCTTTCCAGCCCGTGGCGGGCAGCACCCGGCGCTCCGACTGGCACACCCTGTTCGTTCGATCGGTGGACGACCAATACGCCCGGTCCAAGCCCGACTCACGCTTCTTCAACGCGCATACGATCGCCCCGACCAGCAAGCTGGAGCGTCCCCAGCCGGTCGACGGAGCGCGCTGGGCGGCCACGCTGCGGATGACCTGGTCGGGTGAGGACCTGGATGCGGTCGGGGCCGACCGCGCTCCGGAGTTCTACGAGGTCAAGCACGTGTTCAATCCGGGCGTCGATCCGACCCGGCAGGCGGATGTCGTGCGCCTCTTCGAAAACTCGATCAACCTCCTCCTCGCGCCGCGGGAGGAGGTCTATCCCAACTCCGATCCCCGCTACTTTGATCGAGCCCAGCGGGCCTGGAAGCGCGTGCCGGGGTCGGTGACCGAGCAGTGGATTGAGGGGATGGCCGTGGGCGCTTCCTACGGATTCGCGGTGCGCGCCATCGACGAAGCCGGGGCGACCGAGCCAAAGTTCCAGCGCAACGAGAACTGGGTGCTGTTCGGCGTGCGCGACGCCCTGATCACGGTGGTGATCTACGAACCCTCGATGGGGGCGCGCCGGTTCGACTCATCCGCCTTCGGTCTGCCATGGGAAGTCACGGTGGCGCCGAATCAGCGCTTTCGACTCCGCTGGGTCGCGGACGCATCCGCCAGCGGCTCCGAACCCGGTCCGTGCAATTACGGCTTCGACATCCCTGATCCCGAGGATCCGCTGGAGCCGTTCCGGGCCACGGACGGCCTCGGCGGCTGGATCGGTTGGGCGGCGCGAACCCAGATGCAGGACGTGGTCACGTTTCCAGCGGACGGTCCCAAGACGCGCTACTTCTACCTGAAGATGCGGGATATCTCGAATCGTCGCGAGACCGAGACGAAGTGCATCGTCAAGATCAACGTGGCCGACTTCTCCTTCACGAAGAGGTTCCTGGTGGTGGACGATCAGCGCCACCGCCGGCCGCAGAGCCCGAACGCGAACGCCCTCCCCAGCGATGATGCGCGCGAAGATGCCTGGCGCTCCGAGATGCTGGCCGGCATGCGCGAGTATCTGCCCCTGGGGGAGCGGCCCGGCAGCTTCAACACTTTCCCCGACGAGCTCACGTCCCCGGCCTTGTCGATCCCCGACGGGTTCCTCAACACGCTGGGCGAGTACCGCACCGTGATCTGGGACTGCGCCGGGGGCGAGGACGTGGGGCTCGAGAAGGTGGCGCGCGACATGCTGCTGTCGCGCTATGTCGGCGCGGGCGGCAACATGCTCCTATTCACCTGGGTCGGTCCAGTTTCGAAGATCACCGGGGCCTTCTCGGAGCGGGCCGCGGACCCCAAGGAACCGCGACCCGCGGATCTCAGCCCCGATCAGGCCTGGAACCAGTTCGGGTTCTTGTGGCAGCACCTGCACCTGCGCGGCGCGGTCGACAAGCCGCGCGGCGACGATCGCGCCCGCGACCGCCGGTCACTCACCCGGGCCGTGGCGGCCGATCCGCGGTATCCCGACATCCCGCTCGACTACGCGCGCTGGGGCGGGCCGCTGGACGGGCGCGGCTCGCACTACTACGAATGTCTGGTGCCCAGTCCGAACGACCGGGGCCTGGAACCCTGGTACGATCGCGATCAGGCCCTCGCGACGATCTACACCGCCCGCTGCTGGACCAGCACGGGCCACGAGCTCAACGGGCGGCCGATCGCCTGGCGGACCTTCGCCTCGGATGAGGACCGCGCGTTGGGCCTGGACCGCGGCAAGATCGTCAACCTCTCGTTCCATCCTTACTACTTCGACGCCGCCGCGACCCAGATGGCATTCTCCCAGGCGCTCTTGTGGCTCAACAGCGACTGAGGCGCCGCTGCCGGCACGCGCCGCCCCGACTTGGCTGCGGCGGCCGGTCGTGCTGAGAATCGGGAACCCCTCCCTGATCCGCCCGGTTTCACCTCTTGGACACGCATGCAACTGGGGGTGACATGCCATGGCCGCGATCCAGATCCATAGCAGTGCTGGCGGTGGCTCCATCGAGGACCTCCACACGGATGATGGCGCCGAGTCCGGCGTGGCGGGGGCGAAGGTCTCTGGCGACGACGGCGATCGCCTCCACTGCAAGGTGGGGGAAGCGCGCCGCGACGATGTCGAGCTGCTCGACGCCTACTCGCGCGCCGTCACCACCGTGGTCGACGCCGTCGGCCCGGCCGTCGTGAGCCTGTCGGTGCGCGCGGCGCCCGCGGGGCGGGGTCGCGGGCGCGAGGGCAGCGGTTCGGGCGTCGTGATCACGCCCGACGGCTACCTGGTCACCAATTGCCACGTCGTGGCGGGCGCGGGGGCCGTCGAGGTCAGCCTCATGGACGGCACCACCCTGCCGGCCAGCGTCATCGGCCAGGATCCGCCCACCGACCTGGCCGTCGTGCGCGTCGATGCCGCGGGCCTGCCGTACGCCGCCTTCGGCGACTCCGAGAAGCTGCGCCCCGGACAGCTCGTCATCGCGATCGGCAACCCATTCGGATTCCAGTCGACGGTCTCGACCGGCGTGGTCAGCTCCCTGGGGCGCACGATGCGCAGCCCCGATGGCCGGCTGATCGAGAACATCATCCAGCACACGGCGCCGCTCAATCCCGGCAACTCGGGCGGCCCGCTGGTCGACTCGCGCGGTCGCGCCGTCGGCATCAACACGGCGATGATCGCGATGGCCCAAGGCCTGGGCTTCGCGATCCCGGCCAACACCGCCGAATGGGTGCTCACGCAGCTCATGACGCAGGGCCGCGTGCGGCGCGGGTATCTCGGCATCGCCGCCCGCACTCGCCCGCTCGGCCGGCGCATGGCTCGCTTTTACCAGCTCGAGCAGGACCGCGCGGCCGAGGCCGTGACCGTCGAGCCCGGCACACCTGCCGAGCGAGCGGGCCTGCAAGACGGCGATCTCATCGTCGCGATCGAGAACCGCACGATTCGCGGCGCCGACGACCTGCACCGCTTCCTGACCGAATGGCCGATCGGGGCGCCCGCCGCGGTGACGGCCATACGCCGCCAGCGGCGGCTGGAGCTGGTGGTCGTGCCCGGCGAGGCGCCGGCGGCCGCAGACCAGCCGTGACCCGTCCATGAATCCACCCGGGCGGCCCGTGCCCGGCACCGGCCACGGGCAGGTGCGCTTCGCCGGCCGCCGGCAGGTCTTCCCCACCATCCTCCCGCTGCGCTTGAACACCCGGGCCAGTCCCCGCGTCCACGCTTGTGCGGAAATCGTCTTCGCCGCAAGGGGAGGATCTCCATGCGAAACCTGGCCGTCACCGCCACCATGGGTATCGCCTCCGCCATCGGCATCGGGGTCCTCATCGGGAGCGCGCCCGCCATCAGCCTCGCCGACCCCGCCACCCGCGCCTCCGTCACGCCCGATCCGCCCCGGATCGCCGGCCGCCATGCCCCGCCGCCGCCCATCCAGACGCTTGCGCCGCGCGAGCTCTGGCGGGTCACCGACGGCGACGAGGAGACCGGCAACATCCTCGGAAGGATCCTGGATGCGGCCGTCGACGCCGCCGGAAACACCTACCTGTTGGACGCCGGCTTCACCACCGTGCGCGTCTTCGACCCGGCCGGCAAGTCGCTCGGCACGCTGGGTCGCGCGGGCGAGGGACCGGGCGAGTTCAGCAACCCCCGCGGCTGCTTGGCCCTCGCCGACGGGCGCGTGGGCGTGACACAGTTCCTGCCCGCCCGGATCGTGACCTTCGGCCGCGACGGCAACCCCGCGGCCGACATCACGCCGCCCCAGGCCGGCTCCTTCGAGATCCTCGAAGCGGCCCAGGCCGCGGCGGGAGCTCTCTATCTGAGCACGCACTGCATGCTCACGACCGGGGACGCGCCCAGATCGGTCATGCGGCTGCGAAGCCTCGCCCTCGACGGGTCCCTGCGGACGCTGTTCAAGGAGGTGTCTCACAGCGCCGGCAAGGACGGGGTCTTCACGACGAGCGACAGCGAAGGCAACGACTTCACCCGCCACTGGGCCGCCGGCCCCGACGGGCGCGTCTACGTCGCCCAGCGCTACGGCGCCTACGAGATCGAGGTCTTCGCGCCGGACGGCACGCTCGAGCGAGTGATCGCGCTGGAGTACGAGCACGTCCGGCAAACCGCCGCGGAGAAGGAGGCGCCGGAGTCCCAGGGGGCCGCCGGGCGCGGCCGCGCGCGGACGGGCTCGGGAGGCGCCAATCCCGTGCTGCGCGACATCGACGCCCTCCATCCCCGCCCCGACGGCACGCTCTGGGTGGCCAGCAGTCGGGCGGTCCGCGACCGTCCCGCCGGCACGGTCGGCGCCTTCGACGTGTTCGATCGGGAGGGCCGCTTCACCGGTCGCATCGCGCTGGCCGCGGACTACGTTCCCGAGGTCGACGAGTTCGTCCTTGCCGGCAGCCGGCTCTACGTGCTCAAGGAGGCGCGCATGGCGCCCGTGACCGCCGCGACCGTGGGCGGCGGCGTGGCGAGCGTGCACGTGGAATCCCCGTCGGCGCGCGACCGCGGCGAGCCGGAGCCGAAGCCGTACGCGGTGATCTGCTACGAGCTGGGCGGGAGCTAGACTCGCGGAATCAGTCGGGCGGCCGGAGCCCAACAGGCCCCGGCCGCCCGATCTCGCGTCGCTGCGGACTAGATTCAAGTGCGCGTTGCGCGCGGACTACACGACGCCCTGGTCCATCATCGCGTCGGCGACCTTGAGGAAGCCGGCGATGTTGGCGCCGTTGACGTAGTTGCCCGGCGTGCCGATCCACTCGGCCGCATCGTGGGCCGACTTGTGGATGGCCTTCATGATGCCGTGCAGGCGCTGATCGACTTCCTCGCGCGACCAGGAGAGGCGCAGGCTGTTCTGGCTCATCTCCAACCCAGAGGTCGACACGCCGCCGGCATTGGCCGCCTTGCCCGGTCCGTAGAGGATCTTCTTCTCGAGGAAGATCTTCACGCCGTCGGGCGTGGTCGGCATGTTGGCGCCCTCGGAGACGACGTAGACGCCGTTCTTCACGAGGTTCTCGGCATCCTTGGCGTTGATCTCGTTCTGCGTGGCGCTCGGGAACGCGCAGTGCGCCTTGTGGGTCCAGAGCGGGTTGTGGTCGGCGCCGCCCGCGAGCGGCGTGTAGATCGCGCCCTTGAACTTGTCGGCGTACTCCTTGATCCGACCGCGGCGCACGTTCTTCAGATCCATGACGAACGCGAGCTTCTCGCGCGTGATCCCCGCCTCGTCGTAGATGTAGCCGTTGGAGTCGGACAGCGTGACGGGCTTGGCGCCCATGTCGAGCAGCTTCTCGATCGTGTACTGCGCCACGTTGCCGCTACCGGAGACCAGAGCGGTCTTGCCCTGCAGCGTCTCGCCCCGCGTGGCGAGCATCTCGGCCGCGAAGTAGACCGAGCCGTAGCCGGTGGCCTCGGGCCGGATGAGGCTGCCGCCCCAGGTGAGGCCCTTGCCCGTGAGCACGCCGGTGAACTCGTTGCGCAGCTTCTTGTACTGGCCGAAGAGGTAGCCGATCTCGCGGCCGCCCACGCCGATGTCCCCGGCCGGCACGTCGGTGTCCGCGCCGATGTGGCGGAAGAGCTCGCTCATGAAGCTCTGGCAGAAGCGCATGACCTCGTTGTCGCTCTTGCCCTTGGGATCGAAGTCCGAGCCGCCCTTGCCGCCGCCCATCGGCAGCGTCGTCAGGCTGTTCTTGAAGACCTGCTCGAACGCCAAGAACTTCAGGATGCCGAGGTTCACGCTGGGGTGGAAGCGCAGGCCGCCCTTGTAGGGGCCGATCGCGCTGTTCATCTCGATGCGAAAACCACGATTGACCTGAACATCCCCGCGATCGTCGACCCAGGGCACGCGGAACAGGATCACGCGCTCGGGCTCACAGATCCGCTCGAGGATCTTGGCCTTGCGGTATTCGGGACGTTTTTCGAGCACCGGCCACAAGGACTCGACGACCTCGTGGACCGCCTGGTGGAATTCCTTCTCACCCGGGTTCTTGGCGATGACCTGCTGCATGAAGTCGGCAACTGAACTTGCCATGGGGTGTACCTCCTGCCCTGCCCTGCCTGTAACAACGCTTTGTTTTGAACGTGTCCCCAAAAGGGACTGAACAGGTTAGCAGTCGCCGTGCGCGGGTGGCAAGGGGGCAGGTGGCCGGAGGGCGGTCCCGCGCCCACTGACCGGGGGACTCACACGGTCGTCCAGAGCACCTCGGCCGGCGCGCCGCCCTCGGGCGCGAGCGTGTAGCCGCTCAATTCGGCCGGGATCAGACAGCTCGTCCCGGCGGCCAGCGGAACGACCAGCCCCCCGCCTTCCACCGACGCGGCCCCACGGGCGAGGAAGAGCGCGTGGAAGCTCTCCCCGTCGTTGGCCACATGGAGCGGCCCGGCGAGCTCGAGCCGCCGGACGTGAAACTGGGGCGTCCGCAGAAGCTCCCAGCACCGCGCCCCGGCCCCCGGCGCCAGCTCGCGCTCCACTTGCGGCGCCGCCGGCGCGTCGTCCCAGTCGATCGCCTCAAGGGCCTTGCCAACGTGCAGGGGCCGGGCGCGCCCCTCCGCATCCAGCCGGCCCCAGTCGTGCAGGCGGAAGGTCGTGTCCGAGTTCTGCTGGATCTCGTAGAGCAGGCAGCCGGCGTCGATCGCGTGCACCCGTCCGCCCGGAATCGGGACCACGGTGCCCGTGTGGATCGGAAGCGAGCCGAGGCACTCCTCCACCCGCCCCTCCGCCAGCGCGCGCTCGAACGAGGCCCGTGAGACCCCCGCACGCAGGCCCGCCAGGACCCGGGCTTCGCCCGTGGCGCCCAGGGCATACCACATCTCCGACTTGGGCTCCCCTCCGACCCGGGCCGCACTCTCTTCGCTCGGATGAACTTGCAGGCTCAGCCTCTCGCGGGCGTCGATGATCTTGAAGAGCAGGGGCAATCGCCGGCGGCCCTTGTCCCGGGTGGCGAACCCGGCGGCCCTGATGCCGCGCCGGCCGATCAGACCGGCCCCCCAGCGAGCCACGAGGTCGCTCAGCGGCGCGCCCTGGAGCGGCCCCTGGGCGACCACGCTCATGCCTTCGGGGCGATCGGATATCTCCCACGACTCGGCAATAACCGGCCCGGGCAGACGGCGGCCGTACGTCGTCTCGAATCCCCTCCCGCCCCAGGGATAGTCTTTGTATACTGGCGTAAACACCAGTGGATGGAACTCCCCGTAGCCCATGCCGCCGATTATGGCCCATCTCGCCGCTGGCGCAACGGCCTCCCCTGGGGCCGACCCGCGCCAGGCGCCGCCCGGGAGGGCGAGGAGCCGCATCCCGAGGCCGATCCATGGGATCAGGAACCCGGGGGGACCAGGGCCAGGGAGATGGAGAACGATGTCTACGCCACTGCGCGTTCTCATCATCGAAGACTCGGTCGACGACGCCGAACTGCTGGTGGTCGCGCTCCGGCGCACCGGCTATGACGTGGCCTGGAAGCGAGTGCAGACCGCCGCGGACCTGCGCGCCGCACTCGATCGCGAAGGTTGGGATGTCCTCATCTCCGACTACAACCTGCCCGGCTTCGACGTCGCCGGCGCTCTCCAGGTGCTCCGGGAATCGGGACACGACCTGCCCTTCATCATCGTTTCCGGAGCGATCGGCGAGGATGCGGCCGTCGCGGCGATGCGGGCCGGCGCGCACGACTACTTCATCAAGGGGCACCTCGCCCGGCTGGCGCCCGCCATCGAGCGCGAGATCCGCGAGGCCGCCGGGCGGCGCGCGCGCCGGCGCACCGAGATCGCCGCCCGCGAAAGCGAGGAGCGCCTGCGCGAGTTCGCCGAGATGCTGCCGGAGATCGTCTTCGAGATGGACGATGCCCTGCGCCTGACCTTCGTCAACCGCCAGGCCCTCGAGATCACCGGCTACACCGAGGAGGAGATCGCCGCCGGTTTCGACATCACCCGCCTGTTCATCGAAGGCGACCGCGATCTACTCCGAGACACCGTTCGCGATGCCCTTCAGGGGCACCGCCTGCGCAGCTTCGAGTACACCGCCCTGCGCAAGGACGGCTCGACCTTCCCCGTTCTCGCCCGCGCCACGGCGATCGTGCGCGACGGCCGGCCCGTCGGCATCCGCGGAATCCTCTTCGACATCAGCGAGCGCAAGCGGGCGGAGGCGGAGTTGCTCCAGGCTCACCGGATGGCATTGGGCGCGGAGGCGGCCAGCACGGCCAAGAGCCGCTTCCTGGCCAATATGAGCCACGAGATCCGCACTCCGATGAACGCCATCATCGGCATGACCGAGCTGACCCTGAGCACCGAGCTGACGCCCGCGCAGCGCGAGTACGTGAACACCGTGAAGACCGCCTCCGAGGTGCTGCTGAGCCTGCTTGACGACATCCTCGATCTCTCGAAGATCGAGGCCGATCGGATCGAGCTCGAAGAGGTCGACTTCGACCTGCGTCAGATCCTCGATCAGGTCGCGGGGATGATGGCGCCGCGCGTGGCGGAGAAGGAGCTGGAGTTGATCGTCCACACGCACGCCGAGGTGCCCGATCGGCTGCACGGCGATCCGCTGCGGCTGAGGCAGATCCTGGTCAACCTGGTCGGCAACGCGGTCAAGTTCACGGATCACGGTGAGGTGGTCGTCGAGGTCAAGACCCTGGCCGAGACCGAGCGTGAGGTCACGCTGCTCGGCACCGTGCGCGACACGGGCATCGGCATTCCGCCCGAGAAGCAGGGAATGATCTTCGAAGCGTTTGCGCAGGCCGACAGCAGCACGGCTCGGCGCTACGGCGGGAGCGGACTGGGCCTGGCGATCGCGAAGCGTCTGGTCGAGCTCATGCGCGGCACGATCTGGGTCGACAGCGAGGTGGGGCACGGCAGCACCTTCGCCTTCAACATCGTGCTGCAACGGGCCGGCGAGCAGCGCGGCCCCACGCGGCCCACGGCGCTCGAGGGGCTGCGCGTGCTCCTGATCGATGACAACGCGACCAGCCTTGGAGCGCTGGGCGAAACGCTGGGGGCATTTGGCTGCCAGGTCACGACCGCCACCGGCGGGCTGGAAGGGTTGGAGGCGCTCGCGGGCGCTCTGGCCGAGCACCGGCCGTTCGCCCTCGTGCTGCTGGACATGCAGATGCCGGGTCTGAGCGGCGCCGAGGTTCTACGGCGACTGCGCGAGGATCCTGTCACGCGCGGTCTGCCGGTGATCGCGATGGCCACGATCGAGGAGGCGCCCGCGATCCGCGCCCAGATGGACTCCGGCTGCTGTGCCTGCGTGGCCAAGCCAGTGACTCAATCGCAGCTTCTCGATGCCGTGTTGAACGCGGTCGGCGGCGTCGATCTCACCCCACGCCCGCAACCCGCCGGCCGGGCCGGCTCCCCGGTGGACCTCGCGGTCCCGCCGCAGCGCATCCTGGTGGCCGAGGACAACCCGATCAACCGGCGCCTGGCGCTGGCGATCCTCGAGGGCGCGGGCCACGAGGTCGCATCCGCGGAGAACGGCGAGGCGGTGCTGCGCCTGCTCGCCGCGGGCGCCTACGATCTCGTCATCATGGACGTGCAGATGCCTGGCATGGACGGCGTCGAGGCGACGCGCGCCATCCGCCTCGACGGCCGCTGGCGGGACTTGCCCATCATCGCCCTGACCGCCCACAGCCTGAAGGGCGACCGGGAGCGCTGCCTGGGCGCCGGCATGGACGACTACGTCTGCAAGCCGATCCACGTGGAGGACTTGCTGGCGGCGATCGCGCGTCAGGTCCGCCGGCGGGCGGGACAGGCTCCCGGCGCCGGCGTCCCGGCGGCGGGGGCGGG
>CAZRWW010000012.1:0-13971 GCA_964603725.1 uncultured bacterium
GGTGGATATTGGTGGCCTGAATCGGCACTATAGGTGCCGGTTCGGGGCGGAGTCTAGCGACGCCCCGTCCAGAATGGTCGCATCGCTCCGCCAGGCAGCGATGCCGGTTTCTCGATCAGGAGCATGGTTGCATGAAGCGTCTTCTCGTCTCCGCCGTTGCGCAGGTCACGATTCTCACCCTGTCGGTGGGCCTGCTGGTCGCCTTCACGCTATCGGTCGGCGCCGCCGCCAAGCGGGATGAACCCCCCGAGAGTAAGCTCAACTCGGGGACCTTCTCGGGCCTGAAGCTTCGCTGCCTGGGCCCGGCGATGACCTCGGGCCGCATCAGCGACTTCGCCGTGGATCCCGAGAAGCCCTGGGTCTATTACGTGGCGGTCAGCTCCGGCAACGTCTGGAAGACCGTCAACTCCGGAACGACGTTCGAGCCGATCTTCGACCGCGAGGCGAGCTGGTCGATCGGTTGCGTGGCCCTGGCGCCGGGCAATCCGCTCATCGTGTGGGTGGGCACGGGCGAGAACAACAGCCAGCGCAGCGTGGGCTACGGTGACGGCGTCTACAAATCGATCGACGGCGGTAAGACGTGGAAGAACATGGGCCTGAAGGCCTCCGAGCACATCGGGATGATCGCCATCGACCCGCGCGACCCCGACGTCGTCTATGTCGCGGTCCAGGGACCCCTGTGGAACCCCGGGGGCGACCGCGGGCTGTACAAGACCACCGACGGCGGCGCGACCTGGACCTGCGTCCTCGCGATCAGCGAGAACACGGGCGTCAATGAGGTCCACCTCGACCCGCGCAATCCCGACGTGCTCTACGCCTCGGCCTACCAGCGCCGCCGGCACGTCTGGACGCTCATCGACGGCGGCCCCGAGTCGGCGATCCACAAGTCGACGGACGCCGGCAAGACCTGGACCAAGCTCACCAACGGCCTCCCCGGCGAGGACCTGGGCCGCATCGGCCTGGCCGTGTCGCCCGCCGACCCGGACGTGATCTACGCCATTGTCGAGGCAGCCAACAAGGCGGGCGGCGTCTTCCGCTCGGCCGACGCCGGCGCCAACTGGGAGAAGCGCAGCGACTATATGACGGACAGCCCCCAGTACTACAACGAGCTGGTGGCCGACCCGCGCGATCGCGATCGAGTCTACGCGATGAATACGCTCATGGCGGTGACCGAGGACGGCGGCCGGACGTGGACCCCGGTCGCCCGGCGCGCGAAGCACGTCGACGACCATGCGCTGTGGATCGACCCCGACAACACCGACCATCTGCTGGTCGGCTGCGACGGCGGCATCTACGAGAGCTACGAGCGCGGCGACAACTGGGAGTTCAAGGCCAACCTGCCGATCACTCAATTCTACCGTGTCAGCGTCGATCAGGACTTCCCCTTCTACAACGTCTACGGCGGGACGCAGGACAACGCGAGCCTGCGCGCGCCGTCCCGCACGATCAGCGCCAGCGGCATCACCAGCGCCGATTGGATCATCACGACCGGCGGCGACGGCTACGAGACGCAGGTCGATCCGACCAATCCCAACATCATCTACGCGCAGTCGCAGTACGGCGGCCTGGTGCGCTACGACTATCGCACCGGCGAGACGATCGACATCCAACCCCAGCCGGGCAAGGGCGAGCCGCCGCTGCGCTGGAACTGGGACACGCCGCTGCTCCTGAGCCCGCACTCGCCCACGCGCCTCTACTTCGCGGCCAACCGCCTCTTCCGCACTGACGACCGCGGCAACTCCTGGCGCCCGATCAGCCCCGACCTCACGCGCCAGATCGACCGCAACCAGCTCGAGGTGATGGGCACGCTCCAGAGCGTCGACGCGGTCGCCAAGAGCTGGAACACCTCCTTCTACGGCAACTCGGTCGCCCTGACCGAGTCGCCCCTGGTCGAGGGGCTCATCTACGTGGGCACCGACGACGGGCTCATCCAGGTCACCGAGGACGGCGGGCAGACCTGGCGCAAGATAGAGCAGGTCAAGGGCGTGCCGGCCATGACCTATGTCGGCGAGCTCACCGCTTCGTACCACGACGCCGGCACGGTGTTCGCCGCGTTCAACAATCACAAGAACGGCGACTTCAAGCCCTACGTCTTCAAGAGCGCGGATCGGGGCCAGAGCTGGGCGTCGATCGCCGGCGACCTGCCGCAACGCGGCACGGTCTACACCCTCAAGGAAGACCACGCGCGCCCGGAGCTGCTCTTCGCCGGCACCGAGTTCGGCGTCTTCTTCACCATCGACAGCGGCCGGCGCTGGGTGCAGCTCAAGGGCGGCTTCCCGACCATCATCGTCAAGGACCTCGACATCCAGCGGCGCGAGAATGACCTGGTCGTCGGGACCTTCGGGCGCGGCATCTACGTGCTCGATGACTACACGCCGCTGCGGCACGTCACGGCCGAGCGTCTCGAGCAGGCCGAGCCGATCTTGTTCCCGGTCAAGGACGCGTGGCTGTATCACGAGAGCACGCCCTGGGGCGGCCGGGGCAAGGCCAGCCTGGGCGAGGCGTTCTACTATGCCGAGAACCCGCCCTTCGGCGCGGTCTTCACCTACTACCTGCGCGACGACCTGAAGACGCGCGCGAAGGTCCGCCGCGACGCCGAGAAGAAGGCGCGCGAAGCCAAGGAGCGGATCCGCTATCCGAGCTGGGATGAGCTGCGCCTGGAGGATCGCGAGGAAGCGCCGGTCATCCTGTTCACGGTCACCAATGAGCGCGGCGAGGTCGTGCGCGAGGTGACCGGATCGCCCTCCGCGGGGATTCACCGGGTGACTTGGGACCTCAACCTGCCGCCGGTCGAGCCCGCCTCGACCACGCCCTGGTCGCCGCGCGCGCCGTGGAGCACGCCGCCGCGGGGCCCGCTGGCGCCGCCCGGCACGTACACCGTGCGGATGGCGCAGCGCCAGGGCGACGTGACGACGCCGCTGGGCGAGCCGCAGCGCTTCGAGCTGCGCCCGCTCGGCTGGGCCAGCCTGCCCACGCAGGACTGGGCCGCGCTGCACGCCTTCCAGCGGCAGGCGGCCGAGCTCTACCGCGCGGTGCAGGGCGCGATTCGGCTGGCCGGCGAAGCCCAGTCGCGCATCGACCATGTCCAGGCGGCCCTGCGCAATACGCCCGGCGCCGAGCCGGCCCTCGTGGATCGCGCGCGGGCGCTCGAGCTGCGGTTGGCGGACCTGCGCGTCGAGCTCCAGGGCGACGAGACGATCAGCTCGCGCAACGAGCCGACGGGACCATCCATCAGCGAGCGCATCGGCCAGATCATCTGGGGCAGCAGCGAGTCGACCTCCGATCCCACGCGGACGCACCGCGACAGCTACGCGATCGCCGCCGAGCAGTTCGCGGCGCTCTTGTCGGACTTGACCCGTCTGGTGGAGACTGATCTGCGCACGCTGGAAGATGATCTGGAGGCCGCCCGCGCGCCGTGGACGCCCGGCCGGGTGCCGCGCTGGCGGCCGTGAAGTGCCGCGCCGGCAGCGAGGTGGGCAAGGGCCGGCGGCGGAAGGCAGTCGCGCCGGCAGTGACGCCGGCGCCAGCCGGCGGCGGCAGGCGCGGGGCGCAGAGGAGGGTGGCCATCATGGCTGTACACACGGAACGCGGACGGTTCCGGCGGGGTATCCCGAGGCGGTCGGCGTTGTTTGCGCGGTTTGCGGGCAGCCTGCCCATTCTGCTGGCGCTGGTCTGGACCGTTGCCGTCGCGGCGGCCGGCGCCCAGGCGCAGGACCAGGCGCAGACCGGGCAGTCTGCGACAGGGAGCGGGGAGGAACCCGACATGCTGGCGAACGTGCACTGGCTGGGACACGCCAGCCTCAAGATCACCGGCGAGAAGGTGATCCACGTCGATCCGTACAAGATCAAGGGCGGCGAGCGGGCTGATCTGATCCTGATTACCCACGATCACCACGACCACCTCTCGCCCGAGGACATCGCCAAGATCCACGGCGAGCAGACGATCATCGTGCTGCCCGCAACGTCCAAGCACCACCTGTCGGGGCGCATCGAAACCGTCAAGGCGGGAGGCGAGGTGACGCTGGCGGGCGTGAAGATCCGCGCGGTTCCGGCTTACAACATCGGCAAGAAGTTTCATCCCCATGGCCAAGGCAATGTGGGGTACGTCTTCACGGTGGGTGACATCACCTACTATCATGCCGGTGACACCGACGTGATCCCGGAGATGGAGGCTATCACGGCCGACGTCGCTTTCCTGCCGGTCGGCGGAACCTATACGATGACCGCGGACGAGGCGGCGCAAGCCGTCGCCCTGATCAAGCCCAAGGTGGCCGTCCCGATCCATTGGGGGACCATCGTCGGGTCGCGGCAGGACGCCGAGGCCTTTCAACAGAAAGCCGCTTGCGAGGTGAGGATCTTGTCGCCGGAGTAGGCGCGGACTCGCATCGTCGCGGAGGAGCAATCTGTGGGGACAATAGCAGGCATGGGGAGGAAATGAGTCATGTGGACACGTCGAAATTGGATAGGACCTCTGGCGATGGCGCTGGTCATGGTGCTGGCCGCGGGGCTGACGACCGGCTGCGGTAAGCGGGCCGCCACGGGCGCCGGCATCGGCGCCGCCGTGGGGGGCGTCACGGGCGCGGTGATCGGACACCAGTCCGGGCACAAGACTGAGGGCGCGGTGATCGGCGCGGCGGCGGGCGCGGCCATCGGCGGCGTGATCGGCCATCGCCTGGACAAGCAGGCCGAGGAGCTGGCCCAGATCGCGGAGACCAAGCGCACCGAGCAAGGCGTCATCGTCACCCTGTCGTCGAACAAGATCCACTTCGACACCAACAGCAGCGTCGTCAAGGAGGACTCGCGCCAGACCCTGGTTCAGCTCGCCAACGTCCTCAAGAGGTACCCCGAGGACATCATCCTGGTGGCGGGCCACACCGACAGCGACGGAGCGGCCGACTACAACATGCGCCTCTCGGAGGCCCGCGCGCAGGCCGTCGCCTCCATCCTCGTCGCCAACGGCGTCGCCATCGAGAGCGTTCGGGCGCAAGGGTACGGCGAGACCCAGCCGGTCGCCGAGAATACCAGCGCCGCGGGCAAGGCGCAGAATCGCCGCGTGGAGCTGAGCATCACGGTTGACGAGAGCAAGGTCCCCAAGGACGAGGGCTGAGCGCAATCGCCGGGGCCGCCGGTGAGATCGACCGGCGGTCCGCGCAACTCCGGCGCGATCTTCGCGGTTCTCAGCGCAGTCTGATGATGAGCGCCCCGCTCTCCCGGGGCATTCCCGTTCGAGCGAAGTACGCTCCGGGTGGGACGGGCCGGCCCGCCGCGTCACAACCGTCCCAGATGAACTGCGCCTGCCCTGCTCCAGCGCCCGCGCCGGCGAAACCGCGCACCAGCCGACCTGCTGCGTCGAGGATTTGCAGACGCCCCGCGGGCGCAGCGCGGAGCGTCAGGCGCACAGTATCGCGGAAGGGATTCGGGGAGACGATCAGCGGCACGCGCGCGCTCGCCCCAGTGGCGTCGCCCCCGCCAGGTTGGCCGGGCCCCTCGCCAGCCGCCTTCCCAGCGGCTGCGAACGCAGGCGGATTGTAGTAGAGCCTGACGTTCCCGATCTGCCGCGCGGGAACAGCGAGATCCACGCACCCGTCGCCGTCGAGATCCGCGGCCATGGGCTGAAGCGGCCGCTCCGACGTGGGTCGCTGGATGGCCGGGGCCAGCCCGCCGCGGCCGTCGTTCGCCATCAGCACCCAGGCATTGGCATCCGAGTTGGTGACGCCGATATCGACGTCGCCGTCTCCGTCGAAGTCGAGGGCGGTCAGGCCGCGCAACCGGTCCCCGGGAACGCCCCCGGTGGGATAGAGCCGCACCGGGGCGAGCTGGCAGCCGGGCAGCATCGTGAAGACCGCCACGTGCGCGTTGTTCTCCGTGGCCACCGCGAGGTCGGGCAGACGGTCCCCGTCGAGATCGTCGACGACGATGCCGACCGGCGCCGCGAGCGGCACGGCCGGCAGGGCTTCGAACATCTGTTCGGGCGGCGCGGACGGGTCGGCGTTGCGCAGGATGATGATCTCCTCGGATAGCTCGTTGCTCACCACCAGATCCAGATCGCCGTCAAAGTCGAGATCGCGCACCACGACGTCGATGGGCCACTCGCCGACCGGATAGGTGGCGGGGGGCGAGAAGAAGCAGTCACCCGCCCCCAGCATCACGCCGACCTCGCCGGCGTACTGGCAGGGAAAGACCAGGTCGTCGAAGCCGTCACCGTTCAGATCGCCGCTGGCGAGGCGTTGGGGATGGTCGCCGCTCGGCCAGGCCGACCACTCGTACTGGGTGCCGTGCCCGGTGTTGCGCCCAACGCGGATCAGATTGGCTTGCTGGTCGGCCACGGCGATGTCCAGGATGCCGTCGCCGGACAGGTCGCGCAGCAGCACTGAGCTGAAGACCTGGCCGATGAGGAACGCATGGCTCTCGTAGGTCTGGAGCCGTTCGCCACGCGGCGTCGTGTTGATGAGAACCGTGATCTTCCCCTGCAAGGTGACGGCGACGAGGTCGAGGCGCTCGTCCTGGTTCAGGCGCCCGGCCTCCACCGCAACGGTTCCATACCCGGTGTTCACTTCCTGCGTGATGTGGAACTGCCCGGTCCCGCTCTGCGCCAGCGCCCGGAAGTGCCAGGTCACGGGCATGAGCATGGTCTCCCCGCCCACCGA
Source organism: uncultured bacterium (assembly GCA_964603725.1). Lineage (GTDB taxonomy): Bacteria > Eisenbacteria > RBG-16-71-46 > CAIMUX01 > WJJG01 > CAZDKK01. The sequence goes on from CAZRWW010000012.1 coordinate 6,648, forward strand.
GCGCAGCGATCGCCCCAGCGTCACCTCGATCAGCTCGCCGGCGCCGAATCGGTCGTATGGCGACTCGAACGGGTCGAAGCGGACCGTACGCTGGCCGGAAAGGAACGAGTAGGCGCCGAACACCGGGCCGGTCTGCTGCCCGCGCGTATGGTAGGTCAGCGGGTTGACCGTCTGGGGATCGACCGGCAGATTGAAGTCGGCTTCGATCCGCGGGACCCACGGCGCGCCCGTCGAGTTCGGATAGGGATCGACATCCAAGACGACCAGTCCCGCCTGGGCGCGGCCGGGGAAGCCGGCCAGCAGGAGCAGCGCGGCCAACAGGGCGCGGAATTGTGGAGACGGGCGGACGGTCGGGTGAGATGTCCAACTCATTGTGGGATAAGCCTTTCCGGGGATCGATCTCTCCCAGTGCACTCTACCACATCCTCCGGGAGGGCTCAACGGTTGTGAGACGGCTCGCCGGGGAGGAGGCGGCCGGCTGGACGGGAAGCATTAGCGTTGACCCCCGGACCTGCTAGATGCTATTCCCTTGGGCGGTTGTGGCCCCCGCGCCGCAAGCCTCATGCAGGTCCTTCAATCTCCACTCGGGTTGCGGGACGAGATCGGCAGCATGCGTTCGAACGGTCAGATGCAGGGAGGAGGAGGATGGAGAAGAGAGTCGCCATCGTCGGGATAGGAACGACCGGGTTTCGCGCGACTTCCCCGGACGTCTCCTATCGAGAGATGACCTATGAAGCCGCCAACAAGGCCTACCTGGACGCCGGCATCGAACCCAACGATGTCGGCGCTTTCGTGGCCACCTCCGAGGACTTTCTCGAGGGCTACAGCATCTCGGATGAGTACTCGCCCGACCAGCTTGGCGCGGTGCTGAAGTCGATTCACACCGTGCCCGGTGACTACATCCAGGCGCTGGGCAACGGCTACATGCTCATTCAGTCGGGATACGCCGAGATCGTCGTGGTCCAGGGTCTCAGCAAGGCCTCCAACATGCTGACCAAGGGCGACCTGCTCACCTTCGCCGCCGATCCCTTCCTGTGGCGCCCCCTCAAAGAAAGCCCGCACGCCATCGCCGCCATGGACATGCACCGCTTCCTCTACGACACGGGCAACACCATCGAGCAGGCCGCGCACGTCGTCGTCAAGAATCGCTTCAATGCGCTCTCCAATCCGCGCGCGGCGATGGGCTGCAAGCTGGAGCTGGACGAGGTGCTCAACGCCGACCCCGTCGCGGCGCCCCTGGGCAAGCTCGACATCGCCCAGCACGCCGACGGCGCGGTCGTGTGCGTGCTGGCCAGCGCTGAGCGCGCCCAGACCTTGCGGGGCCGGCCGGTCTGGATCCGCGGCATCGCCTGGGCGACCGAGTCGAACACGCTCGACAGCCGCACCTGGGGCGAGGCGGTCTACATGGAGCTGGCCGCCGACCGCGCCTACAAGATGGCCGGCATTCGCACACCCTCGCGGGAGATCGATTTCGCCGAGGTCAACGACGAGTACTCCTACAAAGAGCTGCAGCATCTCGAAGCGCTCAGGATCTGTGCCAAAGGGGAGTCGGGCAAGCTGACCGAGACCGGTTGGAGCGCGCCCGGCGGCGCCTTCCCCGTCAACGCCTCCGGCGGCTGCCTGGGGTGTGGTCACGTCTTCGAGCTCGACGGCGGCCAGAAGGTGCTGGAGGTCGCCCTGCAGCTACGCGGTCAGGCCGGCCCACAGCAGATCGAGAATGTGCGCAACGGATTGGCCGCCGCCTGGCGCGGCGTCCCCACCATGACGGGCGCCGTCGCGATCCTCGGCGTTTGAACCTGCATGCCCCTTGGGAGGTAAGCAATGGCATACAGAAAAGTCGCAGTGATCGGAGCGGGCATCACCAAGTTCGTCCGCTTCGCCCAGGAAACCCCGGGCGAGCTCGCCTACGAGGCCGCCCGCATGGCGCTCGACTCCTGCGGGATGGACATCTCGCAAGTCGACTGCGTCTCGATCGGCACGGCGCCCGACGCCTTCGACGGCCTGCACATGAACGGCGAGGCCCTGTCCGAGGGCAGCGGCGGGTGGTGCAAGCCGGTCATGCGCAACTACGTCGGCGGCGGCACCGGGGTCTTCAACCCCATTCACGGCTGGCAGCACATCGCCTCGGGCATGTTCGACACCTGCCTGGTCGTCGCCGAGGAGAAGATGTCGAGCGCCTTTCCCCACCCCGCGGGCGCGTTCCTGACGATCTTCGACCACACGACCGAGCAGCCGCTTAACCCGACGCTGCTCTGGATCTTCGCCATCGAGATGCACCGTTTCATGCACAAGCACGGCTACACGAGCGAGGAGATCGCCCAGGTGGCCGTCAAGAACAAGCGCAATGCCCTCGATCATCCGAGCGCGCAGCTGGGCGCGCACATCACCGTCAAGGACGTGGTCAACTCCGAGATCATGGCCTACCCGGTGCACCGCTACGACGTCAGCCCCACCAGCGACGGCGCGGTGGCCCTGGTCCTGGCGGCCGAGCACGTGGCGCGCCGCGTGACCGAGAAGCCCGTCTGGATTGACGGCGTCGGCTGGGCGCTCGATACGGCCTACTGGTGCACGCGCGACCTCTACTATCCCGACTACCTCGAAGTCGCGGCCCGCAAGGCCTACGAGATGGCCGGCATCAAGGAGCCCGACAAGGAGATCCACATCGCCGAGCCGTACGATCCCTTCACGTACAAGGAGCTGCACCATCTCGAGGGATTGGGTCTCGCGCCGCGCGGCGGATCGGTCAAGCGCCTCTTGAACGGCGACTTCGACCGCGACGGCAACTTGCCCACCTGCCCCTCGGGCGGTCTGCTGGGCGTCGGCAATCCGATCGCGGCGGCGGGCTTGATGAAGGTCGCCGAGATCTTCTGGCAGCTGCGCGGGGAGGCGGGCAAGCGCCAGGTCCCCGGCAACCCCACCTGCGGTCTCGCGCAAGCGTGGGGCGACCTGATGCAGGTCGGCACGGTCATCGTGATGAGAACTCATCAGGCAGGGAGATAAGCGATGGAAATCACGAAGCAGATGGTCGAGAAGACCGTAACGGGCCTGAGGAGAGACGATGTGCTCGGCGGCAAGGTCATCACGGCCGCCTGGGGGCCGAAGCTCGAATACGCCTGGGATAATGGCGTCGCCATCGGCCGCTACCTGGCCGAGCTCAAGAACGGCCGGATCGTCGCCCGGCGTTGTCGCAAGTGTAACCGTGTGATGGTGCCCCCGCGCATGTTCTGCGAGCTGTGCTGGCGGCCTACCGACGAGTGGGTCTTCTGCGGCGACACCGGCACGATCAACACGTTCTGCATCAGCCACGTCGACTGGGCGGCGAGCCGCCTGGACATCGAGGGCGGCCAGCGTCCGTTCACCCCGGCCGTGATCGAAATCGACGGGGCCTCGCCCGGTATGGGCATCTTGCACATGATCGAGGGTATCGATCCCTGGGACATCGAGTTCGGCATGAAGGTCCAGGCCGTGTGGAAGGCGCCCAAGGACCGAACCGGCGCCATCACCGACATCCTGTACTTCAAGCCCATCGGTCCGGCGAGCCGCCGGACGCGGGGCGCGGCCAAGGGCCGCGGACGGGGCGGGAGCCGTACGGCGGAGCGCGCCAAGGCCGGAGCCAAGGCGGGCCGCGCCGCCGCGACGAAGGCGGCGCCCAAGCCGCGGCGCGCCAAGGCCGCGGGCGCCGGGAGGCCCGCCGTCAAGGCTGCGCCCAAGCCGCGCGCCAAGGCCCGGCGCAAGGCCCAGAAGTAGGCCCGGTAGAAGGCGAACCTTTCAGCAGGGGGAAACAGACGATGGCGCTGATCGAGAGACTCCAGCACACGACCGATGCCACCCACTGGCGCGGCAGGATCCCGATGAACTACGTCTACACCGCCGGCCGCGCGGGTGAGCATTTCTTCCAGACTCTGAAGAGCAAGGGCAAGTTCACCGGCATCAAGTGCGAGAAGTGCGACCAGGTGTACGTGCCCCCGCGCATCTTCTGCGAGAGCTGTTTCGGGCGGCTCGATGGGGAGTACGTGACGCTGGGCAACACGGGCGTCGTGCAGACATTCACGTTCTGCCACGAGACCTACAACGGCCAGCCCAAGGACCAGCCATCGATCGTGGCGGCGATCGCCCTGGACGGCGCCGACACGGTCTTGATGCACTGGCTGGGCGAGGTGGAGCCCGAGGACTGCTACATCGGCATGCCGGTCGAGGCTGTCTTCCTGCCCCCCGCCCAGCGAACGGGCAGCATTCTCGACGTGAAGCACTTCCGGCCAGCGGGGGCGTAGGCCGACAGGGTCGTCCCGCGGCCGCGCGGGGCGACGCGAGCTCTGGCTCCCCGTGTGGACGGCCACGTTGCGGCAACGCCGGCGGGCGGCCTCCAGCAGAGGTCGCCGCCGGCGTTGCCGCTGGGACATCGGAGGGCGACCATGTCATTGGCCAGCGCACCCCCACCCGCCCCGGCGGCCGCGCTCGATTCCATCTTCAAGCCGCGCTCGGTCGCCATCGTCGGGGCCACGCCGCGCAAGGGATCGATCGGCCACACGGTGTTGCACAACATCATGTCCTCGGACTTCGCCGGCATTGTCTACCCGGTGCACCCGACGGCGTCCTTCATCCACAGCATCAAGGCCTACCCGACCGTGTCCGCCATCCCCGACCCCGTGGACCTGGCGGTCATCATCGTGCCATGGAAGCACGTCACGGCGATCGCCGAGGAGTGCGGGCGCAAGGGCGTGCGCGGCCTGATCGTGATCAGCGCCGGTTTCCGCGAGATCGGGCCCGAGGGCGCGCGGCGCGAAGAGGAGCTGCTGGCGGTCGTGCGCCGGCACGGCATGCGCATGATCGGCCCCAACTGCCTGGGCGTGATCAACGCCACGCCGGAGGTCAGCCTGAACGCCACTTTCGCTCCGACCCGCTCGATCGACGGCAAGGTCGCCTTCATGTCGCAGAGCGGCGCGTTCGGGGTCTCGATCATGCAGCAGATGGAGTGGCGGCGCATCGGCCTGAGTTACTTCGTCTCCATCGGCAACAGCGCCGACGTCAAGGCCAACGAGCTGCTGGCCTACTGGGAGAACGACCCGAGCGTCGAGCTGATCGCGACGTACATGGAGTCCTTCGGCGATCCGCGTGCCTTCTTCACCATTGCCAAGCGCACGGCGAAGCGCAAGCCGATCCTGATCGTCAAGGCCGGCCGCACGCCGGCGGGCCAGCGCGCCGCCTCCTCGCACACCGGCGCGCTCTCGGGGGCCGACGTCACAACCGACGCCTTCCTGCGCCAGTGCGGCGCGATCCGGGTGAGCACGATCGAGGAGATGATGGCGCTGCTCATGGCCTTCAGCCGGGCGCCGCTGCCCAGGGGCAAGCGCGTCGCCGTGCTGACCAACTCGGGCGGTCCCGGCATCATGGCCACCGATGCCCTGGTCATCTCGGGACTGGAGATGGCGCAGCTCTCGGAGCAGACGATCAAGAAGGTGCGCGAGATCGTGCCGCCCGAGGCGACCGTCAGCAATCCGATCGACCTCACCGCCTGGGGCGGGCCGGAGGCCTATCGGACGATCCTGCCCTGGCTCTGCCAGGATCCCAACATCGACGTCGTGCTGGCGCTCTTCGTGCCGCCGCTCATGGTGCCGCCCGCCGAGGTCGCGCGGGCGATCGCAGAGGCGCAGCGCGGGTATGAGAAACCGATCCTGGGCGTGGTGATGGCCGAGGACTCGAGCTATCGCAACCTGCCCAAGGAAGTGCCCAACTGCCCGCCGATCTACCCCTTCCCCGAGATGGCCGTCAAGGCCTGCACGGCGATGGTGCACCACTGCCAGTGGCGCCGCCGGCCCGAGGGCGAGATTCGCGCCTTCGACGTGCGCACCGAGGAAGCGCGGGCCATCCTCGCGCCCTACGTCGCGCAGGGCGGCGGGTACCTGCCGACGGTCGAGTGCATGCGCATTCTGGATTGCTACGGCCTGCCGACCGCGCCTTTGATCGAGACGCAGGGACCCGACGAGGCGCTGGCGGCAGCGCAGAAGCTCGGGTATCCGGTCGCCTTCAAGGTGGCCGGGCGCAAGATCATTCACAAGTCGGACGTGGGCGGGATCGTGCTCAACATCACGAACGATCTCGAGCTGCAGGGCGCCTATGCGCAGGTGAAGCGCGCGATGGAGCGCGCCGGGCTCGACCCGGCCGAGGAGGCCGGCGCCGTGCAGCGCATGGCCAAGGGCGGGCGCGAGGTCATCCTGGGCATGGCCGCCGATCCGAAGATGGGCCCGGCGATCGTCTTCGGCCAGGGCGGCCGTTATGTCGAGGTCCTCAAGGACATCACGACCTGGATGCCCCCCCTGAGCGACGTCGACGCCGACGAGCTGATCCGCTCCATCCGGGGCTATCCGCTGTTGGCGGGGGTGCGCGGCGAGGAGAGCGTGGCGCTGGATTACCTGCGCGAGTGCCTCTTGCGCTTCTCCCAGCTCGTCATGGAGCTGCCCGAGATCGCCGAGATGGACCTGAACCCGTTCATTCTCAATCCGCGCCCCGAGGATTGCACGGTGGTCGACGTGCGCATCCGGGTCGAGCGCGGGGATTGATCGCATCCCGAGTGCGCCGCGCCGCCCGGCCGCGCGACCGCGCGGCGAGCGCAAGGGGAGAGGCCGATGGCCAGGATCCTCGTCGTCAAGCCGCTCTTTCCCTACCCGCCCAATCAGGGCACGCGGCGGGTCTCGCTGGCGTTGCTCGCGGATCTCGCCACGGCGCACGAGGTCGTCTACCTGTGCCAGCGCGAGTCGCGGGCCGAAGAGCGGCTGATTCCCGGGGTCGAGAGGCTGGGCGTGCGCGTGGTCGCGCCCCTGATGCCCAATCACGTTTCGCCGGCGCACAAGCTGGCGTACAAGCTTAAGAATCGCATCGCCAGCCGGGTCACCGGCGTTCCGGAGCTTTCGCTCTACTGGTCCAATCGAGCGCTGCGCGCGAACCTCGAGCGGCTGGGCCGCGAGCTTGATCCCGATCTGACCATCCTCGAGAACTGGGAGACCTACCGCTTGCGCCGATCGATCCGGCGCGGGCGAGCGGCGCTGCTGGCGCACGATGCCGCCTTTCGCATTCTCGAGCGCGCCGTGGCGGCCGCGCCCGGCGAGGCCGAGCGCGCGCGGCGCGCGGCGCGGTTGCGGCGGCTCAAACGGCTCGAGGTCGCCGCCTGGCAGCTCTTCGACGGCATCCTCACGCTCACCGAGGCCGACCGCGAGACGGTGATCGCGGAGCTGGCGCAGGCCGGAATCCCGCGCGAGCAGCAGCCGGTCGTCGAGCACCTGCCGGTGCCGGTGCCCGCGGAGCTCTTCGGCTATCGGCGACCGGAGCA
>CAZRWW010000012.1:13981-76365 GCA_964603725.1 uncultured bacterium
CGCGTCAGCTGTGCGACTGTCCTGATCGGCGCGGGCGAACTCATCTGCGACCTTCCGAGGGAGCAGGCCGAGCAGGTTCTTGCCTTTCTCGTAGAAGCGTTCCGTACCGAGTTCGGCGTTCTGCCGGACATCAAAGGAGGTCGGTGAGATGAACAGGGAGCTTTTCGGCATCGGCCGGCCGGAGCAGCCCGGGCTGCGCGTCGGCTACCTGGGCACCTTCCGCGCCGACTTCAATCGCGACGCCCTGGAGTACGTGCTGGGAGAGATCTGGCCGCTGATTCTCGCGCGCGCGCCCGGGGCCGAGCTGCGCATCGCGGGCGGAGATTGTCCCGCGCCCTCGATCGCGCGTGCGCGGGAACTGGGGGCGCGCTGTTTGGGCTTCGTCGATGATCTGGGCAGCTACTTCGCGTCGATCGATGTGCTGCTTGTCCCCTTGCGCTTCGGTGGCGGTGTGCGCATCCGCATCCTCGAAGCGCTGGCCGCCGGCCTGCCGGTCGTCGCGACGCCCGTGGCGGTGGCGGGGCTGGCCTGCGCGCCGGATGAGCACGTGCGGGTGGCGCCCGATGCCGAGGGTCTGGCTGGGGAGGTCGCGCGGCTGCTCGCTGCGCCCGCGGAGGCGCGCGCGCTGGGCGAGCGCGGCCGCGCGTGGTGCGCGGCGCACCACGGCCTCGATGTGCTGCGCGCGGCGCGGCTCGCGGCGGTGGCGAAGATGCTCGGGAAAGGGCCGCCGTCCCGGCGATGAGAACCGGGAGACGCGCGGCGGCCGAGCGATCCTCGCGCGGCGCGGCCTCAGGACAGCGGCCTGGGCGGCCGAGGCGGGTCTCGCCTTGCGCCGAGCAGCGCCTGCCCAAACGCCTCCAGGAACATCGCCATCTCAGCATCGCTGATGACGTACGGCGGAAACAGCCGGAACGCGCAACTCGGCGCGTTGAAGTCGACCAGACAGCCCCGCCGCTTGAGCTCCTGGCGGACCCGCCCGGCGGCCCCCACCCATCCCGGGTCCACCTCCACGCCCAGCATCAGCCCCCGGCCGCGCACGTCGGCCATCCACGCGTGCCGGCGTTGCAGGCCCTGCAGGCCGGCCAGCAGCGCCCGCCCCTTCGCGGCCGAGGCATCCACGAGCCGCTCCTCCTGGAGCACAGCGATGACCGTGGCGGCCAGCCGGCCCGAAAAGGGATCGTTCTGGTGCGACTGCACGTGCCGCACGACGCCGTAACAGCGAGCATCGACGTCCTCGGTCGTGGCCACGGCCGCCACCGGAAATCCTGCGCCGAGCGCCTTGCCGATGACGAGCAGGTCGGGAACGATCTCGTCGTGCTCGAACGCGAACCAGCGGCCGGTGCGCCCCATCCCCGTGGTGACCTCCTCGGCGATCAAGAGCGCGCCCGCCTGTGAGGCGAGCTCGCGCAGGCGCCGGCCGTAGCCCGGCGGCGGCACGAGCACGCCGCCCGGGCCGCTGACGGGCTCATAGATCACCGCCGCGATCGGCGCGCGCCGCCCCACGAGCGCGCGCAGCGAGTCCAGGCAGGCGAAGTCGCCACACGGCCACGAGCGTCCGGCCGGGCAGCGCCGGCAGTCGGGCGCCGGCAGCCGATGGCGCCGCCCCATCCGGGGCAGGTATGCGGCCACGCGACCCGCCTCCGAGAGGCTGAGCGCGTAGAGAGTGGCGCCGTAGTAGCCGCGCTCGATCGAGACGACGAGAGCTTCAGGGCCCGCGGTGCCATCGCTGCCGCTGCCGTCGCTGCCGCACTCGCCATCGCCACCGCACTCGCCATCGCCACCGCGGTCGCTGCCGCACTCGCCATCGCTGCCGAAGGCGGCGCCGCCCCGGCCGCGATGCGCCGCATGCGCCAGCTTGAGCGCAAACTCCACCGCCTCGCTGCCCGTGTTCAGGAACACCGCGCGGTCGAGCTCGGGCGGCAGGATCTCCCCCAGCTTGGCCAGGCCACGCGCGATCTCTTCGCAGCCGCAGGCGCTGCCCAGGTGGGTGAGCCCCCCGACCTGATCGCGGACGGCCGCGCGGATGGCGGGATGGTTGTGACCCAGCACGCTGCACCACGTTCCCGAGGAAAGATCGAGGTAGTCATGGCCCTCGTCGTCCCACACGCGACAGCCTTCCGCGCGGACAATCGTGAGTGGATCCATCTCGTGCGTTCGCAGCAGGTGCATGGCGACTCCCGCTCCCGCATCATCAGCGTCATCGCGACGCGCTCTCGCTCGTGCCGCCGTACTCGTCGGCGAACCAGTCAATCAACCGCCGCGCGATGCTGGCCCGACTCGGCACCTGCGGCAGCTCGTCGGGCCGGACCCAGCGGGCGTCGAGGATCTCCGCGCCGTCGGCGCAGATCTCGCCGCCGACGCAGTCGGCGACGAACGCGATCATCAAGGAGCCCGGGAAGGGCCACGCCTGACTGCCGAAGTAGCGCAGGTTGCCGATCTCGATGCCCACCTCCTCGCGCACCTCGCGCTGGACGCACTCCTCGAGCGTCTCACCCGGCTCGACAAAGCCGGCGAGCACGCTGTAGAAGCCGTCCGGGAAGCGCGGGCTGTGCGCCAGTAGGAGACGCCCTTCCTTAACGACCGCGACGATGATCGCGGGGGAAAGGTGGGGAAAGACCGTCAGGCCGCAGCGCCGACACCGGCGGCCGGTCCCCCCTGCAACATCGAGCACCGGCGCGCCGCAGTGCCCGCAGCGCCGATGCGTGCGGCGCCAGTGGAGGAGCTGGGCGGCGCGGCTGGCCAGCGCCGCCTGGTCCGCGGGCAGCTCATCCAGCAGCGGCCGCAGATCGCGCAGCGCCAGTCCGGCGGGGAGATCGGCCAGCGCGACGAAGTCCACCGCCCAGCACGGCGCCTCGTCGATCTTGCCGACGTAGGCGCGATCCGCCGGGGGCTGGCGCAGGTCGCGTAGATCGGCCGGCCGCGGGATCGAGACGCCCGGCACGCCATTCGCCCTGACCAAAATGGCGCGCCCCACGAAGACGAAGCAGAGCGCATCCTCGGTCACCGCCGCGGACGAGCAGTCCGGCGGTTGGCGGCCGGGCTGAGGACCAGGCTGACCGACGGGCCGCGGGCCAGGCTGACCGACGGGCTGCCCATCGGGCTGATCGTTCGGGCGATTCATGCGCACCTCACACGCGTTCGGGAATCGGAGCCACACGCAGGGTGCCCTCGAGCACCGTCAGCGCTTGCCCCAGGATCTCCACCCGGTCGCCTTTCACACGCACCTTGATCACCCCGCCGCGCCGAGAGACCTGGTGACCCACGAGCTCGGGCCGGCCGAGGCGCTCGGCCCAGAAGGGGGCCAGCGTGCAGTGGGCCGATCCGGTCACGGGATCCTCGTCGATGCCGAACGCCGGCGCGAAGAAGCGTGAGACGAAGTCGCACGCCCCGGCGGCGCCCGCGCTGCTGCCGGCAGCGCGCCCGGCCGTGGCGTTCCCGCCCCGCGCGTCCCCGGCCGCGGTCACGATGCAGTGGCCGGCCCCGATCCGCTTCAGGCCGGCGAAGTCGGGACGCAGTTCGCGCACCGTGGCGCCATCCTCCAGTTCCAGCAGCCAGGTTTCGTGCGCGTTCCTGTACGCCCCCACGGGACGCGCGCCGAGGGCCGCGGCCAGCCCGGCCGGCGCGCTCGTCTCGCGCGCGACCAGCGCGGGGAAGTCGAGCACGATCCAGTCCCGCTCGCGGCAGGCCGACAGGCGTCCGCTGCGGGCGTGGAAGGTGATGGCGTGGCTGTCGGCCACGATCCCCTCGACCCACAGCGCATGCGCGCTGGCCAGCGTAGCGTGCCCGCACAGGGGCACCTCCGTCAGCGGCGTGAACCAGCGGATCCCGAACTCGTCCGGCCCGCGGGGCACCACGAACGCGGTCTCGGAGAGATTCATCTCCGCGGCCACGGCCTGCATCCACCCCTCCGCGGCGCTCTCGTTCAGCAGGCACACCGCCGCCGGATTCCCCCGGAAGGGCTCCGCGGTGAAGGCATCGATCTGCAGAAGTCTCACCGATTGCATGGCCGTTTCTCCTTGTTCCTACGCGGCGAACGCCAGGCCGGGCGCCATCCTGCGCACGGCTCGCGCAGGGGAGGATTATTGTACCACACTGGTTCGGCTACAATGTATTTATTGTATCTATTACGATTCTCCCATCAAGAGGCATGCAGGAAGTGGTCAGGATGGTCTACGTGACCCAGACTGGAGTGGTTCCGATCACATCTTCTATTCACACAACGTATTCAGAGCTTGCTAGGATCTGGTCGCTGTGGGATGATTGTCACTATGACAATATGGGCGCCGAATCTTCCGCCCGAGCCAGACCCTTCGGGCGAGCCGATCTACGTGGCCCTGGCCCGAGCGATCGCCGAGGACATCGCCGGCGGCCGGCTGGCCCCCGGCGATCCGCTCCCGCCGCAGCGCGAGCTTGCCCGCTCGCTGGGCGTCTCGCTGGGCACCGTCACCCGCGGCTACGACCTGGCGCGCCGCCGCGGACTGCTCCGGGCACAGACAGGCCGCGGCACGTTCGTGCGCGCCCCGGCCGCGGACGGCGCGGAGCGCCATCTCGATCTGCGCCCGCCGGAAGGGTGGATCGACCTGAGCGTCAACTACCCCATCCACGCCGAGGACCCCGATCTTGCGACCGCCCTCCGGGAGATCGCCGACTGCGGCTGGGCACAGCAGCTCCTGCGTTATCACCCCGCGCCGGCGAGCGATCGGTCGCTCGCCGCCGGCGCGCGCTGGCTGGAGTCGGCCGGCGTCGCGGCGGAGCCCGAGGCGCTCACGATCACCGCCGGCGCCCAGCATGCGCTCACGCTCATCCTCGCGTGCGTGAGCAAGCCTGGCGATCTGGTCCTGGCCGACGAGATCACCTACTCCGGCCTGATGCCGGCCGCCGAGGGGCGCGGCCTGCGCGTGCAGGGCGTGCCCATGGATGCGCACGGCCTGCTGCCCGCCGCCCTGGAGGCGATCTGCCGCCAGAAGCGCGCGCAGGTGCTCTACTGCATGCCCACGATCCAGAATCCCATCTCCGGCGTCATGCCGGAGGAGCGCCGGGCCGCCTTGGCCCAGATCGCGGCGCGCCACGACCTGCTGATCATCGAGGACGATGTTCACCGGCCGCTCGCGCCGGCCGCGCCCCCGCCGCTGGCGACGCGCGCCCCGGAGCGCACGTTCTTCGTGGCCAGCGTCTCGAAAGTCATCGCCCCCGGCGTGCGCGTGGCCTACGTCCTCACGCCGCGCTTCGCGCGCGAGCAGCTCAAGCAGGCCGTCTGGACGAGCCTGATGGCGGTGGCTCCGCTCAGCATTGAGCTGGTCACCCGGTGGCTCGAGGACGGCACGGCCGCGCGGGTCACGGAGCGCAAACGATCGGAGGCGCGCGCGCGCCAGTCGCTCGCCCGCGAAGTGCTGCGCGACTTACGCTACGAGAGCCACCCAGAGTCGTACTTCCTGTGGCTGCACTTGCCCGGCCCCTGGAGCGCGGCCGAGTTCGCGGTCGAGCTGCGGCGCCACGGGGTGGCGGTCACGCCCGCGAGCGCCTTCGCCGTCCCCGGCTCCCCCGTCCCCAATGCCGTGCGCGTCTGTCTGGGCGCGGCCGAGAGCCGCGAGCTGCTGCGCCGAGGCCTGGAGGTCATCGCCGATCTCGCGCACTGCGAGTCCCGCCGCGGGACGCCGGTGGCATGACGCCGCGGGCGCTCATCCGGAGGCCGCTCGCCGCCGCGCTTCTGGCCGCGCTCGCCGCCGCGCGTGCCCCCACGCGTGCCACCGCGCTCCTGGCCGCGCTCGCCGCCGTCGGCCACGCTGCCGCTGCGCCCGGCCTGGTCGATGCCCTCCGAACCGATGCCCCCCGAGTCGATGGCCCCCGAGTCGATGGCCCGCCGGTCACGCGCAGCGCGGTCATCCTGGCGGCCGATCGCTTCGCTCGCGTCCGCTGGACGATGAACGAGATCAACCGCGCGGGCGTGGCGTGCGGAGACAAGTTCGAGAGTCCCTATCCGCTCGGGCCGCGGATCGGAATGGCGTACAAGTGGGGCGGCTGGGATCCGGTGGATGAGTTCCTCCGCAAGGTCAGCGCGGGCTACGGGGCGGGCACCGGAGGAGGGGCGGACACGTACGATCGATTCCCGCGCGAGTGCGTCACCGGAACCTCCTGCGCCGGGCTGGTCTCGCGCGCCTGGCGGCTCGAGCACAAGTACACGCTCAACTACGCGAGCCCCCTCATCCGGCACAAGCTGGGCGAGATCACCCACGCCGTGCCGGGCTTCGATCCCGCGCGCGGCGCCGCGGGCGACCTGCGCAAGGGCGACGTGTTGATCAACCGCACGCACGTGATGCTGTTCGTCTATGAGACGCGCGACCGCCGCGTCATGATCGTCGATGCTCGGCCGCCCGGGGTCGCCTTCCGGGCGGTGGCGTGGGAGTGGCTCGCTCGGCAGGGCTACGAGGCGCTGCGCTACAACAACATCCACGAGGACGATCCGCCCGCCGGCACCGCCGCCAGGCCGATCGTCGTTGATCTCGGGGCGGGCTCGGCTGGCCGTGCGGGCGCCCCGGTGGGGGGATCCTGGACGCACGCGGGCAACACCCGCGACGTGATCGCGATGGAGATCGACCGCTACGCCGCCGCGCCGGGGATCAACCAGCAGGGACCGGAGGTGGTCTACGCCCTGACGCTGGAGGCGCCGGCCACCATCACCTTGCGTCTCACGGACCACGTCGACGAGGGCATCGACAACGACCTGCACCTGCTCGCCTCGCTGCGCACCGATGAGGCGCGCACGGCGCTCGACTGCCTGGCGCGGGGAGATCGCCTGATCCGCCGGGCGCTCGAGCCCGGCACGTACTTCGTCATCGTCGACAGCGGCCAGGATCTGCCCGGCGAGTACACGTTGCGCGTGGAGGCCGAATGATCCCTGTCGGGTCCGTCGCCGGGCCGCGTGATCTACTCGCCCGCGCTTCCTGGCGCCGGATACCGAGGCTTGAGGACCACCATCATCGCGGGGGACGGCGGCACGGCCACCTTCAGCAACACCACGCCCAGCAGCGTCTCGGTGCGCGGAACGCACGTCCACTCGCAGGCGGTGTTCTCGCGCAGATCGCGGCGCAGCAGCAGATCGCCTGAGAGGGCCCGGGCCAGGCCGGGCAGCCAGCGCGGGAAGAAGGCGATGTAGTCGGGGCGGGTCTCCTGCACGAACGCCATGGCACCGCCATCGGTTGAGCCCTCCCGCCGGATCCACTCGGCCGCCGCGGGCGAGACGAGCCCCATCAGATCCAGAACCCGGCGCCCCGAGAAATAGCCGATCGCCCCGATGTCGTTGGTGGCCACCATGGCATCCGGAGGCGTGTGCGCCGCGAGCCACCGGCCCACGTACACGTCGATCTGGTTGACGCTCGCCACGGCGCTCGTGTGGGTGCGGACCATCCACCCCTGGGCCACCGCCATGTTGAAGCCGCCGAGCGCCAGCGCCGCCGCGATCACCGCGGTCGCGGCGCGCTTCGTCCGCGCGCGCAGCCACAGGTGGAGCCAGTGCATCCCGAGCGCGGCCAGGACGACGGCGAACGCCGTCTGATTCGCGACGTAGCGGCCGCTCTGGAAGTCGGCGCCCAGGAAGGGCGCCACGACGCCGATCGCGAACGAGTAGGTCAGGACGGCGCCCGGCAGGAAGAGGGAACGCTCCTCGCGCGCGCGCGCGAAGCGCGCCGTCCAGAAGATGAGGCCCGCGAGCGCGCCCAGGGGCAGCAGCGGGTTGGCGCGGAAGAGATGGCGGACGAAGCCGGCGAAATAGCCGGGCCCCGAGGACACGAGCAGGCGGCCCACCCGCTCGAGATCGCCCGCGCCCAGCGCGGTCAGCAGTCCCCGGTCGGCCACCTTGACCGCGAAGGTGTGGGGAAAGAGCCCGCCCGAGAGGGCGTGGTTCATGACGAAGTAGGGAACCAGGAAGAGCACATAGAGCCCGGCCAGCTGCCCGAGGGCGAGCCAGGCGCGCCGCCCGCGGGCGAAGAGCGCGCGGTCGAGCAGCAGCAGGGCCGCCAGCAGCAGGCACTCCGGCCGCGCCCAGACGGCGAGCGCGAGCAAGGCCGCGACCAGCAGCCGCCGGGCGAACGTCTCGAGCTCCTCGCCGTACAGGAGCACCGCCAGGGAAAGGGTGGTGTAGAGGGGCACCTCGAGCCCGCTGACCGCTCCCCACGAGAGGTGGCTGGTGAGCCCCAGCGCCAGGGCCCCGAGGCAGGCGACGCGGTTGTCGCGCGTGCGTCGCAGTAGATACGCCTGCGCCAGCAGCACGCTGAGACAGGTCAGCATGATGCCGAGCAGCTTGGCCGCGATAACCATCGCCTCGGGCTGTCGCGCGAGCCCGTGGATCCCGGCCAGCAGAAAGGTCCAGAGCGGCGCGGTGGAGCCCGCGATCGGCTCGCCAGGATTGAAGGAGAATCCCTGGCCGGCGGCCAGGTTGCGCGCGAACTGGAGGTGGATCCAGGAGTCGTCGAGCGGGAAGCCGCGGCCCGTCTCCTGCCCTCCCTCGGCGAGGATGTAGACGCAGCCGAGCAGCGCCGTGACCAGCGCCGGCAGCCACGCGCACAGCCAGCGCAGCCAACGCCGCTCCGGCTCGCGCGGCGCGCGCAGGTCCGGCTCGCGCGGCGCGCGCAGGCCCGGCTCGCGCGGCCGTTGCGCCTGGCGGTTGCGCGCCGGCCCGACCTGGCCGGCGTGTGCACGGGGCATCTTGGTCATCGCCTCCAGCCGCGAATCGCTGAATCCGATCCGCCGGCCGCGATCCGGCTGCGGCGGCCGACAGGCCCTGACTATACTGCAGAGAGCCGCGTGGCGCGCGCGTTTCGGTGATGGAATCCTCCTGCTTCCTCGCGGGGCTGCGCGCCGCGGGCTTGCCCGTCAGGCTTCTCCCTGGCCGAGTTTCTTCCGAGCTACTCCACGCGCACGATCTTCTGCGAGGCGACCATCGCGCCGGCGGTCAATCGGGCCAAGTAGACGCCCGGCCCCAGAGCCGCTCCCCGGTCGTCGCATCCGCGCCAGACCACGGAGTGCTCCCCGGGCTCCATCGCACCCGCGACCAGAACCGCCACGCGGCGGCCCAGGGCGTCGTACACCGCCAGATCGACGACCGACCGGCTCGGCAGACCGAAGCGCACCGCTGCCAGCGGACCGCAGGGGTTCGGGCGCGGCGCGTCGAGTCGCAGCGTGACCGGCGCGAGCGCCTCGGGCGCCCCTGCCGTGCCCTCGCTCAGCAGGAGCAGCCAGCCGTCGAAATCGCCCCGCGCGCTCGCCTCCCGGTAGCCGGCGATGATGTAGGTGTCGGGGCCAGCCGGGACAATCGAGCAGCCCCAGTCGGAGCCGGCTCCACCGAGGACCTGGCTCCATGACCAGTTGCCGGCGCCCGCCTTCTTGAGGATCAGGAGGTCATTGTGGTGGGTGGTCGCGTTCTTGGCCGAACCGCACAGCATGAAGTCGCCCGCGGCGGACCGGCAGATCGAGCTTCCGTACTCGATGTAGGGATCGATGAAGCGGCGGTAGTCGAGAGGCGCGCCCGCGGCGCCCACCAGCAGGAAGTTCGCCTGCCCCGGGTCCGCCTGGTCCTGATCGGTTCGCCAGCCCGTGGCGGCCATCCCGCCGTCGGGCGTGGCGCAGGCGCCGGTTCCATACTCCTCGCGATAGTTCGCGCTGGACCCGTAACGGTACTGCCAGACCAGCGCACCCGCGGGATCGGTCTTGAGCAGGTAGATGTCGCGCGTGGAGTTGAAGGAACCCGTGGTGCCGCCGGCGCCGTAGCAGCCGTCGGCCGTCTCACAGACCGCATCGGCCCAATCCGAGTCGGCGCCCCCGTAGGTGCGGGTCCAGAGCGTGTCGCCGTCCGCGTCGACCTTGAGAAGATAGACGTCGCTCAGGCCGGCGCCGAAGGATTCGGTCTGGCCGGCCGCCAGGATGTGGCCGTCGCTCGTGAAGCACACGGACCGGGCCTCGTCGAGCCCGGCGCCCCCGTAGGTTCGGGCCCAGAGCAGGGCTCCTTGCGCATCCACCTTGACGAGGAAGACATCTTCCCCGCCGGCCCCGCTGGACATCGTGTAACCAGCCAGCACGTACGCGTTGTCGTTGGTTTCACAGACGCCGTACCCGCAGTCCGGGCCGGGCCCCCCGAAGGTCCTCGTCCACAGCGTATCGCCGGCCGCATCAGTCTTGACGGCGTAGAGGTCCACGTCGCCGGCGCCGAAGGAGTACGTGTGCCCCACCGCCACGAAGCCGCCGTCGCTGGTGGGCATCGCCGCCCGAAAGCCATCGGCCGAGGATCCGCCGTAGGTATGGATCCAGATCGTATTGAGCTGAGGGGCTGCGCCGCCGGCTGTCGCCGCCAGCACGAGGATGACCAGGGCTGTACGCTTCATCGCTCGCCCCTCCCTGCCTGCGCTCCCGCCCGCGCGGCCGCGCGCGTCGCGAAGTAGGCGCGCATCGTCTCGGTGATCTGCTGGCAGTAGTAGCGCCCGTGCGCGCTCGTCAGGATCGTCCCGTCGAGGATAGGAGGCACATCGTCGCCGGCGTAGGTGGCGCCGGCCGCGATGTACTCGGGCGCATAGGCGGCGTAGCCCGTGACGGTCCGCCCGGCGATGACGTCCGCGGCCGCCAGCACGCGCACGCCTCCGCAGGTCGCCACTACCAGCAGCCCCTGCGCCACCGCCTGCTGCACGAGCGCGATCGCCTCCGGGCTGGCCAGCAGGTCGCTGTGGGAAAGACCGTCGTACGCCTTGGTCTGCATGATCGCCAAACAATCGTACCCCGAGAGATCCACAATCTGGGTGATCAGGGTGTCCACATGGAAGGCAACGCCCAGGTTGCAGGGCTGGAGGGTCGGCGCCAGCCCCGCGGCCGTGAGGTCCCACCCGCACTGCTCCCATAGATCGCGCGTGTAGTAGTGGTAGCCGCCCACGTGGTTGCCCATCATCATGAGGATCCGGATGGGCTGGGCGTCGCCCGTCTGCGCCGAGACAGAGGGCAGCAGCGCGGCGACGGCCGGCAACAGGAGACATACAGCAAGCACGGCCGCCAGCCGCAGCGGCGTCTTCATGGTTGACCTCCTGAGGTATGGCGGGGAGTGCGGGGGAGTTACGGAAGCATAGCCCACAGAGTTGCCGGCCGCAATGGGCTCATGTGCGGAGCGGGCGCGGGCCCGCGCAGGAGCAGGACGCGGTCGTCCCAGGCTCTGAACCCCAGCCGCGCGCGGCGCGCGTGGGTCTCATCCGCCGGCCGGGAACCCGATTCAGCCCCGGCGGTTGCTACCCGTCACAGCGTCGATCGAAAAGCCCGGGAGATGGAGGTAACGATGGACAGAATCGCAAGGATCGCCATGTTTCTGGCGATCGTCTTGTTCGGGGCGCTGCCCGCCGGCGCCAAGGTGGTCACCGAGACCCTGGCCTATGACGATCCCCATGACGACCAGGGCGTGACCCTCGAAGGCTATCTGGCCTATGATGATGCCGTGCAGGGTCGCCGTCCCGGCGTGCTCGTCGTGCATCAGTGGATGGGCCTGAGCGAGAACGAGCGCCTGCGCGCCCGGATGCTGGCCGAGCAGGGCTATGTCGCCCTGGCGGTAGACGTCTATGGCCGCGGCATCCGGCCGAGCAACGTGGATGAGGCGCGGGAGCAGGCGGGCAAGTACTATGGCGACCGCGCGCTCTTCCGCCAGAGGCTGGCGGCGGGGCTGGCGCGCCTGCAGGAGCATCGGCTGGTCGACCCGGCCCGCATCGCGGCCATCGGCTACTGCTTCGGCGGCGGCGGCGTGCTCGAGCTGGCCCGCGCGGGCGCCGACCTGGCCGGCGTGGTGAGCTTCCATGGCAGCCTGGACACGCCCAACCCTGAGGACGCGCGGGCCATCAAGGCGAAGGTGCTCGTGTGTCACGGGGCGGTCGATCCCCACGTGAGCCAGGAGGCCGTGGCGGGCTTCATCAAGGAGATGGAAGCCGCGCACGTCGACTACCAGCTCATCATGTACGCGGGCGCGGTGCACGCCTTCACGCAGAAGGAGGCCGGGGACGATCCGTCGCGCGGGGCCGCGTACCAGGCGGCGGCGGATCGCCGCTCCTGGGAGCACATGCGCGGCTTCTTCGCGGAGTTGTTCCACTAGATCGCGGGCCGCGGCCGTGCGGCCCGCGACAAGGAGCTTTCCATGTCGAGCAGCGCTTCGCCGCACGGTAGGGCCTTGAGTGATGACCAGGTGCGACAGATGGCCGCCGCCTACGATGAGGAGGCGGAAGCGACCGGCTGGCTGGGACCGGAGCTCGCCTTCGGTCTGGCCTACCCGCACATCCGATCGGGCCAGTCGATTCTGGACATCGGGATCGGCACGGGGCTGTCGTCGCTCCTGTTCCGCCAGGCCGGCCTCAGCGTGCGCGGGATTGATATCGCGCCCGAGATGCTCGCCGCGTGCCGCGCCAAGGGGTTCACCGACCTGACGCGCCATGACCTGACCGTCGTGCCCTACCCCTTCGATTCGGAGAGCATCGATCACGCCGTCTGTCTTGGCGTGCTGCAGTTCTTCAGCAGGCCCTCCGCGCTGTTCGCGGAGTGTGGAAGGATCCTGCGCCCGGGAGGGGTGTTCATCTTCGTCATTTTGGACCGGGCCCCCGGCGAAGGGCCGGAGCTGGTGGTCGGGCCGGAGCACACGAAGTCGGGCGGCAGCATGACGATGCACCGCCACAGCCCCGAGCAGATCCACGACTGGGTCACCGAAAGCGGCTTCACCCTACGGCGCAGTCTTCCCTTTACGGTCTACATGGATCGCGAGAGGAAGGGGACCCTGACGGCCAGGGTCTACCTGGCAGTCAAGCCCTGACCCTGGCCGTCCCCGGGCTAGCGTCCGTGCGCGGCGACGGTCGCGGGCAGGACGGCCGCCATCGTGACCGCCACCTGCATGGCCTGGATCGCCTCGCGCGTGGCCTTGCCCGCCACCTCTCCGCTGGTCAGTTCTTTCAGGCGCGCCTTGCGCGCGCGCAGCTCACCGCGCGGGAAGTGCGCCGCGAGCAGCTCGGCGGACTGCGCCAGGGCCACTAGGACGACCGTGGCGGCGTCGACCTGCCGCGTATCGGAGAAGATCGCCTTGCGCAGGCGCCCGAGGATCTCGCGCTCGGGCCGCGGATCGATCTCGGGATAGATCTTCTGGCGGAAGATGTGCAGCACCGCCTTCTCTTCGACGCGCAAGACGCCGCGCCGGCAGAGACTGCCCGCCGCGCGGCCCTTGAGGTTCTTGATCCGGGAGAAGCGCGACACCCAATCGCGCAGCCTGGCCCGCCGGTTGGCGGTCTTGATGCGCGTCAGGCATTCGTCCAATAGGGGGTCGCCGAGGCGCTCCGCGCTGACCACTTCGACGAGCTGCTTCTTGCCCTCCTCGACGCGGATCCGCCCCGCCAGGAGCAACTCGGCCGCGATCGCCCCGGCGACGGCATAGGGATAGGTGCTCGACCCGATGACGGTGCCGGCCTCCTCGCGCAGAGCCAGCAGCGTGATCTCTTCGTACAGAAGGAGCTTCGTGGACTCGGGCATCACCTGATTCCCCCTGTTGGTGCCAATCCTGAGCGGCCGACCGTGATGACCCGCGCTGCGCCGCGTCCGGCGGCCCACCTTCGTCGCCTGCGACGCGACGCGCCGGCCGCCAAGGCCCGCACCGGCGGCGCGATCAGCGAACGCGCAGGACCTTGCGGCTGATCTCCCATCCTGCCGCGCGAGCGCGGCAGAAGTAGATTCCCGCTTCAGCGGTCGCGCCGTTCTGCGTTCGCCCATCCCAGACAACCCGGCCGCCGTTCCACGCCCCGTGGAAGAGCACGCGCTCGAGTCGGCCGTTCACCGAGTAGATCGCGACCTCCAGGGGCGTCCCCAGCGATGCGGCCAGCGTGATCTGCTGACCGGCACGGTAGGGGCTGGGACAGCCCAGCCACGCGCCCGGCGTCATCGACGACTCGGCCACAGCCTCCGCCCCGGTCCCGGCGCCCAACCAGCGGGCGATGTGCCAGGACGGGCTGCCGCCGGCCACAACAAACTCCCCACCGACAAACAGGCACTCATTGTGCCACAGCAAGCCGCCTACCGCGACATCATCGTTGACCCCTGATCCCAGCGCGCCCCAGCTCTCACCGTCCCAACTGGCGATGTGCCCGCAGGGCACGCCGCCGGCATTGTGGAAGCCTCCCCCCGCGAACAGGCGGCCGGCGCCGAAGGCTACTGCATAGACGTCGCCGGTCGTCCCCGACCCGAGCGTCGTCCACTGCTCGCCGTCCCAGCGGGCGATGCGGCCGGCCGGCGCGCCTCCGGCCGTGAAGAAGTTGCCCCCGGCGACGATCCCGTCGCCGTGTTCGGTCACGTCGAAGACGTACTGGTAATCGAACATCGCTCCCGACCCGATGCCCGATCCCAAGACGCGCCACATCGCGCCGTCCCAGCCGGCGATGCTGTGGGCGGGAATGCCGCCGCCGACGCTCGAGAAGTACCCTGCCACGATCAGCATGTCCTGGCACACGGCCAGGGTCATCACGATGTCTCACCAGGGATCGTTCAAGTCGATGCCGCCGCCCACCGGGACCCACCCGGCGCCGTTCCAGCGAGCGATGCGGTCACCGGCGACACCGAAGTGCTCGGAGAACCGTCCGCCGGCATACAGCTCGCCCCGGTACACCGCCAGAGCGAGGACCTGTAGATCCAGTCCCGCGCCCATCGGATTCCACTGCAACCCATCCCAGCGGGCGATGTGATTGCAGGGCACGCCGCCCGCCTGCGTGAACCACCCCCCGGCGATCAGATCGCCCTCGAAAGCTGTCAGGGCTTCCACCCAGTCATTGACTCCCGATCCGAGGGGCAGCCATCGCGACCCGTCCCACCGAGCGACACGGCCGGCCTGCACGTAGCCCGCGCGCTGGAACCGGCCGCCGGCGACGAGGTCGGCCCCGTGGACCGCGAGGGCGTAGGCGTCATCATCCAGGCCCAGACCGGGCAGCGACCGGCATCCCGTCGGCTTCCACCCGAGGCCATCCCATTGGGCGATGTTCTCGACCGGCTCGCCGCCGGCATGGTCGAAGTCGCCCCCGGCGATCAACAACCCACTGCGACCGCTCAGCACCCGGACGTACCCGTCCGTGCCAGCTCCCACGTTGCGCCAGGCCGAGCCGTCCCACCGGGCGATGTGCGCCGCGGGCAGCCCTCCGGCCTGAGTGAAGTCCCCCCCGGCGCAGAGCTCACCGTTGTGGTGCTCCAACGCGTACGTCCCGCCATTCGTTCCAGACGCCAATCCACGCCAGTCCTGGCCATCCCAGCACGCGATATGGTTGGCGGTTTCACCGCCCGCGAGGTCGAACATCCCCGCCACGATCAGGCCTGCGTCGGACGCGAGCAGATCGTAGACTTCATCGTCCACGCCCAGACCCAGCCCTTGCCATTGAACGCCGTCCCAACGGGCGATGTTGTTGCAGACCACCTCTCCCGACCTGTGGAACGAGCCCCCTGCATACAAGTCCCCATCGTGAACCACGAGGCAGCGGACGCATGTCCCTTCGAGCCCGTCGCCGACAGGATGCCAGCGCGACCCATCCCAGCGGGCGATGTGCAGAGCCGGCGCGCCTCCGGCCTGCAGGAAGAACCCACCTGCGTACAGGCTGCCTTCGTGAGCCAGCAAGGCAGTTGCCCGGTCACTCAACCCGGTTCCCAGCCGATACCACTGCATGCCATCCCACGCGGCGATGCAGGCGGTCGGCACGCCCCCGGCCTCTGCGAACAACCCTCCCACGATCAGCTTGCCCTCATACACAGCCAGGGCGAACACCCGCCCCCCGGACCCTGGTATGCCGGTTCCCAGGGCTTGCCATCCACTCTCACTCAACAGGGCGATATGGTTGACGCGGGTGTTGCTGGCCCAGACGAAGTCGCCGCCCACGGCGAGCAAGCCTTGGTACTCCAGCATCGCCACGACGCGCCCATCGACGCCGGTGATGGGCGCGGGATTGCCGAAGCCCCGCCACCAGCGCTCGTCTCCCGGCACCGGGTCGCTGCGCAGCGCCTCGCTCGCGTCGCTCCCGCCGGCGCCTCCGAGGCACCGCGGTTGAACCCCGCGGGCACCATGGGCACCGGGATCCGAGCCGCGCTCCGGAACCGCCGCGGCGGCGTGGCCGAGGGTGAGGCCGATCAAGCTGAGGAGGACGGTCGTCCCCAAGTGGAACGTGCGCATCATGGCGAGCCTCCTTTCGCTACGTCCGCTTGAGTACGCTCGCAGTTCGTCGCTTCCGCAGTAGATGCTAGGCTTCCTGGCGTCGCAGCGACAACTGGATTCGGCGGATTGCCGTCCCGTCGCCCTTTCTGCTAGCATCGTCGGGACTTGTGCGCGACCCTGGGCGGTCGCGAGCTGGCCGGAAGCGCGGCGGACCTCCGACGCGGGCGGAGCCCGGACCGGCGCCGCGAATCTCTGCGGCGGATCGGGCTCGGCGGGCCCAGCCGATCTCACAGGAGCGAAACGAGCATGACCCAAGAAGCTCCCGAGCCCCAAGCGGCAGCCCCCGAGCCCCAAGGGACGAGCGGCCGCGGCGCCTGGCGCGGCGTCCCCGTCCTCGTGACGGGCGGCGCGGGCTTCATCGGCTCGCACGTGGTCGATCACCTCGTCGCGGCGGGCGCCGCCGTGCGCGTGCTCGACAATCTACAGGCCGGCGATGAAGCCAATCTTGACGCCAGCGCGGAGCGGATCGATCTGCGCATCGCCGACCTGCGCGACGCCGCGGCGGTCGACGAGGCAGTCGCGGGCTGCCGGGTGGTTTTCCACATCGGCGCCAACGCCTCGGTGCCCGCCTCGGTCGACGATCGCGACTACGACTTTCACACGAACACCGTTGGGACCTACCACGTCGCCGACGCGGTCGTGCGTCACGGCGTGCGCCGCGTAGTCTACGCCTCCACCGCCGCGGTCTACGGCCCGCCGCAGTACACGCCGGTGGACGAGAAGCACCCGCTCAACCCCATCTCGCCCTACGGCGCCTCGAAGGTCGCCTCCGAGCGGCTGCTGTGGGGATACGCCCACACGTTCGACTTCGAGCTGTGCGCCGCGCGCATCTTCAACACCTACGGCCCGCGTCAGCCGCGCTACGTGGCCTACGATCTGATGATGAAGCTGGCGCGCGATCCGCGGCGGCTGGAGGTCCTCGGCGACGGCCGCCAGCAGCGCGATTACGCCTACGTCGACGACACCGCCCGCGCCCTGCTGCTGGCCGGAGAGTTGCCCCTCGCGGGGCCCGAGGTGATCAACATCTCCGGCGGTCGCACGGTCACGATCCGCGAGCTGGTGGGGTTGATCCTGAACACGCTCGGGCTCACGGGCACCGAGGTCGTTTACGGGCTGCCGTCGTGGAAGGGCGACATCGAGGTGCTCTCGGGCGACATCGCCAAGCTGCGCGCGCTGGGATGGAGCCCGCGCGTGCCGCTCGAAGAGGGCTTGCGGCGCCTGGCCGTCCACCTCGGGCTCATTGCCGGGAACGCCACATGAACGCGCGCAACGGCGCGGGCACCGGCGCGGAAGCGGGCAAGCGCCTGCGAGTCGCCCTGCTGGGCGAGTACCCGGTGCGCGAGGACGCGATTCACGGCGGCGGCGTCCAGTCGGTGACGCACGTCCTCGCCCACGCCCTGGCGCGCCGCGCCGATGTGGAGTGCCACGTCGTCTGCGCGACGCGCAACCCCGCGGAGCGCTACCGCCGGGTGGGCGATCTCCACGTGCACTTCCTGCCCCGTCTGCCGCTCCCGCGCCTCGCCACCTGCCGCGCCCACGACGTCCCGCGCCTGCTGCGCGCGGTGCGCGCCCTCGCGCCCGACGTCGTGCACGGCCAGGGCCAGGACCGCCACGGCCTGGCAGCGGTGCGGTGCGGGCGGCCGGCGGTCGTGACGCCCCACGGCGTGATCTTCGTCGAGAGCGCGCTGCTCAAGCGCCACGCCCTCGACGCCTCCGGCGCGCTCCGCAAGACGCTGCTCGATCGCACCGAGCGCGAGATCTTCCACCGCGCGACCGACATGATCGTGATCTCGCGCTACCTGACGTCGATCTACGGCCCGCTGCTGACCGCGCGGGCGCACTACATCGAGAACCCGATCGAGGAGCGCTTCTTTTGCATCGAGCGGCGACCCGAGCGCGGGCGCCTGCTGTTCGCGGGCACCGTGGTGCCGCGCAAGCGGGTGGGCGATCTCATCGCGGCGGTGGCGCTGCTGAAAGCGCAAGGTGGCCGCACCGGGGCGCGGGATGGCGAGGTCGCGGCGCGGGAAGGCGAGGCCGCGGCGCGGGACGGCGAGGCCGCGGGCGCCGCCGGACGACTCGCATCGCCGTGGCTGGCGAACCTCCAGCTTCGCATCGTCGGTCCGCTCGCCAACCCGGCCAGCGAGGCGCAAGTGCGCGGGCTGGTCGCGCAGCACAACCTGAACGACACGGTGGTCCTGACCGGCGGGGTTGATCAAGAGACGCTGTTCGACGAGTACGCGCGCGCCGAGCTGCTGGTCCTCTCCTCGCGCGAGGAGACCGCACCGCAGATCATCGCCCAGGCGATGGCCTGCGGTCTCCCCACCGTCTCCTCGGCCGCGGGCGGCGTGCCTCACATGGTGCGCGACGGCGAGACCGCGGCGCTCTTCCCGGTGGGCGACGTCGCGGCGTGCGCGGAGCAGATCCGCCGGCTGCTCGACGACGACGCGCAGCGCGCGGCGATGTCGACGCGGATCGCGGCCGAGGCGCGCGAGCGGTTTCACCCCGACGCCGTGGCCGCGAAGACCGTGGCGGTGTATCGCGCGGTCCTGGAGCGGTAGGTCGGGCTCCGCCCCCACACGGATGCCGCGCGGCGCAAGCCGGCGGCCGAGCCCCCCGCGTGGCCGCGGCCGGCGGGACCCGAGACAACGGGCTGCACGGCCGCGCTCGGCCGCGGCCGGCGGATCGCGCTCAGTGCACGAGCAGCACCCGCCGGCTCTCCGTCTTCCCCACCGCCGCAAGTCGGAGGATGTACAATCCCGTCGCCAGCGGGCGCCCCGCGTCGTCGCGCCCTTGCCACTCGACCGTGACCGGCCCCGGCGCGACGGGTTCGTCGAGGAGCGTCCGCACCCGGCGGCCTTGCACGTCGAAGACGTGCAGCTCGACCGGCACGACGGCCCCCGCGTCCCCCGGTAGCTGGAAGAGAACCTGCTGCGCACGCCCCCCCAGCAGCGGGTTGGGTCGCACGCCGTCGAACGCGAAGCGGCTCTCGGTCGCGCCCGTCCACTCGACAGCCAGCGAGGCGCCGGGCTGTTCGAGACCGTCGCGGCCGATCGGATTGATGCAGTAGCTGTACGTGCCCACCGTCTCCAGCGTGTCGCCGATCGCGTGCGGGCCGAGCCCGCCGCCCGCCGAACCGGTGACGCGGCCCACCCGGCGCAGGGGACCCGGGAGGCTGCCCGCCCGCGGGCCCCACCGCCGCACCTCGAACATCGACGCGGTCCCGCTGCTCGACCACCGCAGCGCGACGCGCCCCTGCGCGCTCACCTGCGCGGACGGACCGGTGATGGTGACCGCCCGGGCCGGGTCCTCGTAGCGGCCGCTGTTGCGCGCGTCGCGGTGCTGCATCGGCCAGGGATTGTGGGCGGGATCGAACCGGGCCTGGGTGAGATCGTACACAGCCAGCTTCTGCACGCCTTCGGACTGGGCGACGAGGTTCTGATAGCCGTCGCCGTCGACGTCCCAGGCGGCCAGCGCCATCTTGGCGAAGTTGCCGCCGAACTCGATCGGAAACCCGCGCGCCGGCTCGCCCGCCGCCGTGTAGGCGTAGATGCGTCCGTTGCCATCGCCGAAGACGATCTCGGGCAACGAATCGCTGTCGGCGTTGGCCAGGATGCAGGAGCCGTACTTGACCGACTGGCCGCGCTCGAGATCGACCGGGAAGCTCGCGAGCACCGCGCCGTCGCGCGCGCGCCGCGCCCACAGCCGCCCGCCTGCCTCCACCACGGCCAGATCCAGCTCGCCGTCGCCGTCGATGTCGCCGAGCGCCGGCTCCGGATAGAGATCCGTGCTGCTGGTGATTCCGAACGGCACGTCGAAGGCCGCGCGCCAGCGCAGCTCGCCGCGGCCGTCGAAAGCCCAGAGGAACCCCGTCGTCACGAAGAAGATCTCGTCCCCCGGCTCGCCGTCGACGTCGGCCAGCGTGGGCGAGCCGCGACCGGTCTGATCCGGCTGCCACTGGCTGAGGGCGACGCCGTCCAGGCCCGGCAGGAATGTGCCCGTCGTTCCGGCGACGGCGAAGAGCTTGCCCGTGCGGGTCGGCAGCACGATGTCGAGCGAGCCGTCGCCGTCGACATCGCCGACCGCCGGCGAGTGGTAGAGGTGCCGGTCGCCCAGATCGACGATCTGCCCGTCGGTTCCATCCAGGAACGGCTCGCCCGCGTGGTTGAACACCAGGACGCCCTCGTGGTCCGCGGGGCCGCCGGTCACGATCACCTCCAGAAGACCATCGCCATCGAGGTCGGCCAGCACCGGCGTGCGCCAGGCGATGCTGGCGGGGACGGAGGCCGTCCAGCGCGGCTCGCCGCCCGCCGGGCCCCAGCACATGAGCTGCCGGTACTGGCGCGACACCGCGAGCACCTCGACGACGCCGTCGCCGTCGAGATCGGCCGCCGCGGCTTTGCCGCGGAACTCGTACTTGGGGGCCAGCCCCGCCGGGTCGGGCGAGAAGGGGCCCGAGGTGATCACGTTGTCGTCGCCGTCGGCCACCTCGGACCCCGGGCCGTGGTAGGCGTGCAGGAGGTCGCCGCCGAAGAGGATCTCCCGCGCATGGACGCAGCCGTCCGGCCCCGGCAGGCCGTCGAGCTCGCAGATCAGCGGCGCCGCCGGCTGCGAGCCGTACTGGAAATGCTGCGGCCAGCCGGCGGTCACTCCCGGGGAGGTCGACACGGACACGGCCGCCGAGGCCGCGCCCGGATTGCCGCCCTCGTCGACCGCCTGAACGAGGTAGCGATAGCGGGTCAGGTCGGCCAGGTGCGCATCCAGGAAATAGCGGTGACGGCGCAGCAGGCCCGCGTGGGCCGCGGTGAATGTCGTCTCGTCTTCCGCGGCTCGGTACACGACGTAGCCCGCCAGCGGGAGTCCCGGCTCGCCCTCCGGCGCCTCCCAGCGCAGCTCCACCGCCTCGCGCAGACCGGTGGCCTGCAGACCGACGGGAGCCGCGGGCGCGCTCGTCGCGAGGGTGCGATCGTGCAGCGGGGGCGCCGCGGCGTGCAGCGTGTCGATGACCGTGAAGCGCAGGCGCCCCACCGCGCCCGCCTCGCCCGTGACCGTGAAAGGCCCCGCGCTCGCGGCGTTCCCCGCTTCGAGATCCGAGACCGCGAGATGCCCGGGAACGATCGTCGAGCCGGCCGAGTCGTCCGCGGCCGGCGTCAGTTCGCATCGCAGGCGGCTGGCGGTTGCCCGGCCCGTGTTCGCCAGCCCCACCCACAGCCGCGCGCTGTTCGCGTCGATCCGCTCCCAGCGGTTGACGTCGAGCGCGAGGCGCGGCCGACTGACCGCCAGCGGCACCGCGAAGGTCTTCCGCGCGCCGCCGCTGATGACATCGACGGCCAAGTCCACCGTCACCAGATCCGCGGCGCCGAACTGCGCGTCGCCGGCGGATGGATCGACCGCCACGAGGAAGGCCTCGTCGTCGCGCCCCGTCGCTCCCGGCGCGATCGCGGCCAGCGTCGCCGTCGAGTCGGCGAGCGCCAGCAGCCCTGCGGGCGCCGCGACGATCCGCAGCTCGGCCGCGACCGGCTCTGAGGCGATCGAACCGAGGTTCTCGAGCACCAGCGCGAGTCGCGCGGTCTCCCCGCGCTCGAGGCGCCCATTGCCGTTGCCCCGCGCGCCGGGCTCATCCCCGTCGCCGGTCGCCAACTCCGTCAGGCGCAGCGCGGCGGCGGCCGCCGGGCCGGTCACGCTTCCGGCGCGCGTCTCCGGGCGATGCGTCGCCGCCGTCACCGTCACCTGGAAGGTCCCCGCGGTCGGCGGGAAGAAGGGCAGACGCGCGGTGCCGTCCGCTCCGGTCAGCGCCACCGTGTAGACCTCGCCCGGCTTCTGCAGGCAGACGCGCGCTCCGGGCAGCGCCTGGCCGCCGCCCGCGTCGCTCACCGCAACCTCCAGCGAGTCGGTGCCGAGCGGGACCTCCGCGGGCACGGCGACCGCCATGCGGCCGGGCGTGGCGCGCCAGACGAGCATGCCCGGCTCGCCGATCAGCGCCCGCCCGAAGATGATCCGATCGCCTATCCCGGCGTTGGCGGCCGAGGACCCGTAGAAACCGTCGCCCAGCGTGCCGCCTTCCGTGATGAACAGATAGTGGACGAAGTCCGCGGCGAGCTCGGCGGCCCAGCCGGCGCTCGACGAGTACGTGGAGCCGATGTAGGCCAGAGCGCCCTGCCCCGGCAGCAGGACGAGCTGCTCGCCGAAGCTGTCCAGGTGGATGGAAGCCGAGCTGCAGTTGACGCCGTAAGCGGTGAAGAAGCGCTCGTGCTCGCCGTTCGCCAGCAGCGGGAAGTCGGCCGTGAGCAGGCGCCCGTCGCCGACCGCCCAGCGGTCCCAGGCGCCGTGGCCGACGTGCAGCACGAAGTTGTAGCCCGCCGACAGATGCGCCAGCGTGCTCGCGCGGCTTTCGACCTCCGAGACGTGGATCGGCTCGTTGGCCGCCCAATACTCGGAGCGCTCGAGCAAGAAGGTCAGCGCGCCCGGGTAGCCGGCCTCGAGCATCGCGTCCTCGGCTTTGAAGCAATCATGGGCGCCGTCCCAGGACACGCAGACCGTCTCACCCTGGTAGATCCGGCAGCTATCCGGAACGCACTCGTTGCAGTCGGGGATGCCCGGCCCGCGCCCGGAGCGCGACCAGGCCGAGTGGAACAGCACCTCGCCCAGCATGAGCGTGCGATCGAGGTAGCCGTCCTCCGGCGGCGCTTGCACATAGGCGAAGTACTTGGCGAGGAAGTCCTCGACCTGCGCGGCGCTGCGCGCGCTCACGCGCCCGACGTGAATCTCCGGCACGAGGTCGGGGGCGTCCTGGGGGCGTTCGCCGAAGATGCCGTTGCCGTTGCCATCCCAGCTGCCGTCCAGGCAGGCGTAGTAGTAGTCGCTGGGCAGGTCGTTCGGCGCGCTGCCGACCATCCGCGTGGGCACGAGCTCCACGTCGCCGCCCAAGAGCGCCGCCCGGAGACCGGCGTGCAGGTGCGCGTCGCGCAGGAACAGGCGGATCCGCTCGGACAGATCGGCGGCCTGCGGGTAGCTCGCCTCGATCCAGTCGGTGGTGACCACCAGGGCCGGGTCGCCCGTGGCGGTCTTCCAGTCCGCCAGGCGCTGCCAGGCCGAGACCATCGCGGGATCGTCGCCCGTGATGATGACATAGCTCGCGGGGCCGCCCGCGGCCGGGGGCACTGCCTGCAGCGCGCCGGTGGCTGTGACAGCATCCGGCCCGCCCGCTTCCCCCGCGCTGCCAGCGGCGCTCCGAGCAGTCTCGCCGGCCGCGTCCGCCGCTTCGATCTCCACCCGCAGCAGTGCCCGCCGCGCCACCGCCAGCTCCCCCGACCGCGGCCGCACGCGCCAGGGGTGGACGCGCACGACGCCGAACCGCGCCCCGGTGGAGAGCGAGAAGCTCGCCACCACCCGCGCCCCCTCGGCCGGAAAGAGGGCGTCGCTGGCATAGATCACGGGGTCGGGATCCGCCACGGCGGGCACCTCATCGGCCGTCGAGCGCCCCCCGGCGTAGGGCCGCAGCGGTTTCTCGAGGCGCAGCACGTCCAGCTCGGTGACCTCGAGCGAGGCGGACCGCACGACCTCGCCCGCCTCGAGACTCAGCTGGATGCGCAGGGAAGGCAGTTCGGGCTCGCCGGGAAACCCCGCCAGCTCGCCCCCGGACACGTTCAGCGCCGACCACCGTCCGTCCAGCGTGAGCTCCGCCGCGGGAAGCGGGACCGTGAGCTCACGCAGAATCACGCGCGCTTCGGCCGGCGCCCCGCCCACGGGGGCAGCCGCGGCGAAGCTGCCGGCCAGAAGCAAGAGAACCGCTGAGCAGGATCGGAGTGCCTGCGCGCACAGGGCCGGTCGCGCCCGGCCGGGCAGTTCGCAATTCACGGAGCCCTCCTCGACTGGGACGCCTCCCGCGCGGCTGTCGCCGGAAGCCGCACCGACTTCTACCGGCGGCCCTGGGCGGGGTTTCAGGGGCACTCGTCTCCCGGCCCACCCGGGCGCCCCGCCGCGTGCGGGCTGTCCGCCGCGCCCGGCCCGCCCGCCGCTCCCGGCCCGCCCGCCGCGCCCGGCCCGCCCGCCGCGCCCCGCTCGCCCGCCGCTCCCCGCTCGCCCGCCGCTCCCCGCTCGCCCGCCGCGCCCGCGGCTCGCCAGTCCAGATAGCGTTCGCGCGGCGGATTGAAGTAACCGAAGCGGAGCCGCGGGTGGCGCGCCTGCACCGACCGCAGGAAGGCCTCGAGACCCATGCCGGGCCCCAGCGCGCCCGGCGGCAAGTGGCCCCGATAGAGCTCGGGGTCGATGTTGAGATTGCGCAGCTGAATCATCTCGAGACCGGTCTCGCCGATCAGCGCCGCCAGCGCCTCCACCTCCGCCGGTCGATCCGTGACGCCCGGGAAGTAGAGCAGATTCAGGCTCACGAAGCGCCCGCGGCCGGTCATCTGGAGGATCGACGCCACGACCTGAGCCCAACCGTATCCGCGCGGCCGGTAGTAGGCCTCGTAGAGGTCGGCGCGCGCGCTGTTGAGACTCACCCGCATGCTGTCCAGCCCGGCCCGGGCCAGCTCGGCGACGACATCGGGCAGGCTGGCGTTGGTGTTCAAGTTGATCGTGCCTTCGGGCGTGGCGGCGCGGATGAGCTCGATGGCCTCGCGCAGGAGCCCGCGCATCAGCAGCGGCTCGCCCTCGCAGCCCTGTCCGAAGCTGACCACCGCCCGGGGGACGCGCCGGATGTGCGCGAGCGCCACCTGGGCCACATCGCGCGCCGGCGGCGGCTCGCTCAACCGATCGTGCGCGGCCTTGAAGCTGCCGTCGGGTTGCAGGCTGATGCAGCCCAGGCAGCGCGAGTTGCAGGCGACGCTCGTCGGCAGCGGGGCCTCGTGGCGTCCGAGGAAGAAGTTCTGAGCCGCCCGGCAGTGGTACTCGAGCGCGCAGCGGCGGAGCTGCTGGAGCAACCGGTTGTCCGGGCTCTCCCGCAGGTGGCGTTCGACGGACGCCGCGATCGCGCGCTCATCGAAGCGCCAGGGGTCCTGGCGCTGGTCGGGATCCACGCGCCGGCCCGCCGCCCAGTAGCGTCCGCGCGCAAACCCCACCGCGCCGTAGGAGAACAGCGGCAGAGCCGGCGCGCCGGGCCTGGTCCGGTAGGCCGCGAGCAGCGTGCACGTGTGCGCCGGCGCCAGGAAGGCCGCCACGGCATGAACCGCACGCCCGTGCTCGTCGGTATCCACCGTCACGATCTGTCGGCGCTCGGCATCCCAGCCGATCGGACTGCGGCCGGGCAGCATGAAGAGGTCGCTCCCGCGCGGCAGGGGCATGATCTCGGCCGCCGCCGCCGGCAGCTCCACGGGCTCCCCGCCCCGATCGCCCAGGGCCAGCAGGCGGGGATGGTCGCGGATCGCACCGCCGTCATCGGCGTAGACAAGGCGGGGCCTCGCCGGCGAGGGGCTTCGGCGGTCCGCAGGCGCAGTGCGAGGCCGGCCCGCCGTCTCCATCACGCCTCCTTCGCCCGCGGGGGAACTCCCCGCCGTTCGCCTGCCCCTCCCCCGTCGCCCCGGCTGATTCCAGCCAGTCGCTCGGAGGGCCGGTTGCCCCGGGGACGCCCCCGGCCGACCCCCTGCGCCGAGCACCCGCAACCCCAGTATCATCGGTCGCTTGCCGGTGGGGCGCAATGCTCGAGCTGGCCGAGCGGGCTGGCCGCTCGGGCTGGCCGCTCGAGCTGGCCGAGCGAGCTGGCCAAGAAGGCTGGCCTTGCGGCATCGGGCCGGCCGGCGGAAGCGCCGGACCCGCTCTCGATGCTGCGCGCCTGGCGCCGGATGTGGTAGACTCTATGTGGTTTGGCATCTGTCTCATATTCGGGAAGGCGCCGAGGACTGAGACTGCGGCGCGGCGGAAGGAGCATCTCATGTTGAACAACGTTCGGATCCGGAACTCATGGACGGTTCTCGGGCTGATCGCCCTGTTGCTCGCGGCGGTTCCGCCGGCCAAGGCGACCGGCGAGTGGAACCCGGAGCAGGAGCTGGCCGAAGTCCAGCGGTACGTGGAAGAGAATGGCGGGACCTTCACGGTCGGCCTCAACGATTTCGTCATGCTGCCCCCCGAGGTGCGCCAGGCGGCGCTGGGCGATCGGGAGCTCGTGCGCGATCGCAAGCCCGGTGAAGCGGTCATGACCGAGAGCCTCCGGGACCTGCCCGCCTCCTGGGACTGGCGCACCCTGGGCATCTCCAGCCCCGTGCGCCAGCAGGGCGCGTGCGGCTCCTGCTGGGCCTTCGCGGCCGTGGGGGCCCTCGAGGGCCTCTACCAGATCACGACCGGCACCATGGTGATGTTCTCCGAACAGCAGTGCGTCTCGTGCAACGAGTACGGCAGTAGCTGCAACGGTGGGGACGACGTCTCCTGCTACGATCTGTGGACCTGGTTCGGCGCGGTCGCGCGGAGCTGCTTCCCGTACTACGGCAGCAGCACCTACCCCTGCATTCACAGCAACTGCGACAACTATGTCCGGGTGACGGGCTCGACCGTCGTGCCGCACTCGATCCCCAACCTCAAGGCCGCCTGCCTAGTCCATCCGGTCTATGTGCACTGCGACGGAAGCGGCGCGTTTCAGTACTACAGCGGCGGCTGCTACAACATCGCCGGCGGCGCCACCAACCACGCCGTGCTGCTGATGGGCTGGGACGACGCCGCCTGCAGCGGCAACGGCGCGTGGCTGATCAAGAATAGCTGGGGCACAGGCTGGGGCACGGGCGGCTACGGCTGGATCCAGTACGGCGCGGCCTCGCTGCGCGGTCCCACGCGGACCCTGGAGATCGAGGTGCCCTCGCCCACCCGCGTTGGCTACCGCGATCACGCCTGGATCGACGGGGGCAACGGCGAGTTGGACCCTGGCGAGACCGCCACACTCAGGATGAACCTCACCAACTATGGCACCGGCCTGGCGACCGGCATCTCGGCCGAGCTCGTGGCGCTCACGCCCGGCATCACGGTGGTCGACGGCTCGGCCACCTTCCCCAACGCGGCCCGCTGGGAGACGGTCACCTCGGTGGCCCCGCACTTCACCGTGCAGGCCACGACGGGCGTCGCGCCCGGCACCAAGCTCGAGTTCCAGCTCACGGTCACCGACGCCGACACGTTCTTCACGTGGAGCTTCTTCGACTTTCTGTCGCCGGTGAGCGTCGTGTTCCAGGACACCTTCGAGAGCGGCGCCCCGGGATGGACGCACGGGGCCACGGCGGGCACCGACACCTGGCAGCTCGGGGACGCCGTCACGCGCGCCAACCACTGGGATCCTGAGCAGCCCTTCTCAGGCTCGAACGCCTGGAACACCGATCTCAACCTGGACTACTGGACCGTCGACGGGCTCTACAACAACAGCTCGACCTGCCATCTGCAGTCGCCGGTGGTCAACTGCACCAACTCCTACCGCACCCACCTGCTGTTCCGGCGCTCGCTCTGCTCGGAGCAGGGCCTGTACGACAAGGCGATCATCCAGGTCAACGGCGTGCAGGTCTGGACGAACGAGACCGCCACGCACCACCTCGACCGCGGCTGCTGGATCCCGGTCGCCTACGACATCAGCGCGATCGCCGACGGCAACGCCTCGGTGCAGGTCAAGTTCATCATGCAGAGCGATCCGGGCTGGAAATACGGCGGCTGGACGATCGACGACGTCCAGATCGTCTCGCTCCAGGATCCGCAGGGCGTGGAGACGGCGCCGCTCAACGCGTCGACCTTCGCCCTCTACTCGCAGCCCAACCCGTTCGCCGTCGCGACCACGCTGCGGCTGGCCATCCCGAGCGACGCGCCGCACGCCACGCTGCGTGTCTTCGACGCGGCGGGCCGGCTGGTGCGCACGCTGCACGACGGCGCGATCCAGGCCGGCGTCCACCCGTTCGCCTGGGACGGCCAGGACGAGGCCGGCCAGCCGGTGCCGGCCGGCACCTACTACTGCCGGGCGCTGGCGGGCGGCGAGGCGCAGCTCGTCAAGCTCATTCGCATTCAGTAGCGCCGGGAACCTGCGGGGCAGAAACAAGAGCCGGGGAGGCGACCCCTCCCCGGCTTGCTTTTTCGCGACGCGCCGTCCGGACAGCCGGCGCGCGCCGGAGGCGGCCTGCGGAGCAGTGAGAGCCGGGGAGGGAGGCACGCCGACGTGCACGACTGGAGAAGCTGACGCTGCGGCGTGATCCTCGCTCTGGGTGTCTGGCCGTCGCGATCGGCAAGCCCTGGGCGCTTGGGTCGGCCCTGGGTTCTCATCAGCCGGTGCACGCGACAACCCGCTGGTGATGCCATCTCCCCGGCTTCTCCACAGCGGGACCAAATCTAGCACACTCCCCGATGGCAGTCCAGCCGCACACGCTCATCACCGTAACTCACTCCAGTGTCGATAGCTACGTGCTCCGCTCGACGCGGACGACTCGACCTGCCCCCTCCCAGGGTCCGAAGATCTCGACCGGCCGCGGGACGCTCTGGATCCTATGGGCTCCGCCGCAAGCTGTGGTATCCTCGTAGCGTACGAGTGTTATCCGGAATCGTCGGGGTTCCGTGTGAGGGAGGTCGCGGCGCCTTCCCCGGCAGCGTCCCGCCCCCAGGGGGAATCATCTACAGGCGCCGGCGACAGGGTATCACCCGGTAGGAGGTCGGCATCCATGAGACTCAACTCACGGTGCGTAGCCACCGCAGGGATTCTGGCGGCGGCGGTCGCAAGTCTGCTCTGTCCGCCCGCGCTGGCAGAGGTGATCCACGTGGCCGGCAGCACGGGCCAGCCAGGTCTGGCGCTCGCCTCGCAAGCGCCGGCGGGCGTCGAGCTGCGCTTCGCGATGGATTCCTTCAGCCTCGATGCGCTGGCGATTGGGGACCAGGAGTATCAGAAGCTCTCGTTGCCCGGTGTCATCCTGCCGAACAACGCGGGGGCGCCGGACCTGCCGGGGCTGAGTCGCTACGTGGCGGTGCCGCAGGGGGCGCGGGCGCGCGTGGAGATCGTCGCGGCCCAGACGCAGGTGTACCGCGATGTGCGAATCTCGCCGGCGCCGGTGATTCCGCGCGAGGATGACGATTCGCCACTGGTTTACGAGGAGGACGCCGCGATCTACGGGCGCGACGCCTACTACCCGGCCAGTCCCGTCCTGCTGTCGGAGCCCATGGTGCTGCGCGGCGTGGATGCCGTGATCGTGGGCGTGACGCCCTTCCAGTACAACCCCGTGACGCGCGAGCTGGTGGTCTATACGGAGCTCGAGGTGCGCGTGGACTTCGTCGGCGGCAACGGCCGGTTCGGCGAGGAGCGGCTGCGCAGCCGCTTCTGGGAGCCGATCCTGGAGCAGCACCTCCTGAACTACACAAGCCTGCCGGCGGTGGACTTCAACGCGCGTCCGGATCGCAACCGCTATGGTTGGGAGTATGTGATCATCACCCCGACCGACGCAGGCTTTGTGGCGTGGGCCGATTCGCTCAAGGCGTGGCGCAAGCTGCAGGGGATCTCGACCGAAGTCTTCACGACGACGCAGACCGGCACCACCGCGGCCCAGATCGAGAGCTGGCTGAACAACGCCTACAGCACCTGGGACGTGCCGCCGGTCGCCTTCATGATCCTGGGCGACTACCCCAGCTCGGGCGACGGCGATCGTGACATCGCGATCACCTCGCCGACCTGGAACAGCTACTGCGTGTCGGACAACATGTATGCCGACGTCAACGGGGACAACCTGCCCGACATGGCGCACGGCCGGATCTGTGCCCGCAACGCGACCGAGCTGGCGCACATGATCAACAAG
The DNA here is from genome assembly GCA_964603725.1 of uncultured bacterium. Taxonomy (GTDB): domain Bacteria; phylum Eisenbacteria; class RBG-16-71-46; order CAIMUX01; family WJJG01; genus CAZDKK01. The sequence goes on from CAZRWW010000012.1 coordinate 43,940, forward strand.
ATGCTCTCCTATGAGCGCCAGCCGTACACCGACCCCAACTTCTACGATCGTCCGATCATCGCGGGCGGCTGGCAGACGGAGCGCTGGTTCATCCTCTGCTGCGAGGTGATCCTCGGCCACCAGGCGAACGTGCTGGGCAAGCACCCGGTCCGCGAGTACGCGATCTACTCGGGAACCCCGGGCACCTCCTGGTCGAGCAACCCGAACACGCCGATCGTGGTGAACTACTTCGGCCCGAGCGGATTGGGCTACATCCCGGCGACGCCCCAGCACTTGACCGACTGGGGCGGCAACGCGACGCGGATCAACAACGATATCAACGCCGGCGCCTACATGCTGATGCACCGCGACCACGGCGCCGAGACGGGCTGGGGCGAGCCGGCCTACAACAACACCAGCCTGAATGGACTGACCAACACGAAGTATCCGTTCGTCTTCAGCATCAATTGCCTGACGGGCAAGTACAACTATTCATCCGAGTGCTTCTCCGAGAAGTTTCATCGGATGACCTACGGAGCGGTGGGCCTGAACGCGGCATCGGAGGTCTCCTACTCCTTCGTGAACGACACGTACGTGTGGGGGATGTTCGACAGCATGTGGCACGGCTTCATGCCCGACTACGGGCCGCAGCCCGTCGACCACGATTTCCGCTACCCGAGCTTCGGGATGTGCTCGGGCAAGCACTTCCTGCAGGCCAGCAGCTGGCCCTACAACCCCGGCGACAAGACGGTCACGCAGCACCTGTTCCACCATCACGGCGACGTCTTCATGCCGCTCGCCGCCAATCTGCCGCAGAATCTGACCGTCGTGCACGACGGCGTCTGCTTCGTGGGCGTCGATGTCTTCACGATCCAGGCCACCGCCGGATCCTTGATCTCCCTGACGGTGGACGGGGAGATCATCGGCGTGGCCACGGCGACCGGGCTGTCGCAGGACATCCCCATCATCCCGCAGGCCGATCCGGGCGATCTGCGGATCACGGTCACCAAGCCCGACTACTTCCGCCACGACGAGCTCGTGCCGGTCATTCCTCCGGCCGGCCCCTACGTCTCGATCGGCCAGAAGATCATCAACGACGACATGACGGGCGGCAGCGCGGGCAACAATGACGGCGGCTTCGACGCCGGCGAGACGATCGAGTTGCTGGTCTTCCTCAAGAACGTCGGCTCCGAAACCGCGACCAACGTGCGGGCCACGCTCTCCACGACCGACCCGCACATCACGATCACCGACAACTACGAGACCTACGGCAACATCCTGGCAGGCGGCGAGAACCCGCCGGCCGAGGACTTCGATCTGGTCATCGCGCCCGATTGCCCCGACGGCCACATGGTCACCTTCGCGCTGATGGTGGAGTCGGACAATCGCATGACCTGGGAGAAGTTCTTCTCGATACCGGTCGAGGCGCCCGTGATCGGCTTGAGTCAGTGGACGGTCAGCGACGTGGGCGGCGGCAACGGCAACGGCCGGATCGAGCCGGGCGAGACGATCATCCTGTCGGCCACGCTGGGCAACACCGGCAGCGAGGACGCAGCCAATGTGGCGGCCATGCTGACGATCAGCAGCGGCTACGTCACGATCACGCAAGCCGGCGCCACGCTGGCCCTGCTCCCGGCCGGCGGCACCGGCCTGCTGGCGCCCGCCTTCGCGTTCACCGTCGCCCCGAACTGCCCCGATCCGGACATGCTCCTGGCGCACCTGGCGGTCACCGCCGATTGGGGCCAGGGCGGCCAGCTCGACTTTGGCCTGCCGGTAGGCGGCTTCTGGGACGACATGGAAGCCGGAGCGGGCGGGTGGACGAGCTACGTCGTGACGACCCCGGGGTTCGTCAACGAGTGGCATTACTCGACGCAGCGTTCCTACAGCCCGACCCATAGCTGGAAGTTCGGCTCGGCCACGGGCGGCAGCTACGCCAACCTGGCCGATGGCGCGCTGCAGTCCGGGGACTGCACCCTGCGCCCGACCTCGTGGCTCAAGCTCCGCCACTGGATGGAGGCCGAGGTCAGCGGCGCCTACGCCGGCTACTGCTACGACGGCGGCCTCGTCGAGGCGTCGTTCGACGGCGGCCCCTGGCAGCAGATCTTCCCGGTGGGCGGCTACACGCACCGGATCCGCACGGGCAGCACGCCGGGGCCCCTGCCGGCCGAGACGCAGGTCTACTCCGGCACCATCAACTGGGCCGAGTCGGTCTTCGAGATCAACGATCACGATGGCCAGGTGCGGTTCCGGTTCCGGTTCACCTCCGACGGCGCGACCGTGCGCGAGGGGTGGTACGTGGACAACGTCGAGCTGTTCGGCTTCGGGGTGGATCCGGCGGACGTCGAGGTGCAGCAGGTTCGGCTGCAGCCGGCGATCGATCAGAACCGCCCGAACCCGTTCGGCGCGGCCACGGGCATCGTCTTCCAGCTCCCCAGCAGCGGACCGGTGAGCCTGCGGGTCTACGACACCGCCGGCCGCCTGGTGCGCACGCTGGTGGACGGCCAGCGCGACGCCGGCACCCACATGATCGCGTGGGACGGCCGCGACGAGTCCGGTCATGCGCTCAGCTCGGGCGTCTACTTCTACCGCTTCGAGACGAGCGGCACGGCCGAGACCCGCAAGATGATCCTGTCGAAGTAGCGATCGAGTTAGCGATCCGCCGGTGGCTCGGCGGTTCTCGGGCCGCCCGGTCCTCGCCAGGACCGGGCGGCTCTTTGCTGGTGGGCATCAGCTCGCTGGCGGACACAGGGTTGCCGGCGGGCGCGGGCGGGCGCGGGCGGGCACGGATCAGTCCTTGAGCACGTCCCGATCGCCGCTGAACTCGGCGCGCACCGTCACGAATTCACGGTGGGAAAGGTTGAGCGCGTCGGCCAGCATCCACAGCGTGCGGTCCTCCGCGGCGTTGATCGAGCGATCGACGGCCGCCACGCGGAAGAGCGCCCGCAGCAGCTCCCGCTTCTGCTCCCGCCCGACCACGTCGTTCACCAGGCGAGCATAGACGTGCTTCTCGAGCGCGAAGAGCTGCGCGCGGTGGTCGCGCAGCAGCGCGAGGATCGGCGCGACCTGGTCCGCGGTGAGGCGCAGGTCGTCCCGCAAGATCGCCTCGATGCGGTCCACCTCCTCCGGCGTGATCTCGTCGTCGGCATCGGCGGTCACGCCGAGGAGACCGGCGTAGCCCGTGACCAGCTTGACCTCATCGTCCGGGCGATCCGCGAGCAGGCGGGCCACTTCGTCGAAGAGCTGGCCGTAGCGGGTGCGTGCGGCCGGATCGTCCTGATCCAGCCCGAGGATGCGCCACAGGTTCACCGCGCGCCGCCGTTACTCGATGACCAGCAGCTTGCGGGCGATCGACTCGGGGCCGGCGCTCAGCCGCACGAAGTAGGTCCCGGCCGGCAGCCCGCGCTCGAGCATGACGACATGGTCGCCGGCCGGCATCCGCCCGGCGCAGAGCTGCGCGATCACGCGGCCCGAGATGTCCACCACGTCGAGCGTCAGCTCGCCCGTCTCAGCCAGGCGGTAGTGGATGCGGCGGTTCGAGCGCATGGGGGAATCGAACCACAGGCGGCGCTCCCGCGGCTCCTGCTCCTCGACCGATGAAGTGGGATCCGGCTGGAGCTGGAAATCGAGCTGCGTCCATCCGCTCGCGCTGACATAGACCGACCGGGTCTGCGAGAAGAACCCCTCGGCCGAGGCGGTCACGGTGTAGGAGCCCGCGTTCAGCAGGCGCCAGTAGCGCCCGTGCTGGTCGTCGGTCATGCGCGGTCCGATGCTGGGGCTGTGCACCTGCTGGACGACGATTTCGGCCTCGACGGGCCGACCGGAGTAGGTGGACGTGACGAAGCCGGTCAGGCCCGGGCCCGACAGGGTCCGCTCCATCAGGTAGAGCTGGCCGCGGCCGAAGCGGGCGGCGATCGTGTCGACGGTGGCGCCGGTCCACCAGTACTGGAGCGAGATCTCCATCACGAACGTGCAGATGCCGGTGTTCGCATAGATCCAGCACTGCTCCTTGGGCGTGTTGTTGTAGGACGCCACGTTGCCGTTGACGTAGACGCCGTTGTTCTCCGTCTGCGTCCGATTGCCCAGCGCCGTGCTGATCGGCCGGTAGATGTTGACGTCGGGGCCGTTCTGGAAGGTGACCGGGTCGTACCAGCAGTACCAGTTCTTGTTGCCGATCGAAGGGATGTCCGGTGAATGGAGGTTCTGGCATATGACCGGCAGCTCCCGCAAAATCAGGTCCCGATAGGCCGCAACGCAGGCCTCGGACCACGGATAGGGCCCCTTGTAGCGCAGGCTGCTCCACTGCGTCGAGTCGTACTGCGCCCACATGTAATCCCAGTTGCGGTTGCAGTCGACGCCGTCGATCGGATAGGTGTAGAGGTGGTCGCCGTTGTTGTCGCGCATGCTCTTGCGCCACATGTCCCAGTGAGCCCCGCCCTGGAAGACGTAGCGATAGCCGTCGACGTTGATCACCGGCACGAACCACATCTCCAGGTTGTCGACCATCTGTGTGTAATACGGGACCTGGCCGTAGCGCGTGAGCAACCGGTCCATGAGGTGCATGATGGCGCCCACGCCATTCGACTCGTTGGCGTGAATGGCGGCTGCGATCATGACGCGGGCTTCCGGCTCGCGGGTGGCGGCGTTGTCCGAGATCTTGACCGCCCAGATCGCCTCGTGGAACTCGCCGGTGTAACCGATGATCTCGCGATGGAAGATGCTCGGGTACTGCGTCTCCCACTGGGCGAGCTTGGCCAGGATCTCATCGTAGTTCCAGTAGCGCGGGTCGGGGCCGGGGTCGGGGTCCTGCACGGTGGCGCCGGTCAAGCAGATCAGCGCGACGGCGGCGGCCAGGAAGGCCGCGGCGCCCACGCGCGGGGTCCAGCGGGAAACGCAAAAGTGGTGCATCTTGTCGATCCTCCGGGACGATGTCGCGGCAGGCTGTCATGACCACACAGAATAAGGATACCGGATGGCGCTGCTCGGTGGAAGGGTCGCGTGGCGAACCGCCGTGCCAAACCCCCGTGCCCAACCGCCGTGGCGAGCCGCCGTGGCGAGCCGCCGTGCGAACCGCCGTGCGAACCGCCGTGGCGAGCCACGGCCGCGTGGGGGCGCGAGCGTCAGCAAGCCGGGCTGGATTTGCGCCCGAAGCCGGAGCCCCCTCAGAGGTCGATGCCGAGGGCGGCCCCAACCCCTATCCCCTTGCTCGCGAACGGATTGACGCTCCCCCAGGAGTTCACCCCCAGATCGAGCTGGACCGGTCCCCAAGCCAGCCCCGCACCGCCCCCGATCGCGGCGACATCCTCGCCCCCCACGCTCAGGTTGCCCCGCAGCGCCAGCCAGCGCCGACAGGTCCACGCGGCGCCAACGGCGCCGCGCAGGGCCGGCGAGGCGCCCATCGATCGCGAGCTGGCCGCTTCGAGGTGAAGCGCCGCGAGGAACCGCTCGCCCTGACGAGCGACGCCGGCCGAATAGAGGACCGGCAGAGAGGTCGCGAGCGAGCTCATGGGCAGGGTGACCGACTCGCTCACCACGACCTTGTCATCGTCGCCCAGACGGATTCCCGGCGCGTCGAAACGATCGGTGCGCTCCTCAACGCGCCGGGTCCACTTCAGCCGCCCGCCCAGGTCACGCGCGGCCAGCGCAGCGGTCCAGCCGCCCCCCAGGGGCCCGGCGAGGCCCAGATCGAATGCGAACCCGTTCCCACCTCGCGCGCTCACGTGCCGCAGGTAGCCGTCTCCGGTCAGACGTTCCACCGTCGTGGTCACGCCGCCGCGGGCCTCCAGCAGCTTGCCGTAGCCCCATCCGCGGAGCAGCTTCACGCTCGCGCCGGCGCACCAGTCCTCGAGCGCCCGGGGCGCGATTGGCGCGATCCCGCGCAGGAGCCCGGCCAGTGACAGCCGCAGCTCGCTGAAGGCCACGCCCTCGGCCCGCGCGCCCTCGAGGTCGAAGCTCTTCCCGACGGAGTTGCCATGGAGGAGGAGCTCCAGCGCTTCCTTGGGCATCGCCGCCCGCGAGGCGCCGCGGGTCTCGGTCGAGACCGCGAACTGCCCCAGCGAGATCCCGGTGGCCCGCAGGGAGGCGCGCCCGCTCAACGTGACCGCCGAGGAATGGATTGCGGCCAGGAGCGCGTCCTTGTCGCCGTCGTCCCAGGAGGCGCCGTTCAATCGCTGATACTCACGCAGCGTGTAGCTGTCGTTGCCCAGCCCCGCTTGCAGGCCGAAGAGCTCGATGCGGCGCTCGGGAAAGAGGGCCAGGTTGGCCGGGTTCCACGAGGTCGCCGCGGGACCCGCGGCAGCCGCGGCAAAGGCCGCCTCGTGACCCGCCGGACGCACGGCGGCTCGCGCGGGGGGCGTCAGGCCGGCCAGCGCCACGGCAGCCAGGCCGGCCAGCGCCACGGCGGCCAGGCCGGTCGGCGCCCGGGTCGTCCCCGGGATCCCGCCCCGACTCGATGTCGCTTCTCTGGCGCTCACCTTCGTCTCCTTGCCGGGGACGCCCCGCTGCTCCCGATCGGCCGCCGCGTCTCGGGCTGCTTCCATCCCCAGATCGCCCACCGCGTCTCGGATGGCACGCTGTCTCGGGCCGGCGCGCCGCCGCTGGCAGCCGCTATTCGACGCGGCAGCGGAATGCCGCCACGCCCTTCACCTTCACGTAGTCCGTGCTCCAGATCTCGATCGGCCGCTCGCCATCGCCCAGCAGGCTGATCGCCAGACCGCCGTGCAGGCGCCCCTCCGTGAAGAGGCCAATGTCGCCTGCCGTCACCGACAGCGTGACCGTGCTGTACGCCGGTGCATCGACGCGACCGGTGACCGGATCGAGCTGGGCGCAGGCGACCGGCTCCGCCTCGAGGATGAGGTCATCCGCGACGAAGAGGTCGCCCTCCCGGCGCGCGAAGTGGAACGCGACGGCCACCCCGGTCGGAAAGTGATTCTCGATCTGCGCGTCGATCGACATCACGAGCAGGTTCTCGGTCACTTGCTCGCGCAGATCGTGGTCCAGCTCGACCGTGAACGGATCTCCCTGCTGGTGCGCCGTCTCGAGAACGAGACGCATGGGCGCCAACACTGTGAGCTGGCCGTCGAGGTAATCGCCCATCTGCACCGCGCCCTCCGTCACCCCGTCGCCGATCGCGATCGAGCCTTCCAGCACCACAGTCGCCGGGCGCAGGCGCAGCAGCGCCGCGATGGCGGAGTCGGTCTCGTCGAGTTCGACACGCGTCTCGGCCGGGGAGCCGGACCCGCCGGCGGGCAGCATCGCCGCCAGCGGTACGCGCACCGTGTCGCCGCCGGCCTGGGCCCGCAGCTCGAGGCGCGCCTCGGCGGCCACGGCCGCGTGGTTGCGTATCACGAGCTCTACCTGGGCGGCGTCGAACTCCACGCCCTCGGTTCCGGCCGGGAAGTCGATGGGGGTCTCGATCGGGGTGATGTCCACGGCGATGTGATCCATGACGCCGCGAACCCACGCGAGGCGCAGATCCGCCGCCCGCAGGGTCCCCGTCGCGGCCGCGCCCAGGGCCACGGCGGCCGTCTCCTGGGTGGGCTCGGTAGCGGCGGCGAGGAGGAGCGGCCAGTTGTCCATCCCCGCGCGGGCCAGTGTGGCCCCGGCAACGTCGACATCGATGGCCGCGACGCCGCCCGGGCCCACGTGGGTCACCACGCGCAGCGGCTCGCCGTCCACCAGGAGCCCGGGCACCTCCAGCACCAGGGTCGCGGCCGCCGGCAGGTGGCTCTGCAGGTAGCAGGTCAGGCGGCCCTCGCTGATCAACGCCTCGGAGATCGCGCAGCGCTCCGCGAACTCGATCTGGCCTTCACCGGACGCCAACAGGGCGGGCAGGTGCCCGACAAGGCGCTCCACCCGCGTGTCCCCGAACTCGAGCGCCAAATCCAACCCCATGGACTCCCTGATCTCGACACCGGCGCCCTCGCTCCCCGCCGACCAGCCGGCAATCTCGATGCTCAGTGCGCCCGAGAGGACCAGGCCGGACAGGTCCCGCTCGCACCGCGCGCTCTCGCCCGCCGCCAGGGCCTCGGCCAGAACCCACTCGACGACGGGATCGGCGGCGGGAACCGAGCGATCGAACAGGCCTATGCGCAGGACTTGCCCCGGAAGCTCTCCGCCGACGGGAAAAGGCAGGTTGTTGGTCAGCTCGAGGCGCAGCACGCCCGCGGTGAACGCGGCCTCCGTGAAGCTGTCGAGGCTCGGCAGGTCGATCCGGCGCGGGCCGAAATCAAACGGCGGCACCGGCCCGATCTCGCCCGGCGCCGGAGCCCCGGCGGGAAGCAGCTCGGCCGATCCGAGCGACACCCCGGGGAGCGCTGGCGGCGCGAAGTCGATGTCGGTGAGATTGGCCGCGTAGGTTCGCTCCCTCACCGCGGCGCTGATCTCTCCGTCGAGCGTGACCGGATCGATCGGCTCGCAGAGCCGGATCGTCAGGGGTCCCGGGGCGGTCGTGTCGCCGCTCACGGCCTGCAGTCCGGCGGCCATCTGCTGGCCCGTGTAGATCTCTTCCCTGATGGGAACGTAGAGCGTCGTGTCGAACCTGGGCGCCTGAGGGGTCTCGAGCCCGCAACCGGCCGACGCGAGAAGGGCGGTCACACCCGCGGCGGCAGCGGCGGCGGACACGCCCGCGAAGACCCGCGCCGGGACCGCCCGCCACCCGGCCTTGCGGCCGGTGTTACGATCGCCGGTCGCGAAGTTCACCTGCCCTCCGTCGCGGGGAGGGTCTCCCTGCCCCTGGCCCCAGGCAGCCCAACCCGACAGCGTGCGCTCGCCCGGCCGGCGCCGATTCGCCGAGCCGGGAGCCGCTGCGCGAGGATGGGGCAGGGAATGTGCCGCGCGACCCGGGCGAGTACCACGGTGGACAAGCATCGGCGGCGCTCCAGGTTGCGCGGGATCGGGCGGAATTGGCTCCGGCGCGCCGCGGGGCCGGAAGCACGAATGAGATTGCGTATTGCACGACCATTTGCGATGCGGATCCGATCACCGAGCTTCTCAGGCCGGACGCCGGTAGGCTAGGATTCCCCCCATGGCCGAGGGACTTGACAGGGAAGCACGCAGCTGGGAGCCGTACGGCCTGGCGCTCGAGCGTATCCGTGACGCCCTCGCTCCGATCGGCAGGGAGCGGGTGGACATCGAACATGCGCAGGGACGCATCGCGGCCCGCGACCTGGAGGCGCCCTGTCAGCTCCCCACTGCCCCGATCGCCACGCGGGACGGCTTCGCCCTGCGCGCCGCCGACACGCAGGCGCGGGCCGGGGGGACGCCGAGGCCGATCACGATCGTGGGCTCCGCCTTCCCCGACATGCCTCGCTCGCGGCAGTTCTCCATCGCTCACGGGCAGGCGGCCGCCATCACGACCGGAGCGGCCATGCCGGCCGGGTCCAACGCCGTGCTGCCACTCGAGAGCGCTTCGGTGAAGGGCAATCAGCTCGTGGCGGCGGAAGCGGTCGCCAAGGGCGCCGGCGTGCTGTTCCCTGGCGACGACGTCCGCGACGGCACGCCGATCGTGGTCAGCGGCCGACCGCTCACGCCATCCCAGATCGGTTTGCTGGCCGCGACGGGCCTTTCACACCTCGAGGTCTTCCAGGCCCCCAGGGTCGGGATCATCACGACCGGCGATGAGATCCTCGCCACGGCCGGCGACGAGCGAGCCGCGGGCGCCCGCCACGCGGCCGCCGAGGGATGTGTCCAACCACCCAGCAACGCCATCACGCTGGCCGCCTGGTGCGCGCGTTTCGGCCTGCCGGCACGGCGGTGGGTCGTCCCCGACAACGCAGGGCTCCTGAGCGCGGCGCTCAGGGAGGCGCTGGCCGACAGCCACGTGCTGATCACGATCGGGGGCAGCGGCCCGGGCAGTCGCGACTGCGTCCACGAGGTCCTGGACGACCTGGGGTGGGAACCGCACTTCGACGGTGTGCGCCTGCGCCCCGGGCGCACCAGCGGCTTCGGGCTCTTGCGCGGCCGGCCGACTTTCATGCTGCCGGGGACGCCGACGGCCAGCGAGACGGCCTTCCTGTTGCTGGCGCTCCCGGGAATCCTGACCTTGGCGGGCGCTACCGAACCGCCGTTTCCGGCGGTGCCGGCCCGTCTCAGCCGCGACCTGCGCCGCACCAAAGAACAACGGCTGTGGACCCAGGCGGTGCGCGTGCGTCTGGCGCCGGGGACCTTCTTCCTGCAGGCCACCCCCCTGGCGGGCCGCCCGGCGCAGCGACGTCAGGGCCGCCTCGTCGCGAGCGCCACGGCCGATGGCATCGTCATCGTCGAAGAGGGCGAGGACAGCCTGCGGGCGGGCGATATCGTCGGCGTGATCTTGCTGCACGCGATCTGGAGCTGACGGCCCGTCCCGGCGGCTCACTCCTCGTACCGCGCGAAGAGCTTCCCCCAGTCCGACTCCCGCTGCCAGCGCTTCACCATCGGCGCTCCCTTCAGCGGATACCAGACCCGGTCGTGGTAGGTCTCCGAGCCCCAGATGAAGATGTTCACCAGGGGCGTGTGGAAGAAGAGCTTCTGGAGCGCCTTGAGCGGCGTGTCGAACCACAGCAGTCGCCCCACTCCGGTCGCGAGGTTGACCCCGACGTCGAAGTTCCAGCGCTCCTGCGCGACGTCGGCGTCGCCGACCACCTCGATCTCGCGCAGGTCGCCCGTGCCGAGTCCGCGCTCGTGCGACAGCCAGATGCACGGCAGCTTCTGCGGATCCATCCCCATCAGCGTCGCCGCGACCGCGTCGATGGCCACCTGGTCGGCCGACGCCAGGATGATGTGCTTGTCGTGCGGCTTGACGGTGCGCGGGCCCGGCCCCGAGCCGGCGGTCGTGCCGTCCATCGTCGCGAACATGCCCGGATGAATCTCCTTGCCGATCGCCAGGAGGTCGACCAGCGTCTCGTGGATCCAGGTGTGCGTGTAGTGGCGCTTGAAGTTGAGCAGGCCGCCAAAGGCATTCTTGAGCGCGCCGGTGTACTGGGTGTAGGAATGGGTCTTGACCGTGGGCATGTGCACGATGTTCTTGCCGATGAAGAAATCGGGGATGCGCACTTCGTGGCCGAAGATCCTCGGCAGCGCGATCAGCTCGCGCTTCGGGCGGAACGGCACCCACCGCATGTGCTCTTCCTTGAAGTTGAAGAGGACCGGGATGCCGAACTGGCGGTAGATCGGCGTGAACTTCAGGCGTTCCTCGCCCTGTTCGGGAATGGTCACGACGGTGTGGTTGTGGACGGCGACCAGGTCGTTCAGGCCGGCGCCCTTGAGGGCTCGGATGGTGCCCTCGAGCTGCCAGGGCGTGGTGTTCACGCCGGGCATGACGTAGTGCCAGGTGATGTTGTCCTTGAGGATGGTGGTCGTGTCGGGCGGCAGCGCCTGCTTCAGGCCGGCCAGTTCGCACAGCCGCACGTAGTCCGCGACGACCGTCTCCGGCCGTGTGCGCAGGATCGCCACCTTTGCCTTGGCCATCATGCCTCCTTCAGAGAGTCCCCCGCGAACCCAGTATCGCATTATCGGCAGCCGCGGGCCGCCGCTGCAACTGCCGGTCTGGACGGGATGCCGCGCCCCCGGGCGAGCAGCCCCGAGCGGGGAAACCCTCCAGACCCGCGAGGGGTTCCTCGGCCCGCCCGTGGACCCGGCTCGGGCGGGGGGATTTCGCAGGGCGCCTCGGGCGGCAAGATCTGCTAAGCTTGGGTTTCTGGGCCGCGAGCGGCATTCGAGGACGGGTCACAAGCTCAAGGAGGTCGCCATGGCACCCACAGGCATTGCTCGGTTCAGGTTTCCGCTCTCCGCGACGCTGGTCGTGGTGTTGTTGATCGGAGTCGGCGCCACGGCCATACCTGCCGGCGCCAGCGGGTCGATGTGCGTGCACGAGCTCGCCGCCACCGGCACGACCGTCGCGACCACACACGATCCGCAGTTCTCCGCGCCGGGCCCGCCGGCCGGCACGCCGGCGAACGTGCCCGATGGACGCGACTATCTCTGGCGCAACACTCACACCGGCTGGATTGGCTCCTCCACCGGCATCAGCCTGATCCCGGGACGGGAGGACGTGATGGTGGGCTACGTCAACGCACCGCCCTCGGTCGTGGAGTTCTACGAGGCCGACGGCACGGGCGTGCCCTACCTGACCGCGCCCGCGCACGAGGCGCAGATCGCGGCGCGCGACGGGGTCTATGTGGAGGCCAGTCAGGGCGGTGGCGCCATCACCCTGACGGGGTGGTACAACGACCTCTCCACGCCCGCCTGGACCCTGACGCTGCCCGGCGCGTCGTTCCCCGATACCGACAACACGCTGCAGGTCAACATGGACGCCACCCGCGTCTTCTTCGGCTACTTCCAGGGCGGCCAGGCGTGGCTGCTCGTCATCGACGCCGCCACCGGCAACAAGCTGGTGCAGACGCTCATCAACATCAGCCCGGTCACGCTGCGCGGGGTTGCTTGCAGCGACGACGGGCGCTACGTGGTGCTCAACTGCGGCGCGACCCACATCGTCTACGACGTCGATCTCAGCGCGGAGCGCGGCCGGATCAGCACCGGCGCCAGCACCGACCCGACCGCGATCTCCGAGACCGGCGAGTGGGTCGCGGCGGGCTTCACGAGCTGCAAGGCCTGGCAGTGGGACCCCGGCACCCAGACCTACGTGCTGCGCTGGACGCGGTCGACTGCGGCGCACTACTTGGGCGTCAACATGATCAGCGAGCGCGGCTACTGGATCGTCGGCTGGTACAGCAGCTCCTACAACCAGAACCGCATCCAGCGCTGGAGCCTCACCACGGGCGAGCTGCTCTGGGTCATCGATATGCCGACCAGTCCGGGAACGGTGCAGGACCTGCCCGTCTCGATCGACTTCAGTCGCAACCGCTCGGTGATCGCGGTGGGATGCTGGGGCGACACGCAGCCGATCTCCCCGGAGATACTGGCCTTCACGCCCGACGGCGAGGAGCTGGCCGCGCAGCACGCCCCCGGCTCGATCTTCGATGTGGCGGTCTCGACGGACGGGCGCTACGTGTCGGGCACGGGCAAGCTGGTGCACGCCAACATCATGGGCAGCGGGGCGGATGTCTACTGCATGTTCGCGGGCGACCCGGCGGCGGTCGCGGCCGGCGGCGATCAGCCGGCCGGCCCGGCGCTCCAGCTCAGCGCCGCGCCCAACCCGTGCCGCGCGGGGGCCCTGATCCGGGCCAGCGGACCGCCGGCGGCCGGTGGAATTGTGCGCATCATCGACGCCGGCGGCCGTCTGGTGAGCACGCTCTCGATGGGCCCGAGCGGAGCCGCCTGGGACGGCAACGATCGCGGTGGCCAGGCCGCCGCCGCCGGCATGTACTACGCCGTGCTGGCGACACCCCGGGGCCTCGCGCGCACTCCCCTGCTGGTCGTGCGATAGGGTTCTGACTGCAATCCCTTCGAGGGATGCCGGATAGCGCAATCGGCCGCTTCGCGCTCGGCGCGGGGCGGCCGATTGCTGTCGGGCGCGGTTGACCACCATGTGCATGAGAAGCTATAGTTTAGATGGTATGTTGCGGTGCGTGCCGCCGCCGGCGTGACGGCGGGCGGCCCTGGCCGGCATCGGTTACCTGTCATCCAGTCGGTGCTCCACAACGAGGCTCTACGCTACTGGAGGTACTCTCATGAAGCTGTCCAACCTGCTCGCCGTCGCTCTGGGCATCACCCTCATCGCCCTGGCCCCGGCCAGCGCGGAACGGCAACCCTTCGTCACCTTCGGACACCCGGCCCTGGAAGCGATCAACGAGGCTTACCTGAGCGGCTCGATCGACGAGGACCAGGCGCTGCTCTACCGCCTCTTCTTCGTCAAGGCTCCCGAGCGCCTCCCCGCCGAGTTCCAGGCCGAGGGCGACGTGACGATCCGATGCGCCACGCCGATCCTGGTCGAGATCTACGACCGGTCCGAGAGCTTCGCGGCCGAGTTGCGCGAGCAGGTCGAAGGCCTGCGGGCCCGGCCGACCGGCCTGAACCTGACGATCACCACGACCCATTACGTCATCCACTATACGACGACCGGCACGGACGCCTGCACGGCGCAGTACGCGCAGACGGTCGCGGACGCCGCCGAGCTCACGTGGACCACCTTGCACACGCAGATGGGCTGGGACATCCCCCCGGGCGACGGCGCCCTCGGCGGCGGCACGAACTTGATCGACTGCTACATCCACAACCTGGGCAGCGGCATCCTGGGCATGGCCGAGCCGGAGAACCCGGTGCCCTCGACGCCGGAGCCCTATGATTACACGGGGTTTTTCCACGTCGGCAACACCATCAGCAACCTGGGCTGGCGCCAGAGCACGACGGCCCACGAGAACATGCACGTGATCCAGTTCGGCTACTTCGGCGGCTCGGCCCACCGGTGGTTCGACGAGAACGTCGCCATGATGGCCCAGGAGTACGTATACGACGCGGTCAATGACTACCTCGACTACCTCGGCCCCTGGTTCAGCAACCCGTTCAAGTCCCTGAAGACCTTCAACGGCTCCTACGAGTACGGCGGCATCGTCTGGCCGATGTACATGTCGGAGCGCTTCGAGCCCGACATGGTCAGGCTGTCCTACGACGGTGTGCAGTGGACCGGCAACATGTGGACCACCTACGACAACCTCTTCCCGACCTACGGCACCACGATGACGGCGTCCTACATGGAGCTCATGCGCTGGTGCTGGTACACGCGCCTGCGCAACGACGGCAATCACTTCTCCGAGGCCGGCATCTTCACGGCGATGCTGCCCGGTGACTGGACCTACTACACCTACCCCACCGGCGAGCTGCACCCGCGCACGAACATGTGGCCGGAAGCCCTGGGCACGTCCATCAAGAGGTTCGAGCGGGATGCCGCCAGTCCCCACAACTTGCTGCTCATCGATTTCAACGGCGATGTCTGCAGCGCCGGCTTCGACTTCATGGTGAAGCAGGCCGGCGTGAACGTCTTCTACGAGTACTACATGACCCTCGACGCCAACGGCGACGGCCACCTCGAGGTCCCGAACTGGGACATCATGGAATACGGGATGACGATGGCGCACATGAAGCGCACCTGCACGACCGCCAAGGACTACATCCTGTCGCTCTCCACGACGACCGGATTCTCGGACGTGCCGGAGATGGGCCCGTTCGTGCGCATCTATCCGAACACGCCCAATCCGTTCGCCAACTACACGATGATCTCCTACTCGCTCAGCGAAGCGGGCAACGTGGAGATCCAGGTCGTGGACGCCGCCGGGCGCCTGGTGCGCGACCTCTTCTCCGGCCGCCAGTACGTCGGCGACTATCAGATCGCGTGGGACGGGCAGGACAACGCCGGCCGCCCGGTGAGCAACGGCATGTACTACGCCCGCCTGATCTCGGGCGACCAGCACGCGGTGCGTGAGATGGCGCTCGTGCGGTAGGGGCGCCGCGCCCCATCCGCGCGCGCCGGCTCGGGCCGCGGGGCACCATCAGGAACCTCGCCAGCGGCGGCACCCCCCCGGGGTGCCGCCGCTCGGCTTTTGGCCGCGAATCCCCCCCTTCCCCGCCCGAGCGGCATGCGCCCGCCGTCCTGCCCCCGGCCGTGCTGCTCTCGCCCGGCGCGCCGGCTTTTCGGCTTGAGGCACCCCCGCACGGGCCTCTACACTGCCCGCGTTTGTGCTCCCCGCCCGCCCCGTGCGCGGCCGATCGCTGGGTCCGAGGCCCGGGGACCGGCGCCGGCACACCAGACGAAAGGATGGCTCTACGGTGCAGCGAGCAACGCTTCCCCGATCGCAGCCCGCCGCCGCCCTACGTTCCAGCAGTCCCGCGCGAGTCCCCCGCCGCTCGTGGTGGCCGGGCGCCGCGCTCGCCCTCGGGCTGCTGCTGGGCTACCCCGGCACGAGCCCCGGCGCGCAGCCGGCCCCACCGGCCGGCCTGGCCGCCCAGGACAACCCGAACGACTCCGGGCACGCCATACGCCTCACCTGGCGCGCTCCCGCCCAGGCCGAAGACCTGCGGACCGTCGAGGTCTACCGGCTGCCCTGGCGCTCGCCGGAACAGGGTCGGCCGCTGGGCCCCGAGGCCCCGGATTCGCTCTGGACGCTGGTCGCCGCGGTCCCGGCGGCCGAGACCTCGTACCTCGATGATAGCGACAAGCCGGCGATCGGCGGGCGCCCCAATCCGGGTTTCGTCCCGCGCGGCCAACCTGTTCACTACCGCCTGCGCGCCGTCGATGCCCAAGGCGCGCACTCGGCCTTCACGCCGGTCGCCACCGGCACCGCTCAGGGCAACTGGTTTCACACCCAGCGCATCAACGTGCTCTTCATAGCGCTCCTGCTCGGCGGGTTGATGCTGTACTTCATCTCGCGGGCGCGCGAGGGCCAGAAGCTCTACATCCGCCCGATCCCGGGGCTCACTCGCATCGACGAGGCCATCGGGCGCGCAACCGAGATGGGCCGGCCGATTCTCTTCGTGCTCGGCACGGGCACGGCCGGCGAAATCGCCACGCTGGCCGGCTACACGATCCTCTCGCGCGTCGCCAAGCGCACCGCCGAGTACCAGACGCCGCTGCTCGTCCCGGTGAACGACCCGGTCATGATGGTGATGGCCCGGGGCACGGTAAAGGAAGCCTACATGGAGGCCGGGCGGCCGGACGTCTACAACCCGGACAACGTCTTCTACATCTCGGCCATGCAGTTCCCCTACGTCGCCGCCGTGAACGGCCTGATGCTGCGGGAGCGCTCGGCCACGAACTTCTACATGGGGGTCTTCCACGCGGAGAGCCTCCTGCTGGCGGAGGCCGGCTCGACCACCGGAGCCATCCAGATGTCGGGCACCGATCAGATGGCCCAGATCCCCTTCTTCGTCGCGGCGACCGACTACACGCTGATCGGCGAGGAGCTGTACGCGGCGTCGGCCTACCTGTCCCAGGACCCCAAGCAAGTCGGCCCCCTGAAGGCCCAGGACATCGTCAAGGCAACCCTCATCGTCCTCGGTCTCCTCGGCGTGCTCGAGTTGACGTTCCTTCACTCGGGGGTCATCCGCGGACTCATCGCGCCCCACTAGCTCCGGGGCCCACGACATGGGAGTGCAGGACACGAGATGAAGAAGCAAATCCCGATCTACCTGGTCTTCGTGTGCGGGATCATCATGATCGCGCAGTTCTTCATCCCGCACGAGTACTCGGCGACCCTCTTCACGAACGCCAATGACTTCGTGATCGTCATCGGCATTCTGGCCCTGCCGGTGGGCATCTACAGCTTGATGAAGTCCACGGTCGAAAAGGCCCGCCGGCAGCCGCAGGAGCGCCTCTACTCGCTGACGACGATCATCGCCTTCGTCGTCATGGTGATCGCGGGTCTCGACCGCGACTGGTTCACGTCGCCGACGTCCCTGAGCGCCCGGCTGTTCAACAACGTCCTCGTGCCCGCGCAAGCCACGCTCTTCTCGATGCTGGCCTTCTACATCGCCAGCGCGGCTTACCGGGCCTTTCGGGCCCGTACGGTTCTGGCGGGCATCCTGCTGGTGACGGCCTTCGTCATCATGCTGCGGCTGATCCCGCTGCCCGGGCCGCTGGCCGAGGCCAACAACGCGCTGGTCCGCTGGATCCTGGAGGTGCCGAACATGGCCGCCAAGCGCGCCATCCTGATCGGGGTGGCCCTGGGCGGCATCACCTACAGCACCAAGATCCTGCTGGGCATCGAGCGGTCTTACATGGGAGGAGATTGACGCCATGGCCTGGTACGACCGCATGCTTTCCGTCGACCGGCGCTGGATCTACCTGATCCTGGCCGTGGCGGTGATCCTGCCCCTCGTGGTGCCGGTGCGCATCCCGGTCAGCGTCTCGAGCGAGGTCAGGGCGGTGCACAGCTTCGTCGATCAGGTTCGCGACGGCGAGATCATGCACCTGGCGCTCGAATACGATCCTTCGACGATGGCGGAGCTGCATCCCATGGCCGAGTCCATTCTGCGCATGGTCTTCGAGCAGAACGGACGGTTGATCATGAGCTCGCTCTCGCAGTTCGGCCCCGCCATGGCGGACGAGCTGATTCAGCGCATCGCCCGGGAATACGGCAAGCGCTCGGGCGTTGATTACGTCTTCCTGGGCTACAAGCCTTACCCGGCCATCACGATCCTGGCGATGGGCGCGGACTACCGCGTGCCGTTCCCGATCGACTACTACGGCGCCGACGTCGACACGCTGCCGCTCATGTCCGGGATCCGCAACTTCGACGACGTGCGCGGCGTGGTCGCCCTGTGCGGCGGCAACGCGGCCGACATGTGGATCACCTACGGCAACGCCAAGTACGGCATGCCGCTGGCGCTGGGCGTGACCGGCGTGATGGCGGCCGACTACTACCAGTACTTGCAGGCCGGGCAGATCTTCGGGCTCATCCCGGGGATCAAGGGCGCCGCCGAGCTGGAGGAGTTGACCGGTCGGCCCGGCGATGGAGCGCGCGGGATCCCCTACCAGACCGCCTCCCACGCCGTGGTCCTGATCTTCATCGTCCTCACCAACATCGCCTTTTTCGCCAAGCGCGCCGCCGAGCGGCGGGCCGGGGCTTTGCACTGATGACCGCAACGCCGGAGATGTAGAAATGGACGCAACGAGTTTCTGGCCGCTCTTCTGGGGCGGAGTCGCCTCGGTGGTCACCCTGGGGATCTTCTCATTCCTCTACCGGGACAACGTGGTCTACAAGTTCATCGAGCGCCTGTGGGTGGGCATCACGACCGGCTACTGGACGATGCTGCTCTTCCACACGAGCTTCCAGGACAAGGTGGTGACGCCCATCTTCCGCCAGGGCAAGTTCTGGTACATCCTGCCGGCGGTCCTGGGGATCCTGATGTGGTTCCGGCTCTCCAAGCGCTACGGCTACCTGGCCCGCTACGCCCTGGCCTTCTACATCGGAATCTCCACGGGGGTCTTCATCCCGCTGGCGATCAAGGCCTCGGTGCTCTATCAGCTCCACGGCGCCGTGCGCGGCATCGACGCGACCGTCTCGGGGCTGATGTTCGCGCTGGCCTTGATCGGCCTCGTCTGCTCGCTCAGCTACTTCTTCTTCGCTCGCGAGCACCGCGGCGCCCTGGCGGTGACCTCGAGGGTGGGCATCTACACGCTGATGATCGGCTTCGGGGCCGGCTTCGGCATGACGGTGATGGGCCGCGTCGCCCTGCTGGGCCACCGCGTCACGTTCCTCTTTGACTACGGCAGCCGGCTCGCCCAGGCGTTGTTCTAGCCAGCGGGCTCAGACGCGATACGGCCGCCGCAGCGGCTGGTCGTGCAGCTCGACCGCGATCCGCCGGCGCGACCAACCGAAGGCGGTCAACGCCGTGAGCGGCGCGTAGCCGATCACGATGAAGCAGAGCAACAGCCAGTTCTCGTGAATCGAGCGCGCGAAGTGCTCCCGGGTCAGCAGAGACCAGGAGCTCGTCGCCAGCGAGATCTCCAGGATGTTCGCCAGCGCGGCCACCAAGACGATGAAAAACAGGAAGATGTAGTTGCGCAGGAGCCGCCGGCCCATCGCCTCGCGCATCGACATCTTGAAGGTCGGGTAGAGCAGGTCCGAGACCAGATCGTCTCGCCATGGACCCGGAACACGTTTCGCTTCTCCGGTGAGGATCGGCGTGATGAAGTGCGCCTCAAGGATGCGCACCCGCCAGCGCCACACGTCGTAGAAGCGATAGCGCCGCGACTCCACCGTCAGCAGGAACCAGAGCGCGGCGATGTTCACGATGAAGACCGCGTCCGCCAAGGGGTTGTTGAACGTGAAGGTCAGTAGCCCCACCGTCGCCACGATGGCCCAGTTGGTAGTGGCGTCCATGCGCTGGCGCCAGGCGGTGAGCCGGTGCATCTCGCCGCGGTAGAAGTGCGCCATCGCCTGGGCGTTGCCGCCCTCGAAGAGCAGGGCCCCGACGGCCGAGCCGGCGCGGGGTTCGGGCGGCCGCGCGCCGGGCTCGACCGGGTCGCCGGGTCCGCGGCCCGCCGCGCCCTTCTTCGAGCTCTCTACCTGCTCCGTCATTGCGCCGTCCTCCCTGGCTGACGTGGTGGCCCGCGCGGATCATAGTCGCATCTCCGGGCCGGGGCCAGCGGGGACCACCCCAGGCGCCGTCCGCTCGCCAGGGGCTGGGCTCGCCCTCGGGGGGGTCGCGGACCCTTGCTGCCCGTGCCCGGCAGCGGGTCGCGCGCGCCCGGGCCACACCCGGCACCCCGCGGGTGCGCCGGCTCGGCCCCGCCGGCGGCTTGCGCTTGACATCACTGCCGGACTGGACCTAGTCTAAGTGCCCATGGAGGCCATCCTCGAGCTTCTGCGGAAGCATGGAATCCAGGCGACCCCGCAGCGGATCGCCGTGGCGCAGGTCGCGCTGCAGAACGTCGCTCACCCGTCGGCCGACGAGGTGCTGGCCCAGGTACGCCGTCGCTGCCCGACAGTGTCTCGGGCCACGGTCTACAACACGCTCCATCTCTTCGTGGAGCACGGGCTGGTGCGCGCGCAGATCCTGCGCGAGGGCACGGTGGTCTTCGACCCCGTGGTCGCGCCCCACCATCATTTCGTCGACGACGAGACCGGCCGGATCTACGACGTGCCCTGGGATGCCCTGAAAGTCACCGGCCATCGCTCGCTCGCCGACTACGATGTGCGCGAGCATCAGGTTGTCCTGCGCGGGCGCCGGCGGCGGCGCTAGCCGCCGGCAGTTTTCCGCGCTTGCCTCGAGTATGGCTAGCGTCTAATATTAGATGGTGTCCAAATAGCGACCTTGTCCGGAAAGGAGACCAACCCATGGAGAAACGGAAGCTCACGACGGCTGGCGGCATTCCGGTTGGCGACAACCAGAATGCCCTGACCGCCGGTCCGCGCGGACCCCTGTTGGCGCAGGACTGGCAGCTCTTCGAGAAGCACGCGCACTTCAACCGCGAGCGGATTCCCGAACGCGTGGTGCACGCCAAGGGTTCGGGCGCCTACGGCACCCTGACGATCACGCATGACATTACCAAGTACACCAAGGCCAAGGTCTTCTCGCCGGTCGGCAAGAAGACGGACTGCTTCCTGCGCTTCTCCACCGTGGCGGGCGAGCGCGGGGCGGCCGATGCCGAGCGCGACGTGCGTGGCTTCGCCCTCAAGTTCTACACGGAGGAGGGCAACTGGGACTTGGTGGGCAACAACACGCCGGTCTTCTTCGTCCGCGATCCCTACAAGTTCCCCGATTTCATCCACACCCAGAAGCGCGATCCGCGAACGAATCTGCGCAGCGCCACCGCCATGTGGGACTTCTGGTCGCTCTCGCCCGAGAGCCTGCACCAGGTCACCATTCTCTTCTCCGATCGCGGACTGCCCAAGAGCTATCGCCACGTCAACGGGTACGGCAGTCACACCTACAGCTTCATCAGCGCGAAGAATGAGCGCTACTGGGTCAAGTTCCACTTCAAGACCTTGCAGGGCATCCAGTGCCTGACGGACGAGGAAGCCGCACGCATCGTCGGCCAGGACCGCGAGAGCCATCAAAGGGACTTGTTCGAGGCGATCGCCAAGGGCGACTTCCCCAAGTGGCGCATGCAGGTGCAGATCATGCCCGAGACAGACGCCGAGAAGACGCCCTACAATCCCTTCGATCTCACCAAGGTCTGGCCCCACGGCGACTACCCGGTCATCGACGTCGGGATTCTGGAGCTGAACCGCAACCCCGAGAACTACTTTGCCGAGGTCGAGCAAGCGGCCTTCTCGCCGGGCAACGTCGTGCCGGGCATCGGGCACAGCCCCGATAAGATGCTGCAGTTCCGGATCGTGGCGTACGCCGACGCGCACCGCTATCGCCTGGGCGTCAACTACGAGAGCCTGCCGGTCAATCGCCCCCGCTGTCCCGTGAACACCTATCATCGCGACGGCCTGATGCGGTTCGATGACAATGGCGGCCCTTCTCCCAACTACGAGCCCAACAGCTTCGGCGGTCCGGTCGAGGACCCCAGCGCCAAGGAGCCGCCGCTGCGGATCTCGGGCGATGCCGATCGCTACGACCACCGGAAGGGCAACGACGACTTCACCCAGGCGGGCAATCTCTACCGCCTGATGCCCAAGGAGGAGCGCGCTCGCCTGCAAGCGGCGCTCGCCGGCGCGATGCAGGGCGTGCCCAAGGAGATCGTCGAGCGTCAGCTCGCGCACTTCGCCAAGGCGGACCCCGCCTACGGCGAGGGCGTGCGTCAGGCGCTCCGGCAGCGCGGGTAGGAACTCAGCCGCGGCGATGCGCACGGCAAGGAGGTGATCATGGCGCAACCGAAGGATGGCTGTGTCAAACCGGCCCTCGGACCGATCATCGGCCCGGAGGAACCCATTGGGACGGTCACGACTCCAGCCGGGGGGGAGGTGAAGAAGATGCAGGCACGGGTGGGCCGGGAGGCTCCCGATTTCGAGGCCAACGCGTTCGTCGAGGGTGAGGGATTCAAGCCGATTCGGCTCTCCAGCTACAAGGGCAAGTGGATCGTGCTGTGCTTCTACCCGGGTGACTTCACCTTCGTGTGACCCACCGAGCTGGCGGCGGTCGCCGCTCGGTACGAGGAGTTCAAGCGCTTGGGCGTGGTGGTGCTGGCCATGAGCACCGATAGCCGCTTCGTCCATCAAATCTGGCAGCGGGAAGAGCTGGCGAAGATGCTCCCGGGCGGCGTGCCCTTCCCCATGCTCTCGGACGCCGGCGGGAAGGTCGGCTCCATCTACGGCATCTATGACGAGGCCGCCGGGGTCGACATCCGCGGCCGGTTCATCATCGATCCGGACTTCGTCATTCGCGCGATGGAAGTCCTGACGCCCGAGGTCGGGCGCAACCCCGACGAGTTGATCCGGCAGGTCAAGGCCTTCCAGCACGTGGTCAAGACCGGCGAGGTCACGCCGTCCGGCTGGCAGCCCGGCGACAAGACGCTCACGCCGGGCCCGGCCCTGGTGGGCAAGGTCTGGGAGGTGTGGAAGCCGTAGAGTGATCTGCGGCCTGGAGAGGAACAGACCGGCGCCGGCATGGCGCCGTGCGGGCGGCCGGCGGGCTGAAGGGCTCGCCGGCCGCCCGTGGACTGGCGAGTGTTCGACTACCCGCAGGGTGACACGCGGCCTGGCGCTATTGGAATCGTTGGGCCATGGCCTGCAGAGGAGCGCGCTGCTCCTCCTCCAGGATTCCGGCATCGACGAGGACCGCCAGGCTGTCAGCATTGTCCTTGGGAAACCGCACGTCCTCGGATGCGATGATGTGATTGGCCACATCGATGCAGCACTCGATGGCGATGATGAAGTGGTACTTCGCGTTGCCGATCTTGTCCGGATCCGCCAGGAATTCCGGCTCGGACGTGCGGCCCAGGTGTTCAAGCACTGCGATGTACGACGTGATGTTCGAAAGCATCTGATCCAGTCGGGTTTGGTCCACCATCAGACTACTCCTCGCTGTGCCTTGCGGCGCAAGCGCTCCTGGCGCATGCGAATGAAGATCGCCTTGTAGTCGTGATAGCGTGAGAGCGTCGATCTTTCCAGGGACACTCTTCGAGCATCGTCGCCGGAATAGATGCGCACCCCGCCCTCCAGGACTCGTCCCCGGGTCTCCAGTGGGGCTTGGTCCAGACATCTCAGGTCCACCTCGAGGCAAAGTCGCTCGGAGAACGCGGAAGCCAGGCGAAGCTCCTCCTCGAGCGGCAGCCCCGGGGAGAGTGAGGGCAGAGTCAAGAAGTACCCCACATCAAGATCGCTGTCGGGGCGGGGTGTCCCACTGATCCGGCTGCCGAAGGCGTAGGCTGCCAGGATCGGATGGCCGGCGAAGACCGCAGCAGCGACCTCTCTCAGGGTCTGCAAAGATGCAGTGTCCATGGGGAAGGTGGTATCACAACGGAGCGGAGGCTTCAAGCCATGGCACTCCCTCCCACGCGCGGAATCGCACGCGGCCGGCGCGCCCGGAACGGCATGCCCGAGCCCGCGCGCCGGAACCCTTGCGGAGTGGCCGTCTTCCGTGGGACTCTCCCTCGCAAGGACTCTCCCGGCCGGACCCCGCGGCGCACTCGCGCCCGATCAGGCGGCGGTCGGGTCGACATCGACGGGAGGCAGCGCATGAACGAGGTCATCTACCTCGACTACAACGCCACGACCCCGATCGCCCCCGAGGTCGCCGCCGCGATGCGGCCCTTCTTGGAGGGCTTCTTCGGCAACCCCTCGAGCAGCCACCCCTACGGCATCGCCGCGCGCCGCGCGGTGGAGCGGGCGCGCGGACAGGTGGCCGAGCTGCTGGGGTGCTTCCCCGACGAGATCGTCTTCACCAGCGGCGGTAGCGAGGCGAACAACGCCGCCATCAAGGGCACCGCCCACGCCCTGCGCGACCGCGGGCGGCACATCGTCACCTCGACCATCGAGCATCCGGCGGTCACCGAGGTCTGCCGCTATCTCGAGAGCGAAAGCTGGGCGGTCACCTACGTGCCGGTCGACGGCGACGGCCTCGTGGATCCGGCGGCCGTCGAGCGCGCGCTGCGGCCCGACACGATTCTGGTCACGATCATGCACGCCAACAACGAGGTCGGCACGATCGAGCCGATCGCCGAGATCGCCCGCCTCGCCCGCGCGCGCGGCGTGCGCGTGCACAGCGACGGGGCGCAGTCGGCCGGCAAGATCCCGGCGCGGATGAGTGAGCTGGGCGTCGACCTCTTCTCGGTCGCCGGCCACAAGCTGTACGCGCCCAAGGGCATCGGCGCGCTCTATGTCCGCCGCGGCACGACGCTGGCCAAGCTCGTGCACGGCGCCGACCACGAGCAGAACCGCCGCGCGGGCACCGAGAATGTGCTCGAAATCGTCGGCCTGGGCGCCGCCGCCGAGCTCGCCGGACGCACCATGAACGAGACGGCCCCGCGGATGCGCGCGCTGCGCGACCGGTTGCACGCGGCCCTGCTGGCCCGCGTGCCCGATCTGCGCCTGAACGGACACGCCGAACGGCGCCTGCCGAACACGTTGAGCGTCTCCTTCCCGGGCCTGGAAGCGAACACGATCCTGGACGAGCTCGAGAACGTGGCGGCGTCGGCGGGGGCCGCGTGCCACGCCGAGCAAGTCGACATCTCGCAGGTCCTGCAGGCCATGAATGTGCCCGTCCATGCGGCCATGGGCACGATCCGCTTCTCGGTCGGCCGGCCGACGACGCCGGAGGAGGTCGACCGAGCGGCCCGGGAGGTCGCGGGCGTCGTTGCGCGGATGCGCGCCTCGGCGGAGGGCGAAGCGGAAGGCGCGGCGGAAGGCGCGGCGGCCGCCGCGCTGGCAGGCCTCGGCGCGGGCGCAGCCGGACTCACGGGCCCGATCAGACTCACGCGCTTCACGCACGGCCTGGGCTGCGCCTGCAAGATCCAGCCGCAGGCGCTCGAGCAGATCCTGGCGCGGATCCCGCGACGTGACGATCCCGATCTGCTCATCGGCACGGAGACCTCCGATGACGCCGCGGTCTACCGCATCGCGCCCGATCTGGCGATCGTCGAGACGCTCGACTTCTTCACGCCCATCGTCGATGACCCGCGCGCCTTCGGCGCCATCGCCGCGGCCAACGCGCTGAGCGACATCTACGCCATGGGGGCGCGGCCCCTGTTCGCGCTGAACATCGTGGGGTTCCCGGTGCGGCGGCTGCCGCTGGAGGTCCTGCAGGAGATCCTGGCCGGCGCCAGCGCGACGGCCGAGGCCGCGGGGATCCCGATCGCCGGCGGCCACTCGGTCGACGACACCGAGCCCAAGTTCGGCTGGGCGGTGACGGGCGTGGTGGCGCCCGAGAAGGTCCTGGCCAACTGCACCGCTCGCCCCGGCGACGCGCTCGTGCTGACCAAGCCGATCGGAACCGGGATCCTCGCCACCGCGGCCAAGCGCGGCGCGGCCGCGCCCGAGTCGATCGCCCGCGCCACGGCGGTCATGGCGTCGCTCAACCGCGCGGCGGCGGAGGTGATGGCGCACTTCCCGGTGAGCGCATGCACAGATGTGACCGGCTTCGGACTGATCGGTCACCTGCTCGAGATGACCACGGGCAGCGGCGTCGAGGCTGAGGTCTGGGCCGCCCGCGTGCCGATTCTCCCCGAGGCGCACGAGCTCGCCGCCGCCGGCATTGTGCCCGGCGGCACGCGCGACAACCTCGCTCATGCGGCCGCGCACGTGACCTGGAGCGACGATCTCGCACCGGTCGAGCGATTGCTCCTGTGCGACGCGCAGACCTCGGGCGGGCTGCTGATCAGCCTGCCGGAGGCTCACGCCGAAGCCCTGCTGGCGCGCCTGCGCGCGGCGGGCGTGGCGGACGCAGCCTGGATCGGCCGCGTGGCCGGCGCCGGCGGGGGTACGATCCGCGTCATCCGGGAACCGACCGGCGGGCAGGAGCGTGGATAGCGTTCGCGGACGAAGAGTGTCGCGATCCGGCAGGCGCGGCAGAAGGCGCACCGGGCACGGACACGCGCCAAGCACGGACTGCGCGCCGGGCGCGAACGACGCGCCGAGCACGATTCACGCGCCGGGCGCGAACCACGGCGGAGGGCACGACCTTGATGCATGCACGCCGGCGGAAGCTGGCCGCCTCGATCTTCTGGCTGGTGTCGGTGATGCTCGCGACGAGCGGAGCGCCCAACGCCGCGCCCCCCGGGGCGACCGAACCCCATGACGCCGCCGCGCCCCGTGACGCCGCCGCGCCCCGTGACGCCGCCGCGCCCCGTGACGCCGCCGCGCTCGACAACCCCTCGCGCTGCGCCTTTCGCCACCATCGCCTGAGCGCCGCGCTGGATCCGCAATCCGCCCGGCTCGCGGCCGTGGACGAGATCCTGCTCGTGCACGCGCGCGGCGTGAGCGCGTCCGCGAGCACGCCCTTCCTGCTCAACCGCAACCTTGCCATCACCGGCATCGCCGCCGTTGCCGGTGGGCAGCCCGTGCCGGTGCGGTGGGTCGAGCGCCGGGGCTGGGAGCCGCGCGACTTCTGGCGGCGGCCGCAGTACGCCGAATTGGACGAGTGCGACCACGCCCGCCAGGTGGACCTATTCCTGGATGAGGCGCACCCAAGCCGCGAGTGGCCCGAGAGCCTGCGGGTCGTCATCCACTACGAGGGCGTCGTGTACGACTCGCTGCGGGCGCCCCCGGAGAACTACCAGCGCGGCTTCGAGACGACCACCGGGCTCATCGATGCGCGGGGGGCCTACCTCTCGCGCGGGACCTACTGGTACCCCGAGCGCTTCGACGAGCCGTTCACCTTCGAGCTGACCGCCGCCGTGCCGCACGGCTGGCTGACCGTTTCGCAGGGAGCCCGAACGCTGGGGGCGAGTCGGGTGGACGCGGCCGACGCGGCGGTCGTGCCCGGCCAGGCACCGGACGCCGTGGTGACCTGGGCCTGCCCTCAGCCAATGGAGGAGATCTACCTCATCGCCGGCCCCTACGTGCTGCGCGAAGAGCAGCACGACGGCGTGGCCATCCAGACGTTCACCTATGGGCAGGACGACGCGGAGCTCTGCCGCCGCTATCTCGATGCCACGCGCGACTACCTCGACCTCTACAGCGGCTTGATCGGCCCCTACCCCTTCGCCAAGTTCGCGCTGGTCGAGAACTTCTGGCAGACCGGCTACGGCATGCCGTCCTTCACCCTGCTGGGCGACAAGGTGGTGCGCCTGCCGTGGATCATCAGCACCTCTTACGGGCACGAGATCCTGCACAACTGGTGGGGCAACGGCGTCTTCGTCGACTGGGAGAGCGGCAACTGGTGCGAAGGGCTGACGGTCTACGGCGCCGACTACTTGTACAAGGAGCGCGAGGGCGCCGAGGCGGCGCGCGACTACCGGCGCACGACCTTGCAGGGTTATCTCGATTACACGCGCTCGGGCCGGGATTTCCCCCTGACCGAGTTCCGCGAGCGTCACGACGCGTCCTCCGCGGCGGTCGGCTACGGCAAGTCGATGATGCTCTACCACATGCTCAGGCGCCGCCTGGGCGACGACGGATTCTGGCGGGCCCTGGCCGATTTCTACCGCGAGTACCGGTTCCGCGCGGCCGACTGGGATGATCTCCTGAGCGTCTTCGCGCGCGGCGCCGATCTCGCCCCGCGCGGCGCCGACCTCGCCCCGCGCGGCGCCGACCTCGCCCCGCGCGGCGCCGACCTCGCCCCGCGCGGCGCCTTCCACGAGCAGTGGATCGCCCGCGCCGGCGCGCCGTTGCTGAGGCTGGCGGCGACCGACCTCATGCCTCAGCCGGACGGGACGTACGAGCTGCGCTACGAGATCGAGCAGACCGAGCCCGTCTACGCGCTCGACGTGCCCGTGCGCGTGACCTACGCCACTGCTCCGGCCGAGGCCTGGACCGTGCACGTCTCCGCGCCCACGTTCGCGGAGACCCGCCGCCTGGCCGCGCGCCCGCGGGCGCTGGCGATCGACCCCGACTTCGACCTCTTTCGCCGCCTGCACCCCGCCGAGGTCCCGGCCGCGCTCAGCCAGCTCGGCGGCGCCGATTCGCTCACCTTCGTCCTGGCCGCAGCGCAGGACGAGGAGGTGGCGGCCGCGTGCCGTGACATCGCCGCCGAGGCAGCCCGCGTGGATCCGGCCGGGGTCGTGACCGACACCGGCGTTACGCTGGCGGATCTGCGCGCGGGCAGCGCGTGGCTGCTGGGCGCGCCCGCTTGGCTGGCCAGCCTGGCCGACCGGCTCCCGGCGAGCGTGCGGATCGAGCTGCAGCGTTTCGCGATCGACGGGCGCGAGTTCGACCGCGCGGGGCACACGCTCGTTCTCGCGCTGTCGCACCCCACGGCTCGCGACGAGGCGATCGGACTCCTCATCGCGCCCGACGCCGAGAGTCTGGCGGGCGTCTGGCGCAAGCTGCCGCACTACGGCAAGTACAGCTATCTGGTCTTCGCCGGCTCCCAGAATGTCGCCAAGGGCGTCTGGGACGTGGAGCGTTCCCCGATGGTGATGGTCTGGAACGAGGAGGACTGAGAATGAGCCGGAGGGGGATGACGGAGCGGCCCGGCAGCATGATCATCGCCGTCGCGTGCCTGGCCGCGCTCTTCGTGGCGACGGGTGCCGCACCGGCCCCGGCGAGCGCTGGCGGCGGCGCTGCGGCCGAGGCCGCCGCCAGCGCGGCATTCCGGTGCGACCGCGCGGCGCTCGAGCGCGATGTGCGCGCCCTGGCCGCCGACGCGTTGCAGGGACGCGGCCTGGGCTCGGCCGGCCTCGCGGAGGCGATCGTCCTCGTGGCGCGGCGATTCCAGGACCTGGGCCTCGCGCCGGCCCATCCCCCCGGAGACGCGCGCGAGATTCTGGCCGCAGACCATTCGCTGGCCGGGTATCTCCAGGAGTTCCAGCCGGCCGGGCTGCCCGCGACCGCCAATGTGATCGGCCTGTTGCCCGGACGCGACCCTCGCCCGCCGCGCGCCGTGGTGATCGGAGCGCACCTCGATCATCTCGGGCGCGATGGGCAGCTCGAGGGCGACCAGATCTACAACGGCGCCGACGACAATGCCTCGGGCGCAGCGGCCCTGCTCGAGATCGCCCGGCTGCTCGCGGCGAGCGAGGTCGAGGAGCGCGACCGAACGGTCGTGTTCATTGCCTTCTCCGCCGAGGAAAGCGGGCTGCTCGGGTCGCAGTACTACTGCGCGCACCCGGTCGTGCCGCACGAGGATGTGATCGCGATGATCAACCTCGACAGCGTCGGCCGCATGGAGAACCGCCGCCTCTATGCCTTCGGCGCCGGGTCCGCGCGCGAACTGCCGGCCATTCTGAAGGGACTCAACAACGGCCCCGTATTGGACCTCGTCATCCGCACCGACCCCGTGGGCGGCTCGGACCACATGAGCTTCCTCGCCCGCGGTGTGCCCGCGCTGCTCTTGTTCACCGGGCCCCACGCGGATTACAGCCGTGTGAGCGACGAGGCCGACCGCATCCGCTACGAAGGGCTCGCCGCCGTCACCGACTTCGCGGCGGAACTGGCCCGCTACATGCGCTACCGCGCGCGCGGGCTCAGCTTTGAAGAGGTGAGCGCCCGGGAGGCGCCGCACGCCGCGGAAGCGTCCGCGCCTCGCGGGCAGCATCCCGCGGTGGGCGCGTCGGCGCCTGGCGGGCAGCGGCCGCCGGGGGGCGAACGGCGCGTCTCCCTGGGCTTCATGCCGGACTTCGCGGCCGATTCGGGCGGCGTCAAGGTCGGCCAGATAGCGCCGGATGGCGCGGCCGCGCGGGCCGGCCTGGAAGCGGGCGACGTGATCCACGCGATCGACGGCGAAAGTGTCGAGTCGCTTGCGGATTACGCGGCCATCCTGCGCATGCACGCCCCCGGGGATCGGGTGACGCTCAGCGTTCGGCGCGGCTCGCAGAGCCTGGAAATCGCGGCAGAGTTGCAGGCGCGGCAGTAGCCCGGGCGCCGGGGCTCGGTGTGCGAGCGGCCTAGACGGAACCGGCGCGCGCCGGTCGGGTATGCAAGGGTGTCCTTCCACCAAGAGGACGATGCTCTGATACCCGGGGGATCTGGACTCACAGCCCGACCCCCACTCTCCCTCACACCAGAACGCGCTCCCTGAAGAGGGGGCGCGTTTTGGTTGCCCCGCGGTAGGGCGATCACTGCATGCCTTGATTTGGCCGGGCTGCGCTGGGCTGGGCCGGGCTGCGCTGGGCCGGACTGGGCTGGGCCGGGCTGCGCTGGGCCGGACTGGGCTGGGCCGGCCCGGACGGGGCTGCGCTGGGCCGCGCAACACGCCGGCCGGATCGGCGTCGCGCGCTTAGACCGAAGGGGCGCCCTGGCGCGCGTCCTCCAGCTCATCCGCCATCCACGGGACATTGATGCCGTGTGCAAGCAGCTGCGTCTCCAGGAAGACGGCCGCGCCCGAGCGCGACTTCTGCCTGCGGCGCGCCAGGATCCGCTCAGCGTGCATCGTGCAGTAGAGCCGGGGCCACTCGAGCGTCGTGCCCATCGTCCAGGTCGGGGGTCGATTGCAGCGCAGGGCCTCGTCGCCGTCTTCGAGCCACATGCAGCCGATGTGCCGCAGGGGCTCGGGCACGTAGGGCACGAGCCCCAGCGTGGCATGGCAGACGGAGGCCGCCGATGCTCGTCCCCGGCGGGCGGCTCTCCGCGAGGTCAGGAAGTCGATCGCCTCGCTCCAGCAGATCGTGCGGATGATCTGGTCTCGGCTGCGCGCGTTCATGGTGTCCCCCCCTGCCAGATGCCGCCGATGGACGGCGCGCTCTCCGTGAGATCGTGCAGGCGTCTCCCTGATAGGCCCCTGCGGTCAGGGGCGCGCAAGGCGACGTTATTGTCTCCGTGAAGATGGCGTGAGGCCCGCGAGTGGGATCGGGTCGGCAAACCGAACCGACGGGGTACTATCGGCAGAAACGTCGACATGGTACCCTACAGACGCTCTAGGTAACGCCGGCCGTGAGGACGGCATTCCCGGGATCTGAGCTCTCTCCGTGATGCTGTTGCTGAGCTGGCTCAGTCCCTGTTGATTCAGCCGAAGGAGTCGAGCACCGACATGCCGTGCTTGCTTGGATGCCTGGCGCTCGGCGCCCCTCGACTCGTAATCATACTCCTCGTGATCTTCTCCGACTACATCGGACGTGCGTTTGGATTCTTTCTTTGGCCCGTCCTTGGCTTCGTTTTCTTGCCCACCGCCACCTTGGCTTACGCCTGGGCCATCAACAGCCACGGCGCCCTGGAAGGCGGACACTTGGTGGTCTTTGTCCTGGCCATTCTGGTGGATGTGGGGATTCTGGGGGGCAGCGCTCGCAGCCCAGTATGGCGCCGCCGCGAGCGGCGGTAGCGCCGTAAGTGCAGCGCCGGGTCGGCGTTCGGCCAGACCGCTGTCACAGCGGCGTCACTGCGGCCGGGCCCGGCACGTGACTGCGGCGAATCCGGCGGCCTGCTCCTCGAGTGCAGGCCACCGGCTCCTCGAGCGCCGTGCAACTCCGCGGGCAACTTGGTCGCAGCGAACTGCCGTCCTAGCCGGCCGTCTCGGTCCCCTCCAGGCCCAGTTCCTTCGCGATCCCGGCCATGGCGTCGATCACGGTCCGCACGTGCTCATCGAAGTCGACGGCCAAGAGCTCGGCCCCCTCGCGGATCTCGTCGCGGTTGACAGCGCGCGCGAAGGCCTTGTCCTTCATCTTCTTCTTGACCGACTTGGGCTCGACGTCGGCAACCTTCTTGTTCGGCCGCACAAGGGCCACCGCGGTGATGAAGCCCGCCAGCTCATCCACGGAGTAGAGCGCCTTGGCCATGCGCGTCTCGCGCGGGATGCCCGTGTGGCTGGCGTGCGAGAGGATCGCCTGGATCATCTCCTCGGGATAGCCCTTGGCGCGCAGAATCTCGGCGCCCTTCATCGGATGCTCGTCCAGGGTGGGGTGCTCCTCGTAGTCGAAATCGTGCAGCAATCCGACCACCCCCCACTCCTCTTCGTTCTCGCCGAGCTTGCGAGCGTAGGCGCGCATGGCGGCCTCGACCGCCAGGGCGTGCTTGATGAGGCTGTCGCTCTTGGTGTGCTCGGTCAGGACGGCCCAGGCTTCGGCGCGGGTCGGATAGGGCATGGCGGGGTCTCCT
>CAZRWW010000012.1:76465-97051 GCA_964603725.1 uncultured bacterium
GCGCGGAGCAAGCCCAGGACGCTGTCGCGGTTCATGAGATCCACCTCGCGGTCCCTCTCCAGAAACGGCAGGACATCGGCGCGAGCCTGCGGCCAGTCCGTTGAATCGAGCTTCTGCGCCAGCACCTCGCGCCAGTTGCGAGGAGTGACTTCGGGTCCGCGCCAGCGCGTTTGGGTGAGAGCCGCGTTCAACAGCTCGAGGTTGGGTGCGGGCCAGGTTCTGTCCGCGAGGTACCAGATGAGGTCGTAGAGGTCCCGGCCCTTGGTCCAGTCGCGGGATAGAATCGCGTGGAGTTTGCCTGCCAAGAGCGAGGCCTGGTCGTGGTGCAGAAGATTCAGCGTCACATGACGCCGCACGAGACTGGTCTGGGTGACCGCGCCGGGCGGGGGGTTCGTATCGACCTCGATCTTGATCGAAAGGACCTGCGCTGATCGCGGGGAGAGCCCGAGCTCGTAGAGCAAGCCTGGGAATCGGACCAGGGCCGCGGCAACGGTCTTCTGATCGTTCACCTTGAGGGACAGCGCGTACCCCTCCGCGCCGAGCATGGACTCGATGCGCCGCAGGACCGCTCCGACTCCGGGAGCCGAACCCTGGTCCACTGCCGAGAAGCCGAGATCCTCGGAGTAGCGTGGAAGCCCGTAGAGGAACCGCAGGGCTGTCCCGCCCAGGAAGGCCCAGCGGGTGAAGGCGCCGCCTTCTTGCAGCGCTTGCAGCATGCGGGCCTGCAGGTACTCCCGCACCACCCGGGTTCCCGGCAGGGCGCCGGGAGTCGTGGCTACAAGCTCCTTCAAGTACTCCTTCATGGCTTCAGGCCGCCCTCCTCCTTGACGATTTGGATCACGTGCTCGGCGGCGCGTTGGATCTTGGCCTTGGCGAATCGGGCTGCGGTTCTCGCAAGCGCGCCGGCGTCGATCACATCGAGATTCTGGAGACGCAGCTCGCGGAGGTACTCGACCTGCTCTGCCCCCGGGGTGAGGTAGACCAAGTCCAGCAGGGCCTTCTCGGGCCCCGCGATGAACGCGAACTGGTCCTCCGCGACCGCCACCCGGGAATAGCCGAAGAACCTGGACGATGCTACGTGCTTGAACAGGAAGGTCCCCAAAGGCGTCCGCATCAGCTCTGGCCTCCCGGTCGTCACGCTCGTGACGACCGGGGAGTGCTCGGGAATCAGCGCGTGATAGGCCAGAGCCGAATGGAGACTGACATAGGAGTTCTTCCTGACATAGTGAGCCACTGCGAAGGGGTGCGGTTCGATTCGGCGAAAGGGAGGCGCGAGGACGTACACGCCGCGCCTGAGTTGCAGCAGGCGCCCAGCACGAGTCCAGCGGGCCAGTTGCAGGCGCAGTTGGGCGTCCGAGACCGCCCCGGCGCGGAGCAGGGCCGAGGTGAAGACGGGCTCCCCGCCGACGAGAGCCAGGAGATCGTGCCATTTCATGGCGGCAACTTATCATAGAGGACAATTTGACGCAACAGAATTGGCACTTGGCGCCGGGCGGGGGCGACCCTGGCTCGCTCGCCCACCGCCAGTCGCCCGGATCACCGCGTGATGATCAACTCGCCCTTCCTCGTCTCAGGCCCGGCCGTCAGCCTGTAGAAGTAGACCCCGCTGCTCCACCGAGACCCGTCGACGATGCAGCCATGCCAACCGGCGGCCACCGTGCGTTCCTTGAGGAGCGTCTCCACCTTCCGTCCCGCCACGTCGAAGACCTCGAGCGTCACGGCGGTCTCCGTGGGCAGGCCGAAGCGCAGCATCGTGCTCCCGCCGAATGGATTGGGACGGGCCGGCAGCAGCGTCAAGACGCCCGGCCGCTCCTCCGGCTCGCCCGCCTCCGCCGGCGTCAGATTCCAGATGGCATACTCGCGCGAGTGCGCGTCGGCAATCTCCGCGCCGGAGTCCACGTAGTTGAACACGCTCACCTCACGTGACATCGCGTCCGCGACCCGCACGTCCAGGGTGTCATTGAACACCGTGAACTCGCGGGAGAAAGCATCGGTCATCTCGGTCGGCACCGGGGCCCTGAACACCGTGAACTCCCGGCTGAACGCGTCCGCGATCTCGGTCGGCACCGGGGCCCTGAACACCGTGAACTCCCGGGAGAGGGCGTCCGCCATCTCAGGAACGGCGCCGCTACCGAACACGGTGAACTCCCTCGAGGTCGCATCCTCGATCTGGACCTGCCCCTGCGCTCCAAAGACGGTCAGCTCGCGAGAAGAGGCATCCGTAAAGGCCACGGGGCGCTCACCCCGAAAGACCGTATATTCCCGCGTTGCGGCATCGTCGACCTCGGTCTGTGCCCGGGCGGACCCCGTCGCGGCCGCGACGACCATGATCAGGGCGAGGAGCCAGGGCGCCGCGACCCGGAGCCGGGGCGCCGCGGCCCGGAGCCGGGGCGCCGCGGCCCGAACAAGCGCGCGGAGGCGCTGGTCAGGGGGGCGCGCTCTCCGCCGGCGACTCAGGCCGCGCCCATGGCGGGCCGTCCACCCGGAGACGCCGGCGCCTTGCGTGAAGCGAACATACTTGTCGCGCATCTTGCCCTCCGTGCGACCGGACTCGCGGTCCGGCCTCACGGCCTGGAAGCCCGCGCCTGGATGGCCACGAAGTCAGCCTCCGGGAGCGTCTGCAGCGTCGCGCTCCAGGTGGACGAAAGGCTGTCACCCATGACGAGGGTGGCGGGCACGGTGTACTCGTCTCCCGACCTTCTGACGACACGCACCTTCACGTTCCAGTCCGTCGGGACGTTGGTGGCCACCAGTTCCATCTCGACCGGCTCGGTGGAGATCAGCATCAGATCACCGGGCGGGACAAACCGGCCCCGAGGGTCGGTGGGCACGGGCACGCCCGCCAGCGTGGAGACTCGGACGGTTGGGGCGGCGCTCGGCGGCCAGATCTCCGCCTGGTCGTTGGTCAGGGGGAACATCTGGGTGAAGTTGGGGACGCTCGAGCCGCTCAGGTTGATGCTGTTGGCCTCGATGCGGATCCGCCCCACCGCTCCAGCCTGGCCAGCTCCACCCGTGGCGCTCAGGCCAGAGGCGGAGCCCGTGATGGAGTTGGCGATCAGGCGGATGCCTCCCCCACTCCCCCCACCGCTGTCATAACCAGTGCCAGAAGCATCGTATCCGGCACCACCGTTCGCGCTCATGACTCCCCCGGAAATCACGGTGATGGTGCCGTTGGCCGCAATGAGGAACGCTCCCCCACCGCCGCCGCCGCTATAGTCGTAAGCTCCGTGGCCAGCCCCACCGGATCCCCCGATCAACGGCAGGACCCGGGCGTTGCCGTAGGCAATCCCCGCCTGGGGACCCGCGCCGGCATCGGCATAACCACCTCCGCTGCCATAGCTTCCTGGGCTGTAGCCGCCTCCCCCCGGTCCCAAGCCCGCGGCGCCGGGACTCGTGGCCCCAAGGTACCCTCTCCCGCCCCGGAACCCTCCCGGTCCTCCCGCGGCGAAGTTGGCGCCGGTCAGGTAGTTCTGACCCACCAGCTTGACCGTCCCCGCGATCGTCACGTCCCCCTGCACCAGCCACACGACCGGCGCTCCCGACGGATGATTGGTGAACTGCACGGTCCGCCCTGAGCCGATGTTGACCGAGCTGTACTTGAACACGACCGCCCAGCGGTCAGGCCAGTAGACCCCGTTGCCCGAGCCCGTGGTGTCGGACCCGGTCGCGTACAAGGCCAGGGACAGATCGATGGTCGTCGTGCCCGAGCCCGTCAGGTTGAGCACTCCGTCCGACCCATCCGAACCGACGTCCAGAGCCCAGGCGGGTAGCGCGACCCCAGCCAGAACCAGGCCCAGTGCTGCAACCCGAGACCGACCCCAACCAGCTCGACACAGAGGATGCCACATGTCCGTTCCCCCCCGATCATCGGCCGAATGTTCCCTCACGCTTCCCCGTCGGCTCGCGGGGCTACCACGGTCGCTGCTCAGCCACCCCTCACCCCACGCGCCAGAGAGGCTCCTCGAGAACGATCTCTTTCCCAGGAACCGCCTCCGACACAAGACGCGACAATTCCCCACGGAACAGGAAGCCGAAACGCACGGCACCTCGGCTCCCGGTTGACAGCGGCGTTTTCTTCCGGTCAGACTTGTGCGCATCGGCATCGCCATGCCTTGGTGCCGGGCGCACATCGTGCTCTGTGGGAGGTGGCTCATCGGCGGCGGCACCTATCAACAGGCCCGCGACATCTTCCTCGCGTCGCTGGAGCTTTCCCCCGAACAGCGGCCGGTGTTTCTCGACCGAGCCTGCGAGGGCAACGATCCCCTGCGCCGCGAGGTGGAGGCGCTCCTCTCTCAGCACGGGGAGATCGGCTCGTTCCTGGATCCGCCGGGCCGTCCCGGTCCGGGAGAATTGGAGCAGGGCGCTGCCGCGGTCCTTCCGCAACGGCTGGGTCCCTACGAACCCCTCCGGATCCTCGGCCAGGGCAGCATGGGCATCGTCTACCTGGCGCGGCGTTGCGGCCTGGCCGACACCGGCGATTCCCCGGCCCAGGTGGCGCTCAAGGTCCTGCGCCCGGAGCTCGTCTCATCCAAGTTGCAGAGCCGTTTTCGGATGGAGGCCGAGATCCTGAGCCGGCTCGATCATCCCGGGATCGCGCGGCTCTTCGAGGCGGGCGTCTTCGATACGCCGCAGGGGTCCAGACCCTACTACGCCATGGCCTACGTCGCCGGCCGCCCCTTGAGTGACTTCTTCGCGCCCGCGCCCGGGTCGCCGGCGGCGGAGGCGACCGTCTCGCCCCCGACTGCGGGGCCAGAGGTCCGCGGCGAACGGAGCCGGGCCACGGACCGCGGCCGGCTGCGCCTGCTGGCCGAGATCTGCGAGATCGTGCACTACGCGCACGGTCAGGGAGTCGTCCACCGCGACCTGAAGCCGGCCAACATCCTGGTGGACGAGACCGGGCGGCCCCGGATCCTCGACTTCGGCGTGGCGCGGATGATCGACCTGGATGCCCGCGCCACGACCCTGATGACCACCGCCGGCGTCCTCGTCGGCACCCTGCAGTACATGAGCCCGGAGCAGGCCCAGGCCTCCCCGGACGCCATCGATGCGCGCTCCGACGTCTACTCGCTCGGCGTGATCGGCTACGAGCTCCTGACCGGTCGGCCTCCATACGAGGCGCCGCGCGACTCCATCGAGCGGGCCCTGGTGGCAATCTTGAAGTCCGAGCCCGCGCCGGCGGGAGATGTGGCGACCGCCCTGCGAGGCAACGTGGAGCGGATCCTCGCAAAGGCTCTGTGCAAGAGCCGAGCAGACAGGTATCAGACGGCCGGCGACATGGCGGCCGACATCCGCCGGCACCTGGCCGGCCGGCCGATATCATTGAAAGCGCCGCACCTGGGGCAGAGGATCGTGCGCACCCTGCGGCGATTGCCCCGGACGGCCGCGGTCGGGCTGGTGGTCGTCGTGGGGCTGGCAGTGGCCTTCGCGGCCTTCACAGTGTACGATGCCCGGATTCGTGCCCGCGCCGCGGATCCACGACGCATGGAGACCTCGCTCCAGGAGGTCTACACGTGCCTCGACGATGCCTACCGCTACCTGCATCGGGGAGGGATTACCCACGAAGGGGTTCAGAGGGGCATTGCCGCGCTCGAGCATGCCCGCAGCTTGCTGGCCAAGATGCCCGCGCAGCGGCTCACCCACGGATTGCTGCGCTTCGTCTCCTGGCGCATGGGTGAAGGGCACATTCGGCTCGCGGGGCTCGACCGGAACCCCGATGAGATCCGCACCGCCATCGCCTGCTGGATCGGCGCCGAGGGGCGCAAGCTCGACCCTGGTGCTTTCGCCGGCATGGACTCCGTCCCAGACCTCTTGGAGCAGGTCAGCCGGGTCGGAGCTCACCATCCCTGCGCCGCCATCGGCAACGCCTACGCGGAGCTGGCATCCTACGCGAACCCGCGCGGCAACCTGGTTCTGTCGCGCGCCTACAACGAAAGCGCACTGAAGACCCTCTACGATCGCACCTTTCCCAACTACGTCCCCAGCAACAACGCGCCCCTCTATCGCCGGCAGGACCTGGGAATGGTATGGAACGACCTCGCGTACAGCTACGCGTCGCTCGGCGCCGTGATCGACAGCCTGCCCCTGATCGACCGCGCACTGGCCTTGCTCGCGCAGGCGGACACTGTGCAAGTTCTTCGGGAGTACGCATCCGTCCAAGGCTCCATCCAGACCCATTACGGGCTCGCCTGGCTGGAGCGAGCCGAGCGAACGCGTTCGCTGGCTGACGTCGATTCGGCGCGGACTCGGCTGGAAGGGGCCCGCGCCCTGCGGGGCGGGGCGGCGACTCGCGGCGGAGCCTCCGTGAGCGTTGATCTGGCCCGTGTATCGCTGCTGGATGCGAGTCTGCGTTCGCGTCCGGAAGTGCGGCGCCAGATCCTGGACCGGGCCGCCGCCGACCTCGACCTGGCCCTGCGGTCCCTGTTGCCTGACGAGAGCGCGCGCGAGATCGCCGAGATCCATCTGCGGACGGCGGAGGTCCTGGCGGAACGAGTCCGGGCCGGTGCTGGCGGCGAGGGGCTGGGGCGCGCCGACTCCCTCCTGACAGCCTCTGCCGGCCTCGTGGCCTTGGGGCGGCACGTCCTTCACCACGCCGCACTCGAACGCGTCCGCGGCAAGGTCGAGCGCATCCGCTGGGAGGTGACGGCCGATCTCGGAGCCAGGGAGCGCGCCAGTGCCGCCATCCGACGAGCGCGGGACATTCTCCCGCGGGATCAGGATCCCCACTTCCATCGCGTGCTCGACGAGGAGGCGGTTCTGCTCGGAGCGGCGCCGACGCCCTAGCCGCCTCGCGGCCCGCACCGGCCCGCCTCGTGGCCCGCACCGGCCCACCCCGCGTCAGCGGCCGAGCTCCCTCTTCAGCCAAGCGCGCGCATGCGCCCAGCGCCCCCTGACCGTGCGGTCGGTCAGGCCCAGCACCTCCGCCGTCTCGACCTCGGTCAGGCCTCCGAAAAACCTGAGCTGGACAATCCGGGCATCCAGTTCATCCTTCTCCGCGAGCCTATTGAGGGCTTGATCCAGGGCGATCAGATCGACCTCGGGCTTCTCGGCCGCGGCCGCTCCCTCGTCCAGCGTGACCTTCTGCCAGCCACCGCTTCGCTTGCCGGCCCACTTGCCGCGGGCATGGTCGACGAGGATGCGTCGCATCGCCTCCGACGCGACCGCCAGGAAATGCGCGCGGCTCTGGTACTCCACGCGCGTCTGCCGGGAGAGTTTCAGGAAGACCTCGTGCACCAACGCCGTCGGTTGCAGGGTGTGATCCGGCCGCTCCCGACTCATGTGGATCTCGGCCAGCCGGCGCAGCTCCTCGTAGATGAGGGGCAGCAGGTTCTTCAATGGGGCGGGCGGCTCCCAGGCGGGTGGCGTGTCGCTCATTCAGGTTCCCCACACACCCCAAACCACTTCTGCCTCCAACCTCGCACGCCGCCCATTCTACCGTGGCCGGAAGGTGCCTGCAAACCGGCACGCCGCTACCCTGACGCGGTGGTCGGTCAAGAGCAGCCGGTGGCGAGCCAGCGTGCCCAGTCCGGGCGCCCGTTGCGCAACGCTGCCTCCGCGGCGGCCGGCCAGTCATAGGCGATGGCAACCTGTTCCGCGTTCCAATCGCGCCCGCTGGACGTCAAGATGCAGTAGCGTGCGTGCGGCGTGCCGGCCTCCATGGCGTGCGGGCGCGGGATGTCATCCCGATACGCCGGCAGCCCCACGCTGCCGGGATTCACAGCCATCCGACCGTCGGACAGTCGCAGCGTAGCGGGGATGTGATCGTGCCCGCAGAGCACGACCCGCGCCTGCACTCCCGCAAGCCGCTTCTCGACATCCGCCCCCGTGCGCCGGGTGGCCCCCGCCGCGGTGACGGCGTGGAGCAGATACTCATCGTCGCGATCCGGCGTGCCGTGAAAGAGCAGCAGCTCATCATCGAGGCCAAGCGTCACAGGAAGACCGGCCAACCAACTGAGCTGCTCGGGCTCGAGCTGCTGCCAAACATAGCCCAACGTCGTGCCTTGGGCTGCCGCCGCCCCCGCGGACCCAGGCTCGCAGAGCACGCGATCCTCATTGCCGCGCACAGTCGGATCGCCGCGGGCCATAAGCAGGCGCATCGTCCCGGCCGGGTCCAGGGGACCATACGCACAATCCCCGAGGTTGACGCAGCGGGACAGGCCGCGACGGGCCATGTCGTCCAGCACCGCTTCGAGGGCCCAGCGGTTGCCATGGATGTCGGACAGGACCGCCATGCGGCCCTCAGGGCGCTGGGATGTTCTCATCGACCCACTCCCGTTGATCCGGCGGTGGCCGATCCGCTGCAGGACGATGCTGGGCGACGCTCTGGCATGGCTCCGTTGCGAGCGCCGGGAGTATCGGCCAGGAGCGCGGCGGGGGAAAGCCGCCCTTTCCACGCGGCTCTTCGCGGCTCCTCCCATGCGGCTCTTGCCGTGCCATGCTCACGGTCGCCCCTGTGCTGTCCTTCCTGGATGACGAGCGGGCAGTTCTGATCCGGGGATACCACGATGCCTTCTTCGCGATGATCGACCGGGTGGCATCGGACGGAGACGCAGAGGGATCGGCCTACATGGAGATCGTCAGCTACCGCGTCCCGCGATAACCTGCACCGGGGTGCCCAGTCCAACCAGTCGAACCGATACGATCAGCCAGCCCGCGTCGGGGGGGGGGCCAAGCGCGCTGGGATCGGCACCCCTGGCGCTATCTCCTTGCCCGGATGAGGCTTCAATGCTCCCCCGAGTCAAAAGGCCATTCGGGAAATGCAAAACCGCGGTAAAGATTCCCAAGGTCTCATTCGGAGATCCAGAGGGATGGCCGAGATCGTTCGCGCGCCTCTCAGCAATCCCGAGGGGGCGCGCGAATCACCTGGACCCCACCAGGGAACCCCGAGCGGGCGCGCGAATCTCCTGGACCACCCCAGGGATCCCGAAGCACGCCCGAAATCCTTCGCGCACCTTCGGGCAACCCCGGAAGGGCGCGCGGATCTTCGGGGCCTCACCAGGGATCCCCAAGGGGTGCGCAAGTTCCGCTGCGCCCCGTTCAGGAAACCGCCGGGGCGGCCAGAGTTTTCGGCGGCGCCACAGCCAAACGCCGGCGAGCGTCAGAATCTTCCGCACCCGCCCATGAAGTCCCAAATGGGTGCGCGGAGTTTCCGGGCCTCACCAGGGATCCCGAAGACGCCCTGAGATTCTCGGCACGCGT
This sequence comes from uncultured bacterium, assembly GCA_964603725.1. Taxonomy (GTDB): domain Bacteria; phylum Eisenbacteria; class RBG-16-71-46; order CAIMUX01; family WJJG01; genus CAZDKK01. The sequence goes on from CAZRWW010000012.1 coordinate 85,661, forward strand.
TTCGGAAAGCCCTCGGGGCGCATAGGTTTGCTCAAGCATGACGTTGCAGATCCAAAATGACCCTGGGACAAAGTGAAATGCGCCTGCGCATCCCGTGAACCCCTTGGCGACGCCTCCGGAGGCCGTATACGGTCTACAACGCGCGCCTTGAAAAGCACTTGGGGCGGTTCTGGTCTTGGACAAGCCGTGGCCCGCGGCGCGCCCTGCGACGTTCGAAACCCGACGGTGCCCGCGATGGGATCCGAGTCCCGTGAAGCCCCTTCGTCCGCAGGCCGCAGCGTGCGCCGGCTGGCCTCCGGAAGTCCACCAGGGCCCTAGGGTTCCCACCACTGACGGCACCGATCAGCACAACGGCCGCGGCCGGATTGGACCCGACGGCCCAGGAAACACAAGCAAGGCGGGGTCACGCGCTTGCGGCAGCCTTCCAAGCCGCAGCGGAAGCTCAGGCATCGAGCTTCGGGCGAGCCGATCGCGATGGGGCGCCGCGCGACTTGCGCGGGGAGCGGGCCGGATGCGGAGGCCCACCGCACAGGGAGCACCGGCCCTGCTGGACCTCGCGAGCCATGTTCTGATCGCACTGGAGGGGGGAGCGCAAGGAGCGCGTCGTCCTGCGGCCCTCGGCGGTCGTGATAGTGCAACCTCCGGGGGCTCAGACCCGTCCTGGAATCGTGCATCCCCTCGACCCAGGAGTCCATCATGCCTGCGGACCTTGCCAAGTCGTCGCTGTTGACATACTTCATGCTGACCGTCGCGATCGGTTCAGGGCTCGCGCAGGCCCAGTCAGAGGACCGCTTCGAGCGGGCGAAACTCGACCGTTCCGGCACCCAGGTCCTGGCTGACACCCCGCGCGTCCTTGAGCCGGCCGTCACGTTCCTCTCCAGCGCGCCCGAGATCGACGGCCGTCTGGATCGCGATCTCGTCGGGCTCCCAGTGCGCGCGTTCACACGCGTCTGGAAGAGCGACGCCGTCAACCCGGATGTCACCTGCCACTATCGCCTGGCGTACGGGGCCGAGTTCTTCTACGTCTACCTCGAGGCCGAGGCCGGCGAGCTCGCCTTCCGCGACCGCGCCTACCAGAACGGCGATGGGTTCGCGATGCTCATCGCGGGTCCGACCCCGGATGACGAGCCCACCGAGGAGTTCTATGTCCTGGCCTGCTCGGCGGTGAACAAGCCTGAGCTCGAGTGGACGCGTCACGTCTTCTGGTACTACAACGTGGACACGATCTTCCTCACTACCAGTGAGGGCACGCGGCTCGAGTTTCAGGCCGCGGACGGTCGGATCAGCTTCGAGCTCCTCCTGCCGTGGAAGGATGTCCGCCCGTACCATCCGTGGATCTCCCCCGGCATCGGATTCAATCTCAGCTTCGTCAAGGCCGTGGGCGACCGGGAACGCACGGAACACAAGGTCCACCCTGGCACAATCGGCGCCGAGAACATGCCGCGCTGGTACGCGCGCCTGCGCTTCGAGGAGCCGGCGGTCGCGGGTGCGCCGCAGACCTTCGTGGCCCCGGCCCGCGGCAACCTCTCCGCGGGCGCGGCCTGGCCGATCGTCGCGGTGACTGCCGCGGCCGAGGGAATCACCGAGGAGATCGTCCTGGAGGCCAAGGGGGCGGCGCAGAGTGCCACGGCGGACGCGCGGGCGCAGTACGCCTGCACCCGCGGGCTGACGCGCTTCGACTTCGAGGCCTTCCCAGCAGGGCTTGCCTCCGATGAGTACAGGTTGCAGTGGCGCGCGGTGCGCGGCGGGGTCGGCGGCGGCGAGTGGGAGGTCACGGTGCTGCCCGAGTTCGACGCCGGCGCGTTCCTGACCCGCCTGTCGGCGGCGCGCGCAGCCATCGCGCCGGGCAGCGCCACCACGCTCGAGTTCAGCATCGGGAAGGTGGCATCGCTGCTGGCGGACCTGCCCCCCTACGAGGTGGCCTCTTACGAACGCAAGGCCATCCTCAGGATCGACGAGCGGCTCCAGCAGGTAGAGCGCGCCGAGGACCCCTACGCCAGGTTGACGGGCTACATTCGGCGAGCCTTCCGATCGCCCCAGGACGGCACGCTGCAGCCCTACGTCGTCCGCGTTCCCGCCGACTACGACCCGAGCCGGACCTATCCGCTGATCGTCTACCTCCACGGCAGCGCGTCGGACGAGCAGGACATCTGCGGCCATCCCTTCATCAGCCGCGGCAATGCCATCGAGGTCGGTCCGTATGGACGCGGGCCCTCCAACGGGTTCGACCCCGCCGAGGCCCAGATCGACATCGCCGAGGCGATCGAGGACGTTCAGGCCAACTACTCGATCGATGGCCAGCGCATCGTGCTCACCGGGTTCTCGATGGGCGGCTACGGGGCCCTGCGGACGTTCTACGAGACCCCGGAGAAGTTTCGGGCCGTGGCCGTCTTCTCGGGCAGCCCATTCTGGGAGGCCGAGGGCGCGCCCGACTTCCGCGAGGCGCGGCACCTGGAGCCGTTCCGCGGCGCCCATGTCTTCGTCTATCACGGGCAGCAGGATCGCAACGTTCGCTTCGATCGAATCGCTGAAACGGTCGCGCAGCTCCGCGCAGTCGGCACAGACGTCGAATTCCTGAACGAGCCCGACAAGGGGCACGAGGAGCCGAGCGACGCCACCATCGCCAAGTATCACGAGTGGCTGGATGGGGTGCTGGCGGGGGCAACCGCTGCGCACGATCCGGAGTAGCCCCTACCCAGAGGCGGAGTTTGACATGGTCACCTGGTAAGAAGGTGCCCTTCGGCGTCCATCCAACGCTGTCAGTACCTTGGACGGCGAAAGTCGCCCGTCTTCGCATGATCCGCTGTTCGAAGTTCAACGGTACCTGCTACTGGTCGTCTTGATGGTGGATGACCCCCTGGCATTTGGGGGACCACTCTCGTATTTGCCGGAACCTATCTGCTCCGGCTGATGCACGGAGCGGAATGAGATGAGGCGGTTTGGGTCTTGCACACCCTCCCTGTGCTGCGCTATCCTGTCCACATTCACAGACACACGCGCCCACGAGCAACCAGACAGGATTGGGTGCCCAGCGAGGCAATTGCGAGTCATGAGTGACGCCGCGGCGCGGGGGGATGGAGGCCTGGCCTACGCCCACTCGCACGATGCACAGGCTTGGCAGCCTCTCCCGGACCACCTTCGAGGGGTTGCCGCGCGGGCACGTGCGGCGACCGATGTCTTCGGAGCTGCGGAGTGGGGATACCTAGCCGGCCTCTGGCACGATCTGGGCAAGTTCTCCTCTGATTTCCAGCAGTACCTGCGGTCACAGGCCCTGGGACCAACGCAATCCGGTCCGCGTCACGTGGATCACAGCACGGCGGGGGCTCAGCACGCGCAGTCGGTCTTCCCACGGCTCGGTCGCCTCCTTGCCTACGTAATCGCAGGGCACCATGCCGGACTCCCAGATGGACTCGGCGGGGAGTCTTCTCTAGACTCACGTCTCACGCGGGAGATCCCGGATTGGTCTGCAGCGTGCGAAGACATCGTCAACGTGACCCCTCCTCTCAAGCTCCCCATGTTGCCAGCTGCTGAAAAAGAGCAGAGGGCGCTCCAGTTGGGCTGCTTCGTGCACATGCTCTACTCAGCCTTGGTGGACGCCGACTTCCTTGACACAGAGGGCTTTCTCGCCCCTAAGAGACTCGCAGACCGGGGTCAACACGCATCCATAGGAGCCCTTGCCGAACGACTCGATAGCCATCTGGCCAGAATCCGGGCGGCTGCGCGACCGACAGATGTCAATAGATGTCGCCAGGATATACTGAGAGCCTGTCTGGAGGCTGCCGCACTGCCGCCTGGGCTTTTCTCGTTGACCGTACCCACCGGAGGAGGCAAGACGCTCTCGTCGCTCGCCTTTGCCCTTCACCATGCTGCACTCCATGGTCTCCGCAGGGTGATCTACGCGATACCTTACACCAGCATCATCGAGCAGAATGCCAATGTATTCCGCGATGCGGTCGGAACCGATGCAGTCCTCGAGCACCACAGCGCATTCGACTCGGATTCTGAGGATCAGTGGGCTCGGCTCGCTACTGAGAACTGGGATGCCCCACTGATCGTGACGACCAATGTTCAGTTCTTTGAGTCCTTCTTCGCCAGCCGCAGTTCCGCCTGCCGCAAGTTGCACAATGTCGCACGGTCGGTCATCATTCTTGACGAGGTGCAGACCCTCCCCGTCGGACTCCTGCAGGCGTGTCTGGGGCTGCTGCAGGAACTCGCGTCGTCGTATGGTTGCACGATCGTCCTCTGTACAGCCACGCAGCCGGCCATCGAGTGGCGGGAGGAGTTCCCGATCGGCATCAAGGGCGTCACTCCAATCATCAGCAATCCCGCCTCCGTGTTCGACGCGCTGCAGCGCGTTGCATTCCAGCAACGAGGCCGGCTCGCAGATGAGAATCTCGCACGGGAAGTTGCGCTTCATAATCAAGTGCTCTGCATCGTCAACACGAGACGTCATGCCCACGATCTCTACCACTTGGTGGGGCGCGCAGACGGCAACTTCCACCTAAGTGCGCTCATGTGTCCGGCACACCGAGCATGCGTTTTAAGCAGGATCCGGGACCGGCTCAAGGCGGGCGAGGATTGCCGGGTCGTGAGCACCCAGTTGATCGAGGCGGGCGTCGACGTGGATTTCCCTGTTGTCTACCGTGCCATGGCGGGACTAGATTCAGTCGCCCAGGCGGCAGGACGCTGCAACCGAGAGGGTCTCGTCGCACGCGGGCTGACGGTGGTCTTCGAGCCCGAGACAGCGATTCCCGCCGGCCATCTCAGGCAGAGCGCCCAGGCCGCGATGGAAATCCTGCCGGATGTCACCGATCTGCTTTCGCCGCAGAGCATCGAGAAGTACTTCCGGCTCTTCTACTGGCAGAGAAAGGACGAGTGGGATCGTCTGCAAGTTGTGCGCAGGCTGGGCGCTGGCTACGCATCCCTCGACTTCCCTTTTCGGAGCATAGCGGAGGACTTCCAGTTCATTCGCGACGGCATGTCGCCGGTCATTATTGCGTTCGACGATGCGGCGCGGCGCGAGATCGACACCTTGCGATATGCACCGGTACCGCCTGGCGGCATTGACCGGCGACTCCAGCGATATGTCGTCACCGTGCCGAGGCATGTTCGCGATACCCTACCCGTGGAGGTTTTCCATGAACGATTTTACGTTCTTGCCGATCCGGGCCTCTACGACGAACACACAGGTCTCTGTGCCGGCCAGGCATCTCCCGTATGGGACATCGAGAGGTTGATGGTCTGACGCGAGGAGGGAGCAGGTGGGATTGGGAATCAAACTGCGAGTCTGGGGCGACTATGCGTGCTTCACGCGGCCCGAGATGAAGGTCGAGCGTGTTTCGTATGATGTGATGACACCCTCGGCGGCGCGGGGGATTCTGGAGGCCATCTACTGGAAACCGGAGATTGTCTGGGCTATCGATGCCATCCATATCCTGCGCCCGATCCGGTTCACCAGCATCCGCCGCAACGAGGTGGGCCGCAGGATCTCCGCGGACACTGCCAGGAGCGTGATGAATGCGGGGAGGGGACGTCTGGGTATCTTCGTGGAGGACGAACGCATCCGGGTGCAGCGAGCCGCGATGGTCCTGCGAGACGTCGAGTATGGGATAGAGGCCCACTTCGATGTCTGCAGTGGCCAGGACACCCCAGGCAAGCATCTCGACATGTTCCGGCGCCGGGCCGAGCGTGGCCAGTACTTCCATCGCCCCTATCTGGGATGCAGGGAATTTCCAGCGGATTTCGCTTGGGTGGAGGGCACGATGCCGAGGTCCGAGCTGCGCGGATCAATGGACCTGGGGCTTGTGCTCCTCGACCTTGATTTCGCCGATGGAATGCGCCCCGTCTTCTTTCGGGCCGTGCTAAACGATGGCGTGATCCGTGTGCCGGCCATGCCCAAGGGGAGGTGAGGTATGATCCTGCACGATCTCAACGCGCTATACGATCGCTTGCCGGACATCGCGCCCTATGGTTACGCCAGGAAACCAGTCTGCTTCACACTGCTGCTCGACAAGGATGGGAGCCTGGTTGATGTCCAGGATGAGCGAACGGCCGAGGGGAGGCGGCCGCAACCCAGACCCATGGTAGTACCCGATATCCTGGAAAAGAGGTCGGTCAACATCGCGCCCAACCTTGCGTGCGATAACTCGGCGTACGTGCTGGGTCGGGACATGAAGGGAAAGCCCCTCCGTTCGCAGGACTGCTTTGAGAGTTTCCGGGCACTCCACGAAAGCCTTGCGAATGAAGTGGACCTGCCGGCTGTCCAGGCAGCGGCCGCGTTCCTGCGTCGCTGGGATCCTGACCAGACTGCCACTCTGAAGTACGCAGACGAACTAGTGGCGGGCGGGAATATCGTGCTGCGTCTACAGGGCGCTCACGAATACCTTCACGACCTGCCCGCCGTTCGGCGATGGTGGATGCGCCATCTTCAGCGCGACGAGAGCCGAGCGGTTGGGATGTGCCTCGTGTCCGGAGAGTCGGGACCTGTGGCTAAGCTCCATCCCAGGATCATGGGTGTCTATGGATGCCAGAGTGCTGGCGCCGGCATCGTCAATTTCAACTTAGCCGCATTCGAATCCTACGGCAAGAAGCAAGGTGAGAATGCCCCGATCAGCGTTGAGGTAGCCTTCCGGTATTCGACAGCACTCAACTGGCTACTTGACACGTCCAACCGGCGCTGTTTCCGACTAGGAGATGCAACCATCGCCTTCTGGACGGCCGAACCATCGCCGATCGAGGACGCCTTCGGAGACCTGCTCGCCCTCCCACAAGATGAGATTGCCGTACAGCGGCTCACGGCATGGTTCGAGGCACTCAGAGTCGGGAGATGTCCGCCGGACCTTGGGAATCCGCAGACCCCGTTCTACGTGCTCGGCCTCTCGCCCAACGCGGCACGCATCGCGATTCGACTCTGGATGGTCTCATCCGTCGACCAGGTTGCCCGCCATGTGGCCCAGCACTACCAGGATCTTCGACTTGCTCCCCGGTGGAAGAACGACCGTCTCTATCCCCCGGTCTGGCTGCTCCTGAAGCAGGTTGCGGCCCAGGGTGCGGACAAATCCATACCTCCCTTGCTAGCGGGCGACCTCCTGAAGGCCATCATCAGGGGCGGGCCATATCCGATCACGCTCCTGGAAGCGGTAATCCGGAGGATCAGAGCGAGGGATATTGGAGACCGTGGGGGTTCAGATCCGATCAACTACCTGCGCGTCGCACTGATCAAGGCATGCCTGACCCGTCGATTCCGGGCAACGAAAAGAGAGGAGGTCACTGTGTCACTCGATCCCACACGAGCTGATCCGTCGTATCGGCTGGGGCGGCTCTTCGCGATGCTGGAACTCGTCCAGCGCGACGCCCTGGGCGATCCGGGCGCCTCGATAACGGACCGGTACTACGCGTCGGCGTCGGCCACACCGCGCGTGGTCTTCCCGAGGCTAATTCGCCTCTCGCAACACCACCTCGGGAAGCTCGAACCAGGGCGTCGCATTGCACGCGAGAGAGTCATCCAGGACATCTGCGGAGGATTCTCAAGTTTTCCGGCTCACCTCAGCCTCGAAGACCAGGGTCTCTTCGCACTAGGCTACTATCACCAGAAGCAACACAACTACGCGAAGAAGGAAACGAAAGGGGACTAGGATGAAGAACCGCTACGACTTCGTCTACCTGTTCGACGTACAGGACGGAAATCCGAACGGAGATCCGGATGCAGGCAATCTACCGCGGGTGGACCCCGAAACGGGCCACGGACTGGTCACAGACGTGTGCCTCAAGCGCAAAGTGCGAAACTACATCGAGCTCACACGCGACGGCCAGCCGGGCTTCGAGATCTATGTCAAGGAGAAGGCTGTCCTGAACAACCAACACGAGCGGGCCTACAAGCAATTCAACCTGAAACCCGAATCCAAGAAGCTGCCGAAGAAGACTGAGGACGCGCTGAAGGTCACCGGATGGATGTGCGCGAACTTCTTCGACATCCGGGCGTTCGGAGCGGTGATGTCCACGGAGGTCAACTGCGGCCAGGTCCGCGGCCCCATTCAGTTTTCCTTCGCGCGCAGCATCGAGCCAATCGTGCCGCTAGAGCACGCCATTACCAGGCTGGCCGTCACCAATGCGGCGGACGCAGAAAGGAAGGACAGGGAGATGGGTCGCAAGTTCACCGTGCCATATGGCCTGTATCGGGCCCACGGCTTCATCTCACCACGGCTAGCCCAGAAGACCGGATTCAGCGACGCTGACCTTGAGGCGTTTTGGGAAGCGCTCCGGTCCATGTTCGATCACGATCGTTCAGCAGCACGAGGACTCATGGCGCCTCGTAAGCTCATAGTCTATAGACACGAGAGCGATCTCGGCAACGCCCCGGCGCATTCTCTGTTCGACCTGGTCACGGTGACACGCAAAGACCTATCCCAACCCGCAAGGCGTTTCCGGGACTTCGATGTTGCTACAGAACAGGCCCGCGTGCCCAGGGGAGTAGAGGTCATTGACATGCTATAGTTGTAGTCGTGCACCTGGAATGCGTGTTTCTGCTCTGCCGGGAGAGATACTCTGGCTCTGTAGAGGGAAGGGGCATGTCCGATGCCTGTCTGGACCAACCTGCCTGTCTTTCGAGAGGAAGACCTCTACCCCATCTCGGCCCTGCAGCATCTTCTCTTCTGTGAGCGCCAGTGCGCACTCATCCATCTGGAGCAGGTGTGGGCGGACAACAGACTGACTGCCGAAGGCCGGACCCTGCACGAGCGGGTACATGAGCAGGCACTTGAGACAAGGGGAAATACGCGCATCGTCAGGGCGCTGCGAATTCGCTCACTGGCACTCGGGCTGGTGGGGCAGGCCGACGTCGTCGAGTTCCATGAGAACGGCGATGGCATCTGGGAGCCATATCCAATCGAGTACAAGCGGGGATGCTCAAAGATGAACGACTGCGACCGTGTCCAGCTCTGCGCGCAGGCGATGTGTCTGGAGGAAATGCTCGGGGTGACAATCGTGGAAGGGGCACTCTTCTACGCCTCGACACGCCGACGCGAGCGCGTCATCCTCACAGAGGAGCTACGGAATGCCGTCAAAGCGGCGGCCACCCGGCTGAGAAGTCTGCTGGAGAAGGGCGAGACCCCGCAAGCCCTGTACGAGAAGAAGTGCGACAGCTGCTCTCTCGTTGGGATTTGTCAGCCGCGTCTGTTCCGTCGGTCGAGACACGTGGAGGGATACCTTCAATCCGCCGCGGACTTGGAATGAAGCACCTGTTGAACACCCTTTTCGTCACCACACAAGGGGCTCACATCTCCAAGGACGGTGAGAGCCTCGTGGTACTCTCTGAGGGAGTGGAACGACTCCGCGTGCCGATCCACCACCTTGGAGGCGTAGTCTGCTTCGGTTCTGTTCATCTAACACCGTTCGCGCTCAGCCACTGCGCCCAGAATGGCGTCGCAGTCAGTTTCCTGAGTGAGCATGGGCGGTTCCTCGCGCGTGTGGTCGGTCCGGTCTCCGGCAATGTTCTCTTGCGTCGAAGTCAATATCGACTGGCAGATGACCCTATGGCCGCAGCAGGTGTGGCACGGGGTTGCATCATTGGGAAGATTGCGAATGCTCGCACGGTGCTGCAGCGTGCGATTCGCGATCACAGCGATAAGGGCGACGTTGAACGATTAGAATCGGTCGTGCGAAGGCTCGGTAGGCTACTGGACTCTCTGAGGCTAGGACACTCACTTGAGGAGCTGCGAGGCATGGAGGGTGATGCTAGCAGAGCCTACTTCGAGGTGTTCGATGCATTGGTCACAGCACAGAAGTCCGAGTTCACATTTCACGAACGGAGCCGCCGGCCGCCATTGGACAATATCAATGCCTTGCTCTCCTTCGTCTACACCCTGGTAATGCATGACTGCATCGGCGCACTGGAGGCGGTGGGGCTCGATCCGCAGGTGGGTTTTCTGCATCGAGATCGCCCAGGGAGAAGCAGTCTCGCACTCGACTTGATGGAGGAGTTCCGGCCCTTCTTCGCTGACAGACTCGTACTATCCCTGATCAACCTGCGTCAGGTGCAGGCCCAGGGATTTAGGAAGACGGAGTCTGGTGCTGTAGAGATGAACGACGATACGCGCAAGACCGTATTGGTCGCATATCAACGGCGCAAGCAAGAAGAAATCAGGCACCCCTTCTTGGAGGAGAGCATCGCCATCGGGTTGTTACCCTACGTCCAGGCTTTGCTTCTCGCGCGGCACCTGAGAGGAGACCTCGACGGATACCCTCCGTTCTTGCTCAAGTGAGGCAGCCATGATGGTACTGGTGAGCTACGATGTGTCGACAGCAGATGCGAGAGGACAGGGCAGGCTGCGCAAGGTGGCCAAGACTTGTCTCGATTTTGGGCAGCGCGTCCAGAATTCGGTGTTTGAATGCGATGTTGATCCGGCTCGGTGGACACTTCTGAAATCGAGACTGGAATCGATCATCGATCCCAAGAAGGATAGCCTTCGCTACTACTACCTGGGAAGCAACTGGCGGCGCCGCGTGGAGCACGTCGGCGCGAAGCCCACGCTGGATCTTCGCGGTGACACGCTCATCGCGTGAAGGTCCCCGCGAACCTCAAGCGGTCGCAGACTCTCCGGGAGATTCGCGGGGAGGCATCCAACACATTGCAAGGCAACACGCTAGCGTGTCTGTGGATCGTCCACATCGGGACGGAGGGGAGCGCTCTCGTGCCCGGCTGGACGCGGTTCTCGGAACGACCGGGTTCGCTCCCTGCCAGCCAAGATGTTACAATGATCCCGTCGCGCCCCGCGCGGGGCGCGTGGATTGAAACTGGCCCGCCTATGTCAACTGTTAGCGCGGAGGCACGCGTCGCGCCCCGCGCGGGGCGCGTGGATTGAAACAAGAGACGAGTCGGTCACCTGGCATGGGATCGGGGGTCGCGCCCCGCGCGGGGCGCGTGGATTGAAACCAACACTACCTCGAACAGATGAACCTCTATGCGGGTCGCGCCCCGCGCGGGGCGCGTGGATTGAAACACCGCCGGCTACGACGGTCACGGGGCGGTGCAGGCGTCGCGCCCCGCGCGGGGCGCGTGGATTGAAACTTACACACCGTGCGGACGGTCGTGAGATATGCCTGGTCGCGCCCCGCGCGGGGCGCGTGGATTGAAACACGGCCGGGTACGACGGTCACGGGGCGGTGCAGGTCGCGCCCCGCGCGGGGCGCGTGGATTGAAACAACCTGCACGCCGACGGCACCGCCGAGCAGGTCCAGTCGCGCCCTGCGCGGGGCGCGTGGATTGAAACGGCGGGAGGGCCACCCCCCTGCGCCTACCCGGGGGTGGCGGCCCCCCCGGGGGGGGGGGGGGTGAACCCGCCCCCCCGGCGGGCCCCCGGCGGGGGGGGGGGGGGGGGGGCCGCGCGGGGGGGG
>CAZRWW010000013.1:0-29823 GCA_964603725.1 uncultured bacterium
GGCGGCAGCTCGGCGCCCGGGGCCGGGCCCGGCGTGGGCTGGAGCGCCGCGGTCCGGCACGGCGCGGGCTGGCCCGCGGGTCGGCCCGGCGCGGGCTGGCTCGCGGGTCGGCCCGGCGCGGGCTGGCTCGCCGCGGCCCTGGCGGTGGCAAGCCTGGCCGCGGCCGCGCGCTTCCTGCACATCGGGCTCGAGGGGCTCTGGTGCGACGAGGCCTACACCGCGCACCTCGCGCGCTTGCCGCTGGGCGCGATGGTCGCCGAGCTGCTCGGGCGCGACGATGCGCCGCCCCTCTTCTACCTGGTCCAGCGCCTGGCCGTCGCCATCCTGGGCGATGGGGAGTCGGCCCTGCGCAGCGTGCCCGCGCTGGCCGGGCTGGCGGCGGTCGTCGTGCTGCTGGCCGTGGCCGTGGCGCAGCGGTCGCGCGCGCGCTTCTGGTCGGCGGCCTTCCTGGCCCTCGGCGCCTACGCCGTCTTCTACGCGCGCCAGGCGCGTTCCTACACGCTGGTCATGCTGCTCGCGCTGGCCGTCATCCTGGCGGCCGAGGCGCTGCTGCTCGCGGGCCGGCGACGGGCCGGTCCGCTGCTCGCCGCGGCCGGCGTTCTGCTCTGCTTGACGCACCATCTCGGCGTGCTCGTCATCGCCACCAGTCTTCTCCTGTGGCCGCTGCGGGCGCAGCGGGACATTCCGCTGCGCGCGTGGCTGCTGTGGCATGCGGTGCCGCTGGCCGGCTGGGCCCTGCTGTGGATCGCCTCGCCCTCCCAGATCGGCACGCATCAGGCCCTCAACACCTGGATGGGTGAGTACTGGAAGACCCACAGCCTCCTGCTCGCGCCGCTCCTGTCGCTGGCGGCGTTCGTGCCCGGGGCGCTGCCGGCCAAGCTGACGGCGGTAGCCTTTCCCAGCCTGAGCTCGGCTTCCTGGTTCTGGCCGGCGGCGGCGGGGCTGGCCGCCGCCGCGGCCCTCGGGGCGGCGTTCGCGCGCGACCGCCGGGGCGGGCTCATCGAGGCCGCCTTCGTCGCGCTGCCGCTCATCGCCCTGGCCGGGGCTTCCCTGGTCTTCACGCCGGCCTACGTCCTCGGGCGCACGGACGCGATCGCCTTTCCCGCCTTCGCGCTGCTCCTGGGCCGGGGGCTCGCCCGCTGGCCGCGGGGCGCCGCGCTGGCCGCGCTCGGGCTGTGGGGAGCGATCTCGCTGGCGGCGCTGGCGCCCGGCTACGGGTGGGGCGGCGGGACGCGGACGAAGGGCGCCGACCGTGATCTGGCGGCGTTCATGATCGCCGACGGCCTGGGTCGCGGCGACTACGTGGTGCACGGCTTTCTCACGTCGCCCTCGCTCGAGTACTACCTGCGCCGCATGGGAGCGGCCCACCAGACGGCCTGGTTCCCGGATGGCGCCGGCCGAGTCATCGCCGGCGTGGAGCCGACGCCGCTCGACTCGCTGCCAGCCTATCTCGAGCAGGCCCGCGCGCTGCGGGCGCGGATGGAAGCGCGCCTGGGCGACCGCGACGCGGCCTGGGTGCTGGCGCTGCTGGGCGCTCCATCGCCCGAGCCCTGGCTGCGGGCCGCCAGGCCCGAGGTGAGCGCCGAAGATCTCGTCTATCCGGGCAGCGTGCTCGTCTACGTGCTGGCCGGCGCGGGCAAGGTCCCGGTGCGCCGAATCTACCGGCAGGACTGGGTCGGCGGCACGCGCCTGCTGCTGCGCATCGAGCGCCGCGACTGGCCGCCGGTCGATTCGCTGCCGCCGCTGCTGGCGCCGGGCGGCCGGGAGGTCCCGCTGCGATGAGCCTGCCGCGACGCCTCGCTCCCTGGCTGCTGGTCGGCGCCGCCGCGCTGCTCCCCTACCTCAATGCCCTCTCGTGCGGCTTCGCCTATGACGACGACGGGCTCATCGTCACGAATCGCTACGTCCAGCCAGAGGCGCCGTGGTGGCAGCCGCTGGCGCGCCCGCTGTGGCCGCCGCCGATCGAAGCGGGGCTCTATCGGCCGGTGACGGGACTCACCTATCGGCTGCAGCTCGGCCTGCACGGGCCCGCCCCCGCGCCGTTCCACGGGTTCAATGTCGCGCTGCACCTGGGGGTGACGCTGCTCGCGCTCGCCGCCTTGCGCCGGCTCTTCCCGGCCCACGCCGGCTGGGCCTGGGGCGCGGCGCTCCTGTTCGCCGTCCACCCCATCCACACCGAGGCGGTGACGGGCATCGTGGGGCGGGCCGAGCTGCTCGCGGCGCTCTTCGGCCTGGCCGGGTACCTGCTCTGGCTGGGCCGCGGCCGCGGCGGCGCCCCGGCGGTCCGCCAGCCGCAAGACGATCCGCGCCGAACGCCGGCGGCGCCCGGCGCCAGGGTCGCGCGCTGGGCGCTGCTGGCGCTGTGCTTCGCGCTCGCCGCCGGCTCCAAGGAGAGCGCGGTCGGCTGGCTGCTCCTGCTCGGGGCGCACCGCGCGGGCCTGCTGGGCGACGGCCGCGGCTATGCGCGAATCGCGCGCGGCGATCGCGCGAGCCTCCTGGCGGCGCTGGCGGCGGACGCGGCGGTGGTGGCCGGCCTGGCGGCCTTCTTCCTGGCGCGCCTGGCGGTGCTCGGGCCCCTGCTCGGACCGCGGGAGGTGAGCTTGGTCGACAACCCGATCTACCACGCGCCGCTCGATGTCCGGGTTCTGACCGCGAGCCACGTGCTGGGCCGGGGGATCCTGCTCATGCTGTGGCCCGCGGCCCTGTGCGCCGACTACTCCTTCGACGCGATCCAGCCGGTCACGAGCTGGGCCAGCCCCGCCGGGCTGCTGCTGGTCGCCTTGGTCGCCGCCGCTGTCTGCGTGGCGCGCCGGGCCGGGCGCTGGCCGCGCCGCGCCTGGGGGCTGGGCGCCTGGATCGCCTTCATCCTGCCGGTCTCCAATCTGATCGCCCCCATCGGCACGATCATGGCCGAGCGGCTGCTGTACCTGCCCTCACTGGGCTTTCTGGCCGCGCTGGTCGCGCTCGGGCAAGCGGCCCTCGTCCGGCTGCGCGCCCGCCGGCTGGGGCCCGCGCTCCTGATCGCGGCGGCGCTCCTGCTCGGCTGGCGCACCTGGACGCGCAACCCGGACTGGAATTCCACCTTGACCCTGTTCGAGGCGGCCGAGCGTGTCGCGCCGCGCAGCGTGCGGGTCCTGTGCAACCTGGGCGGCTCCTACAGCCGCGAGATGCGCCAGGCGGAGGCCCTCGCCAAGTTTGAGCTGGCCCACCAGATCGCGCCCGACTATCACATGGCGCAGAAGGGCCTGGCTCACGAGTACATCCTGGTAGGTCGATACCAGGAGGCGGAGGCGTTGCTGCGCCGCACCCTGGCGCAGAGGCCGCGGGACGGGGAGGCCCACTACCGGCTGGGCAACCTGCTGCTCGAGGTCGAGCGCGCGCAGGAGGCTCTGGAGCTGTTCGATCGGCTGCTGGCCCTGGAGCCCGAGTCCAGGGAGGGTCTGGTGGGTCACGCCTCGGCGCTCTTCATGCTCGAACGCTACGCCGAGGCCGCCGACGCGTGGCAGCGCGCCTGGGATGCCCACCGCCGCGACCCCGAGTTGGGCCGCCACGTCGCGGTGGCGCAGGTGAGAGCGGGGCGCCGGGAGGCGGCGATCGCCACCCTGAGAGAGGTGTTGACGCGCGCCCCCGGGCAACCCGACCTTCAGCAGGAGCTGGATCGCCTGCTGGGCGAGCTGGGCGCGAGCGCGGCGGATCGGACCGCTCCTGAACCGGAGTGAGGGGCCGGTCGCTCCAGGACCGCCAACGATGCCGAGGTTCTGAAAGAAACCCGAGGAGCTTCCATGTCGACAGACCACAAGTCCGGCCAGGACCGTCCCACACCCCCGGCGGGCGGTGGGAGCCACGCGAGCCCGGCTCACGCGGTCGGCGCCGCGCCCGCGGCTGCCGCCCGATCGGGCTCCCTCTGGATGCTGGCGGCGCTGCTGGGGGCGCTGGCCGTGCGGGTCATCGGCTGGCTCGCCCTCAAGTCGGCGACCTTCACGGCGATCCCCGCCTACAACGACGGGCTGCACCAGGCGCGTGCCCTCTCGATCCTGCACGGCGGCTTTCCGGAAACGACCCTGCCGTGGGGCTCGCCCCTCTACCCTTATCTGGCCGCCTTCGTCTGGTCGATCGCCGGCGAAAGCCCGAGCGCGCTGCTCGCCGTTCAGCTCCTCGCGGGACTGATCACGACCGCTCTGGTCGCCTGGTCGCTGCGCCCGCTGCTGTCACCCCGCGCGCGCTGGATCGCCGCGCTGCTCTACGGGATTCACCCCCTGGGGGTCTTCTTCGAGATGCGCCTGCAGCCGGTGGCCTGGGGCATCGCCCTGGCGCTGCTGGTGCTGCGCCTCCTGTTCTGGGGACGCGCCTCCTGGTGGCGGGCGCTGGCCGGCGGCCTGCTCGCCGGGATCGGCTTCCTCCTGCAACCGCTCGCCTTCTTCTGCCTGGCCGCCGCCGCCGTGTGGGTCCAGCTCCGCCCGCGGCGGCCGGACATCGAGCCCGCCACGCGCGGCGCCACGTGGCCCGCGGCCGTGGTCCTGGCCGTGGCGTTCCTCGTGCCTGTGGGCGTGCAGAGCGCCCACCATGCCGGCGTCCGCGGCGGCGGGCCGGTGTGGAACTGGTCGGGCGCGGTCGACTTCGAGCGCACGCTCGTCCCCGAAACCTGCGGCGCGGCCCGCTCGACCCGGGCCCCGGCCTGGTTCACGCCGAGCCTGGCGCAGGCCCGCGCCAACGAGGACGCCGCCCGGACCCTGGACGAGTGGGGCTACGCGAAGCGATTCGCCAAGATGGGCATGCGGCGCCTGGCCGAGCGGCCCCTCGAGTTCATCCGCTCGCTGCTCTGCCGGGCGGCGTACCTGCTCAACGGCCGCGAGGTGCCCGATCCGGTCTCGCCCAGCCTCGTGCTGGGGCGCGCCTCGCCGTCCCTGGCGTGGGGCGCCTATGCGTTCCCGCTCTACTTGCTGCTGGCGGCCGCCGGAGGGTGGCTGCTGCGCGGCGATCCGCGGCTGCGAGCCATCGCGCCCCCTGTCCTGGGGCTCGCCGGCGCCAATCTCCTCGGACTGCACTCCTGCGCGACGCGCTGGTATCTCCTCATGGCGGCCCTGCCGGCGGCCGGCCTGGCGCTGGATCGCTGGCGTCAGGTCGTGGCTCTGGCGGGCGGCGCGGGACGCGGTCGCCTTCTGGCGGCTGGCGTCGCGGCGCTGGCGGTGCTGTCCGCGCTCGATCTGCCCGCCGTCGCCCGGCGCCACGACAATCTCAGCGAGGACCTGCGCACCGAGGCCGGGCTCCTGCTCAAGCGGCAGGACCGCCAGGGCGCCATGGGCCTTCTGCAGCTCGCCGCCCGCCGCGACCCGCGCAACGCGATGGTGAAGTCCGACCTGGGCGGGCTGCTTGTCCAGGAAGAGTTGCCCCGGGCGGCTCTCGAGGCCTATCGCGAGGCGGTGCGCCTCGATCCCGAGTGCGCCCCGGCGCTCTACGGGCTGGCCGAGGTGCTGCGCACCCAGGGCGACTACGCCGCCGCCGAGTCGACGTCGCTGCGCCTGCTGGGCATGCACCCGACCAACGTGCTCTACCTCAACCAGCTCGCCACGATCAGCATGATGCGCGGGCGCTTCGACGTCGCCGACGCCGCCCTGAAGCGGGCTCTGGAGATCTACCCCGACTACCAGGTCGCGCAGATCAACCAGATGACGCTCGAGCGCGCGAAGCGCGAGACGACCACCCTGGCCTTCCCCGAGGAGATGACCCCGCCCGAGGGCAGCGAGCTGTGGACCCTGGGGTTCGCGGCCCGGATGGCGATGAACATGAAGAACACCGCGCAGGCCGACAGTCTGACCCTGCTCGCCCTCGAGCGCCATCCCCGCCAGCTCCTGGCGCTCTACCTGCGCGGCTCGTTCCTGCTCCAGGCTGGGCGCCCGGCCGAAGCGGTCGAGTTCTTCACGCGCGTCGTGCGCACGGCGCCGGGACGCGCGCTGACCACGCAGATGGCGGCGCAAGCCCTGGCGGAGGCCGGCCGGCCGGGGGAGGCGCAGGAGCTGGTGGAGTGGAGCCTGAGCCAGGCGGCCGACGGCCGCAACCGGGCCGCGCTCGAGCGGCTGCTGGCCCAGCTTGATGGGTTGGCGGCGCCCTAGCCGCCGATGTCCGGCGCGCTCTCTGAAGGCCTTTAACTGCCGATGTAGGGCGTGCTCTGCAGCCGGCGGAGTTGCTCCAGTTCCTCCGGCGTGAGCTGCCGGTCTTCCTCTTCCAGCGGAGCGCTCTGGCGCGGCGGGTTCTCCTGCAAGTGGGCGGGGTCGATCACGCCCCGCATCAGCTCGCCGTCGAGGCCCTCAGGAATCGGTTCACCCAGCAGGTAGAGCAGCGTGGGCACAATGTCGGTGAGCTGGTAGGGCCGCTCGCCGTCACCGTTGCGCCGCCCGGCCTGAATGCGCGGACCGCGGATGGCGTAGAGGCCGTTCATGCGATGCCAGCCCGAGAGCAGCGGGGAGTGCGGCACGACATAGGGCTGCCCGGGCACCGGCGCCAGATCGCCGTAGGTCAGGAAGTACCCGTAGGCCGGCAGCACGACGATGTCGGGGCCCTTCTCGGCGTGCAGGCCGGCGAAGACTTCCTCGTTCACCCAGACGCGCTCGCAGATGGTTCGGCCCGTGGCCGGATCGACCGCCCGGCGCAGCTCGTCGACGATCTTGTCGCGCACGCGCCGGGCGTCGCTCTCGTTCAGCCGCGCCCGCGGGTCGCGCGAGGAGCGCGCCAGGTAGATGCGCGCCGCGTCGGAGCGATCCAGAACGTAGGCATGGCTCGCCTCCCAGTCCCTGAGGCTGGAGCCGGGCCGCTGCAGGTAGTTCATGAGCTTCAGGTCGTAACGCATCGGTCCGAAGCCGTGGTCGGAGAGCGCGAGCGTCGTCACGTCCGGGCCGGCCGCCGCCAGGATCTCGCCCAGCGCTCGATCGACGTCGACCCACAGGTCGTGGATGGCCGACCCGTAGCGCGCCGCGCGCGCGGGATCGTGGTGGGGATTCTGCGGATCGATGAACATGTAGAAGGTGTGCTGAATGCGATCGGTGGCGGTGATGACCATCCACAGCAGGTCGTAGCGCTCGCCCTTCAGCCAGTCGAGCGTGATCCGCAGCCGGCTGGCGAGGTCCCGCTGGTAGTTCTCGAGCAGGCTGTCTTCCGTGCCGGGGGCCAGGCGCATCTGGAGCTCGTCCAACGGATAGTCCCCGAGCTGCTGCTCCAACTCCGCCGGATAGGTAAAGCCGGTCTTGTCCAGATGCGGGAACCCCGCGATGAAGAGGCCGTTGACCGGGTCCGGCGGGTCGGTCATCGGGATGTTCATCAGCAGGATCCGCTTCTGAGTTGGCGCCAGCATGCGCCAGATCGGCTGCGCGCGGCGGCTCTTGGCGGTCTCGTTCACGACCACGGTGTCCTGGGGCAGGCGGCGCTGGAAGTCATAGATGGCGTGCCGGCCCGGGTTGACGCCCGTGACCGCCGTGGCCCAGGCGGGCGGCGAGAGGTACGGCACGCTGCTCTGGAGCTCGCCCCAGGCGGCGCCCTGCTGGAGCTGCTTCAGATGGGGCAGGTCTCCGCGGTCGATCCAGGGCTGAACGAGGTCCCAGGTGGCGCCGTCGAGACCGACGACGAGCACCTTGCCGCCCTCGACGCGGCGCGAGCCGCAGCCCCACCCGCCGGACGGCAGCGCCAGCCCGACCAGCGCGACCAGGCCGAGGAGGCCCGTCAGGCCGGCCAGTTTCTCCAGCCTCACTCCCAACATCTGCCTCTCCTTTCCAGTCCTCGGCCGCGACGCCTTTGGCCCACGGGGCATGCCGATCCGCCCGGAAACACGGAGAGGATCCCATCGGCATGGAATCCTCTCACTGACCCTTTGGATACCTGTCCCCGGGCAGCGCGCGGGCAGCGCCCGCGCCGCGGCCGCCCGCCGCGCCTCCCCCGCGGGCCATCCGGAGCGGGGGAAGCGCAGGCGTCATCCCGCGAGCGACTATTGATAGAGCCGCTTGATGCGGCCCCAGGTCGACTCCTCGACCGGGCTCGGGAAGCACGGATCCGAAGCGCCGCAATCGCGATTCGGGTGCCAGATCTCGCCCGGCGTGAACACGCCCCCGACCTCCGGGTGGCCGGCGAGGCATTCATCATGGTAGATGTACTGGCAGTACGGCTCGGTGTCGAAGCAGCACGCCCCCTTGTCGCAGGGTGCGGGAGTGGCCTCGCACGTGGCGACCCCCGAGACGAAGTGGCCGCCCAGAGTCTGGCAGTTCGTATAAGATGTGACCTGACAGACCTCATTGACGCAGCAGGCCGCGTTGGTGCAGGGGTTGGGATCGCACGAGGTGACGGTCGCCACGAAGACCCCGCCCAGGGTGTTGCACTCGAGCTGCGTCGTGATCGAGCAAGTCGTTCCCACGCAGCAGGCCGCGTCCTTGCAGGGGTCGGGCGTGCACGTCGTAATGGTCGCGAGCCACTCGGACTCGTTCAGCCCCGCGCAGCTGCTCTGCGTCCGGATCGAGCACACCCGCTGGCCGAGCGTGTTGGTCCAGCAGCAGGCGCGCTCGGGATCGCAGGGATTGCCCGTGCAGTCGTTGCCCAGGTCCGGACGGAAGGTGCCGCCCATGTCGATGCAGTCCTGCTCGATCTTCAGGAAGCACACCAGCGTCTCCCCGGAGGGCACGCAGCAGACCATCGAGGGCTCCTCGCTGGGGCCCACCTTGATGCCTTCCATGTTGATCCCCATCGCACCCCGGCGGTTCACCGGCACCGGGCCGAGGCCCGGCGGGTTGAGGCAGTTGGCGAACCCGCAGTACTCGGTCGGAGGATCGATGCTCAGGGGAATCATCTCCACGCCGTCGTAGGCATAGCCCACGAAGTAGTAGACCGCGCGCCAGTTTCCGGTCCAGGCCGTCCCGGTTCTCGTGATCGCCGTGCCCTCGTTCGGGCCCGGCCACCCGGGCGTCGGCAGCTCGAGCCCCGACCCGTGCACCGGGAAGCACGGGCCATATTCCACCATCTCGAAGTTGGCCTTCGTGTAGTTGCCGAAACCGAACTCCACGGCGCACCAGGTCTTGTCCTCTTGCCAGGCGGCGAGCACATACCAGATGACCGGCGTCTCACCCCCCCCGTCGATGCGCACCCGCTCCTGGGCAATCGAGGTGATCGCGAAGTCCGTGTAGGCGCAGCACCAGTTCCCGCAGGCGGGCGGATCCGACGAGTACGTGACCTCGGAGGCGTAGTGCGCGATCAGCGCCCCGCCCGAAAGGTCATCCGCATCTCCCATGGCCGCGGTCCCGGAGAGCAGCGCCGCGGCAAAAACCCAGATGGCCCATTTCATCAGCACGACCTCCTTGACAATGGGAATGGGATCGCCCGAGCCGGTCCCCTCCGGACCAGCTCCTTCTCTTCCCAAGTGTATGCAGGACTCCCTCCTGCAACAAACCTCTCATACCCTATTACGTCAGCCCCGGTGGTCACTCAAGCTTTTTCTGCGTTGGGCCGGTTTCCCAATGGGCGGGCTCTGCGAGCCTGCGCCCTCACCCTTCAACTATCTGCAATCCAGGGAGTTCTGTCGCCGGAATCCAGAACCGATCCCCGGGGCTCTTCGGGCGAAGACCGCCGGGCTAGTTGGATTCGTACATCTTCTTCACGCGGCCCCAGGTCGTGGGCTTGGGCGGCAGGCACGGATTCGGGAAGCAGTCGGTGTTCTCCCCCTGGAAGACGCCGCCCTGCAGCTCGCAGTCGCCGCGGTAAATCTCCTGGCACCGGCCCGCCAGGCAGCAGGCCCCGCGGACGTTGGGCGGCGCGCAGGGATTGTAGCCCGCCTGGCCGAAGGCCAGCACGCCGAGCTGCCACTCCTCGAGCTCATCGATGTTGGGCGGGTTCGAGCCGTCGACGATCTGCGCCACCCTGCTGGATGGCATGATCCCCAGGGGCAGCGTCTCGGCCCCGTAGACGTAGGCGGCGAACCAGGCCAGCTCGAGGATCGTCTCCGTTCTGATCCTGTCCCGCTGGTCGCCGCCGTAGGTGATGGCCACGCCCTCGTTCGGCCCGGGCCACCCTGCAGTGGGGATGACGAGGATCTCGGCGCGGGGAGGGCAGTAGTAGCCGTGAGACGTGATCTCGATCGCCGACTGGTCGTACTGCTCGAAGCCAAACTCGATTCCGCCGAACCCCCGGGGCCCGGGGCAATTCTCGACGCTGAGAATCAAGTAAAAGACGCGGGCTTCGACCTCCTCGCCGCTGTCGTAAGGGCCCGAGACGATGGCGTCCGCGCAGCGGCGCAGCGTCGATTGCCCGCTGTAAATCTCCCCGGCGCTGTACTCGATCCCCGGCTGGAGGTGGGGAATGAGCACCGCGTTGGCGTGCGGTCCGAACTGGGCGCGCGCGCCGCAGGTCGCCAGGACGATGACGGCCGCGGCGCCCGGGAGAAGCCGCGCTCCAGGCCACGGCCGAGCCCGTCGCGCCATCGTTGTGATCCTCCGGTCGCTCCTCATGGAGAGATTAACCCCTGCTCCTGCGGTCAAGTTCGGCAACAACGCGCGGGAGTTCAAGGCCGATCGCGGCGCCGCGGGCTCCGCCACGGCGCGGATCACCCGACCTGCCGGAGGGCCGGGGCTCGGCGGGCGCCCGCCGGGCGCGGATGGTGCTCCGCTTCAGAGCGCGCGGGCGCGGAAGGGCGGACGTTAAAGACGCCGGCCCGAGCCCACAGGGGGCCCAGGCCGGTTCGCAGTGAAATCGCTGCATTAGTGCGGGCAGGTCTTCCCCCAGCCTCCGCCGAAGACGACGAAGTCGGCCACGTTGGTGAGGTTGTCGCCGTTGAAGTCCGTGCAACCGCCGCCACCACCGTAGGCACCACCGAACACGCTGAAGTCAGCCAGGTTCACCGCGCAATCGCCACCGCCCAGCGGGCTCGTGATGTCCGGGCTCACGACGTACGTATACGAGCGGATAGGAATCGAATCCGCCAGAATGATCGCCGCCGCTGTTGCCTGGCAGCATCCGCCGAGCCTCACCTGGAAGCCGACGTAGCCGCTGCCATTGGTGTAGCCCGTCAGGTTGAGCCCGGTGCAGCTGCAAATGGTCGTGCAGCTGCCGTCGAACACAACCTCGACGTAGACGTTGGCGAGGGTGACGCCACCAAAGGCCTTCACCGTGATGCCCAGATCCCAGTACGGCGCACCACCGGTGGTCGCCGGGATCCCGAGCAGCCGCGGATAGGCCATGGTGTCACCTGGAGTGACTACGCAGTAGTCGGGGTCAGGAATACTGGCCCAAGCGGCACCGCTGACAAGTGCAAGCGCTATCATTGCACTTAGAAGCTTCTTCATCCCTCAAACCTCCCAAGGGTTTCAGCTCGGTCCCAGCTTGCTATGGGCTGACCAGGACCGAACCTATGATGCAATAGTCAAAGAAGTCTCAACGGTAAGAGCCTTGCTGCTTGAGCACCCCCTTTCTGCAGTTCTTCCACTGCTAGCTTGCACGCCCGAAGTATATCAATGCAAGGGTGGGGTGTCAAGGAGGAGATGGCGGCGTATCATTCCGCGCGGAGGGGTTTTGGCCCGATCCGGGCCGCCCAGTCGCCCAGTCCCGCTCGCCGACCGGAATGGACCATTCTGGTGCAGTGTGACGCACGGAATCCGAACTTGGGCGAAACAGGATTCGAACCTGTGACCTCCTGCTTGTAAGGCAGGCGCTCTAACCGGCTGAGCTATTCGCCCCCGGGCGCGGTCCACCGGTCCACGCCGACCGCAGGGTCCATCAGGCCCCCGCCCCCGACCCCGATCCCCCGCCGGCCGACTGACCCCTGGGGTTCCCGGTCAGGATGGCCCACGGCACCAGGCCCAGATAGCCCCCGACGAGCAGGATCGCTCCAAGGGATTCGCCGCCCAGGCTCAGGACCACGTAGCCAAGCACGATGGCGGCCAGCCCGGCGGCGAAGAGCATGATGTTGCGCCGGCCGATGCGCACCCCCTCGGGGGCCCCGGGCTCGCGCGTCTGCCCCGGTCTGGGCGGGACCGGGCCTTTGCCTTTCGTCTTCTTCGGGTTCTTTTCCATGCCAGCTTCTCCTGGGTCTCCTGAACGGCTTGCCCCGGATCTCCCTGCGGGCGGCCACCCTAGCAGGACATCCGCCCGGGCTCAACCCTCGGCCGGCCGATCTTGGGCCGCGTGAGCCCGGGCGCGCCGGATCGCCTCCCGAGCTCGATTGTGGGCGGCCAGGGTCCGCGAGAAGACGTGCGAGCCGTCGCCCCGCGCCACGAAATACAGATCCTGGCACCCTTCCAGCGGATGCAGGGCCGCGTCGATGCTGGCCAGGCCCGGGCAGCAGATCGGCCCCGGCGGCAGGCCGGCGCGCAGGTAGGTGTTGTAGGGCGACTCGATGCGCAGGTCCCGCTCCCAGAGCCGCTGCCCCATCTTCCCCAGGGCGTAGGCCACGGTGGGATCGGCTTCCAGCCGGCGCCGCTGGCGCAGGCGATTGTGGTACACGGCCGAGATGCGGGGCATCTCGCTCGGAAGCGCCGCCTCGGCCTGGATGATCGAGGCCAGCGTCAGCACCTCGCGCACGCTCAGCCCGAGCGCTGCGGCCCTCCGGCGGCGCCTCTCGTCAAAGCGTGCCAGGCACGTGCGGGACATGAAGGCCAGGATCTCCCGCGCCGGCGTGCCGTACTCGAACGCGTAGGTCTCAGGAAACAGGTATCCCTCCAACCCCGGGCCGGGAAGGCCGAGCGATCGCACCCAGGCCGAATCCGACGCGGCCACGGCCAGCTCGCGCTCGTCGATCCGCAAAGCCTCTCCCAGCCGCGGCAAGATCCGGCCGACGCCCCACCCCTCGGGGATGGTCACATGGAGCCGGTGCGTGCGGCCCGTCACGAGGGCGTGCAGGATCTCCCGCGCCGACTGCGCCGGCGAGATCACATACAGCCCGGCCTTGATGGATCGGTCCTCACCGGTCAGCCGCCCCCAGAGCGCCAGCGGCGAGCGCGGCGCCAGAATGCCCAGCCCCTCGAGCCGCGCCTGGACCGACCGCAGGCTCTCGCCCCGGCGCACGACGATTTCGCGCGGCAGTCCGCGGGGATCGTGCGGCGTATCGAGCGCCCACTGCACGCGCGCGTAAAGCGCCGCTCCCAGCGCGGCCACGGCGATCAGGGCGATGAACGCGACCCAGAACGCCCGCCGCCACTGCAACGCGCGGGCGGGTCGTTCGGTTCGCGGATCGATGAGATCGGCCGGTATCGGCTCAGGGCCTGCGTTCTGCTGGCGCATCCGGCCGGCCTCCCTCGCTCTCGCCCGGCCGGCCGCGGGCGCGGCGCTGCTCGTCCAGGTAGTCCTGGAGGATGAGCGCGGCCGCCAGGCGGTCGATGTCTCCGGAGCGGCCGCGCCGGCCGGAACCCCGCCGGCGGCGACCGGCGTCCGGCACGAGGCTCTGCGCCTCCCAGGTCGTCAGCGCCTCGTCGCGCAAGACGACCTCCACGCCGGCGCGGCGCCCGATTCGCTCGGCCAGCGCGCGAGAGAGCGTGGCGATCTCGCCCTCGTCCCCGCTCGGCAGGCGCGGCAGCCCGATCACGACCGCGACGACCTCGTGACGGGCGATCAGCTCCAGCACATGGTCGACCAGTCCTCCGAGCTGGAGCGACACGGTCTCGAGCGGCGAGGCGAGGAGGCCCTCGGGATCGCTGAGCGCGATGCCCGTGCGGGCCCGTCCGGGGTCGAGGGCCAGGATCCGCCCGGCGGATCGCGACCGGTTGTGCTCCATCGGATCCGCCCTCCGGCACTGGGTGGTGAGCGTGCCCCCTAGCGCCCTCCTCGCAGCTTGCGGGTGAGAACGGCCCGGCAGCCCTGGCCCGCGATGATACGGAACGAGACGTCGTCCATCAGGCTGCGCATGATGAAGATCCCCCGGCCGCGCGGCGCGAGCAGGCTTTCGGGGGTCGTGGGATCGGCATTGAGCACCTTCTCGACATCGAAGCCCGGTCCGCGATCCCCCACGATCACCCGGAACTGATCGGCCTGCAGGACGAAGACGAACTCGATCGGCAGGCTCTCGTCGAAGCAATTGCCGTGCTGGACGGCGTTGGTGCCCGCCTCCACCACCGAGATCGCGATCGCGTTGGCCTCTTCTTCGGACAGATCCATCAGCTCGACGATGCCCTCGACCACCTTGTCGATCACGCTTAGCGCCTCCATGCGCGTGGGAATCGTCACGTGGATCTCGTTGGGCTTCCATTCTTGTGACATCGGCACCACTCTTGGGTCCGCCGCCTGAGCGCTCCGGGCCGCGCGGCGCGGCGATTCCTTCGGGCATCCCCGCGCGCGCGCCATCAGAAGCTGGCCAGGGCCTGCTCGACGCTGTCGTAGGTGTCGAACACCGTGTGCAGCTTGGTGACCATGAAGATCTGGTGTATGCGTTTTGACACGCGCGAGAGCTTGATGCTCCCGCCCGCGTTGGTCACCGTGACGTGGCTGGCGATGAGGATGCCCAGTCCCGTGGAATTCACCCAGGACACATCGCCCAGATCGATCAGCAGCTTCTTCGAGCCCGCGTCCAGGCTGCCCTTGATCAGCTCCCGGACCGCCTCCGCATCGGGGCCGCCCATCAGCTTACCGCTCAGCGTGATGACGGTGACGTCGCCCTCTGCGTGTTTCTCTGCCTTCATTTAGTTCCCTCCTGGCTCCATCAGCTGAAGGAGTGCTCCTTCCATGTCTCGCGGCACCGGGGCCTCGAACACCAGCCACTCGCCGTCGGCCGGATGGCGGAAGCCCAGATGGTATGCGTGCAGGGCGACCCTGCCCAGCCCCCTCATCAGGCCCTGGACTCGCGCCCGGTCGGCGGGCGCGAGCCGCCTGGCGAACGCCACACCCCCGTAGAGCGCGTCGCCCACCACCGGATGGCCCATGTTGGCCAGGTGCACGCGCACCTGATGCGTGCGGCCCGTTCGCAATCCTAGGCGAAGCAGTGAGAAGGAGTCAAACGCCGCCAGGACCCCCCAGTGCGTCCGCGCGGGCTTCCCGCCGCGGTCGACGACCGCCATGCGCTGCCGGTTGTGCGGATCGCGCCCGATCGGGCGATCGATCTCGCCCTCCTCCTGAGGCAGATGACCCCAGACCAGGGCCACGTAGAGGCGCTCGGTCGCGTGCGCCGCAAACTGCTCCCGCAGACTCTGGTAGGCGCGCCCGCTGCGCGCAACGACGAGCAGGCCGCTGGTGTCCTTGTCCAGGCGATGCACGATGCCCGGCCGCACGCCCCCACCCGGGGCCTCCCAGGTCGGCCAGCGGTGCAAGAGACCGTTGACGAGGGTGCCGCCCCAGTTGCCGGGCGCCGGATGGACCACCAGCCCAGGCGGCTTGTGCAGGACGAGCAGGTCGTCGTCCTCGAACACCGCGTCGATCGGCACCGGCTCCGCGCCGGCCCGGATCTCGGTCAGCCCGGCGACGGCCGGCCAGGTGATCTCCTGCCCCTCGGCCACCGGGGTGCTGGGCTTGCACGGGCGGCCGTCCAGCAGGACCTCGCCGGAACGGATCAGGCGCTGGATCTGGGTGCGAGAGACCGCCTCGACACGCTCGGCCAGGTACAGGTCGACGCGCGTCCCCTCCCCTTCCTCCTCGACGCGCAGGCTCCGGCGCTCGGCTGTGGAGCCGGCGGTCACCCGCCGCCTCGCGCGCCGCCCGGCGCGGCGTCCCGCTCGTCGCCCGGCGCGGCGTCCCGCTCCTCGCCCGGCGCGGCGTCCCGCTCCTCGCCCGGCGCGGCGCCCCGCTCCTCGCCCGGCGCGGCGCCGCGCGCGCGCCGCTCACCCGCCAGAAAGGCGATCGCCAGGTAGATGACGCCCAGGGTGATGCCGATATCGGCCACGTTGAAGGTCGGCCAGCGGTGCAGGCCGATGCCCACGTCGATGAAATCGATCACCTCGCGCCGCCAGAGGCGATCGACCAGGTTGCCGAGCGCGCCGCCCAGCACGAGCCCGAAGGCGAGGTTGCTGCCGCGGAATCGGTAGCGCCCCTTGACGACGAGATACACGACGATGCCGGCCGAGAGGATCGAGATCGCCATCAGCGCGACTCGGCCGCCCTGGAACAGGCCGAACGCGGTGCCCGCGTTCTGCACGTGACGCAGCCGCGCGAAGTCCCCGAGCAGCGGCACGATGACCCGCAGCTCGAGGTGGGCGTGCACGAGCATCTTGGTGATCTGATCGATCAGGAGCGTGGCGGCGGCGCTCGCCAGGAAGGTCCTCAAGCCCTAGCCTCCCATGCTCGCGAGGACGCCGGTGATGACCCGGTTGAGCTGCGGCTGGGCGCGGCTGGCGGCGCCCAGGATCTTCTCCAGGTTGGCCGCCTGGAGCGCGTCGGGCAGACACATGTCGGTGACGACGCACAGGGCGAGAACCCGCAGGCCCCCATGCACGGCGGCCAGATTCTCGGGGATCAAGGACATCCCCACCACGTCGGCCCCGATCATGCGCAGGAAGCGATACTCCGCCCGCGTCTCGAGATTCGGTCCGGCCACCCCCACGAAGATGCCCTTGTGCAGCGTGATGCCGGCGCGCAGCGCGGCGCCCACAGCCAGCTCGCCCAGCGCCCGATCGTAAGGCTCGCTCATGTCGGGAAAGCGCGGGCCGAGCTCGTCTTCGTTCGGGCCGATGAGCGGGTTGTCGCCCATCAAGTTGATGTGGTCGACGATGACGACCAGGTCGCCCTCGCGGTAGAGCGGATGGAGGCCGCCGACCGCGCTCGTGACGACGAGGGTCTGGACGCCCAGCGCCCGCATCACCCGCACCGGGAAGGCCACCGCCTGCATCGGGTAGCCCTCGTAGTAGTGGACCCGCCCGCGCATCACGACGACCGGGCGGCCGGCCAGAGTCCCGCTCACCAGATGACCGCTGTGAAAACCCACGGTGGAAACCGGGAAATGGGGAATCTCGCCGAAGGGAATCGAGATGGGGTCGGCGAGCTGATCCGCGATCTGATCGAGGCCGGAGCCGAGGATCAGGCCCACGCCCGGCGCACCGAAACCCCGCGAGCGCAGGAAACCCGCCGCTGCGCGGGCCCGCGCCGCGATGCCTTCGCCCTGGCTCACTGCTGCGCGCCCCCCTCAGGATTCGGCCGCGCGTTGAGCTCGAAGAACCCCTCCGCGCGCTCGACGGGAGACGGATAGAACCCATCGGCCGGGCCCTCGTCGGCCCCTTCCGGGGGGAAGGGCGTCCGCGCCGGGGCGCGCCGGCCCTCGGGGCGCAGGAATCCCGCCGCGGCGCCCGGGGCGGCGGCCCGCCCGAGCGCCGGCTCGGTGAAGCGGCGCTTCGGCGGGTCGGCCGGCGACTCGCGCTCCGCGTCGTCGCGCTCGAACGCCGCGGGGGGATAGCCCTCGATCTCGGCGCCCGCGCGATAGTCCTGTTCCGGCGCCTCCGGGCGGTCGTCGTGCCGGGCCGCCGCCCGGTCGCCCGGCTCCTCCTCGAACGCGGGCGGCATGTAGCCGCCCGCCCCAATCGGCACCGAGGTCGTGTTGGCGATCAGCGAGCGGGCGCGGGCGTCGAGCGCGTCGATGGCGTCGAGATCGGCCTGCTGGCCCGCCAGGAACTTGGCATGCCCGTCGAGCAGCGCGTGGAATCGCTGCAGGAAGAGGTCCTTCTCCGAGCTGAGTTGCTGGAGCTGCTCGCTGAGCTGGCGCAGCCGGCTGCGCGCGTCGTCGAGAATGCGCTCGGAGCGCACGTGCGCGTCGTTGATGATCGTCTGCGCCTCGATGCGCGATCGTTCGCGCGACTCGGCCGCGGCGCGCTCGGCGGTCAGGATCGAGGCCTGGAGCGTCTTTTCCAGATTGTGATACTCGTCGAGCCGCTCGGTCAGGTAGCGGACCTTCTCGCTCAGCATGCCGTTTTCCTGCAGCAGCTTCTCGTACTCGTCGGCGGCCATGTCGAGAAAGATCCGCACTTCCTCGGGGTCGAATCCCCGCATCGTCTTGTGGCGGAAGGTCTGCTTGCGAATATCCAGGGGAGTGAGTTTCACGGGACCGTGCCCTCCATGCTGTCGTGAGCTCCCTGCCTTCCACGGCCTCGCCGGCCGTGGCCGGCGAACGCACCGCCTCATCCGCGGGGCTGCGGCTCGGGTGACATTGCCCGGCCGAGGGGATGTTTCACTCTAGGTTCGCCTGCCGGGGCGGGCAAGAATAAAGTGCTGCCGCGACGCGGCGCGCCGGCTATAATCCGCAGGCGCAGTCTGGATTACGCGGTCGCGGAAGCTCCGGGCGGGCCGGAGCGAAGCCGCGGGCGCGGCGCCCGCCGGCGGCGGGCCAGGCCGGAGGACAGTGAGGATGGCTTCGAGCAGCGTCCCCAGCGCCCAGCGCGGCGCGGACAACGGCAACGGCAGCCAGATGATCGGCATCAGCTTCACCGAGCACATCGCCGAACAGCAGTATCGCCTCTCACCCGCGGCCCGCGGGGAGCTGAGCAGCCTGCTGCGCCACCTGATGCTGGCGGCCAAGATCATCGCGCGCGAGACGGGCAAGGCCGCCCTGGTCGACATCCTCGGCCTGACCGGCAAGGTCAACGTCCAGGGCGAGAAGGTCCAGAAGCTCGACGAGTACGCCGACGACATCATCATCCGCAACCTCAGGTACGCCGGCCACCTGTGCGTGATGGCCTCGGAGGAGCACGAGGACATCATCCGCATCCCGGAGCGCTATGCGGTAGGCAGCTACACCCTCGCCTTCGATCCGCTGGACGGTTCCTCCAACATCGACGCCAATGTCAGCATCGGCACCATCTTCTCGGTGCATCGCCGCGTCAGCTCGGGCCCCACCGGCACGCACCAGGACGTGCTGCAGCGCGGGAAGAACCAGGTCTGCGCGGGCTATGTGATCTATGGACCGAGCACGGTCCTGGTCTACACCACCGGCCACGGGGTGCACGGATTCACCCTGGACCCCAGCGTCGGCGAGTTTCTGCTCTCGCATCCCGACATCCGCACGCCCGAGCAGGGCAAGATCTACAGCGTCAACGAGGGCAACTACTCGCGCTGGGACGAGCCCACGCGCAAGATCGTCGACGCCTTCAAGTCGAGCGACAGCCCGCGGGGCGAGCCCTACTCGTCCCGCTACATCGGCTCGCTGGTCGCCGACTTCCATCGCAACCTGCTCTACGGCGGCGTCTTCCTGTACCCGGCCGACTCGAAGAACAAGAGCGGCAAGCTGCGCCTGCTGCCCGAGTGCAGCCCCTTGGCGTTCGTCGTCGAGAACGCCGGCGGCAAGGCCTCCACCGGCACGCAGCGCATTCTCGACATCGAGCCGAAGCGGCTCCACCACCGCGTGCCGCTCGTGATCGGCAGCAAGGCCGACGTCGAGTTCGCCGAGTCGATCTACGCCCAGTACGAGGAGCAAGCCTGAGCCGGGCGCCCCTCCGGGCCCCGCGCTGAGCGAGCCCGCGGCGCGCGCGGGTGCCGCCGGATGTGGTATAATCCTCGGTGAGCCCCTTTTCAGTCCGCCCCCCGGGCAGCGTGGGGCGTTGCTCGGCTGCCGCGCGGGCGGCCGGCGCGCCGTGCCCGGCGGCCGTGCTCGACGCTGATCCTTTCCGGAAGGCCCCTGGGATGTTGGGTGGGGGTTCGCCCCTGGGCGAATCCGATGGTCGTGGGGCAGCATGAAGCCGAGGCGGAGCACTCGCGGGATCGGGCGCCGGAGGCGCCGTGGGGCGGTCGCGGTCGCGCTCGCCCTGGGTGCGCTCGCCGGCTGGCCCGCGGCGGCCGCTCCCGAAGGTGCCGGTCCCGCGCTCGCGACCATGATCCTGCCCCTGCGCGCCACAGATGTCCCGCCCGGGCTGTCTCCATCGACTCAACCGTCCCGGTCATCTCAACCTTCCGTGCCTTCTCAGTCGTCCCTGCCGTCTCAGTCGTCCCTGCCGTCTCAGCCTTCCCTGCCGTCTCCGCCGTCTCCCCCGTCGCCGCGCGCCCTGCCGGTGCGATGCGAGCGACGGGCGGACGCCCCGGCGGTCCTGACGGGCGTGGAGATCACCTGGCATCTGGGGGACGTCGACACCGGCGCGCCGGCCTGGCAACCCACCCCCGGCGGCTACGTCCTGGCGCTCCAGGCGTGGCGCGACGGGGCGCCGCTGAGCGACGGCGCGGCGCGACTGCACCTGGACCCCGCGGGGCGCCCCACCTGGTGGGTGGGCGCGCGCGAGCTGGCGGCGGATCTCGCCTCCCTGCTCGGGGCCGCGCGGCCGAACGCCCCCGCGGCGCTGGCCTTCGCTCCGGCCGGCGGCGACGGCTTCGTCTTCGACCCCAATCCGGTCGTCGCCTCGGGGAATCGCGGCCTGAGCAGCGGGGACGATGTCGATCCCTGGCGCGTGGCGGTCGGCCTGACGGACCTGGATGGCAGCGGCCTGCTGCGCGGCGCGTGGGCAGACGTCGACAGCCCCGCCGGGCGCGCCTTCCACCCCGCCCTGCAGTTCTTCTACTCGGCCCGCGATCTGCACTTCGAGGAGGTGATGGCCTATCACCACATCACCTGGGCGCAGCGGCGCCTGCAGGCGCTGGGCTTCGGGGCGCTCAACGCCCGCCCGCAGAGCGTCACGGTGCATGCCACGGGGCGAGACGCGTCCTGGTACAGCCCGCAGGAGCGGCGCATCTACTTGGGCGACGGCGGCGTCGACGACGCCGAGGACGCCGACGTCATCCTGCACGAATACGGCCACGCCCTGCACCACGCCGCCGTGGGCGCGCTCGGCTGCGCGGACGCTCGCGCGCTGAGCGAGGGCTTCGCCGATTACCTGGCCGCCTCCTTCACCGGCGACCCGTGCGTGGGCGATTGGGACGGGACGTTTCGTCCGGACGGCTGCCTGTGCGATCTGACCGAGGTGCGCCGCTATCCCGGCGATCGCACCGGCGATCCCCACGCGGACGGCCTGCTGTGGAGCGGCCTGCTGTGGCGACTGCGCGAGCTTCTCGGAGCGGATGTGGCGGATCGGCTGGCGGTGGGCGCGCTTTACTTCCAGCTCCCGCGCTCGAGCTTCAGCGACGCGGCGAGCGGCCTGGTGGCGGCGGCCTGCGATCTCGAGCGCGCGCTGGCCCGCCCGGACATCCGCATGGTCGTTGAGGATGTGCTCGGCGAGCGCGGCTTCCGGGCGCGGCGCGGCGCCTTCACGCTGGAGGCCGGCGGGCCGCGCGATGGGCGCATCCCCCTGGGATTCGCCTTCCGCGGCCCCGGGACCGGACCCTCGGCGTGGAGCGACACGCTGCGGGTGCGGCCCGACGGCCGCTGCGAGCTGATCCCCCTGCCGGCGGCCCCGCCGCCCGACGGTCCGCGGCCCCTCCTGGCCCCGTGGGTCGCGGCCGCCGGCAGTTCGGAGCATGCGGGCGCCCACGAGCGACTTGAGGTCGCGTGGACGCTCTGCGGGGGGACATTGACCGCCGACTTGCGCTTCCAGGCGCACGGCGCGACGGCCCGGCACGTCGCTGTAACGCTCGCGCAAGACGGTTGGGTCGCGCTGGAGTGGTTCGGAGAAGGCCAGCAGGCCTCGCTGCCCGGGTGGACCGGCTGGTTTCCGGGCGGCGCGCAGGACCCGAGCGACTGGGTGGAGATCGGCCGGTGGTCCGAGCTGACGATGGAGCCCGGCGTGGGCCTGGGCATCGAGCTGCCGCCGGGGCCCTTTGCACTGGCCGGCGCGAAGCTCTTGCTCTCCCCCGAGCCCGCGGGCCGCTGGACCGCGCGGCTCGAGGCTCTCCCCCTGCCCGCGGGTCCGGCGCTCGACAGGGCGATCACGATCTGCCCCACGCCCGCCCGGGCCGCCAGCCGCGCCGTCTTTCGCACCCTCGCCGCTGGGCCTTACGAGCTCGACCTGCTCGACGCGTCCGGGCGGCGCGTGGCCGGCCGCGCGCTGGGCCACCTCGATCCCGGGCTGCATGCCGTCAGGCTGGGAGACCTGGACGGGGACCATCCTGTCGCGGCCGGCGTGCACTTCGTTCGCGTGCGCGGCGATGTTTACAATCGTACGGTCCGCGTCGTCTATCTACGCTGATTTGCGCGGGATGGCCGCTCGCGCGCGGGCGCTCTTCCCGGGCGAGAATCGCCGTTAGAACTGGCACGCCCGCGGCCGCGGTGGTAGAGTGTCCCTTGGGACTCGACAAGACGTGATGAGCCACTCCAAACGGACGTCGCGATGGAAATCACGAGTGTCAAAGTCACCTTGGTCGAAGACCCGTCGCTCAAGGCGATCGCCACCTTGACATTCGATGCCTGTTTTGTCGTCAAGGGTATCAAGGTGGTCCAGGGCGAGCGTGGGCTGTTCGTGGCCATGCCGAGCAGACGGCTGCCAGATGGGACCTACCAGGACGTGGCCTATCCGTCCACCCGGGAGATGACTGAGAAGGTACGCAACCTGGTCCTCGAGCACTACCACAACGCCGCGGGCGTCAGGGTCAAGCACTGAGGCACGGCGCGATCCGCCAGCGAACCTGGCTCGCGCAGCGCCGGGCGATTCGGTGCGCCCGCGCCTCCGTCGCCTTCCGTTCGTCCATCCCTATCCGGCTTGGCGGGACGCCTCTTGATCCGGAGCGTGGAACAGGTTCAGAGCCTGGACGGCTTGCCGGCCGATGACGCGGCTCGAGTGTGACACGCCGGGGAAGATCGAGATCATCTGGCCTGGTCCGACGCGCAGGCTCTCGCCCGCCAGCTCGAACTCGAGCGTGCCGTTCTCGACGATCGTGATCTGTTCCTGCGGGTGCGCGTGGGCGGGGAAATCGGAGCCCTCGCGATAGAGGCACCGCACGACCTGCAGATGACGCGTGGCGATGACCTGACGCTCCAGCTCGTTCTGGGCGTCGGCCGCGTCGCTGTCCTTCCAGCTGCCCACCGCATACTTGCCGGGAACCGTCCGACTGCGCACGATTCGCTCCTCGCTGCCGTTCGCTCGGCCTTGCCTTCGAGCCTGCTCACCGATCCGGCTGCCGGCGGGCGGACCCGGAGACCCTCCAGGCCCGCCCGCCGGCTCTGCTTCTCCCCAATACCATCGGCCGTCCGTCGGGGATCCTGATTCCGCCATGCCCGGCCCGGATCCCGCCGGTGGACTTCCTTGACACTCCCGGCCGGTTCTCGCCATGCTCGCCCGTCATCCGTCGCCGAGCGACGGATGCGGTGAGGGGGTGAATGAGGGTTCGGCAGAAGCACCTGACGCGGGTCCTCGGGACCCTCTGGCCGCAGGACCTCGACGGGTCCGAACGCCGGGCCTTCCGGCTTCATATCCTCTCGGCCCTGCTCACCGGCTGCTCGGTCAGCATTCTCAACCTCTCGGATACGATCCTGGCCAAGACCCTGAGCGGATCGGCCTTCGAGGTCACTCTCCTGAACGTCCTCAACGGCGGCGGCTACCTCGCCTCGGCCTTCTGGGCCGGCGCCATGATGAACCGCCCCAAGGCGCCGTTCGTCCTCGCGGCCGCCATCGCCGGGCGACTCGGAATGGCGCTGGTGGGCGTCTGGCGCGAGCCGGCCTGGTTTATCGCGATCGTGGGGCTCTCCTGGGTGGCTGAAGCGATGATCGTCAGCGCCCAGGTCGCGATCATCCAACGCGTCTATCGGCCCCAGAATCGCGAGCAGGTCTTCGGGGCCACTATCTCGGTCAACACCGCCGTCCGGCTCGTGCTCACGGTGCTGGCCGGGAAGATCCTCGACTGGAACGAGAACGCCTACGGCCTCGTCTTCGCGATTCTCGGAGTCTGCGGCTTTGCCGGCTCGCTCCTGATGATGCGCATGGAGGCGGGCGTCGACTACGCGCAGCGGCTCGAGCGCGGCACGCGCGTCGCCCGGGTGCTCAGCGAGCCGGGCTTCGTCGCCGGGCTGCGCTCGGCGCGCGAGTCGGTGCGGCTGGTGGGCCGGATCCTGCGCGAAGACCCGCCCTTCCGGCGCTTCGAGGCCAACTTCTTCCTCTACGGCGTGGCCTTCCTGTCGCTGGTGCCGATCGTGCCGCTGTACCTGGTGAACGACCTGGGGCTCGACTACACGCGCATCGGGGTGGCCCGCGGCCTCATGGGGCAGGCCGGGATGATCCTCTTCTCGCCCCTGATGGGCCGCCTGATGCGGCGCCTGAAGCCGGTGCGGTTCTGCGCGTACGTGTTCGGCTTCCTGGCCAGCTACCCGATCCTGCTGCTGCTCTCCTGGTTCGCCCCGGGCCAGCTCCAGATCGCCGCCGTCTACGCGGCCTTCCTCTGCTTCGGCGTCGCCATGGCCGGCGTGAACCTGGCCTGGAACCTGAGCAGCCTCTACTTCGCCGGCGAGGCCGACCCGAGCGCCTATCAGACGGTCCACACGGTCCTGGTCGGCGGCCGCGGCATCGGGGCGCCGCTGCTGGGCTACCTGGTGATCCAGATCGCCACCAACCTGCACGGCTTCGCCCTGAGCGCCCTGCTCTTCGGGGTGGCCGCCTTCCAGATGGCCCGCCTGGCGCGCGCGGCCCAGGCCGGCGCCCGCGCGCGCGGCGCCGGGGCGGCGGGGAGCGCGGCGGTTGATTGACGCCGGGGCGCCGCGGTCTCTATACTCCCCCTTCTCGGTTTTGACCGCGGCGGCGTTCGACCCGCCGCGGCGCCCGGGCAGCGGCCAGACATGAAGGAGGATGTGCAGCATGTACGGCACGATGAAGGAGGACCTGCGCAAGGGGCTCGAGGAGGTCCGGGGCGCGGGGCTCTACAAGAAGGAGCGCATCATCACCACGCCCCAGGGGCCCGAGATCAAGGTCTCGACGGGCGAGACGGTGCTCAATTTCTGCGCCAACAACTACCTGGGCCTCTCCTCGCACCCCAAGCTCATCGACGCGGCGCACCAGGCGCTCGAGCGCTGGGGCTACGGCATGTCGTCGGTGCGCTTCATCTGCGGCACGCAGGAGCTGCACAAGACCCTCGAGCGCAAGGTCTCCGAGTTCCTCGGCATGGAGGACACGATCCTCTATGCCGCCTGCTTCGACGCCAACGGCGGCGTCTTCGAGCCGCTGCTCGACAAGGACTCGGCCATCCTGACCGACGCCCTCAACCACGCCTCGGTGATCGACGGCATCCGCCTGTGCAAGGCGCAGCGCTACATCTACAACCACATGGACATGACCGACCTGGAGGCCAAGCTGCAGGAGGCGCAAGGCGCCAAGCACCGCCTGATCGCGACCGACGGCGTCTTCTCGATGGACGGCGACATCGCGCCCCTGAAGGACATCTGCAAGCTGGCGGAGAAGTACAACGCCCTGGTGATGGTCGATGATTCGCACGCCTCGGGCTTCATCGGCAAGACCGGCCGCGGCACGCACGAGTACCACGGCGTGATGGACCGCGTGGACGTGATCACGACCACCTTCGGCAAGGCCCTCGGCGGCGCCTCGGGCGGCTGCACCTCGGGCCGCGCCGAGATCATCGAGTGGCTGCGCCAGAAATCGCGCCCCTACCTCTTCTCGAACACCCTGGCGCCCGTGGTCGCCGCGGGCACGGCGGCGGTGATGGACCTGCTGACCGCCACGACCGAGCTGCGCGACAAGCTCGAGCGCAACCAGAAGATGTTCCGCAAGCTGATGACCGAGGCCGGCTTCGACATCCGCCCGGGCGACCATCCGATCGTGCCGATCATGTTCGGCAAGTTCGAGGACGACGCCCGGCTGGCCGGCGAGTTCGCCGACCGGCTGCTCAAGCAAGGCATCTACGTGATCGGGTTCTCCTACCCCGTCGTGCCGCGCGGGCAGGCGCGCATCCGCGTGCAGCTCTCCGCGGGCCACGAGGAGGAGCACATCCGCAAGGCGGTGGCGGCGTTCACCAAGGTAGGCAAAGAGCTCAAGGTGATCGCCTAGAGGGCGACGGGCAGCGATCCCGCTCGCCGCTCCCGCGGGCGGCGAGCGGGTGGATCGCGGGAAGATCGGGGGCGGGCCCGGCGCGGGTCCGCCCTCGCGGACACCACCCCCGGGGGCGGGGGCGGCGACACGGGAGATTGGGATGGCGAAGAAGAAGATCGAGCGGATCATGGTCACGGGCTCGGTGGGACAGATCGGATCGGAGCTGACCCTGGCGCTGCGCGCCCGCTACGGGGCCGAGAACGTGGTGGCCTGCGGGCGCAAGACGCCCCCGTCGCCCAAGCTCAAGGAGTCGGGCCCGTTCGAGTGGGCCGACGTGACCGAGCCCGAGCGGATGAAGGACGTCATCCGCAGATATCGCATCGACACGATCGTCAACATGGCCGCCATCCTCTCGGCCGTGGGCGAGAAGAACCCGCAGGCCTGCTGGAACGTCAACGTCACGGGGCTGATCAACACCCTCGAGCTCGCGCGCGAGCTCGAGCTCACCCAGGTGCTCTGCCCCAGCTCGATCGCCGTCTTCGGCGCGGGCTGCCCCCGCACCAACACGCCCAACGACACGGTGCTCAAGCCCGCCACCATGTACGGCGTCACCAAGGTCACCGGCGAGCTCCTGTGCGATTACTACGTCAAGCGCTTCAGCGTCGACGCCCGCGGCCTGCGCTACCCGGGCATCATCTCGGCCGAGACCTTGCCCGGGGGCGGGACGACCGACTACGCGGTCGAGATCTACTACAAGGCGATCGAGCAGAAGCGCTACACCTGCTTCCTGGCCGAGCACACGCGCCTGCCGATGATGTACATGCCCGACTGCATCAAGGCCACCATGGACCTGATGGAGGCCGACTTCGGCCGCCTGAAGCACCACGGCGATTTCAACGTCGGGGCGATGAGCTTCTCGGCCGGCGAGCTGGCCGCATCGATCCGCAAGCACATCCCCGAGTTCAAGGTCACCTACGAGCCCGACTTCCGCCAGGCGATCGCCGACTCGTGGCCCCAGTCGCTCGACGACACCGCGGCCCGCGAGGAATGGGGCTGGCGGCCGAGCTACGACCTGGAGGCAATGACGCGCGACATGCTGGACAAGCTGGGCCGGCGGCACGCCGAGGGCAAGCTCTACGGCTAGGCGCGGACCTCTAGAAGAGAGATTTCACAGCCCCCCAGGTCGTTGACCGGACGGGGCTGAAGCCGGTGACGTGGACCCCACTGCCCACGCTGACCTGGGGGGCCATCCAGACGACGCCGGGGTGCTGCCAACCCTCGGGATAAGACGGCCGGCGGGTCGAGGACGTGCTCGGGCAGCATCCAGAGCACTGCGCCCGGCTCGGCCGTCAGCCCTCCGGCCCAGATGTAGATGTCGGCGGTCGTGTCCACGAAGTTCCCCGTCTGGGTGAGCCAGAAGGCGGCGCATTCGATTCGAACCTGGCCGAGGTCGTAGCTCTCCGCAAATGCCCCGTAGTAGGGCGGCTGAACACCGGATCCTGACCAGGCGTACCCATTCTCGAAGGAGCCGTCATGGTCGCGGACGAGCACGCCGGCGCACTACACGTCTTCGAGAGGAAGGATCCGCGTCTCCGCACTGGGTCCGACCTCGTGAGTTCCGGCCTGCGCCGGCGAACAGAGCTGTAGGCCACCCAGCACGACCAGCAGAAGAAGGGTGAGGCTCAATCGCGGTTTCTCCCCTGCGCCAGCATCGAGTCTACGGCCGGGCGGCCGCCAGCGAAACCGCATTCCAGGGTCTGCGGCCGATTGCGCCGTTCATCTCCCCCGGAGCTCCTAGAAGTAGCTCTCCTGGTAGACCAGCGATCCCGCGAAGCGTTCATCGACTAGGAGCGTCGCGTCGCGGATCATCTCGCCCCCCCCGCACAGGTAGAAGTCGAAGGCCGCCGGCGCGAGCTGCGTTCGGAGATACGCGGTGACGCGCCCGCCAAAGAGCGTGCCCGGGCATGGGGCGGCCGGATCCGGCCGCGTCACGCAGGCGACGTAGCTGCGGGCTGCCGCCGCCAGTTCGGCCGCAAAGTAGAGCTCGCCCACCTCCCGCACGCCGTGCAGAAGCACGAACCCGCGCAACCCATCCCGCGCCATGGCCACGAAGGGCGCGATGCCCGTGCCCGTGGCGACGAGCACGGCGGGCCGCGCCGACGGCCGGAAGATGAAGTGGCCGCGCGGTCCGGTGAAGGTCACGAGATCGCCCGGACCCAGTTGCGCCAGGGCGGACGCGACGCCCGGGTCTGTCACTTGGCGCACGCACAACGCCAGGGTCGGATGCGCCGGAGCGCTGATGAGCGAGTAGTCGCGCTCGCCCGCGTCCAGGCGGATGCGGATGTGCTGGCCGGCGGAGAAGGTGAAGCCAGAGGGACGCGTGAACTCGAGCTCGAAGGCGGCCGGCGAGAGCTGCCGGCGCGCGACCACGGTTGCGCTCCACTGCGCCCCGGGCCCGCGGCGCGCGCTGCCCGGGCCGCCGGCGGTCGCGCCGCTCGCCCCGCCCGCGTCGCCCTCGGCGCCGGGGCAGGTCACGGCGTCCACGGCCGGTCGGGCACGCCCGCCCGGCGGTTGCAGTGGCGCGCCAGCACGAAGAGGTAGTCCGAAAGTCTGTTCAAGTAGACCACGATCAACCCGAGTTGCTCGTGGGCCTGCGTGACGGCCGGGGCCGGCGCCGGGGTCTCCCCCGGCTCGGGGGCCGGGTGCGCGCCGTGCACGGCATCGACCAGGGCAACGACGCGCCGTTCGGCGCGCCGGCAGACGGTACGCGCCACGTGGGCCCAGCAGGCGCTCGCGCTGCCCCCCGGCAGGATGAAGCCGCGCAGCGGCTCGAGCGTCGCGTCCATCCGATCGATGGCCGCCTCGAGGCCGGCGATCAGGTGCGGCGTTATCTCCAGAAGCGAGGTCTGCGCGGGCGACCCGGGCGTCGTGGCCAACCACGCGCCCGCCTGCAAGAGATCCGACTGTATGCGCTCGATCTCGCTCTCGAGCTCCGCCGATCCACCCCTCGGCCCATCCCCCAGCGCCTCGGCCAAGGCGCCCAGCACCGAGTTGAGCTCGTCGAGATCGCCGTAGGCCTCGATGCGCGCATCGTGCTTATCGACCCGCTCCCCGCTGAAGAGGCTCGTCCGGCCCCGATCCCCGGCGCCCGTGTAGATGCGCATGGCTGACGCCCCCTTACCCCGACCCGGCGACGGCTCGCCAGCGATCGGCGCCGCCCCCAGATCTTGCCGCCCCGGGCCAACGCGCGAACGGCCCCTTCCGGGCTGCAGCGGCCCGCAGGCCCCGCCGGTTCACGCTACCCGAACAGGCGCACCAGCAGCAAGCTCAAGTCCGGCAAGTAGGTCACCAGCAGCAGGGCCACGAGCAGCACGAGCAGGAACGGCACCGACGCCGAGTAGACGCGCATGATCGGCTGCTTGAAGCGGAACGAGGAGATGAAGAGGTTCATGCCGACCGGCGGGGTGGAGTAGCCGATCTCGAGATTCGTCAGGAAGATGATCCCCAGGTGCGTCAGGTCTACGCCGTAGCGCATCGCGATCGGCACAATGAGCGGCACGACCACGACCAGCGCCGAGAAGATGTCCATCAGGCAGCCCACGATCAACAGCAGCACGTTGAGCGCCAGGAGGAACCCCAGCCGGCTGCCGATCAGGTGCTCGATCGCCCCGAGGATCTTCATGGGCACCTCGGCGTCGATCAGGTAGTTCGTCAACCCCATGGCGCAGGCGAGGATGATCAGGATCCCGCCCACCAGCGTCATCGCCTCGCCCGCCACCGCGGGCAAGCGGCGCAGCGGCAGGTCGCGGTAGATGAAGACCTCGACGACGAGCACATAGAGCGCCGTCACCGCGGCCGCCTCGGTGACGGTGAGCTTGCCGCCGTAGATGCCGCCCAGGAGGATGAAGGGCAGCGGCACCTCCCACGCGGCCTCGCGCAGCGCGCCCCAGAGCCGCCGCCAGCCGAAGGGGCTCTTGGCGATCGGTCGACGGCGGCTGTGCGCGAACGCCAGGATCGACAGGAGCGCGATGAGCAGGACCCCGGGCACGATCCCGGCCAGGAAGAGCCGGTC
>CAZRWW010000013.1:29833-85871 GCA_964603725.1 uncultured bacterium
CGGTCGACGGTCGGCCCTTGCAGCGGGTCGGCCAGATTGGCGCCGGCCGAGGTGCTGGCCACGAAGCTGTAGATGATCAGCGCCAGGCTCGGCGGGAACAGGATCCCGAGGCTCCCGCCCGTTGTGAGCAACCCCAGGGTGAAGCGCTCCGGGTACTTCTCCTTGAGCAGAGCCGGCATGAGGAGGCCGCCCATGGCGATGATCGTGACCCCGCTCGCGCCGGTGAAGGCGGTGAAGATTGCGC
Organism: uncultured bacterium; assembly: GCA_964603725.1. GTDB lineage: Bacteria > Eisenbacteria > RBG-16-71-46 > CAIMUX01 > WJJG01 > CAZDKK01. Next base: position 30,078 of record CAZRWW010000013.1, read on the forward strand.
AGGCGATCAGCGCCACGATCGCCAGCCCGCCCGGGAACCAGCCCAGGGCCGCGCTCGTCAGCCGCACGAGGCGCCGGGGCGTGCCCGACTCGGCCGCGATGTAGCCGGCCAGCGTGAAGAGCGGGATCGAGATCAGCACGGGCGAGCTGGCCAGGCGCACCATCTCGGCGGCCACCGCGGAAGAGGAGATCCCCTGGGCCTGGAAAGCGACCAGCGCCACGAGCGCCAGCACCGCGAAAAGCGGCGTGCCCAGAATCGCCAACAGCGGCAAGAGCAGCCACCACACCCAGGCGCCCAGCCAACCGGCCAACGCCAGCGCCAGGGCGGCGACCGGCACGAGCACCGCGAGGGCCATGGGAAGGCGCGCCGGCAGACTACGCATCGCGCCGCTCCCCGGCTGGACCGCCCTCGGCGCCGGCGCCCTGCGCGCTCAGGGCCACGTCGGCGTGGACCTCGCGCGCCAGCGCCCGGAGCTGCTCGCCGGGCGCGAGCGCGCGCTGCGCGAAGCGTCCCGCCATCAGGACGAACCCGAAGAAGATCACGCTGGTCAGCTGCCAGACGGGCAGGCCGAGCGGCCCGGTCGAGCCGAACTCGTGCTCCTGGCCCAGGTAGACCCACGCGGCCCGCGCCAGCACCGCGCAGATCAGCGCGGCGGCCAGCGTGGTCGCGCGCAGGATCAGGCGGCGGGGACCGGCCGGCAGCAGGTGACTGGCCACGTCCATCTGGATGTGCCGCAGGCGGCCGGTCGCCACGACTGCGGCGGTGAAGCCGATCCAGAGCACCAGGTGGCGCAGGAGTGGCTCGATCCACACGAGCCCGGTGTGAAATAGGTTGCGCAAGACGATCTGGAGCGTCGCGCCGGCCAGCATGAGCAGGACGAGCAGGGTGAGCGCCCAGCGCTCGACGCCGCGCACGCCCTCGTCCCACCGCCGGGCGCCCACGCGGCGGCGTATGAGCCACCGCCAGAGCAAACCGGCCGCCACGAGCGCCGCCAGGAGCGGGTAGAAGACGCCGGCCGGCGCGAGGGCGGTGAGAATCTGCGACACGACGCTCCGCTGGCTCCCTTCCCGGCGCTCAGGACCTTCCCCGCCCGAGCGCGGCCAGGAGCTGGTCGAGGAGGGCGCGATCGTAGAGCTTGCCCACCTGGTCCTCCCATACGCGGCGCCCGGTCACCTCGAAGCCCTCCACGGCCTGGGGCGTGACCGCCACGCGAGCGACATTGCGCTCGGCGATCACCGCGGCCGACTCCTCGTTTTCTCTGCGCGTGGCCCCCTGCAGGCGCTCGAAGATCTCGGCGGCGATGCGGTGCACGGTCGCCTGATCCTCGGGCGCGAGCTGATCGAAGGCCGACTTGCTGACCACCACCGCGCCCATGGAATGCGTGATCGGCACATCGGTCATGCACTTCAGGCGCGTAAACCATTGGAGCGACAGACAACCGTAGGGCGTGCTGTAGATCGTGTCGATGATGCCGGTCTGCAAGCTGGTGAGCACGTCGGTGACGTTGAGCGGCACCGGCGCGACGCCGAAGGCCTGCAGCAGCGCCTTGGCCAGCGGGTCGCCCTCCCACAGCCACATCTTCATCGACTTCAGGTCCTCGACCGAGCGCACCGGCGCCTGACTGAAGAGATACACGAACCCGACCTCGGCCCAGCCCAGGATCGTGAAGCCTCGCTCTCCCAGGCGCTGCTCGAAGATCGGGTCGAGCGCCTCGTGCGCGCGCTCGACCTCCTCCACGGTTCGGAACATGAAGGGCAGCTCCATGATGCGCAGCGAGGGCTCGATCTCGCCCAATCCCACGCCCGTGAGCCCGGCGCCTTGGATCTGCCCGGTGCGGATCTTGCGCAGCACGTCGAGGTCGCCGCCCTGCGAGCCGCCCGCGTAGAAACGGAACCCCACCCGATTGCCGGTCTCGGCGCGCACGCGCTCGTCGAACTCGCGCATCAGCTTCATCCAGGTCGTGCCATCCGGGGCGATCGTCGCGATCTTGATGATCTTCTGGGGCTGGCCGGCCGCGCCGGCGCCCGCGCTGAGCCAGGGAGCCCCGGCGGCGAGCGCGACAGCGGCCGCGAGAACGGAAATGAGCATTGCGCCGGCAGCCCGGCGGCCGCGGCCGGCCGGACTCCATCGGCCCCGAGGGGACTCCGGGCGCTCTGGGAGCTCTGGGCTTGCGTCTCGCAGCATCGGTTTCGGCACTCCTGTCTCGTCCAGATCCCGCCGCCGGCATCCGGGCGGCCGCGCGAGGACCATGTCGCCCTGGTTACCCCGCCTGCGCCGTCTTTGCTTCGCCCGAGAAGCCCGCGTCCCGCCGGCGAGGCCGCCTGGCGTCTCGCCCGCGGCCGCAAGCGGCCCGCCCCCGGTCAGAACAGCTCGATCTTGGCGTCCGCCAGACGCAGCGCCTGCTCGCGCGCCACGAGGTTGACCAGACGCGTCTCGGGAGCCAGATCCGCGGGCGCGTCGAGCACTTCCCGCAGCGTCGCGTCGAACAGCTCCTCGTTCAGAGCCGCCGTGCAGAAATGGCGCGCATAGAAGACCTGGTAGATGTGAAAGCCGCGCTCGGTCAGGGCAAAGGCCCGCTGGAAGAGCCGGTCGGCCTGCGCGAGGTCCCCGCCGAGCATGGGCGGCGTGAGCGTGAGCATCAACGCCTTGAGCACATAGGGCATGCCGAAGAAGTACTCCGGCTCGAGCTCGATCGCCGCATCGGTCAGGGCGTGGACGTAGGGCAGATCCGCCAGCTCGCGCGGCTCATCGAGGTTCGCCAGCACGTGCTTGCCCAGGCACACCGCCGTCCAGGTCATCAGCGGCGCCAGCTCGCGCGGCTCGCGCCGGGCGATGGCGGCGCGCAGGGCGTCCGGTCCCTGCCGCCAGGCCTCGTCGAACCACTCCAGCCGCCGCAGGTAGCGCAGGCCGAGCTCCTTGCCCTCCTCATAGAGCCGCTCGGCCCGTTCTTGATCCTCATCCTCGACGAAGATGATCGCAAAGCTGCCGTAGAGCTGCGCCGCGGCCGTCCAGGTCTCCAGACGCTCCGGATCGGAACGGCACAGGCCGCGCAGCAGGAGGATCTGCCCCGGGATGCCCTCGCGCACGGTTCCGACGTCCCCCGAGGCATAGGCCTCGAGCACGGCGGCGTCGATGACCGGCACGATGGAGTAGACAGCCAGCTTCTGAACTGAGCATCCGGTCATCGCCAACAGGAGGGTCGCCAGGAGCGGCCAGGCCGGCGCCAACGCCTCGGCCAGGCCGCTCCCGCGCGGTCTTCTCTGGACGGCCTGAACGGCTCCGGCCCCTCGGGTCGGAGGCGCGCCCTCGCCAACTTCTGCGCTTCCCTGCATTGGCCGGACATTACGGCACCCCCCCGACCCAGTCAAACAACCCGCTCAAACACAGGCTCAATCACCACGCCCGGTGGAAGATCCAGGGAACCTGCCGGCCCACGAGGTGTAACAGGCTGGCGATTTGTACGGGGTGGTGCCGCAGAGGCGGGGTCTTGACCCCCTGAGCCCTGGTTGCGTATAATGCCCACTTTGCAGTCACATAACTGTTTGTCAGTCAACTAGTTACGAAGCTCGACCCTGATCGGGAGCGAGCCGAGAAGCCCGATCGATCAGCAAGCCTGATCGACGACGTAGGACCTGGTCAATCGAGAGGACCGACCATGATCGAGGTCAATCGCCTCACCAAGCGCTTCGGCGCCACGGTTGCCCTGAACGGCGTCTCCTTCGACGTCGCGCGGGGCGAGGTCCTGGGCCTGCTGGGGCCCAATGGCGCGGGCAAGACGACGGCCATGCGGGTGATCACCTGCTACATCCCGGCCGACGAGGGCACGGCCACCGTCTCGGGCCACGACATCGCCACCCAGAGCGTCGAGGTGCGCCGCGCGATCGGCTACCTGCCAGAGAGCGCCCCGCTTTACCAGGACATGGGGGTGGTAGAGTACCTGCGCTTCATGGGCCGCGTGCGCGGGCTCGACGACCCGCGCCTGGCCCAGCGCACCGATGAGATGATCGAGGTCTGCGGCCTCGGTCGCATGGCCCACCGGGTCATCGGCACGCTGTCGAAGGGCTACCGCCAGCGCGTGGGCCTCGCGCAGAGCCTCATCCACGACCCGCAGGTGCTGATCCTGGATGAGCCCACCTCGGGCCTCGATCCCAACCAGATCGTGGAGATCCGCAGCTTGATCAAGCGCATCGGCCAGGAGAAGACCATCATCCTGAGCACCCACATCCTGCCCGAGGTGGAATCCACCTGCTCCCGCGTGCTGATCATCAACGAGGGGGTGATCGTCGCCAGCGGCACGCCGGGCGAGCTGGCCAGCCAGTCGGCCGGCGAGCAACACATCTACGTGACGATCAAGGGCGACGCGGCGCGGATCGAGCCGGTCCTGCGCGAGAGCGGAGTGGCCGGCGGGCTGCGGCTGATCACGGCGCGTCCGGACCGCGTGCGCTACGCGATCACGGCCGCGGGCGACGAGCCCGAGGCGGCGCTCTTCGCCCTGGCGGTCAAGCAGGGTTGGGTGCTCACCGAGTTGCACCGCGAGGAGGTCAGTCTGGAACAGGTCTTCACACGCCTGACGACGCGGGAGGCCGTGAACGCCTAGCTCCCCGCGGCGGGGGCGGCCATCCGCCACGCGCGGAGGTGGGGGATTTCTGATGCGCAATGCATGGATCATCGCGAGCAGGGAGTTTCGCAGCTACTTCAACTCCACGATCGCCTACGTCTTCCTGGTGGTCTTCCTGGTCTTCACGGCGCTGCTCTTCTTCGAGCTGCAGAAGTTCTTCGTGATCGGCCAGGCGACGCTGCGCGACTTCTTCGGCCTGGTGCCCATCGTGCTGCTCTTCTTCGTGCCGGCCATCTCGATGCGCATGTGGGCCGAGGAGCGCAAGCTGGGCACGCTCGAGATGCTCATGACCCTGCCGGTCAAGGACTGGGAAGTGGTCGTGGGCAAGTTCCTGGCGAGCTTCCTCTTCCTGCTGCTGGGCGTGGCCCTCACCCTGCCGCTGGCGATCATCGTCGGCGCGCTGGGACCGCTCGACTGGGGCACGACCTTCTGCGGCTACCTGGGTCTGGCGCTGCTGGGCGCCACGTACCTGTCGATCGGACTGTGGATCTCGAGCACGACCGAGAACCAGATCGTCGCCTTCATCGGCGCGGCCGTGTTGTGCACGATCCTCTTCCTGGCCGGCGTGGACTTGATCCTGACCTCGCTGCCGCGCTGGCTGGTGCCGTTCATGAAGGGGCTGTCGGTGGGCAGTCACTTCGACTCGGTGCAGCGCGGCGTGATCGACTCGCGCGACATCATCTACTACCTGTCGATGATCGGATTCTTCCTGTTCCTCAATGCCCGCTCGGTCGAGGACCGCATGGGCAAGTAGCGGGAAGCGGCGGCGGGGGGCGGGTCCCCGCGCGCGCTGAGGAGCACTTGACGGAGAGGAGAAGCCAAGAGATGGCAGGCATGGCAGGCAAGCGCGGCCGGATCACCAGCACCGTGGCGGGCGTCATCCTGGTGGCAGCCATTCTGGTGCTGGTCAACGTCATCGCCGCGGGGAGCTTCGTGCGCCTCGACCTGACCGAGCAGAAGGAGTTCACGATCTCGCGCGCCACCAAGGACGTCCTGCGTGAGCTCGAGGACCTGGTCACGATCACGGTCTACATGACCCAGGACCTCCCGACGCAGCTCGCGACACTCCGGCGCCAGATCTCCGACACGCTCGACGAGTACCGCACCTACGGCCGCGGCCACGTGCAGGTCGACTTCGTCGACCCGGCCAAGGATCCGCAGCTCGAGCAGAAGATGCGCACGCTGGGCATCCCCCAGATCACCGCGCAGACGCTCGACAAGGACCAGTTCCAGGCGGTGAACATCTACCTGGGCATCGGCATCACCTACCTCGATCGCCAGGAGGTCATCCCGGTCGTGCAGGACACCTACACGCTCGAATACGACCTCACCTCCGCCATCCTCAAGGTCAGCCGAGAGAAGTCCTATGTCGTGGGCGTGCTCACCGGCCCGGTCGCGCACGACCTGAATCGCAGCCTGGCGAGCATGAGCGAGATGCTGCGCAAGCAGTTCACCGTGCGCGGCGTCGACCTGCGCGCCGGCCAGGAGGAGGTGCCGCCGGACATCGACCTCCTGATCGTCCCCGGTCCCAAGGACGTGCCGGACGCGGTGCAGTACCGGATCGACCAGTACCTGATGCGCGGCGGTCGGATCCTGTTCCTGGTGGATGGGATCGGACTGCCGGAGGGCGGCGGCTTGCAGGCGCTGCCGCTCGAGTCGGGCCTCGGCGATTTGCTGGCCCACTACGGCGTGCGCGTGCAGAACGCGCTGGCGCTGGATCAGCTCAATGCCACCGCCTCCTTCTCGAGCGGGTTCATCCGCTACTCGCTGCCCTACCCGTACTGGGTCAAGGCGGTCCCCGACCTGCTCAACAAGGAGAACCCGATCACCAACCGGCTCGAGACGCTGGTGCTGCCGTGGACGGCCCCGCTCGAAGTGGACGTTCCCATCGCCGCCGGCGACCCGCTCGGGCACATTCGCGATCTGCAGAAGGCGGATCGCGAGGCGCGCAAGAAGATGGCCAGCCAAATGGGCGTCGAGCTACCGCCGGAGGAGCCCGGGGCCGCGGACGAAGGCTCCGGCGCCGGCCCCGAGGCGACCGCGGGCGCGGCGCTCCAGGCCAGCGTGCTGGCGCGCACGTCGCCCAACGCCTGGAAGGTGTCGGGCTACTACAATCTCAACCCGCAGCAGCGCTTCGCTCCCGCGGGCGAGACGGAACCCCTGGTCACCGCCGTCGCGCTGTCCGGGACTTTCACGAGCTACTACCAGAGCAACCCGGTGCCCGACCTGACCCCGGCGGCGCCGGCGGGCGAAACCGAGGGCGAAGACCCGGCTCACAGCTCTTTCGCCTCGGGGAACCCGGGCGTGCAGCTGCTGGACAGCCCCGACACGCGCATCGTCGTGGTGGGCAACGCGCTCTTCGCCACCGACCAGTTCCTCGGCCAGTTCCCCGAGAACTCGGTCTTCCTGCTCAACGCCGTCGACTGGATGACGCTGGGCGATCGGCTGATCTCCATCCGCTCGCGCGGCGCCACGGACCGCCCCATCAAGGCGCTGTCCGACGCGGCCAAGTCGACGCTCAAGCTGGTCGGCATTCTCGGCGCGCCGGCGCTGGTGGTCGCCTTCGGGCTGGTGCGCTTCGGCCTGCGGCGCAAGGCGAGCAGAGCGCGCGAGGCGGCCCAGCAGCGGGCCGCGACGCTGCCCTAGGCCCTGGCGCCCGGCGGGGTGGGATTCCTGGAGGCCGTGATTCGATCGATGGAGGTCCAGATTCGATGAAGCCGAAGACAACGATCATCCTCGCCGCCGTGGCGGCGCTGTTGGTCCTGATCGCCCTGCTCTCGACTCGCACCGAGCGCCAGCGCGAGACGCTCGATTCCGGGCCGATCTTCCCCGACCTGAAGGCCGAGACGCTCGGCAAGATCGTGATCGCGGGAGACGCCAAGACCGTCGAGCTCGTCAAGCGGGGCGATAAGTGGCTGGTGGCGACCGAGGGCGACTATCCGGCCGATCCGCAGGCGGTGGAGCGCATCGTCGAGAAGCTGGCCCTCTTCGACCGCAAGCATCTGCGCTCGCGCAACCCCGAGATGCAGAGCACCTTCGAGGTCGATGACGCCTCGGGCGTCGAGGTGCGGATGGCCGACGCGGGCGGCCAGGAAGTGGCCCATTTCCGCATGGGCAAGAACGGGCCGGACTTCCGCAGCCAGTACGTCCGCCCCGCCGGGCGCGACGAGGTCTATCTTCTCCCCGAGCACCTGAAGTCGGTTCTCGACCCCGCCCGGCAGACCTGGCGCGACAAGACCATCCTGGCCTTCAGCACGGACAAGGTGAAGCAGCTCGAGATCGCCGCCGCCGGCGCCGCGCCGATCGTGGTCGTCAAGGACGACCAGGGCAACTTCGCCCTCACCGCGCCCGAGGCCGCACCGGCCAAGAAAGGCATCGTCGAAGGGACGCTGCGAACCCTCTCCTCGCTGCGATGCGACGCCTTCCCGGACAGCCTGGTCGCCGCGGCGGCCGTGGGGCTGGAGCCGCCCGAGCAGCGGGTGATCGTCTCGCTCGACGACGGCGCGACCCACGAGCTTTACATCGGTCAAGAGGTCGAGACGGCCCGCCATTACGTCAAGAAGGCGGGCGACGACACGATCTTCCTGCTGAGCAAGGGGCGCGTGACCGGGATCCTGCGCACGCTCGAGGATCTCAAGGAGACGGCGGCGCCGCCGGCCGAGCCCGAGGCGGTGACGCTCCCGGGAGGCGGGCGGTAGCCGCACTGGGCGGAGCGGGCCGGCGCCTGGGATTGTGCCGCGCAGCGCCCTGGGTCCAGACCCCTGAGTGAGCAGCTTGAGTTCCTGGACGACGCCTATCTCGAGAAACGGGCCGCCGACCTGGGCAGCCAGAGCTTGTTGGCAGAGGCCAGGACGCCGTGAAGGATACCTCCACGGAGATCAATGTACGCTTCCAGGCCCGCTTGATGGCGCTGCCCCCCGCCGAGCATCTCGCGATGGCCACGGGCATGTTCGATGCCGCCCAGGCTCTCGTCCTGGCAGGCCTCCGCGCGCAGGGGGCGCAGATCCTGTCCGGCTGGAGGAAACTCCTCGCGACTGAAGAACCCGATGGTCCACCGCAGGATCGAGGCGCAGCGTGGAACCGCGCGGGCCCGCTCCCCGGGGGTTCTCTTACGGAGGCCTGGTGTGAAACCGCGCTCGATGACTCCCCTCGGACTGCCGCTTGCCGCGCTCGTGGCCGCCGGCCCGGCGGCCCCTGAATCCCCCGCCGCGTGGCGCCAACCACCCCGGGCAGTCCTCGCTGTCCTGCACGCCGAGGAATTGCCGATGGCGCGCCTGAACCCCGCCGGCGACGCCCTCGCGCTCTTCACGCCGCTGCGCTACCCGCCCCTGGCCGACCTGGCCCAGCCGATGCTGCCCCTGGCGGGCGTGCGCATCAACCCGCGCACCAACGGGCGGCGGACGGAGTGATTCTCGGTGGGCGCGTCTCTGCTCCGCGTGGCCGACGGACGCGAGCCGCAGCTCGCGCTACCGGCCGAGCCGCGGATGATGGAGTGGCAGTGGTCGGCGGACGGTCAGCGTTTCGCCCTCCTCCACGACGCATCCGATCGCATCGAGCTGTGGGTGGGCGATACCGGCAGCGGCCGGGTCCGCCGCATCGATGGCCTGGCCGTCAACCCGATCCTCGGCTCGCCGCTGCGCTGGATGCCCGACCAGCAGTCGCTCCTGGTCAAGCGCGTCCCGCCCGAGCGCGGCGCGCCGCCCGCGCAACCGGCAGCGCCCGTGGGCCCGCGGATCCAGGAAAGCTCCGGCGGCTCCGCCGTGAGCACCTACGAGGCGCGCGATGTTCTCTCGGGACCTCACGACGAGGCGCTCTTCGAGCACTATGCCCGCTCGCAGCTCGTTCTGGTTGAGGCGCCCAGCGAGCGCGCGCGCCCGCTGGGCGAGCCCGGCATTCTTGCCGGCGTCGCACCGTCGCCCGACGGGCAGCTGATTCTGGTCGAGCGCGTGCAGAAGCCCTGGTCCTACTCGCTCGGCTGGCAGCGCTTTCCCCGCGACGTGGAGATCTGGAACCGCGAGGGCCGCTGCGTGCATGTCGCGGCCCGGCTGCCGCTGGCGGACCACGTGCCGATCCACGGAGAGCCCGAGGGGCCGCGCGAGCTCTTCTCACGCGGCGCGAGTCGGCGACCGAGGCGCCGAACTACTTCGTGCGCACCCTCGCTGGGCGGCGCGCCGAGGCGCAACCCGGCGAGGCCGTCTGGGACTCGGACCAGCGCCCGCTGACCGGCTTCCGCGATCCCACGCCGCAGATCCGCGGGATCACCCAGAAGATCGTAACCTACACGCGTGCCGACGGTACGCCGCTCTCCTTCACGCTCTTTCTGCCCCCCGGCTACCGGGCGGGCACACGGCTGCCGACCGTCATCGACGCCTACCCGCTCGAATACTCGGACCCGCAAACCGCGGGGCAGGTCAGCGGCACGGAGCACTCGTTTCTGCGTCTGGCCGGAACCTCTTCGCTCTTCTTCCTGCTCGACGGCTACGCGGTCCTGTCGGGCGTCGCCATGCCCGTGATCGGCGATCCCGACACCGCCTACGATACTTTCATCGAGCAGCTCGTCGCCTCGACCGCGGCCGCAATCGACAAGGCGGTCGAGCACGTGCTGGCCGAGCAACTCGACTGGTTCGATCGCCACGTCAAGAACGCGCCGGCCCGCCCACGGTAGGCGTCAGTTCCCCGGCGGCGGGAAGTCCTGCCCCGCGGCCGGGCGCAGGCTGCGCCCGACCCGCCGCGTCGGCGGGATGCGCAGCAGCCGGCGCAGCGAGGCCTCGACCGCCTGCGCGCTGACCGGATGGGCGAGCAGACCCACCAGGTTGCGCGGCAGGTCGGCCGGGGCCAGGCGCGCGAGCCAGCCCTCGCCTTCGCCGTGCACCAGGATCGGCACGCCGGGCCAGCGCCGGGCGGCCTCGCCCAGGAACTGGCGGCCGCTGAATTCGTCGCGCAGATCGGCCACGAGCGCGCCGAACGGCTGCTCGGCGAGCAGCTCGAGGGCCTGGCCGAGCGACTCGACCGACAGCGTGGGCAGCCCGCGCGAAGTGAGATAGCGCGACAGGTAGAAGCCCACGCGCCCGTCGGCGCTGAGGTAGAGCACCTGGGTCGGCCCCGCCGCCAGCAGCACCGGGCTCCACGCCTCGCGGCCCAGGCAGTGGACCAGCTCGGCCGCCAGCCCTTCGAGCCCCATCTCGGCCGGAATCAGATGCACGCGAATGCCCAAGTTCTCGACGTGCGGCGCGTGGGCCGCGGGATCGGGCGTCAGGGCCCAGATCGGGATGGGCGGCAATGACACGCTGCCGTGACCAATCGCCAGATAGGCGAGCAGAGTCTCGAGATCCATGAACGAGGGCGAGTTGCCCTCGAGCGTGCAGGCCACCGCCCGGGGGAAGACCCGGTCCAGGAGCGCGATCGCCTCCGGCAGCGACGCGGCCCAGTCCGCCGCCAGCCCGCTCCGGTGAAACGTGCGGCACAAATGAGCAGCCCGGTCCCGGTCCCGGATCCAGACCAGGACGTGGTCTTCCCTTCCCGCCGGCATCCAACCCCCTTGAGCGGCAGCGCTCGGCCCGCAGACGAGCTCCACAACGCCCCCTCGGGAGGGACGCTCTGCCCGGGAGATACGCTTGAGCGACGAGCATAGAAGATCCGCGCGCGAAGGCAAGCTGATCGTGCCGGCCCTAGAAGATGCCGTGGAGCCAGGAGAAGTCGAAGATCCGCTTGGCGTCGTTCCACAGGATGAACAGGACCAACCCGAGCAGCAGGACCATGCCCGCCTGCTGGAGGATGAGCTTGGCCTTGGTGGGCAGCTCGCGCCGGATGGCGCCCTCGATCAGGATGATCAGCGCGTGGCCGCCGTCCAGCGCGGGCACGGGCAGCAGGTTCAAACATCCGATGTTGATGCTGATGAAGGCGATGAAGGTGAGGAAGAAGCCGGCTCCCTGGCGGACGCTGTCGCCCGACATCTTGGCGATCAGGAGCGGCCCGCCGAGGTCCTTGACCGACGCGCGGCCCGTCACCAGCATCGAGACCGAGTTCACGACCTGGCGGATCCAGAAGGCGGTCGTGCGCACGCCGGTGGTCAGGACCTCGCCCAGGGTCGCCCGGCGAAACTGCAGATAGGGGTCGACGCCGATCAGGCCGACCTCGCGCAGCTCACCGTCGACCTCGATCTGCCGGCGCAGCGTCGTCAGGCGGATGGTGTGGGCCTCCCCCGCGCGCTCGTAGACGATCTCGAGCTCCTGCTCGGGACGCGGGTAGACCGCATCGGTCAACCCTTCCCAGGTCGACAGCTCGACGCCGTCGATCGCGCGGATGCGGTCGCCGCGCTGCAATCCGGCCGCCTCGGCCGGGCCCCCGGCGATCACGCCGCCCACGATCGGCCCGGCCGGCTCCGACACGCCCTTGACGGCCGTGACCCCGGTGTAGATCAGGGCCGCGAGCAGGAGGTTCATCAGCACGCCGGCCAGGATGACCCAGAGCTTCTGCCAGGTCTTCTTGGAGGCGAATTCCCAGGGCGCGCCGGTCAGCGAACTGGTCCCGTCCAGGCTCTCGTCGATCATGCCGGCCATCTTCACGTAGCCGCCCAGCGGGATCCAGCTGATGCAGTACTCGGTGTCCCCGACCTTGCGCCCGATCATCTTGGGCGGATAGCCGAGCGAGAAGGTCTCGACGCGAATCCCCACCGAGCGGGCGGCCAGGAAGTGGCCCAGCTCGTGAACGAAGATGATAACCCCGATCACGACGATGAACGAGAGAATCGTCAGCATGCGCGCCGCCCGTTCGTGCTTCCCCTGGTCGCCCCGCTACTCATCGCGCCCGCCCAGCAGACCCGCGCGCAGCAGGAAGTAGATCAGCTGCATGACCGCCGCCGCGGCGGCCGCCACGTAGGTCATCGCCGCCGCGTTCAAGACCTTGCGCGTGCCGTCGAGCTCGGCGCCCACCAGGATCCCGTTCTCGCGCAGGACCGCCACGGCCCGGCGCGAGGCATCGAACTCGACCGGCAGCGTCACCAGCTGGAAGAGCACCACCGTCGCGAAGAGAATCACCCCGACCTGGACCAACGCCGTGGCCTGCAAGATGAAGCCGAAGAGCAACAGCGGCCAGGCCAGCCACGAGCCGATCTGGGTCACCGGCACGAGAGCCGTGCGCCACTGGAGCGGGGGGTAGTCCCGGGCGTGCTGCAGGGCGTGGCCCGCCTCGTGCGCCGCCACCCCGACCGAGGAGATCGACCGGCCGTCATAGACGTCGGGCGACAGGCGCAGCACCCGGGCGCGCGGGTCGTAGTGGTCCGACAGGAATCCGCCCACGCGCTGGACTTGGACGCCCTGGCCGCCCGCGGAGCTGTCCCCGGCGCGGCGGCCGCTCGAGCGCTCGACGCCCAGCAGCCCGTTGGCTTGCAGAATCCGCGCGGCGGCCTCGGCGCCGCTCATGCCGCTGGTCGTGCCCACGCGCGAGAAGCGCCCGAAGGTGCTCTTCACGCGCACCTGAGCGATGATCGACAGGATCAGCGCCGGCCCCACGAGGAGCAGGTAGAGCGGGTCGAAGAACATGGCTTTCGTACCTCCATCCGCAGCCAAGAGATCCGATCGAACGGCTGCGACGCCGCCGTCCAGCGTCGCCCGCTGGCGCGCGACCGACTCAGTCGCGAAGGGCCGCGCTCAGGATGTCGTACCGGCCCGCCCCCCGCCGGTTCCTGCCGCGGCAGGCGCTTACCCTACGTGGCCGGCGGTGACCCGTCAACTACGAGCGCCGTCGCCGGCGCGTTGCGCCGTCGGCCCCCTGCCCCGGCTGGGTCAGCGCCCCTCGGACCGGCCGCGTCAGGGTCCTCCGGCTTGCCGTCCCGCCTCTGCGATCTGGCGCAGGGCGCCCTCGATCTCGCTGCGCCAGCTCGCGGTCATCTCGTCGCCCGCCTGCTCGCGCTCGAGGCCGTCGAGCAGGCGCAGGCATTCCTCCATCTGCCGGCGCCCCTCGGGCGTCGCCCACCGGGAAGCGTCGGCGCGCAGCGCGCCCCAGACGGCCAGCACCAGCCCCTTGCGCGCGATCACCGACCGGGGCTGCCGCTGCAGTTGCAGGCGGAAGGCCTGTTCGCTCGCGGCGAGATTGCCGCTCAGGAACCCCAACGCGCCGATGCGCTCGAGCAGATTCACCCGGCTGGGATCCTTGGTGAAGGCCCGCTGGTAGGCCTCGAGCGCCTCGCCGAACAGCTCGAGATCCTCGGCTGCCAGCCCGTGGATCTCCGCCGCGTCGGCGCTCTCCTGGCTGCGCCGGGCCAGCTTGCGCGCGTGCTCCAGGGCCGCCTCGGGCTCGCCGCGCTCGGCGTGCAAGCGCGCCATCATCTCCAGCGCATTGGCGTACTCGGGGTCGGCCGCGAGCGCGCGCCCGTAGGACTCGTACGACCCGACCTTGTCTCCCGTGTTGTAGAGCAGCCCGCCCAGGAGCGCGTGAAAACGCGGGTTGCTCGGGAAAAGCTCGATCGTGCGCCGGTATTCCGCCAGGGCCCGCGTCATGTCGCCGTTCTTACGATGGTACTTGCCGATTTCCTCGTGCGCGTAAGCCTGAGCGTACGGGCTCTGCCCGCGGATGACGTCCGCCAGGCGAGTCAGCGCGCGCTCGGTGCCGGCGTTGAGCCAGAACCAGGGCATCGCCAGCACGAAGGCCGTTGCCGCGAGCCAACCGACGGTCCTGGGCGCCGGTCGGGTCCCGGCCGACGCGCCGCACAACGCCATGGCCGCCAGCACGAAGACGGGGGCCTGCGCGGCCAGCAGGTCCCAGTCGCGCGGCATGCCCAGCACCATGTCGAGCCCGATCGCGAGCGCGAGCACGCACAGGCATCCCAGCAGGAGCAGGCGCCCCGCGCCGATCGCGGCGCGGTCGGAGAGGGCCCCCGCCCCCGGGCGCAGCGCACGCCGGCCGGATGCGATCAGCATGGCCAGGGGCACCGGGCACAGGAGGAGCAGCAGGTTGGCCACGTCCTTGGCGTGCGCCAGCGACAGCAGGCCGGGCGAGCCGAAGAGCGGCATGAGGAGCGTGCGACCGCGGCGGCGCTCGATGAAGTCCTGCACGAACCAGGCGCGGTCGTAGCCCGACAGCGCGTGAACCAGCAACCCGAGCGCCAGTCCCGCCAGCGGCAAGCCGGCCGCCGCCAGGAGATCGCGCGGGGCCGCGCGCCGGCCCGCCGGCGGCCAGATGACCGCGGCAGCCAGCGGGAGCGCGAGAAAGACCGCATCGAGGTGCAGGAACAGGCCCACGCCCAGCGCCGCCGCCGGCGCCGCGATGGGCCACTCTCCGCGGGCGTGGCGCACCAGCGCGATCAGGTAGACCAGCGTCGCCACGAGCAGCAACCCGTAGCACTCGACGTAGCCCAGGAACATCTGCACGGGGGCGAAGAAGACCAGCAGCGTGTAGATGAGCGTCCGCGCCCCCGGGTCCTCCGTCAGTCCGCGCGCGCCCCAGGCGGCCGCCGCGAGGTACAGGGCCCCCGCGATGACGCTCACCGTCGCGAAGAGCCCGTAGGCCGCCGGGTCCCCCTGCAGGCCCAGCACCTGGAAGAGCTTGGCGTGCAGGTGGTAGACCACCCAGTCGAAGCCGTGAAAGGGATGGCCGCGCGCGACGAGCTCGCCCAGGAACCACCCATCGCCCAGAGGATGCGCGCGGGCGCGGCCGAGCCACATCAGGAGCATGCCCGCCGCCGGAACGAAGAGATAGGCGACCGCCGGCCGGCCGAGCACCCCCGCCCCGAGGCTCCGGCTCAGGAGCCGGCCCTTGAGCCCGCCGAACGGCGTCCAGATCACGGCCAGTCCCGCCAGGGGCCACAGCACGCGCAGGATCGGGGGCGCGTAGGCCAGGTGATTCACGCCCCACAGCAGTGGGCCCGGGAGAAACGCGGCCAGGCCTTGCAGCACGAGCAGGCCCGTGAGCAGCAGGCGCAGTCGCGACTCGCTGGCCTCGGCGGCCGGCGTCCGCGGTGCCTCCTGGTCGGCGGAAGGCACCTCGCCGGCCGAAGGCACGCGGCCGGCGGAAGGCGCCCGGCCGGCGGAGGCTGGCGGTCGTGATGCGGTCCCGGGCGCCCGCCGTCCGGCGGCGGCCCTGGCCCGCGACTCGGCACCCTGCGGTTTGCTCATGCGGCCCCCGTTCGCGCGTGGCGTTCCTGATCCGGCGGCGGAGACGCTGGAGTATGACCCAGAGGAGCCGCGCACAACAACGGCCGCTTCGCGGGGGCCGACCAGCCGCTGCGGGCCCCTGTGTCGGCCGGCCCGCTGCGGCCTCCTGTGTCGGCCGACCCGCTGCGGCCTCCTGTGTCGGCCGGCCGGCTTCGACCGCTCCGCAGCGGCCGCGGCCGAGATTCGGCGCAACCGGAGGTGCTCGGCCGGAAGCCTCCGGGTGTACCATGAAGCTCATCCGGCCTGCAAACCCCGGGAGGTGAACATGCAAGCGTCGCGACTCGCATCCTCGCAGCGATCGGAAATCTTCCGCACCGGCCCCTGGCGCGCGGCGGCTCTCGGCCTGCTCGCCCTGGCGCTCGCTTCGCTCGCCCCGGCCTGGCCCGCGGGCGTGGTCGCGAGTCAAGGGCCCGCCGTCGGGGATGACTCCCCCTGCGTCCCGGTCTGGGCCCGGCACTGGCCGGCACCGGTGGTCGGCTCGGGCGCCGGCACCGAGCCGGCGCTGGCGCGCGCTGACTACGCGACGCTCGTCTCCTTCCCGATGACCAGCGAGGTCTTCGGAACGCACTTCGACCCGGTCGTCTCAAGGCACCAATTCGCGGTGGGCGATTACTCGGGCAACCGCGTCGTCCTGCACGAGGTCGATGCGGCCCTTCAACACACCGAGGCCCCTCTGCCCGTCACCTACGGCCAGGCCTGGCTGCTCACGGACCTCGACGGCGACGGCCACGCCGAGCTCGTGCTGCAGCGCGGCGACTCGGGCATGGGCGGCAACGGCTATCTCGACATCCTCTCGGCGCCGAACTGGACCCTGCGCGCCCACATCGTGCTGGCGGGGATGAAGGTCTACTTCTACCCCGTGGCCATCAACGTGGATGCCGATGACGATCTTGAGCTCTATCTCACTCCCAGCTCTCTGGGCGGCACGGGGCGCATCATGCTCGTCGACCATGACCCGGCGAGCGGCGGCTTCCTGCTCGTCGCCGACTTGCCCGCCCCCAGCGGCTCGGGCGGCGCCTCGGCCGCCGGCGACTTTGACGCCGACGGGCGCGTGGAGTTCATCACCGGCCACAGCGGCGGCTACCAGCTCTACGAGTGCTCGGATGGACAGCTCTTCAACCGCGGGCCCGTGGGGCAGCCCTACCCGGGCTCGTGGGCCTGCGCGGGACGCCCTCTGCCGGGCGGGCCGCTGATGCCGCTCCTGGGCCACTCCTCCTTCGCGAACGGCTACCGTTATCAACTCCTGCGCGCCACCGGCGACAACACCTTCGAGGTCGCGCGCGTCTTTCAGGAGATCACGGGCTACGCGGGAGTCCACCCGTCGCACGCGCTGGACGCCGACCGCGACGGCCTCGACGAGCTCGTCATGAACTTCTATCCCTATGCCCGGGTCATGGGGTGGGACACGGGCCTGGGCGACTTCGCGACGGTGTGGTCATGGCATCAGCCGACGACCGGGACGCTGCTGGCCTGGTCGGACGCCGACTGCGATCAGGACGGCACGCGCGAGTGGGTGAGCACCAACCACCTGAACGTCCTGCAGGCCTTCGAGGACCAGGATGTCCAGGCGATCGCGGAGAGCCCGAACGCGAACGACGCGCCCGCGGCGCGGGCGGCCATCGAGCTCGCCCTGCGCGTCCACCCGCTCGCCGGCGGCGGCGTGACCATCGGCTACGAGCTGCCCGGCCCGGTCGCGTGCTCGCGCGCGTATGTCTTCGACAGCGGCGGCCGCCTGGTGCGGCGGCTCGAGGCCGGCGCACAGACCGCGGGCGAGCACCGCATGATCTGGGACGGCCGCGACGCACGCGGCGCCCGCGCGGGCGGCGGCCTCTTCTTCCTGCAGGTGGCGGCGGGGCCGTGCCGCGGATCGGGTCGCGCGCTCGTCGCGCGCTAGGCGCGCGGGAGCGCCCGCCGGCGCCGGGCGGCGCTCAGGGCGCCGCGCACGGATCGGCCTCAGGACCGGCGCCGGCGAATCCCCGCAGCCAGTCGGCAGCCGCGCGCAGGCCGCGCTCGATCGCGGTGCTCCGCAGGTCCGCAATCCCGAGCCCGGCCGCCACGCGGCCCTCGTGCGACCGATACCGCGGCGGGAGATTCACCAGCGCCACGGGCCTCGTCGCCTGCGGCCGGCTGTAGAGCAGGGTGGGCGCGAGGATGTCCTTGGCCAGCGTGTACGGCCCGGCCGGCAGGCTGATGGTTCGTCGTGGGAGCACGAGGTACGGGCGATAGGAGAATCGCAGACCGCCCTGGCCGTCAGCTTCGAGCCGACCGTAGGTTCGCTTGCGCGCCCCTCCGCAGCACCGGCTGAGGAAGCCGGTCACGGGATGCTCGGGCGCATCGGCCTGGCGATGCGCCAAAGTCAAGATGTCCCACGCGAAGTGGGTGCCCATGACCGTGAGGCGCGCCGACCAGCCTGCCATGCGCAGCGCCAGGTATACGAGCAGGACTGCCACCAGTGCCCCGAGGTAGGGATTGATCTGCGCGGCGCCGACCAGGATGGCGAGGACCGCGAAGCGCAACAGCTTGAGCGCCAGGTCCACGATGCCGAACGGGCTGAGCAGGATCAGCAGGTTGATCGCGTGCCCCGCCAGCCAGACCACGGCGAAAACGAACCCGCCAAGGGCGAGCGTGATCGCCGCCAGAATCGCCGCCTGAAGACCGCGCAGGCTGCCATCGCCGATGCCCGCCAGGGAGCATCCGGTTCCCGCGACCGCATCGCCGACCGCTCCCGGACCGGCGCCGAGCGAGAGGTCGCCCGCGGCGGGCGGCAGCATCACGCCCACGGTCTCCAGGATCATCGGCACCACGGCGGGCGCGACGATGAGCGCGCTGACCTTGTTCTCGAAGACTTCCAGAAGGTCGAAGGGCTTCTTGACGAACGGGAAGGCGCCCAGGAGCAGGTCCTTGGCGGCCAGCAGCGCGACGATGCCGAGCCCGGGAATCCAGAAGTACGGCGAGGCATACCACGGCAGCGCGCCCCGCCGGGGACCGGGCGTCGCGTAGTACTTCCAGGCGCCCACGGCGGAGACGCCCAGCAACGGCGAGATCGCGATGCCCGTCACCGCCGTGACGGTCTGCGCCAGCTTGACGCCCGGCGTCGGTTGCCGGTGGTCGCCGGCGGGACGATCGACCCCTCCAGGGCCGTCGGCTCCCCCGAAGCGATCGTTCCCTCCGGGCTGCGTCCAGCCTGCGCCGGCAGCCAGCAGCCCGATGACGACCACGACCGCCAGGCAGAGGCGAGTCCTCATCATCTTGCCCCGCGCTCAAGAACCCAGCCCAGACCCGGACCGCGCGCCCCACGCGGGAATTGTAGGCGTTGCCCGCGCCGCGGGCGACCCCGAATCGGGGCCCAAGTCGGGAGTGGCGAAGCTGGGCCGCGCGGGTCCAAGATCATGACGAAGCCGTGAAGGACACCACACGGAGGAAGCCCGGCGATGAAGCGGATCTCGGCCTCGAAGAAAAAGGTCACGAGCTCGAGGAAGAGGGCGACGGCTGCCGCGCGGAAGGCCCCGGCCCCACCGCGGAAGGCCCCGACCGCCGCGCGGAAGGCCCCGGCCCCACCGCGGGCGCGGGCGATGACCAGGACCGCGCAGCCGTCGCCGCCGGCGCGTGCGGCGGCCAGGGCCGCGCAGCCGTCGCCGCGGCATGCGGCCGCGGAGATGCTGGCGCGGCTGCGCGCCACGGCGGACCCGGGGCGCGCGGCCTCGTATCAGCGCTACTTCAAGGAACCGGTCGCGCTGTTCGGCATCGACAGCCCGACAGCCAAGGCCTTGCGCATGGGTCTCCTCGAGCGCGTTCGCGAGTCGTGGACCTTGCGTGACGCGGTGCTCTTCTGCCAGATCATGGTCCGCGACCCGCACCTCGAGTCACGCGGCATGGGCTTCCAGATGGTGGCCGGGTTCGTCGGCCAGGCCGGGCCAGAGCTCCTGCCGCGGGTCCGCGGGTGGCTGGAGCGCTCGTGCGGCAACTGGGGCCTGGTGGACAACCTCGCGCCTTCGGTCCTGGCGCCGCTGCTGGAGAACCACCCCGAGATTCTGCCCGAGATCATGGCCTGGACCTCATCGCCCAACCTGTGGCTGCGCCGCGCGGCGGCGGTCACCTTCGTGCCCCTGGTGCGCCAGCCGAAGCACCTCGACAGCGCCTACGAGATAGCCCTGCGGCTGGCCGGCGACACCGAGGACCTCCTGCACAAGGCGGTCGGCTGGATGCTGAGGGAGGCCGGCAAGACCGACACGGCGCGGTTGGAGCGCTTCCTGCTGACCGAGGGGCCGCGGTTGCCGCGCACCACGGTGCGCTATGCCATCGAGCGCTTCCCGCCGCAGAAGCGGGCGCGCTTGCTCGCTGCGACCCGCTAGGCCCACGCTGGGCTCGAGCGCGGCCGATGGCCGCCCGCCCGAGCCCAGCGCGTGCGTCCTTGCGGGCTGCGCGCCTCTGCGCGCGTCTGTGCCCGCAAACCTAGCGCCGGCGCCAGCGCGCCGACACTCCGACCGCCGCGAGGCCCAGACCGATCAGCAGGACCGAGGCCGGCTCGGGGATCTCTCGCGGCCCCAGGAGGTCCTGCCCATCATCCCAGTAGGTTGCGGTTCCCTGGGCCTGGTAGTTGAGCAGGTAAGGCTCCACATAGGCGGTGAGGAACTGGTCCGTGTTCGCGAACGGCAGGAAGTTGTTATAGGCATTGTGGTAGTACCCGATGTTCGACAGATCCACGACCTGGAAGTTCCCCGCGCGCAGGTCCCAGTCGCTGTATCCGTTGCCGCCGTCATAGATCGCCTCGTAGATGGCGATGGCGAGTGCGGCGCGACGGAGCTGGTCCTGCTCCGTGTGCTGATTGAAGAGCCCGGGCGCGATGTGGTTGTACAAGTTGGCCGCCCAGCCGAGGCCCTGGCTCGTCACGCCCAACCCGAGGACGCTCGAGGGAACCTCGTCCGTGCGATAGACTCGCCAATCCTGCCCGTAGCCCCACATGCCCTTGTTGATGTCCAGGCAGTAGAAGTCGGCCCAGTAGGGGCCGCTCTGACTCGGGTTGTAGGGGTTGTAGCCGGGATGCGCGTAGCCCTGCCAGGCTCCAAAGCTGGTGTTCTTGATCGGATTGCCGTAGGCCGTATCGAACGTGCCGACGAGCGGGTTGTAGGTGTAGTGCAGCTCCGGATCCATCCACACGATCGAGTAGGCCTGGCAGGCCGCGGGGAGAATCAGGAGCGCCATGAAGGATATGATCATAGCTCTGGTTGCCATGGTTGCCCTCCGTTCTAGGTGCTGAGCAAGGCTGCCTGCAGAGAGGTTGGATGGACCTCTGGCCTGCAGGGAGCAACTCAGCAGGATCCAGGGCAACTGCCATGCCATCCCGGCCATGGATGCTTCAGAATCCCGCAAACCAATCCCCTTGTGTTCTATCAGCCGTCATCCTCCGGCGAGTCTGCCCTTCGAGCATGTCAGCCCGGCGCCCGCGGTGTCTCCTGCTGCTTACGCATGCATACCTCGGGCTTCGGCTCGAAGGCCGCAGCCGGAACATCCTCATGAGGTTAGGCCATCGACGGAACTGTAAGCTATCCCGACGCTTCATTCTGGCAATCGATCGATCTCGCGACGTGAACTCCTAATCATTTATATAATAAGTCGATACGAGATCGATCTCATCGTCGCCCGCCAGCCCGGTGTCAGCCGCACGCGGACGGCCCGCAGGCCCCTGCGTCACAAGGAACTGCAGAGCGCGCCGTCGATCGAAGGCCTCCCCCCTCACCAGCCCAGGCGGCGGAGCCCGACGATCACTCGACGCATGCAGATCGTATAAGTATCTTCATCATAGATATATATCATGTCTGATCGCCCCGCCGCCATCCGCCGGCGAGTCTCCCCCGGCTGACCCTGGCGGCCCGGGCCCCGCCCCAGCAACTCGACTGGGTCCACTCGATCGGGTATGGGTCATGCCTGGAATCGGTTGGAACGTAACGTACAACTTGGTGTCGGTATGTCATACATGATCGTGATATGCTTCAACTTCTATTAATATAAACATATAGAGGCGCATAGGGACTCAATACCAGCGGCCTACGCACGGTGGGTGTCAATAATGGCTACATTCAGCCATTAGCTGATATCGGGAGCAGGCGCTCCACCCGCGGCTCCCGCGCGGATGGGCGTGCGGCTAGAACTCGGCGCTCTTGGGCGCGCGCGGGAAGGGGATCACGTCGCGGATGTTGGCGAGGCCGGTGACATAGTTGACCGTGCGATCGAATCCCAAGCCGAAGCCGGCGTGCGGGACGGTGCCGTAGCGCCTCAGGTCGCGGTACCACCAGTACTCTTCCTTGGGTAGCCCGATCTCGTCGATGCGCTGGTCGAGCACCGCGAGGCGCTCCTCGCGCTGGCTGCCCCCCACGATCTCGCCGATGCCCGGCGCGAGCACGTCCATGGCGGCGACCGTGCGGCCGTCGTCGTTCAGGCGCATGTAGAAGGCCTTGATCTCCTTCGGGTAGTTGGCGACCACGACCGGTCCGTGGGCGTGCTCCTCGGTGAGGTAGCGCTCGTGCTCCGACTGCAGGTCCACGCCCCACCGCACCGGAAACTCGAAGGCGCGACCCGAGCGCTCGAGCACCTGAATCGCCTCGGTGTAGTCGATGCGCGCGAATTCGGACTTGACGAAGCGCTCGAGGCGCGCGATGCACTCCTTCTCGACGTGCTGGGCGAAGAAGGCCATGTCGTCCTGGCGCTCCTCGAGCACGGCCCGGAAGATGTACTTGAGGAACGATTCGGCCAGCGCGATGTCGTCGTCCAGGTCGGCGAAGGCGATCTCGGGCTCGATCATCCAGAACTCCGAGAGGTGCCGGCTCGTGTTGGAGTTCTCGGCGCGGAACGTGGGCCCGAAGGTGTAGACGCGCGACAGCGCCAGGCAGTAGTTCTCGACGCTGAGCTGCCCGGAGACGGTGAGAAACGTCTGGCGGCCGAAGAAGTCCTGCGAGAAGTCCACCGCCCCCTCGGGCGTGCGCGGCGGATTGACGAGATCGAGCGTCGAAACGCGGAACATCTGGCCGGCGCCCTCGGCGTCGCTGCCGGTGATGATGGGCGTGTGGATCCAGTAGAAACCGTGCTCGTGGAAGTAGCGGTGGATCGCCTGCGCCAGGCAATGGCGCACGCGCGCGACCGCTCCGATCGTGTTGGTGCGCGGGCGCAGGTGGGCCACCGTGCGCAGATACTCGAGCGTATGCCGCTTGGGCGCGACCGGGTAGCTGTCGGGGTCCTCCACCCAGCCGACCACGGTGACGCGCGTTGCGCGCAGCTCGCACGTTTGGCCCGCCCCCTGCGATGCGACGATCTCCCCCTCGACCTCCAGCGAGCAGCCGGTCGTGAGGCGCAGGACTTCTTGCGCGTAGTTGGGCAGCGTGGTCTCGGCGACAACCTGCAGCGGGGCAAAGCAGGTTCCATCGTGGACGTGGAGGAATGACAACCCCGCCTTCGAGTCGCGCCGGGTGCGCACCCAGCCCTGGACCGTGGCGACCTCGCCCACGGGGATCTTCCCGGCCAGGATGTCGGCGATTCTGGTGGCGCTCATCAACACCTCGTGTGATTCCTCTTGTCCGGCAGTCCCGCCTGCAACGGCTTGCCCACCGATCGTGGTGGCCGGGCCTGAGATCCGTAACCGGTCAGGCGGCGTGCGTGCCGGCCGCGGGCCAGCCGCGTGAAGGTGGGATTCTAACGGGAGGTGCGCGGGCGGGCAAGGTGGAGCGTGCATGCCGTCGTGGAGGCCGGCGTAGACGTTGGCGTGGAGGCTCCGCGTACAGGCCAGCGCGGAGTTGGGCGCCGAGGAAGCCGCCTGTGGCCCTATCGCACTACCAGGACCCGCTCCGTGTGGGCCGGTCCCTCGGATCCGATCTCCAGGCGCGCGAAGTAGATGCCAGCGGCCGCGGGCCGGCCCCGCCCGTCACGCATGAACCAGGTGTAGGTGTAGGCTCCCGCGCTGAGCGGACCATTCTTGATGCGCGACACCAGGCGCCCCGACGAGTCGAAGATATTGAGCGCCACGTCCGTGTCACGCGCCAGGCTGAAGCGCAGCTCCACCTGACTCGCACCCCGCAGGACCTGGAGTCCCCCTTCGGGCCGGGGCCGGCCGCGTTCTTCCTCATCCACCGATGTGCTGGGCGCAAAGGCCCCCCGCAGTTTCGTCAACGCCCCGAGCCACACCACGCCCCGCCCGTAGTGGGGACGCTGCTCCTGGATCGTCCGCACGGCGTTGTGCGTGATGATGTCGAACCTCGTACCCTCGGGCGAGTTGCCCAGCTCATTGCGGAAGACCTGCGCGAAATCGAGGTGGGCACCGTCCCAATCTCCATTCAGTTGCCCCAGGAATCCGGCTGCCCGCGTCTTGTCAGGGTCCTGGAACAGCAGCCTGGATGACATGCAAAGCGGTTGGCTGCATTCATGGCCTGTCTCGCAGCAGGGTGCAAACACCATGACAACCTGGTCTGTGTCGAGCCCATATCCATTGTCGAAGTAGCCGTTGCTCAGGAAAGGGAGCCTCCACGCCGATGTCTCAAATCCATAGGCCCAGATGTCTCGGACGCCCTCGGCAAGGGCATTCTCCAACACCGCGAAGCCCGGCCACGGAGACTGCCCTGGGATGTAGTATTCAGCCGCCCGCAACAGCGGGCCCGCTTCGATGCCCGGAGTCGCGTAGTACATGTCGCGGATCCGGAGCATTGGCCCGTCGAGAACGTGATTCTGCGCATGCGTCCCCGGATCATAGTCACCCAGCAGAAACAGACCCTTCCCCGCGCTGTTCACATGCTGTCCCTGGTTCCACTCCGAGGCGTAGATGAGCGTCGTGATCGCTTCCGGAACACTGCCAGCCGGCATGACCGTAACTGGGCAGTCTGGTAGTCCGTCCAAAGCGCCTGTGGGAAACACGTCGGCATAGGAATTGTAGCTGTAGCAGGTGGCGCTGTTGCAGGACTGAAAGGGGGGATCGGGAAACGGTATCGTGGAGATCAAGCCGCCACCCGTGCCGGCGAGAACGAGTGTAGGACCTGGATCAACCGGGTAGTGTGTCTGGTACTGCGCGTTGTAGGCGGCGTTCGCCTCAATGACATCCTCCAATATGGCATGAATCAGCCAGTACTGCGGAATGACGGGCGCCGGCCCTATGAACACCGCCGGTACCAGGTCGGGAAAGTCGCAGCTCATCTGATAGGCGATGCTCTCAGCCAGGAGATACTCATCCCCAATGCCTCTGTTGATGTAATACACCACATCGGCACATTCGCTGCAATTGTCAGCGAACCCATCGAGTATCAGCTTGGTGACCCCATTCTCGAGGGTCTCCCAGTGGTGATCCGTGGTATCCGCCCACGTCGAGCAGGCCGCCACCCACGCCCACCGTGGATCGTCTTCGCTCCAGGGATCCGGCTCCCATCGCGGCCAGGGCTGCGCTTCGACCTCTTCCATGGTCATGTCGTCGAGCGGCTCCAGATCCTCCCAGATGCCGGACTCCGCCTGCCAGGTGAACCAATCGGAGTAGGTCCTCCGGCCCAGGCCATCGACCTCGAGACAGGTGAAGGCGCTCGCACCCGGCGGCACGGCAACGCTGTAGCACCTCAGCCGGCCGTATCCGTCTGTTCCCCGACCCGCGAACTGGCTCACCGTGTCCCCGTCCGCGATGACGAAGTAGGTGCTGGCGGAGTCCTCACTGACGCAAGCCATCCGAACCTCGCCGCAGTAGGCGCTGGCATGCAGCCAACGACCCGCGAGATTCCAGCACCCTCGACCATACGGCTCGATCCCGTTCTCCCTCCAGCCGAGGATCACCGGGTCGCCACTGGTTGGCAGGGGGATGTCGCCAACGCAGCTTCTTCGTCCCTCGCTGGAGAAGAGCTCGCAGCCCAGGGTGTTGACGGCGGTGAAGTAGGAGTGAGCGCTATCTCGAAGGTCAACGTCTTCGTCGAACCCGAGCATGGAGGGACAATCGATCACGCCGGGCTGGCCACCCAGCCAGGCGTAGGCCCAGGTTCCCGAGAAGCAGTAGTAGGCGAGCAGCATGAACCACGAAGAGGCGTAGGGGGCCAGGTGGTTGGCAACCCCGGTGGGCGTGATGAAGATCACCCACCGCTCATGAGTGGTCCCTTCCTCAAGGGGGTATCTCCAAATGTCGGAACCCTCGGAGTAGCCATGCGTGAACCCGTAGGTCGAGACAAGCTGGTTGCACCTGGCCACGCATGCGCCGTAAGAGCGGAACGATTCGAGCTCGAAGGCGCGTCCATACAGGCCATAGGCTCCGTGGCTGTTGATCACATAGAGGTTCCTGTTCTGCATCTTCTCCTTCAGCCACTCATAGGTGCACCGATGGTACAGGGAACCATCGGTGACGTGCATCTGTACGTCGGCCTCGATATCCGCATCGTTGATGCCATAGTAGGCGCCGAGCACGCACCGAGCATGAGCTTCCCAATTGTCCGGTTCCTCTGGACCAACGGGCGGCTGCTCGTGTTCGTACTCGAAGCCGATCGGCACGTAGATGCATGCGCCACGGCCATGCAAGTCCGCTCGGGCCGCCGGCACAAGCGCCAGCGCGAGGAGCAGAACCATCATCCGCGTTGACATGGTTCTACTCCTCCCCGGCGCATGATCCGCCGAACTGCAGGTTTCCGTATCCTATCGTCACGCAGCTCGATCCGAGCATGTTCCGTTCCAGGCTGCGGAAGAAGGGGAGATCTATCACGCAGGCCACATAGTGGCTTCGGAAGTCGCGGTTTCCCTCGAGCCAGGGGTGCTCGTATTCGAGCAACATACCCACGGGATGCTCCAATCCACGCCATTGCACCTCAAAGGCTTGCCCCTCTCTCCCGGCCGACCAGGATCTTGCCGACACCACTAGCCCGCTCGCCTCGAGGACAGCGACTGCGGCACCTGCCGCTGCTTCGGGCGTCGCCCCCGCGAACGCGCGCCTGCGAAATGCATTGGCAGCAGAGTGCCGGAGACGATTGAACGCTCCCTCCCAGAGCCGAACAGCACGGTTCCAGAGCACTGGGTCGGCGCTGCTGCCGACAATGCTCTGGACATAGGGGACCGATCCGTACGTTGCGCGCAGGTATTCCACTTCGTACGTCGGCGGCGGAGCTTCGTCGGGCGGCAGGTACGGGTAGCCATCGATCGTGACCCGTCCATCTCTCCAGTCCACCACGAACGACTCGCCCGGCGAGTAGATCCGCTCATAGCCGTTAGTGACGTACTTGACCGAGCGTCCGGCGCCGAGGACGATCTCACACGGGAACTCGCATTCGCCCCTGTGCACCGTCACGCATGGGTTGGGATTGCAGGTCCTCCACTCCGGGTGGAACTCCCATTCACTCCCGAGCGCGCTGCAATCCTCCACGGCCATGACAGCGCAGCGCTCGCCGGAGCAGCACACGCCGACGCCGTAGTCGCTCCATGCCAACACCTGCCCCTCCCCAAGACCCATGACCTGCCCCGGGCACACAGCCAGGCCTTCGGTCAGCATGCCCATCGCTCCGGAGGCGCTCACCGCCCTGGCCTCGGGCAGTTGCTGGCAGTTCACCGTGCCGGCAAAGGCGGTCCGTGGGTTGTTGTCGAGGGGCACCAATTGGGGCGCATAGGCGTAGCCCGCGAAGTAGTAGATCGGCAGGAAGTTGCCGGTCCAGCAGGAGTCCGTAATGGCGAGGCTGGTGCCTTCGTTCGGTCCGGGCCAGTTGGCCGTGGGGATCTCAAGCCCCTCCGAAGGAAAGCACGGGCCGTGACTGATGATCGCGTAGTCGTCGGTCGCGTACTCCCCCAGCCCGAATTCAACGCCGCACCAGGCCTTCGGCTCATCCCACGCGGCCAGTACGAACCAGATCGCCGCCTGCGTGGTGTTGATCCGGTTGACCTGCTCTTCGCAGGCGTCAATGGCGTGCTCGGCCAGGTAGGCGGCGCACCATCCCCCTTCCGGAGGCGTGCTGCTGTACTCCATCCCCGCCGGATGGTGCGCGATGAAGACGCCGCCGGCGAGCTCCGTCGGCTCGGCGAGCGCGCCGGTCCCCAACCCACATACCAAGACAAGACCCACGAACCCACGTCGCATGATGGGACTCCCCCGTCTGGTAGGTTGTACAGCGCATCGGATCCGTTTCATCAGGGAACGATCATACATCAACTCTGGAACCACCCAACACTCAGCGCGAGATTCGCGTTCCGTTCGCTGCTCGGTCATGGCCCGCCAACTCGCATCGTTCCGCGCATCGCTCCGCCGATTGTCTCACATGGCTCTTGCGGATGCCTGCCGACTCGCTCAGGCGACTGCCGTCACGGTCGTGACAGTACTCTGGGGGGGGGGGGGACGTGTCAAGCAGGATTCTCTGCTCTCCCGCCCGGGCCAGAGCCAGAAGCCGCGCCGACCGCGGCAGGGCCTTCACCGCCATCACGCGGCATGGCGATGGCACACGCCGGCCGCTCACCCGCCGGACACCCGCTTGACAGCCATCCTCCCCCGCTCCTACCCTGCGTCGTTTCCCGCTCGTTCAGCTCGAGGGCGCGATTTCCCAGCGGAAGGCGCCCTCCGGACCCACACCATGAGGACAGCCGCATGAAGGACCTGGACGCCCGCTGCGTGAACACGATCCGCATCCTGAGCGCCGAAGCGGTGCAGAAGGCGAACTCCGGCCACCCGGGCATGCCGATGGGCGCTGCGACCATGGCCTACGTGCTCTGGACGCGCTTCCTGAAGCACAACCCCCGCAACCCCCAGTGGCCCGATCGCGATCGATTCATCCTCTCGGCGGGCCACGGGTCGATGCTGCTCTACAGCCTGCTGCACCTCACGGGCTACGATCTGCCGCTGGAGGAGATCCGCAACTTCCGCCAGTGGGAGTCGCGCACGCCGGGCCATCCCGAGCACGGTCTCACCCCCGGCGTCGAGCTGACGACGGGCCCCCTGGGTCAAGGCTTCGCCCACGGCGTGGGGATGGCGATGGCCGAGCGCTATCTGGCCGAACGCTTCAACCGCCCCGGCCACACCATCGTCGATCACTACACCTACGCGATCGTGAGCGACGGCGACCTGATGGAGGGCATCTCGCACGAGGCAGCCGGCCTGGCGGGCCATCTGCGCCTGGGCAAGCTCATCTACCTCTTCGACGACAACCGCATCACGATCGAGGGATCGACCGCACTGGCGGTGAGCGAGAACGTGCGCGGCCGCTTCGAGGCCTACGGCTGGGAGGTCTTCGAGGTCGACGGCAACGACATCGCCTCGCTCGCGGATGCGATCACACGCGCGCGCGAGAATCTGTCACGTCCGAGTCTGATCGCCGCGCGCACCCACATCGCCCACGGCAGCCCCAAGAAGCAGGACACCGCCGGCGCGCACGGCGCGCCGCTGGGCGAGGACGAGCTGCGCGCGACGAAGGCCGCCCTCGGCTGGGCAGCGACCGAGCCTTTCCATGTGCCGCCGGAGGTGCGCGAGCACATGGCGGCGGCGATCGAGCGCGGCGCGGCGGCCGAGCACGAGTGGCAGGGCCGGCTCGAGGCATATCGCGCGGCCCATCCCGCGGAGCGCGCCCGCTGGGACCTCTGGCAGTCCGGGCGCCTGCCCGCGGGCTGGGACGAGGCGTTGCTGGACGCCGATCCCGGCAGCGCCCCCACCGCCACGCGCGCCGCGTCGGGCCGCGCGATCAACATCCTGGCCGGCGCGCTCGGCAACCTGGTGGGCGGCTCGGCAGACCTCGCGCCCTCGAACAACACCGAGATCAAGGGGCAGGGCGCCTTCGAGCCCGAGGGCGTCAAGGGCCCCAACATCCACTTCGGGGTGCGCGAGCACGCCATGGCGGCGGCCGTGAACGGCATGGCGCTCCACGGCGGCCTGCGCCCCTACGCCGCCACCTTCCTCGTCTTCAGCGACTACATGCGCCCGGCGCTGCGCCTGGCGGCGCTGATGCAGGCGCCGTCGATCTTCGTCTTCACCCACGACAGCATCGGCGTCGGCGAGGACGGCCCCACCCACCAGCCCGTCGAGCACGTGGCGTCGCTGCGGGCGATCCCGGGGCTGACCGTGATCCGGCCCGCTGATGCCCGCGAGACCTTCGAGGCCTGGTGGGCGGCGATCCAGACGAGTGGGCCCGTAGCGCTCATCCTCTCGCGCCAGAACCTGCCGCTGCTGGATCGATCGGGCCACTGCCTGCCGGCCGAAGTCTTGGGCAAGTCGGAACCCTCGAGCCTCCGCGCCGGCGGCCGGGGCAGTCAGGGCGATCAGGTCGGTCGAGGCCAAGTCCCTCCGCTGGCGGCGCTGGGCGCCTTCGTGCTGGCGGAAGCGGGATCCGCAGCGCCGGGCAGCAGCCCGCAGGTCGCGCCGCAGCCACGCCTCATCATGATCGCCAGCGGCTCCGAGGTGCAGCTCTGCCTCCAGGCCCGCCTGTCTCTCGAGCGACGGGGGGTGTCGACCCGGGTCGTCAGCATGCCCTCTTGGGAGCTCTTCGAACGTCAGCCCGAGAGCTACCGCCGTTTCGTGCTGCCGCCCGGGACCCTGCGGCTGGCGGTCGAGGCCGCCTCGCCCTTCGGCTGGGAGCGCTATGCCGGCGGCGGCACGATCATCGGCCTCGATCGCTTCGGGGCCTCCGCGCCCGCCGGGGTGCTCTACGAGCGCCTGGGCTTTACGGCCGCGACGATCGAGCAGCGGGCCCTCGCCCTCCTGGATGCCGCGGAGAACTCGGTACCGGCGGCTCCCGGGAAGATCCCTGGGGCGGCTCCGGGCAAAGCCGCGGGGGAACCCCCCAGGAAAACCATGGATGGAGCTCCGGGGAAAGCTCCGGGCCGCCTGAACGAATGACATCGGGGGCGCGTCTTCATGGGCGGTCATGAGCAAGTCGCTCCGCGCAGCCTGAGGTGGGCGATCGGATCGTGGAGCCAGCTCGAGCAGGCGGCCAAGTCGGTTCGGCGGCAGGTGTTCTTCAAAGAGATGGGGATCGACGAGGCCACGGACTTCGACGGCAGCGACTCGGATGCCGTGCACGTGGTCGCCTTTCGGTCGGAGCAGCCGGTCGCCACGGGGCGCCTGCTCCCGGCCGAGAGCCGTATCGGACGCATGGCGGTCCTGAGGCCGCTGCGCGGGTCCGGCCTGGGCTCGGCGGTGCTGCAGAAGCTGGTGCGGGAGGCGGTGCGCCTGGAGATGGGCGAGGTCGTCCTGCACGCCCAGGAACACGCGATCGGTTTCTACCTGCGCCAGGGCTTCTCGCCCGAGGAGCCGCCCTTCGAGGAGGCCGGGATCGCGCACCAGAAGATGCGACGCCGGCTCCAGTGGCGCAACGCGGTCGCCGGGGTCGTCGTGCGAGAGGGGCGAGTCCTCCTGGGGCTGCGGGCCCCGCATCTGACCATGGGGGGCCGCTGGGACCTGTTCGGGGGCAAGGTGGAACCGGGTGAGGCCCCGCAGGCCGCCCTGCGCCGGGAGCTCAGGGAAGAGACTTCACTCGAGGTTAAACCAGACCGCCTCCTGGACGTCATACTCTATGAAGACGCGCGCGGGCCAGGACTATGGCGGTGCCCAGTCTATCGGATCGTGGAATGGACCGGTCAGGTGAGCATCAACCCGGAGCACGTGGAGGCGCGGTGGGTTACCCCTGGGCAGATGGCCGTGCTGCGGCTGGCCCACCACGGCCTGACTCGCCTGGCCGCTCTGGCTGTTGCCGAACTCGCTTGAGCGGAATCGATTACGCCATCGATTCGCGGCGGGGTGGGCGGAACCCTAGCCCGGTCGAGGACGTATACGAGGTCGGATGCCCGGCGCATCGCGAGGGCTCGGCCCGGCGACACCGCCGGGACATGGAACGCGGCCAACACGCGCGACAGGGCTGGAATCCTCGGCGCCGCCAAGGCGCCCGCGGCATCCAGGAGAAGTCGCAACCCCGTGGATCGATCGCGGCGGGCCTGGCAGCGCGCGTGGCAGGGCGCTCCGCAGGTCGCGCCCCTGAGCGCGAAGAGGCGCAGGACAGGACCGTGAAGCACCTCCTCACCCGCAGACCTCCTCGGGCGGGGCGCCCGGCGCCAGCCAGCCTGTGGGCGCTGCTCTTGTTGGCCGCCCTTGCCGCCCTGTCGGTCGGCCGTGCGCCGGCCTCTCCGCTCGGCGGGCTCGCGCACACGCTCACGGCGCCGGCCCGACCGCTGTCGGCGCCGGCATCTTCGCTCGATGAGCTTGCCCGCGCGCTCACGGCGCCGGCCCGCCCGCTCGCAGAGCCCGGTCGCCAGCCCGGGCAGTCAATTGCGCTCGATCTGGGCATCGCGGGTCTGTCTCTCGGCGGGCCGGGTCGAGTCTACGCCGCCGACGTCGAGGGCGTCTCGACGCGCGGCTCTGCCCGCACGGCCCCGAGCGACCTGGGCGCGATCCGAGCGCAGAGGCGCACCGGTCTGGCCGGCACGTGGGATGCCATCCGCTCGAGCGGCTTTGCCCGCCGTCTCCAGCGCGTGACCTCCTGGGTCGCGGGCGGCGTGCGCCTGCTCTGGTCGATCCCCAAGGCCGTGATCCAGGGAGACTCGAGCGCGCTCATCGAGGCGATCGGCGATCTGCTCTCGGGCGCGCCTGGCGAGCAGGACAAGACCGTTGAGCCTTCCCCGGCCTCGCCCGATCCGGATCCCTCCGGCGAGCCCCGCCAGGGTGTGGTCGGCTAGAGCAGCCCGAGCTGGCTATCGGTGCCCGCTATCTCGTCGAAGCTCTTGCCCACGTGGACCAGGATGGCCTCAGCGACGGGCCGCAGCTGCTTTTGCACGTAGTGCTCGTAGTCGAGCGGCGCGGTCGCGTTCCCGAGCGGCTGAGGCCCGTCGGTCGTCATGAGGTAGGCGATCATGCGGCCCGGACGGCCGGGCATGAGGCGCGCCGCCTTGACGTGCGGCGGGGTGGTCTTGCCGTATTCCTCGATGGGCTTGCGCAGCGCCTTGCGGTAGACGAGGTCCCCATCGCGCCGGCCGGCGCGCAGATCGCGCACGAACTCCCGGATGAAGACCTCCACGTCTTCGCCCTCGAAGACGCGCAGCAGCAGCCGCCGCTGGAAATCCTTGGCCAGGACGGTCCAGTCGCGGCGCACCGACTCCAGGCCCGTGAAGACCAGATCGCGCTGGGCGCCCCGGCCCACGATGCCCGCGTAGCGTTTCTTGCTGCCCTCGGCCGCATGCCGCAGCCGCGGCATGAAGAACTTCAGGTAGAGCCGCTCGAACTCCAGCGTGAGATGGCTGTCGACGTCGTGGGTCGCCCGAATCCAGCGGGCCAGCTCCGCGTTGAGCTGGGAGACGACCTCGCGGCCCTTGAGCTCGGCGGCGTTGGGGTCGGCGATGCCGGAGACCGCGAAGACCGAGTCCGTGTCCCCGTAGATCACGCGGTAGCCGAGGTTTTCCAGCCGCTCGCGGGTCCACAGCAGGATCGTCTGCCCGAACGTGGTGATGGCGTTCGAGACGTGGGTCGAGAAGAAGCGGCAGCGCGGCGTGGCCAGCACGCCGTAGAAGGAGTTCATCAGGATCTTGATCGCGGTCGCCACGATGGTCTCGCCCGCGGCCCGCGCCTGCTCGCGCCGCGGGAAGAGCTCGGCCAGGATCCGCGGCAGCACGCCGGCGTCACGCAGGAAGGCGGCGCCGTTGGGCGCGCGGATCACCTTGGCCGGATCCGGCTCGCGCGCGGCGAGGTGGTGCCCGAGCGGATCGATGAAGAAGGTCCGGATGATGCTCGGGTAGAGGCTGCGGTAGTCGAACAGCCAGACGTTCTCGTAGAGCCCGGGCTGCGATTCGAGCACGTAGCCCCCGATGGCCGCCGGCTGCGGGCCGTCGTAGGGGTCCTCGCCGCCGCCGTGCACGCTGGGCGCAACGAAGCCCAGGCGGTGCAGCTCGCCGAGGTAGAGGAAGTCGAAGGCCGCGATGCTCCCGGCGACCCGATCCACCGGCAGCCCGGTCAGCAGCGACCGCCGCACCGCCAGACTCATCAGGCCGCGCGCTTCGAGGATCTCGATCACGAGGCGCGCATCGGTGAGGTTGTAGGCCAGGAAGCGCGGCAGGTCGTCATGGTAGAGCCGCTCGATCGCCTCGCCCCGATCGCCCTCGGTCAGCACCTTGCCCTCGCCCAGGATCTCGCGCGCGACCGCGTCCAGCGCGTAGCTGTCGGGCCGGATGAACGCCCCGCGCAGCAGGTCCAGACCGTCCACGACCGCGCGCCCATGCATCGAGGCCCGCGATGTGCCCCAGGCGCCGGCGCGGATCTGCACGCGGCAGGCGAGGTCGGCGCGCCCCAGGTGGAACGGCACGGCGCACCGCGCGAACGCCTTTTCGAGCACGGCCAGATCGAAGTCGATCACATTCCAGCCGGTGATGACGTCGGGATCGATCTCGCGCATCCTGCGCGCGAGGGCGGCGAGCAGCGCCGGTTCGTCGGGCTGATCGTAGCAGAGCCCGCTGTCGTAGGCGCCGTTGATCGTGCCCGGGCGGTCGCGATGCTCCGGGGCCGCCACATAATGCACCTCGGCGATCCGCCCCCCGAGCGGCAGGTTGCCGTAGAGGGCCCAGGAGTAGACGCGTGCCGCGCTCGGGTCGGTCTCGATGTCGAGGGCCAGCACGCGCAGGCGCGGCTCGAAGGCGGCCGGTTGCAGGGCGACGTCCTCGTAGATCCGCTCCACCCGGCGCCCGGAGCGCCATGGGCCCGCCATGCCGATCGCGCCGCGCAACCCCCGGTCGCACAGGTAGCGCGTCACGAACGGCACGTCCGCCTCGAAGCACTCGATGCCGGCCGCATTCAGGCGCTCGCGCAAGGGGGGCACGTCGGGGGGCGTGCTCACGAAGACCTCGACCACCTCCTCGCCGGTGAGCGCCCGCCAGCGCGGAGGCGCCGCGGCGGTCTCGGTCGCGACCGCCGTCTGGGCGCGGGCTTCCTCCAGGGCTGACCGGGCGCGCGGCAGGTCCGCCGAGCGCAGGAAGAAGGAGGGGCGCACGCGCGTGTCCCGCACGACGAAGCTCTGCCCGTCGCCGGTGACGCCGAAGAGGTGGACGATCGGTCGCCCCTGCTCGATCCGATAGGTCGGCTGGAGGACGAACCCGCGGTCCAGCTCCTCGGGCGCGGATGACGTCGCGTACTGGCGCATTGCCGCCATCATAGCCCATCGGCTCGCGGCCCCACCACTTGGTCTGCAGGCTGGGCCGTGCCCGAGGACGGGCGCGCCCCGGGCCGGTGCCCGCCGGTGGGACCATTGTTTGACCACTGTCCGGGCGCTCCGCTACACTTAAGCTCAGGCGAGCGGATGCAGCCAAGCCGATCGGCGGCATGAGCCCCACCGCGAACCCGCCGCGCAAACTTCGTGGCACCCGGAGCTGGAGCCATAATGAATCATTGTTGCATCGACAACATCCCGCCTTTCCGCCCGGCGCGCGGCAGATCGCGTCGCCTACGGCCGGCGGCGATCGCCGCGCTGATCATCTCGGCGGCCGTTGTGCTCGGCGGGGACGTTCCGCGCGCCTACCAGATCTCCTGGACGCAGGACGACTGGTCCGGACACGCCTACTACTGGCAGAACGCCACGGACCCCGAGATCCATCCCGGCCTCCTGCTGCCCTTGAACAACCCGGCCGACCCGCGCTTCGTCGCCGAGCCGACCAGCTATCGCGGCCTGTGGGCGCTGGCGGCCTACCACGACACGCTCATCCTGGGGGCCGGCCCTTACCCACTCAACCCCGACGGCGCGGATATCCTGACCTATGACTACTTGACGGGCCAGTTCGCCCTGTCCTCCCAGCTTCCCGAAGAAGGGGTCGCCGTCATCAAGGTCCGGGGCGACACCTTGTACATCCCGGGGCCGGACACCCATTACTCCGGCTCGCACGGCAGCAGCGTCTACCTGTACAACGGCCGGCAATGGACGACCAAGCAGAGCGTCATCGGCGCCGTGCACCTCTTCGATGTCGAGGTGTTGAACGACGCCATCTACGTCTCGAGCGGCGACGGCTCGGGCAACGCCTCGGTCTACCAGAGTCTCGACCACGGCGACAGCTTCACGCGGATCTTCTCCCTGGACTACACGCTCGAGCACCGGATCCGGCGGATGCACGCCCTGGCGGTTCACCAGGGACGCCTCTATGCCCAGCCCGACGGCTGGGAGCCCGAGGACGACATGGTCTTCACCTTTGACGGCGCCGACTGGGACACGATCCAGGTCGTCGGGCTGCCGCAAGGAACCACGACCGAGAACTACGGGTGGCAAGGCACCTTCACCACGTGGGGCGATTCGCTGATCCTGGGCATCAAGGACAAGCTCTTCATCTTCGCCAACAATCAGGTCTATCGATCGAACCTGCCCTTCTGGTGCGCGCGCATGGGCAGCGGGTTCGGAGCATACAAGGGCGCGCTGTACTCGGGCGGGGGCTCCGGCTACCTCTACCGCTGGCGACCGGGTCAGGGCTGGACGCAGCTCGCCCCGCTCGGGCCCGACCCTAGCACGGAGCCGGTCCAGGCCTTCGCGACCTACTACGGGCGGCTCTACATCGCCACCTCGCGCACCGAGGGGCTGACCGGCGGGCGGCTCTACGTGTCGGCCTGCGCCAGCGTCGGCCGCCTGATCTCGCTGCCGCACGACTTCGGAATCCCGGTCTACGATGTCCAGATCGCGTGGGATCACTTCAGTCCCGACCCAGCCGCCCTGGTGCGTTTTCAAGTGCGTTCGGCGCCCTCCGAGGCGCAACTGCCGGCGAGGCCCTGGACCGGGCCTGACGGAACCTCGGCCACCTGGTACACACAGCCGGGGGCGCCCCTGCCCGCGCTCCACGACACCGACCGCTACTTCCAGTACCTCGTCGAGCTGCACAGCCCCGATGGTCTCAAGATGCCGCTGCTGCGCAGCGTCACGCTCGCGGCCGACTCGACGGCCGGGGCCGCGGTGGACGAACCGCTGCCGGTGGAAGACCCGCGGGCGCCTCGGCTGCGGCTGGAGCCGCCGTTCCCCAACCCGGCGACGGCATCCGTGCTCGTCCGCGCGCACCTGGGGCACGTTGGCCGGGCCGACGGACCGCTCGAGCTACGCGTCCTCGATGTGCAGGGCCGCCAGGTCCGCGCGGTGACCCTCGATCCGGCCGGACGGCGCGCGGCCGACTGGCTCTGGGATCTGAGCGACGACGCCGGCCGGCGCGTGCCCACCGGCATCTACCAGATCGCCGCGCGCCTGCCCGGACAGCCTGGGTCGCCGGCCGCGGGCCGCGTGCTCGTGCTGCCCTAGGCAGCGCCAAGGAGAGCCGATGGGAGTCGCCATCTTTGGCCGCCCGCTTTCGCCGCGGCGGCGCCGAGCCGCCGCCCGCGAGCGCACCGGCGCCCGCGACCACGGCGACACCCGCGAGCGCACGGGCGCCCGCCACCACGGCGGAACCCGCGAGCGCACCCCCGCCCGCCACCACGGCGGCACCCGCGGTCCGAGCTTCGCCATCTTGATCCTCCTCTCCGGCCTGAGCGCGCCCCCGGCCCGCAGCGCCGACGTCGTCTCGACGGATGACGACTGGTCTCACGGCCGCTACGTCTGGTCATCCGGCGCCGACGCCGATGCTCACCCCGGCTTGCTCATTCCGCTCAACGACCCGCAGACGATGCGGTTCGTCGCCGAGGTGACGTCCCGCCGCGGCGTCTACGCCATGGCCACCTATCACGACACGCTGTTCCTGGGCGCCTGCGAGTACCCCATCACGGTGAACGGCGCCGACATCCTCAGCTACGACTACCGCACCGGCGACTTCGCCCTGGCCTACCAGCCTGACGAGCAGGGCTTGACTACCTTTCATGTGTCCGGCGACACGCTCTTCGTTCCAGGGCCCGACACGTACAACGGCTACCTCTACGGCAGCGCGATCTATCTGTACAATGGCCGTCAATGGATCAAGAAGCAGACGGTCCCGCTGGCCCTCCACCTCTTCGATCTGACCGTGCTGGATGGGGCCATCTATGTGGCCACCGGCGATCAGGGGCTCATCGGCTCGGTGCGCAAGAGCACCGACTGGGGCGAGACCTGGAGCACTGTCCTCGCGCTCAACGGGCCCGATGTGCGCCGTTTCTATGCCGTCGGCCGCCATCAGGGCCGCCTGTACGCGCAGCACGACGGACTGGCGCCCGAGACCAACCGCATCTACGTCCACGACGGCACAAGCTGGAGCACGATCACCACGCCCGGTCTCCCGACCGCCAAGATGGGCACCTTCACGGCCTGGGGTGACTCG
Source organism: uncultured bacterium (assembly GCA_964603725.1). GTDB lineage: Bacteria > Eisenbacteria > RBG-16-71-46 > CAIMUX01 > WJJG01 > CAZDKK01. Next base: position 68,031 of record CAZRWW010000013.1, read on the forward strand.
CTGTTCCTGAACATCGGCAACCGCATGTACATCATCCGCGGCACTCAGGTCTACGCCTCTTGGATGCCGTTCTCCGGCGATCGCTGGTGCCGCGGCTTTCACATCTACAAGGGGATCTTCTACGGCGGCGCCGACCAGACCAAGCTCTACCGTTGGACCCCGGGCTCCACGTGGACTCAGGTCTGCCAGTTCGGTCTCACCCCGGACACCGAGGAGCTGTCGGTGATGGCGACCTACTACGGGCGCCTCTACATCGCGACCGCCCGCCACGAGGGCTACCAGGGAGGCCGTCTCTACGTCTCCGCGGCGGCGCCCCTCGGGCGTCTGATGTCGGAGGTGCACGACTTCGGCGCGTGGCTCGGCGAGGCCACGTTGAGCTGGGTCGATTTCCGGCCGAGCCCAGGCAACACGACGCGCTTCCGGGTGCGCTCGGGCGCAACGGAGCAGCAAGCCCAGAGCGCACCGTTCCTGGGCCCGGACGGCACCCCGAGCAGCTACTACGAGACCTCCGGCACGCTTCTGCCGCCGGCGCACCACGGCCATCGCTACTTCCAGTACCTCGTCGATCTGCTATGCCCCGGCGGGTTGGAGATGCCCTTCCTCGACCAGGTGACCCTGGCCGGGGACACGTTGGATGTGGCCGCGGTGAGCGGCAATCCGCCCGACCTGCCTGACGGCGGGGCGCGAACGCGGCCGGGCGCGCGGTTGACGTTCGACGCACCCGAGCCCAATCCGGCTCGGCACGGTGTGACCGTGACGGTGCGCTGGGAGACGGAGGCTCCCAGGGCCGACATGACGCTGCGAATGCGCGTGGTGGATCTGCAGGGCCGCGTCGTGCGCGAAGCGCGCTGGCCGTCGCGCGAGCGCGCGGTCCAGTCGTGGCGGTGGGATCTCACCGATCGCTCGGGCAGGCCGGTGCCGTCCGGGATCTACCGCGTCCAGGCCGACCTCGGGCCCGGCGCGAACGCACCGGTCACCGCGCGCTCGCTGCTCGTCGTGCACTGAGCCCCTGGTGTCGCGGCCCACCGCGCGCTCGCGGCTCGCGGCACATCGAGCCCCGGGTGCGCCGTCTGTGGCGCTGGAAACCTACCTCCTTCCCCGCTATCATCCCCACGCACTTGACCGGCTGGAAAGGGGGAGGCATGGGACCCGTGCGTCGCACCTCGGCGAGGGTGATCGCGGCCGCGCTCCTGGGCGCCTGGGCGGCCGCCGGGCCGAGCGCCCCGAAGGCCGCCGGGCCGGGCGCCCCGACGGCCGCCGGGCCGGGCGCTGGGGAGGCCGATGAACGCGGCTGGCTGGGCGTCTACACCGAGCCCGTGCCGACCCTGCCGGCCATCGAGGAGGCGGCCGGCGGCGACCGCGCGCTGGGGGGCGCCGCCTGCGGACTGCGCGTGACGGCGGTCATTCCCGCATCGCCGGCCGAGGAGGGCGGCCTGCTCACCGGCGACATCATCGTGGCGATCATGCAGGAGCCGTTCACCTGTCCCGCCGACAGCGTGCAATCCGTCTTCAAACGCCGCCTGGACGCGCTCAAGGCGGGCGCGATCTGCCCGGCGCGGGTGGTGCGCCAGGCGGTCGGCCGCACCCTGCTGCTGGCCGGCGAGCCGGCGCCCGAGGCGCTGGCGCGGCAGTTCTGGCGCGACCCGCGAGCGGCGATCGATACGCTGGCATCCGGTGACACGCTGGCGGCGGTCGCCGGCAAGCGGCAGCAGGTGATCGATCTCACCCTGGTGTTGGGCCTGCGCCCCGAGGCGCGTTGGCCCGCCCCACGTGACAACGCGGCCATCGCTTCGGGCCGCCAGTTTGACGACGGTGGCCTGGGCGCGCTGGTGTGGGCCCTGGCCGATGCCCACGGCGTGCGCGCCGAGACGGAGGACCTTCTGGCCCGCCTGGCTCGTTGCCATCGCGGCGCCGATCCGTGCCGTCTGGAGTGCATGATCTACGTTCATCGCGATCCGCCGCGCGCCGAGGCGCTGGCCTGCTCGGTGACGGCGCGTCTGGCAACGGCCGATCGCATGCTCGATCTCATCACGCAGGGCGGCCTCATTCTCGTGCCCGGCTACGCCTCCGACATGCCCGCGTCGCGACGCCTCCAGCATCCTGCCCAGGCGCCCGAGCCGGACGAGAACCCCCGCTCGCCGCACCGGGCGCAGCCGGCGCCGGAGGAAAGCACCGCGGCGCCCGGCGACAGCGCCAACGTGGCCGCCCGGGCAGCTCTCGAGCTGCTCATCGAGCAGATCAGCGGCGTCTTCGCGGAGGCCCGCCAGTGGCACCGGCGCGCGTTCGCGGCCCTGGACGAGGAGGAAAAGGCGTTCTTGGAGAGACACCGGTGGGATCTCTCGGATGCCTTCGCCGGACAGGTCTACATCCACTTCGATGAGGAGCCCGGGCGCTTCGCGATCAACAAGAGATTGATCGACATCGCCGCCCGGGTCGACTTCAGCGCGCTGGTGGAAGCGGGCGCGCGCCTGGCGCTCCTGACCGACACGGAGTGGGCCATGCACGCCGGGGCGCTGGCCTATGAGGCCTTCGCCGACAGCCTCGACCAGGAGATTCTGCTCTCCCGCGAGACATCCGGCGGCCGAATCCTGATCGGAGGAACCTCGCGGCATTGGTATCGCGACCAGGACGCCGCCTTCATCCTCGACCTCGGCGGCGATGACTTCTACACGGGCAACTGCGGCGGTTCCGCGGGCTGGTCACTGCCGCTGGCGGTCTGCATCGACCTCGAGGGCAATGATGCCTACGAATCGACCCTCCGGAGCTGCCAGGGGGCGGGTTGCCTCGGCGTGGGAGCCTTGCTTGATCTCGAGGGCGACGACCGCTACATCGGCCCCGCGTGGTGTCAGGGCGCCGGGTACCTCGGCCTGGGGTGGCTGCACGACGCCGCCGGCGACGATGTCTATCGCGGGCGAACGTTCTGCCAGGGCGTCGGGCTGTTCGGCCTGGGACTGCTGCTCGATGAGGACGGCGATGACCGCTACGAGGGCGATGCCCATGTCCAGGGCGTCGGTCTGGCCCGCGGGATCGGAGCGCTGCTCGACCGGCGCGGGGACGACGACTATTACGCCAAGGGCCTCTACCCCACCGGCTACGGCGACGCCGGCATCTTCGACGCCTGGTCGCAAGGCTGCGGGCAGGGATTTCGCACCCTGGCCTCCGGCGGCCTGGGTCTGGTCGTCGACGGCGGCGGCTGCGACCGGATGGAGGCCGGCAACTTCTCCCAGGGCGGCGGCTACTACTACGGCTTCGGCATCGTGCGGGCGCTGGGGCCTGAGAGCGACAGCTACATCGGATCCCGCTACAATCAAGGGTTCTCGGCTCATCAGGCCGTCGGCGTCTTCATCGAAGAGGGCGGCGATGACTTCTACACGACCCGTCAGGCCGTGGCCCAGGGACTGGCCTGGGACGAGTGCGTGACCCTCTTCGTCGACCAAGGAGGCGACGACACCTATCAGGGCGGCGGCGGGTTCTCGCTGGGCGCTGCCGCCCACAACAGCTTCTGCTTCTTCTTCGATCTTCAGGGCCGCGACGCCTACGAGTTCCTTCCGGGACCGGCCCGTGCCGGCGGCAACGACTACCATGGCGGCGCCAGCTTCGCGCTATTCGTCGACGAGCAGGGCGGCGATGACCGGTACACGGCGCCGTGGGCTGGCAACACGATGAAGCGCCACGAGCCCGAGCACGGCTTCTTCCTCGACCTGGGCCCGGCGGGCTATGGGGATCTGCCCGGACCCATCCGGCCGTCGCCCCAGCGCCAGCCGGCCCGCTGGCCGCTGCGCCGTCCGTGAGAGGGTGAGGGTCGGCGGCCGCCCTGGTGGCTGCCGGTGATGGCGCCCTTTCGCTGGGGCAAAAAAACCCCCGTGACGGGGGAGACCGTCACGGGGGCGTGCGAGCTAGCAGTGGTTACCTACAGAACAGGAGCGGTCAGCAAGGACCGCCAATGGGAGGTCTACCCCGGTACCCTCATCCAAGGCTCCTCCCGATCTGCCTGCACCCCCTCACCGCTCGCTCAACACCGAGAATGGAATCGCAGCGCGCGGTCGCGCACCGGCCCGTTCGGACCCAAGGCACCGCGTCCCGCTGGGACCCATTCGACACTTCCCACGGGTTGGCCGAGAAAGTCAGACCCCGGCTCGCTACATAAGTATGAGGGTGTATGGCGACCTTGTCAATGCCTGCCGGCGCACATATCTGCCCCGGCGCCGCACGCCATCGGGGGCGTCAGAACACCTGTCCGGCGCCGATCGACAGCACCGGATCCGCGCCCTCTGGGCCGCCCAGCACGGGGAACCCGACGTCCAGACGCGTCGCCAGGGTGCCGCTCGTGCGGCTGCCGAGGAGGCGCAAGCCCAGACCCACGTTGGCCCGCGGGCGCGCCTCGAGCGGGCGCCCTTCCGGCCAGGCGACGCCCCAGTCGGTGAACAGCGTCAGCCCGGCCGACAGCAGACCCAGCAGGTCATCGACGAGCATGATCCGATCCTCGAGGTTCAGGAGCAGCATGCGGTCGCCCCAGAAGCTGTACGACTCGAAGCCCCGCAGGCCCGTGATCACGCCCAGGGTATGGACCGCCTGCGGCGCCAGGCGCACTCCGAGGCCGTGCCGCAGCGCGGCCGCCAGCGTCTGGCGCTCGTCGAGATTCCGGTAATAGGAAACTCCGAGTTGCAGTCGCAGGTCTTCGGCCCGGCCCGCGATCACCTGGCTCTCTCCCAGAAATGTGCCGAGCATGAACTGGCGGGTCCCGAGCGATAGACCCTGGTAGCCCTCGCCCGTCACGAAGCAGCCGTCGCGGGCGGCTCCCCAGCGTCGGCCCGAGTAGCCCGCGCGCACTTCGACCCGCGTGCCGAGGTCGAAGTCCTCCCGGCGGCGGAACGCATTCACGCTGGCCCGTTGGGAGAACCGCTCGCGGGTGAAATCGATCTCGGCGCCGAGCATCCGCACGTCACGATCCTGCAGCGGTCCCCCGTAGCGACCTGCGGCCGACGGATCGCCGGCCGGGGACCGGTAGCGCTCACGGACCAGATGGATGGCCGGGCCGAAACGCACCGCCGTATGCGTGCCCCCCCACAGCTTGATGCTCCCCGCCACGGCCAGCAGCCGTTGGTCGCTGTTCCACTCCGGGCCATCGAGACCGCCGCGGTGGTCGACCACGAGGCCCCGGAACCCGCTGGCCCACAGGCGCAGCCCCCACGGCGTGGCGGCGCGCTCGTAGGGTTTCTCGACCAGCAGAGTCCGCCACCAGAGGTCGTCGCCTTCGAAGAGCCCGGCGTACAAGTACAGGTCGAGCGGGGTCAGCTGCGGATCGCGATACCAGCCCCCGTAGTAGGGTTTGATCTCGCCGTGCCCTAGCTCGAATCCCAGCCCCTTCCCGAGCCCCAGGAGGTTCAGCTCCGAAACGCCCAGCGACCAGGTGACGACCCCGCCGTCCTTGCGGAACTGGACGGATGGCCGTGTCGTCCACGCGTCGCGGGTCTTGACGGTGACGTCGATCGAGTCCCCGGACACCGGCTCGACCGCCAGGTCGATGTTGCTGTGCAGCACGCCCAGCGCTCGCAGCCGGCGGATGGCGGCCTCCAGATCGGCGCGACAGACGCGCTCGCCGGGAGCGAAGCGCAGGGCGCGCTCAATCACCCGCTCGCGCGTGACGATGTGCAAATGGTTGGCCCAGCGGCCGTAGAAACTGCCGGCGTGGGTTTCATCGGCGCTGAAGATGTTGCTGCGCCGGATGGTCACCCGGCGGACGATCGCGCATTCGCTGGGGATGTCGACGTACGTCTCCTCCCCGATTTCGGGCTGGTCGGGGCCTCCGGCGCCGGCCGTGGCACCTAGCGCCGGCAGCATCAACATCAGCAGCGGCGGAGCAAAGAGCGCGCCCGCTCGGCTGCGGCCGGTCCGCCAGGAGATGGTCTTGCGCATCGCACCTCGCGTGTTGGTGGGCCCGGCGCGCGGCCGGGACGCCGGAGCAGCCGGGCTCCAACGCGGCCACGGGCAGGCCGGGCTCGAGCTCCCGGACTGGCCGGGCTCGAACTCCCGGACTGGCCGGGCTCGAGCTCCCGGACTGGCCGGGCTCGAGCTCCCGGACTGGCCGGGCTTCGGCTCCCAGGCTGGCCGGGCTTGGGCTCCCAGGCTGGCCGGGCTTGGGCTTGCCGCTCAAGGGAACCGGCGGCTAGAATAGCCCATCGCCGCCGGGCAGGCGAACCGAACACTTCGCAAGGTCGGGACGGAGCCATGGAATGACCCGTGCGCAAGCTCAGCTGCGGCGTCTCTACTGGATCGACGCCGCGCTCCAGCGGGGGGAGTTCCCGAACGCCCCCGATTTGGCCCGCGATCTGGGCGTCTCGCGCGCCACCGTGCATCAGGATGTGCGAGTGCTGCGCGAGACCTATCGGGCACCCTTGACCTTCGACCCGACCAAGGGGGGCTACGGCTACGGCCACCCCTTCCGTCCCGAATTGCCCCAGCTCCCGGCCGAGGAGGCGATCGAGCTGGCCAGGGCGATCCTTCGCCGGGGGCAGCTCGCCGACAGCGCATTGGGCGACTCCCTGCACCGGCTACGTGCGGCGCTGGGAAGCCTGCTGCCGGGCGGCGATGGGCCCTCAGCGGGGAAGGCGGCTGTCGCCGCCGGGGACGCGCTCCCTGAACCTGCGACACCCGGCAAGGCGGCCACGGGAGTCGCCGTCCGAACGCGGCGGGTCACCTCCGATCGCGCTGGCGGGGGGCGGGGCGACGAGGTTTCGATGCTGGTGCGCTTCGATCCGGCCGCGACGCGCGCCGTGCTCGACAGTGGGTTCTTCGCTCCCCGCGACGTCCAGCTCCTGACCAACGGTGGCTTCGAGGCGACGGTCACGACGTCCGACCCGGACGCCTTCCTGCTGAGCCTGGTGCAATGGGCGCCGCACTTCGCGATCGCCGCTCCGCCCTGGGCCAGGCGGCGCCTGCCGCAGCTACTCAGGCGCCTCATCCGGCAGCTTGAAGCTCGCAAGACGAAACGCCGCAAGCGCTAACTACTCCAATCTCACCCCGCTCCTCATCCCACGTCTAGGCCCGGCTCGCCGGCTCGGCCGCGCGCTGGCGAGTGCCGCCCCCCACGCCTCGGTCCGCCCGCCGCGGGTTCTGGGCGGCGGCGGTGGACGGCCGAAGCAATCGGGCTCAAGTCCCAGCGGGCAAGAGCCGATGAACAGAGAGAACGGTCCGAGCGGACCTCTTGAAAGATGATGCTTCCTCCTAGCGCCGGGAAGCCCGTGGGAAAGAAGACCCACGGGCTTTTCGTTTCTGCGGCGCGCGACGAACCCGCGTTCACTCTTCGGGGTGGGACCGGCCGGGCGCGATCCGCACGCTCCCGCCCGCTTCGATCTCGACGCCCCCCCCCAGGAAGCGCGCGATCGTGTCGGCGTTGGTGCGCAAGTGGCCCGTGGGGCGGTCGGTGCGAAACTCGAGCTCCACGCCCGCCAGGATCGCCGGCACGAGAACCTGGTCCGCGAGGCGCGCATCGAGGCTCCCATCGCTCTCCAGAAAGCGAAGCGCCTCCTGCGCGGCCTCGTGCGCCACGCGCTCGGCCGGCTTGCCGGGCTCGCCCAGGCCCGTGAAGCCGCCGGCGATGCACTCGCCCTCGGCCGCACCGGCCCCGGGCGCCGCTGAAATGAAGATGAAGATGTAAGTGCCGGCGGGCCCCTGGGCCTCGATGAGTCGCTCCTCGCAGGTCCAGCGGCGCTCGGCGAGCAGCCCGGCTGCGGTTCGCAGCATGCGCTCGCCGATCCCGCGCGGCAAAGTCGACACGAGCGCGGTGGCTCGCACGGCGATCCGCTCGCGCGGTGGCCGGCGGAGCGCAAGCCGCGCCGGCGCCGCTCGGGCCCCTCCGCCCCCGGTTGTCACCTCGATGCGGCCTCCGCCGCGTGGATAGAACCCCGGACGCTCGAGCCGCGCCTGGACCGCGTATCCCAGCTTGGCGAGCACCGGCAGCAGGACCTCGGCGGTGTGCTCGAACGGCGGCGACCACGCAACGTGCGTGCCGCCGTCGATGCGCAGACGCGCGGGGCCGGGGGCATGCGCCAGGGGCATGAGGGCGGCCTGCGCCACCAGCGTCGTGGCGCCCGCCGTCCCCACCGCCGCCTCGTAGCTCCCCGCGGCGATGGCGCCCGGCGTGAAGCGCAGCTCCCGCGAGCCCAGGCTCGCGCCCGCGACGGACGCGCCGCTGATGCGCGCCACGGTGGCGACCGCCGCCAGGTGCTGCGCCTTCAGCCCCGGTTGCCGGCGGTTGGCGCGGATGTTCGTGATCGTGAAGGGACGCCCGAGGCACGCCGAGAGCGCCAGCGCGGTGCGCAGCACCTGGCCCCCGCCCTCGCCGGAGCGACCGTCGATGTGGACCATGCCGCCTCCCAGCCCGGACCTCACGGCGCGGATGGTGGTAAGACGCCGGCGAGGCTATCATGGCCGGCGGATGCGATCCACGGGCGCGAAGGAACTCGAGGCGGGCCGCTGATTCGCGGCCGGCCTGAGGACCACGCGTCGGGTACGAACGCCGGGGCTCGGGGAGGATGCCGGAGCTTGATTCAGCGCAGGCACACGCGGCCCGTGCGGGTCGGCCGGGTGGTGATCGGCGGAGGCGCGCCCATCGCGATCCAGTCGATGACCACCACCACGCCCGCGGACCTGCCGGGCAGCCTCGCGCAGATCAGCGCGCTATGGGCCGCGGGGTGCCAGATTGTGCGCCTGGCCGTGCCGTCGCTCGAGGCGGCGCGGGCGCTGGGCATCTTGCGCATGGCGATGCGCGAGGGCGGCCTCGACGTGCCGCTCGCCGCCGATGTGCACTTCAACCCGCGCGCTGCCTATGAGGCCGCGCGGCATGTCGAGAAGGTGCGCATCAACCCCGGCAACTTCGCACCTTCCCCGGAGGAAGGGCGCCGGCGCCTGTTGCCCCTGCTCGATCTTCTGCGCGAGCGCGGGGCGGCCTTGCGCGTCGGCGTCAACCACGGCTCGCTCGCCCCTCACATCTCGGCCGCCTACGGCCACGGACCGCGCGGCATGGTCGCCTCCGCGCTCGAATACCTGCGCTTCTGCCGCGACGCGGGCTTCGAGCAGCTCGTCGTCGCCCTCAAGGCCTCGAACCCGGCGGTCATGCTGGCCGCCAATCGCCTGTTGGCCGAATCCCTGCGCGCCGAGCAGATGGACTACCCGATCCACCTCGGCGTCACCGAGGCCGGCGCCAGCGAAGAGGGAGTGCTGCGCAGCGCGCTCGGCATCGGCGCCCTCCTGCTGGAGGGCATCGGCGACACGATCCGCGTGAGTCTGACCGGCGATCCCGTGCCTGAGATCGAAGCGTGCCGGCGCATCCTGCGCGCGGTAGAGGACGAGGGCGGCGTGGGCTCCGTGGCCGGCCCGCCCGCGGGCGCGGCCGAGAGCGCCTGCGCGGGCACTGCCGGGACGGCGCCGGCCGCGGCCGAAGTGCGGTGGGGTGAGCTGGCCGTGGGAGGCTCGCAGCCCCCGCGAGTGGAGCTGGCGCTGGACCTCGCGCCGCGCGAGCGTACCGAGCTGGACGCTGGCGACGGTTGCCGGGCGGCGCAGGCGGTGCCCGGACGCGCGGCCGCGAGGCCTCACGACGGGGCCGAGTGGCCGCTCGCCCACCGGGTCGAGTCGCTGCTCGTTCGCGGAATGGGCTCGCTGCTCGTTCGCGGCGCAGATCGCGACGCGGTCGCGACGGATGGATCTGACGACTCGGCGGCGCCCGCGCCGCCCATCTGGCTGGCCGTGACGCCGGTGGCGCTGGCCGCCGTTCCCGGCGAGGCCCTGGCCAGCGTGACCGGGCTGCACATCCTCGCGGCGATGCGCGAGCCCGCGCCCAAGGCCCTGACCGCGGACCTCGCCGACCTCGCGCGCCGGCGGCCGGGACTGCTCCTGCGCTGGGAGCTGGCGCTGCCGGAAGGGGCCGCGCCGGCGACCGACCTCGACGCCGTCCGTGCCGGTGCGGTCGCCCGCGCCCGACGGCTGTCGGACGCGACCCGCGCGGCGGGCCTGGCGTCGCCCGGCTTCGTGCTCGGCGGAGACGGTCCGGGGCGGCCGGGCCTGGCCCGCGCTCTCGCCCATGCCTTCGCCTGCGTCCATGACCCGCAGCCCGGCGCCCAGCCGGAGCGCGCGGCGCGGCCCGTGCTGGGCGCGTGGCTGCCGGCTGACCCCGTGCGCGCGTCGGTCGCGCTCGGCCCGCTGCTGTTGGACGGCTTGCTCGATGTGGTGATCGCCGGCGACGACGGCCCCGGCTTGCGGGGCGCCTACGATCTCCTGCAGGTCGCGCGCCGGCGCATGGTGCGCGCCGATTTCATCTCCTGCCCCGGGTGCGGTCGCCTCGCCTATGACATCGAGAGCGCCCTGCGGCGCCTGAAAGCGCGCTGCGGGCACCTGGCGGGCGTCAAGATCGCCGTCATGGGCTGCGCCGTGAACGGGCCTGGGGAGATGGCGGACGCCGACGTCGGCTACGTCGGCTCGGCGGCGGGCAAGGTCGATGTCTACGCCGGCCGCGAGCGCGTGGGGCGCGGGCTCGACGCGGAGCAAGCCGAGGCCCTGCTGGTCGAGCTGCTCAAGGCGCGCGGGCTGTGGCGGGAGCCGCCGCGCGAATAGCGCCGGGCCGACCCCGCCGTCTCAGCGCACGATGCAGACCGCCGTCCGGCGGGCCGTTCCCTCGCTCGTCAACTCGAGCAGATAGCCACCGCTGGGCAAGAGCCGGCCGGAGGCATCGCGCCCATCCCAGCGCAGTTCGCCGGCGGCGCCCTCCTGCGCCTCCAGCGGGCGCGCCGCCACGAGACGGCCGCCGACGTCGTACACCCGCAAGCCCCCCCCACCGGCTGCGCGCGCCGCGCGAGGCGCATCCCAGGCCAGGCGCACGGCGCCGTTGCCGAGCAGCACCGACGGCGTGACGCGCATCGCCAGAGCCGCGGGCGCGGCGCGGTGGGCTGCGGCGGGTGCGCCAGGAGCGGAGGGCACCGTGGCGGGTGCGAGGGTCGTGAGCAGCGTCTCGAGAGCGTCGAAGCGCCCCGTGCCGAGCTTGCCGATGTAGGGCAGGTTACCTGGGATGCCGTAGATGTCGATCACTCCGCGCCCGACCTGCACGTACAGGTCATCCCACGGGATCCCCGGCACCATGGCTTGGATGAGCGCGCATTGCCCGGCGATGAAGGGTGTCGCGAAGGAAGTGCCGGCGCCGATTGCATAGGCTCCGTCGCAGTAAGGAGCGAGAATGCCGACACCGGGCGCCGAGACGGCCACCCGGGCGTGATAGCTCGAGAACTCGGCCTTGACGTCGGCTGAATCGAGCGCCGCCACCATGAGCACTTTGACATCGCTGGCTGGGTAGTAGAGCAGGCTGTCCGAGCCGAGGTTGCCCGCCGCGCCGACCATCGCCGTGGCATGCAGCCGGGCCTGGGCGAGCTCATGGGCGATGATGCCCGAGCGGTCGGTGAGACCGAGGCTCAGGTTGATGACATCCGCCCCCATCTCGGTGGCATAGCGAATGCCTTTGGCCAGCGTGAACGTGGTTCCGCGGCCCTCGTCGTCCAGCACCCGGATGGGCAGGATGCGCGCGCCGGGGGCGACCAGGTGGATGATGCCCGCCACCATGGTGCCGTGGCCCGCACCCTCGTCGACGAACCGATCACGGTCGTCGTCGATGCCGTTGCCCGCGTCGGTCGGGTCGTCATCGCCATCCACGAAGTCGTAGCCTCCCGGGGCGATCGCGCCCGCGAGCGCCTCGTGGGTGGCGAGCACGCCGGTGTCGAGAACAGCGACCAGAACGCCTTCACCGGTGGCGTAGGGATGGACTTCGCGCAAGTGAAGGCGCGCGGTGAGGCCCTGATCCAGATAGTCCTCGATCGTGCCGCCGACCGCGATGACGATCATCTGGCGCACGCCCTCCGGCGTCTCGTCCCGGAAGGCGTGTTCCACGCAGACGAACGACCCCGGATCGGCGCCCATCTGAGCGATGAGGGAGTCCTCAGTGGTTCCCGGCGGCACCCGCAGGAGGTAGTGGGGTGGCAGCGAATCGGCCGTGGTCGTGCCGTAGGTCGCATTGACCTCCGTGATCGAGGTTCCCGGCGTGAGCTGCACCTGGATGACGCCGGGCACATGGTCGGCCCCGGCGATCCCGGGCGACGCTCCGAGGACGACGCCGGCCAGCAGGCAGAAGACCGGCATGCGCCGCGCGGGCCCGATTCGAAACGGCCGAGGGAGCGCCCCGCGGCGGCTCGGGCATCTGGGCAAGGGTTGCGCGATCATGGCTTCCTCAGCGACCACGTCGGTCACCGCCTCCTTCTCTCCTGATTGTACCGCTCTTCCGCGCTGTTCACCAGCGCACGCTGGGAACATGCCTGCGGTGCCTCTCTGGAGCGCGCGGCCGTCCCGCCTCCGAGAACCGCGAAGGCGGCCCAGTGCCACGGGTGCGGCCTCGTCGCCCGCAGCGCCAGCATCGCCTGGCGCAGCGCCTCCTCGGGCGCCAGCTCCGCGGCCAACCCGGCGTAGAAACTGTCCATCAGGTCGCCGGTCGCCTGATCTTCGATCGGCCAGAGACTGGCGACCACCTGGGATGCGCCGGCCTGCAAGAAGCCCCGCGCCAGACCGATCCACTCGTCGCCCGCCGGCGCCGCGCCGCGCCCCGAGGAACAAGCCGTGAGGACGACCACCGCGCCCGACAGACGCAGGCTGGCCAGATCGTGCACGAACAGGGGACCGTCGGCGAGGTGGAGGCACGAGAACGCCGGGTTGTCGGTGCGCAGCTCGCCGTGGGCGGCGATGTGCACGATGCCGGCGCGGGCAGCTTCGCGCGCGAGGGTTGCCCGCGTCGGCGACAGGTCTACCAGCGTGTCCCACGCCTCTAGCCGTTCGCGCACCCGCTCGACCTCTCGCGCCACCGCCGGCAACTCGGGGGCCGGCAGCGCGGCCAGATAGGCGCGCCGCGGGCGCGGGCCGCGTCGTCCGGCGATCTCACGCCAGACGCGCCCGCTGGGCGCAAGTCGGATCGGGGTGTGCTCGGCGAGATAGCCGCGTGGACCGCGCAGCGCGTGCAGCGGAATGCGGTGCAGCGCGCCGTGCGGAGAGATCACCCACCCGAGATCCTCGGAAAGGCCGCGCTCGAGGAGCGGCTGCCACAGCAACCCGTGCAGCCTGCCCAGGATCTCATCGGTCGCGGCTCGCAGCAGGGCGTCCGCGCCGGCTTCTCCCCCGCTCCGGCCGTCCGCGCCGGCCACTCCGGAGCTGGGACGAGCCGGCGCCGGCACGGCCTCGCGCGCGGCCAGCGCGCGGCGGGCGCTCGCCAGCGCGGCAGCGGACCACTGGAAGTCGAGTCGCCGCGACAACTGCTCCAGGTGCCGGGCGAGATCAGGCGCGAGTGGGCACCAGAAGGGTCCGGCCTGAGACACTCCGGCCGCCAGCGCGAAGTCCGGCCCGAGGTGATAACTCAGGAATCCCCAGCCGCGCGCGAGCGCGCGGTGCAGGGCGCCCAGGTCCGTGACGGGCGCCAGCGCGCTGGCCGCGGAGCGGCCGCCCCGGGCCTCGCGCTCCGCGCGCAGGCTGCGCTCATACGCCCGCTCGGCACGCAGCAGATCGCCGCGCAAGGCGCGGGCCCGCGCGCGCTCCTCGGCCGTCCCGAGCTCGAGGCGCGAGACGCGCGCGTGGAGCCAGGAGATCTCGCGCCGCTGCGCGTCCGATGCGGCGCGCCCCTTGCCGCCGCGTGCGCTCCAGCGAGCCGGTTCGCGCAGGCGGTCCCACAGGCTCTGGGCGCGCGCCCGCTCCATCCAGTCGAAAAGCCGCGGCGGCCGCGGGCGCGTCCGGGCGAGCTCGAGGCGCAACAGCCGATCGAAGAGGTGGGTCTTGTCGCTCAGGAAGGCGATCTTAGAGTCTTCGGTAGGAACCCGCAGGCGCAGCGATTCGAGGCGCCGGACGGCCCGGGCATAGGCCTGCGCCGCGCGGCGCGGCTGGCCCGACCGTTCCTCCAGCTCGCCGAGCTGCTCCAGCAAGCCGAGCGCCTGGAGCGGGTAGACGCGCCCCGGCACCTTGCGCAGCAGGTCCTGGACGAAGCGGCGGCGTCGCGCCGGGTCCTCGCGCTCGCCGAGCCGCAGCACAAGCGAACCGGCGGCCGCCTCCCAGCGGACGAGCCCGAGGTCGCGGAAGACCTCGAAGGCCGCACGCGCCCGCCGTCGAGCCGCGGCCCGGCGGCCGGTGCGGGCGAGCGCCTCGGCCCCGATGTAGGTCATCAGAGCGACGCGAGCGGGATTGCGCTCCCGCCGGAACAGGCTGGTGGCCGCGCGGACCGGCTCGAGGGCCGCCTCGGGACGGCCCGCGGCCAGGTGCGACACGGCCGACTGCCCGAGCGCGAGCGCTCGGTCATAAGCCAGCCCGGCGGCCTCGAAGAGCCCTGCGGCCGCGGCGCACATCTCCAGCGCTTCGCCGTGGAGGTTGAGCTGCTGGTAGACCTCGGCGCGGTTGATCAGGCAGCTCCCGAGAAAGGCCGGGTGATCCGTGTTCTTGAAGTAGGCGGTCGCGGCGCCCAGGTGCTCGAGGGCCTCATCGAAGTCTCCGCGCAGCGCATGGACATAACCTGAGTTCATCCGCACCTGCGCAAGCAGCAGATCGAAGCCGCGCCGGCGACAATCACGCGCCAAACGGTCGAACAGCTCGAGCGCATCGGCCGCGCGATCGAGCTGCGTGAGCGCGACGGCACGATTGACTTCCAGCCCAACCACCGACTCATCGCGCACGCGCAGCTCGCGGAACAGGTCGCGGGCCTTCTCGTAGGCCGCCAGCGCGTCGGAATAGCGATCGCGCTGGAAGTGGATGCTCCCCACGTTCATCGCCAGCTTGGCCAGGTAGACCCGATCGCCGGCCTCCGCCAGCAGGGCCTCGGCCTCGCGGGCCGTGGACTCCACTTCGTCCATGCGGCCCAGGAGCGCCAGAACGGTCGTATGCGCGGCAAGGAGTTGGCCGCGCAGCGCGCTGGCGCCGGCTTCACGCCAGGCGCTCTGCGCCGCGCGGTAGGCCGCCTCGGCCTGGGAGAGGCGGCCCGAGAAGAGCAGCGCTTCGGCCATGGTCCGCTGGGCCCAGCCAATGGCCAGCGGGTCCGCTAGCTTCCCCGCGATCGCCGCGGACCGCTCCGCGATGCGCCGCGCGCGGGCGGCGTCGGCGTGGTAGTGGAGGCTGGCTTCCTGGCGCAAAGCGGCGAGCAGCTCCGCGGGCGGGGCCCCCAGGTCCTCGTTCAGGCGCAGCGCGAACTGCGCGTCCTCCAGCGACGCCAGCTCCCGCGCGATCTCGGCTGGATCGCGCGGCGCGTTGGGCTCCGATCGAACCATGGGCCTCTACGTGCCGCTCGCGTCGGGCGGATCGATCACGATCCGCCGGCCGCCCCATTCAATCTGCAAGCGCACCTCGCCGGCAGCTTCATCGTCGAAGTGAAACTCCCCCGACTCCGAGAGCGGGCACACGCCGGGACGCGGCGTGCGCGCCAATACCGCCTGCCCGGTCGAAGGTCCCGGGTCGGCGCTGGACGGCAGGAACTGGCCCTGGATCGCGATGCGGCCGGCTGACACGGGCTCGATCGCCAGGTGCAGGCTCCCGGCCGGCGACTCGTAGAGCAGGCGCCGCCCGCGCGCATCGGCCGGACCGCGGATGCCGGCCAGCGCGGCACCTGGTGCGGTGTCCAGGACGAGCACCGCCCGCACCTCCTCGAGAGCCTGCCGGATCCGCCGCCCGGCCTGGTCCAGCGGGCCTCGCGCGGCCGCGGTTCTGGCCTGCTCCGACAGCCACGCCGAGGCCTTCGCCACGACTTCATCCGGCGCCTGCGCCAGCGGGGGCGCCGCGAGCGCCGCGATGACGGCCGCCATCTCCTCCATTCGCCGGCGGCAGCGCGCGCAGCCGGCCTCGAGGTGCTCGCGCGTGGCCCGGGCGGCGGGCTCGTCCCCGCGCGCCAACGCGGCGCGGATGATCTCACTGTCCGAGGGGTGCTTGCGCATGGGGATCCCCCTTGAGGCCCTGCGGGCCCCCGACCCATTCCAACTCAGCGGCGGTTCGCTCCAGCACCCAGGAGTCGCTCCAGCCGGGCGTCTGATACTTCCCGCCGGGCAGGCGATCCGTCCCCGGACCCCCAGTCAGGCCATCGATTGGCCCCTTGGCCCTCACCTCGCCCATCCCCGCTCCTCGAAGTATCGGCGCATCCGCTGCAGGCAGCGCGCACGCGTAGGCCCAAGGCTGCCGATGGGCAAGTTCTCGCGGCGGGCGATCTCAGCGTAGTCGGGGACGGGATCCTCGAAGAACAGGTATTGCAGGAGTCGCCGGCAGCGCTCCGGAAGGGCAGTCAGCGCCTCCTGCGCCTGCTGGGCGCGCTCGAGTTCCAGGCGCGTGTCCGGGGGCAGGAGCTCGGTGGCCGCCGGATCGGGCGTCTCCGGTTCGGAAGACCCCGCGCGCGCCCCGAGGCGCGGCGCGCGCGCCCTGCGGCGAATGAGATTGACCGCCTGCCGCCAGGTGATGCCGATGATCCAGGAGGCAAGCCGCCCGCGGTCGCGCAGGCGCGCCAGTCCGCCGTGGACGGCCACGATTGTGCTCTGAAAGGCCTCGTCCTGGTCATCCGCCGAGAGGTTCGCCTTGAGGATCGTCGAGTAGATGAGCCGGGCGTACCGGCGCAGAAACTCCTGCCACGCGGCGTTTTCGCCGGCGAGGCAGCGCTCCACGAGCTCATCGGTCGACCACCGCTCGACTGCGGAGGGCCCTTCTCGGTGCATGGCGATCCTGTTGGCTCGGGTCAGGAGGCAAAGGATGAACCGGCGGGGAGTGTAGCCGATTCTCGCGGGCGCGTGAATCCGCACGTGGAAGGCGCCGGATCCGCGAGCGCGCGATCATCCAGGGCCCGCCTGGTACCGGCGCCCCACCCGCAGCGCCCGATGCTCGCGCGCAACCTCGAACCGCCGCGCCAGGGCCGCGTGGTACCCGCTCTCCGCGGCGGGCCGCCCGTTGATCTCCTCGATCACCACGCCGCGCCGCGGCCGGACGGCGCGCGCGAGGAGGTGTTCGAGGAACCCGAGGTACGCCTCGAGACGGGGATGGTCGGGCTCGGCGCGGATCTCGAGCTGCCGCCCTCGACGCTGGGAGACGACGACGAGTCGCGGGCCGTCGAAGACGAGGTGCGTCGAGCTGTTGCGGCGCGGGTAGCCCCAGTCCGGCAGCTCGAGCCCGCACGGCGAGACCGGGTCGGCCGCGTTGATCCAGTAGACGCGGTCCGCGGGCAGGCCGGCCTGGAGCCGCGCGAGCGCCTCGGGCGCGATGAACTGCAGTCCCGGGATGCCGGCGAAGAAGCAGCCCCCGACGACCTCGCCGCCCAGCTCCATCAGCCGCAGCGTTCGCGCGAGCGCCGGCCATTGCAGCGTGGGCAGCTCGCGCGCGAGGAGCTCGCGGAAGAGCAGGCCGTAGCGGTCGAGGAGCACCCGGGCGCGATCGCGGTTGATCTCCTCGGCCGCCAGGGCGTCAACGGGCGCGGCGGGGCGCGGCAATCGCAGCCACGCCCCGCTGAAGGGGCGGCTCGCGCGCCAGCGATCGAAGCGACCAGGTCGCGGCGTGCCGTGTTGACGCAGCCGGCGGGCGTCGCGGGACGGCGGCGACGCGGGCAGCGATGCCTCCGCCCGGAAGCCGCTCGCGATGCCCTGGCGCAGCGCGGCCAGCGAGGTGTTGGTGACGCGGCCCGCCCAGGCGAGATCCCACAGGTCCTGCGCGAGCGCGGCCGAATCGCCGCCGCCCGTATGGCTGAGAAGCTCCTCGAGCGCAAATCGCCCGGCGCCGGGGGGCAGCGTGCGCTCGAGCAGCTCGTCCGCGTCGAGTTGG
>CAZRWW010000014.1:0-83161 GCA_964603725.1 uncultured bacterium
GCCCGGGCAGCGATGCGGAGGCCGGCGCGGGCGGCGGCGCGGAGGCCGGCGCGGCCATCACGCTGCCGGACATTCAGGAGCGGGCCCTGGACAGCGGGCTGAGGGTCTTCACCGTCACCACGCGCGAGGTGCCGCTCCTCTGCGTCCGCCTGCTGCTGCCGGCGGGATCCGCGCTCGACGATCCCGGAGCCGAGGGCGTGGCGAACCTCACCGGGCGCCTGCTCATGAAGGGCGCCGGTGGCCTGACCGCGGAGCAGATCGCGGAGATGGTCGAGGATGTCGGCGGGGTCATGTCGGTGAGCACGAACCGCGACTTCACGGTCATCCAGGGAGAGTTTCTCGCCAAGGACCTGGCGCGCGCCATGGAGATCCTGGGCAAGGTCGCGCTCCAGCCGACCTTCCTCGAGGAAGAGGTGGCGCGCGAGAAGGCGCTCGTGGCGGCCGAGATCGCCGCGGTCAAGGATGACCCGACGGAGCTCGCGAATCGCGAGTTCACCCGCGCCCTGCTCGGCGAGCATCTGTACGCCCATCCGGTCGAGGGCGGCGCCGCCAGTCTGGAGGGGCTGGGGCGCTCGCAGATCAGCGCATTCCACCGCCGGCACTATGTTCCGGAGGGGGCCCTGCTGGCCGTCGTCGGCGATGTGGACCCCGGGCGCGCCCTGGCGCTGGCGGAGAAGGAGCTCGGGGGCTGGCAGGGTTCGGCGGGGCGGCAGGCGATTCCCGACCTCGCCGCGCGCCGTCTTCCCGGGCGCAAGCTGCTCGTCATCCACAAGCCGGATGCGACGCAGTCGCAGATCAGGATCGGCAACCTGGCCGTGCGCCGCGACAGCCCCGAGTACTTCGCCCTGGCCGTGTCGAACACCGTGCTGGGCGGCGGGTTCACCTCGAGGCTCGTGGAAGAAGTGCGCGTGAATCGGGGCCTCACCTACGGCATCCGCAGCAGTCTGAGCCACATGAGACACGGCGGCTACTTCAGCGTCTCGACCTTCACGGAGAACAAGACCCTGCGCGAGACAATCGATGTCGTCCTGGGGCAGCTCGCGCTCATCCGCGCCGTGCAGATTCCCGCGCAGGAGCTGGCCAGCCGGAAGCGCTACCTGAGCGGGCTCTATCCATTCCGGCTCGAGCGGAATGCCGATCTGGCCGAGTGGATCACCGACCTCACCTTCCACGGCATTCCGCTGGCGTTTCTGGCGGAGTACCGCGCCAGGATCGACGCAGTCACTCCGGAAGAATGCCTGGCCGCCGCGCGGGAGCACTACTGGACCGACGACAACCTCATCCTCCTGGTGACGAACTACGAGGAAACAAAGGGCCAGCTCGACGGGCTCGGCGCGGTGGAGGTTGTGCCCATCGAGGAGATCGAGTAGCGGCTCTCAGGGTGATGGGTGACGGAGCGATGGGACGAGGCGAGCTCCCCATTTGGGTCGCTCCGGCGCCGAGCCTGCAACCCCGAGGGTCATTGCTGCGTCTCTCGTCGTGACCGACGGCGCCCGGCGCGGACTCCCACCACCGAACCCGTGTCGCGTCACCCGCGGAGGAGTGCCTATGGGTAGGATCGTCCCCGGAGTCAGGCCACGGCGGGCCGGTTGGCTGCTCGGGTGTGTCCTGCTGGCGGCGGGCGCCGGGGCCGGAGATCTTCCTCCGGCGGCCATCACGGCGGCGCCAGGGCCCGCATCGCTCGCGGCGCCGGACGGGGCGGAGCCCCAGGCGCCTTCCCCGGATGAGATCATCGCGCGCTATGTACAGGCCAGCGGCGGTCCCGCGATCGCGCAGATCGTGACCGAGAGGCGGGTCGGGTCGATCGTGCGCGGCCAGTACGGGAAGATGCCCGTGGAGACGGTGGCCTGCGCTCCCGGGCGGTGGCGCTATCATCAGATCTTCTCGTTCGGCGACCAGGTGGTGTTCGGTTGCGATGGGGACCAAGCGTGGATCCAGGATGGCAAGTCCGTCGAATCCATGGGTGGCCAACAGCGACTCGACCTGCAACTGCTCATCGATCCCCAGGTTCCGCTGAAGATCCGTGAGATCTTTCCACGCCTGGAGCTTCTGGGCGGCGAGCGGGTCGGAGACCGGGAAGCAATTGCGCTCAGAGGCACGTCGCCGGCGGGCTACAGCGCCGTGCTGGTCTTCGATCGCCAGACCGGTCTCCTGCTCCGGGCGGGCCGCGTGCGCTGCGAGGATCATCGCGAAGTCGATGGTGTTACGCGACCGTTTCGGCTCCTCCTGGGCGAGAGCGATGAAGAGCTTCATCTGCAGATGACGATCGAGTTCACCTCCACGGAGCACAATGTTGCCGTGGATGCGACCGTCTTCCAGCGCCCGGGACACTGCCTGCCGGTCGTGGGGGCGCCGCTGTACAAGGAATACCAGGAGGCTCAGGTCGGGCCAGAGGCATTGGATGCATGCGTGGGCGTCTACCAGCATCCTGACAAGGCGGATGTCACCTATGCCGTCACACGGTGGCAGGATCATCTCATGCTGCACAGGACGGGATGGCCCACCCAGCGCGAGATCATACCGGCCTCGGAGACCGAGTACTTCATTCGGTTCCCGGGCACGGAGTTCCGATTCCTACGTGACGCGACGGGTAGAATCACGCACCTCGACATCGCCAATGGGACCATCCGGGCAGCCCGGATCGAGTAGGGCAGGGTGGATGGGGCCGCGGCAAGCCGCGTTGGGGTGGGGCGAGCCCCCGCCGCGCTGAGGAGTGAACCCATGGACCACGACCAGCAGGGGAAGATGGACCGCAAGGTCTTCCTGAAGAGGATGCTGCAGGCCGGCATGGTCTGCTGCGGAGCCGCGTGGGGGCGCGCCACCGGGAGCGACCCCGGTGGGGTGGGAGCGACGGCGGGTGCGCCCGGCGCCGGTGCGGCGGGCGATGTCCCCGGAGATGTGCCGGCGGCGGCATGGATTGCCGATCTGGAGCAGCGCATGATCAAGGGCTCCGAGTCGCCCGGCTGGGTAAAAGCGGAGAAGGCGGAGCACTGGATCAAGGCGATGATGGAGCACCTGGATGAGATGCTCGACCCAGCAACCAGGACCAGGCTGATGCAGGCCTGCGGCCGCTCCTGCTACTTGCGCGCCTTTGGGGTCGCCGGGGACCTGAGGCCCTCGCGCGAGGATCTCGACAGGTACCTGAAGCATCTCGAGCAGAGTGGGACCGAGCTCACGCGAGAGGGCGACAGGGTGACCTTCCTGTTCAACTGGGGGCGCGACCATCAGAATCCATGGGGCCTGACCATTCGGGACGGCTACTGCATGTGCCCCCTGGTCGAATCGGGGCCACCCGGGCTCTCGCCAACGTTCTGTTTCTGCTCGACCGGATATGTCAGGGAGATCTTCGAGCGCAGCACGGGCAAGCCCGTCGAGGTCGATCTGGTCGAGTCGCTCAAGACCGGCGGCCAGGATTGCGTCTTCCGCATCACGATTACGGGGGTGTAGCGGGTCGCCCGAGTCCGCAGCCTTTCGTGTGAAACCACTCCCGTGTGGACGTGTGAAAGCCCACCCGTGTGGAGAATCCCGCGTTATCTCACGTGCGTTAGCCGCACGGTCCGACTGCCGCTCGGTGTTTCCACGCGGCCGAAATACACGCCGGAACCCGGCCCGGCTGAAGACCCGCCGGCGGGGCGCCAGGCAATGACGTGCCGACCGGCCGGGTATGACCCGCTGGCCAGCCGGCAGACTCTCCGGCCGCCGGCGTCGTAGATCTCCAGCTCAATCTCGCCCCGCTGCGGCAGGTTGAGCGTCAATGCGACCTCGGGGCGGAAGGGATTCGGATGCGCGCTGAGAGCAAGCGCGGCCGGGAGGGCGGGCGGGAGGCCGGGGACAGCGGCGGTCGGGCGGATGTTCTCGTAGTAGTTGAAGGTCCCCGCGTAGTTGCCGATGGCCAGATCGAGGTCGCCGTCGCCGTCGAGATCGCCCAGGGCCGGGGCGGCGTTCTGGCCGGCCGTGATGCCGGCGACGACCGTGGGATCTTCCTGCCAGCTTCCGGCGACGTTCGCGAAGTAGCGGACCTCGTGGGAGATGTTCCCGGCAAAGAAGTCTATGTCCCCATCGCCGTCGAAGTCGCCGAGCGTCGGCGAGCAATTGCTGCCCACGTCGATCCCGGCGAAGTAGGTGGGCACGGCGGTCCACTCCATCGCGCCGACGCCGGTGTTCTGGTAGTAGCGCAACTGGCCGGCCTCGTTGCCCACGACGAGATCCAGATCATCGTCGCCGTCCATGTCCGCCAGGCGCGGCACCGACCAGGCCCCGACATCGATGCCGGCGAAGACAGCGGGATCGTAGACGAAACCGGCGCCGGTGTTGCGGTGGTAGAAGAGGTTGCCCGAGAGGTCGCCGACCACGGCGTCGGGCAGATCATCTCCGTCCAGATCGCCGAGGGCAATGGCGGCGTAGATCGAGTGATCGATGCTGGCGAAGTATTCGTGCGCCGCCAGCCACGCGGGCGCCGCGGCCGTCCCGATGTTCCGGTAGTACTTGATGTCGCCGAGCTGGCTGCCGCTCACGAGGTCCAGATCGCCATCACGGTCGAAGTCGCAGAAGAAGGGCGAACTGGCGCCGCCCACGTCGAGCACGCCCCCGAAGAGGCTCGTGTTGGCCGTCCAGGCGGTGCCGGGCAAGGTGCCGCTGTTCTCGAAGTACTGCAGGGGCCCGGCGCTCGTGCCGTACACGAGATCCAGCCGGCCGTCGCCGTTGAGATCGACCAGGCACGGGGAGTTCCAGTAGGTGTCGGTGGCCAGACCCTGGAAGACCGCGTGGTCCGCCTGCCAGGTCCAGACTTGAACGGTGCCCGTGTTCCGATAAAAGTAGAACCCAGGCACATCGCGCCCGGACAGCAGGTCGAAGTCCTCGTCGCCGTCGAGGTCGCCGAGCCAGGGATACGCGTATAGCCCGACGTCGAACCACACCTGCGATTGCGACTCCAGGAACTGAGGCGCAGCGGGGGTGCCCGTGTTGGGATAGTGCTTCAGGGCGCCGCTCTCGCTCAAACCCGCCACCAGATCGAAATCGTCGTCGCCGTCCAGGTCGGCGAAGGTTGGCACGGGATTGGAGCCTACACTGAGGCCCTGGAAGAAGTCGGGCGCTTCCACATACACGGGCGCTGTCGGTCCGCCCGCGTTCGTGAAGAGCGTCAGACCGCTGTATCCGCCGGCCACGAAGTCCAGATCGCCGTCGCCGTCCAGGTCGACGCAGACGCCCATCTCGGCGTCCAGCGGGCTCACCGGGGCGAAGACGTCGGGGCCCGGCATGAAGGCCGGGACGGTGGCGGTTCCGACGTTCTGATAGTAGAGCGGCGCCAGATCGATGCTGCCCAGGATCAGATCGAAGTCCCCGTCGGCGTCCAGATCCGCGAGGCGGGGTTGGGAGAAGGGCAGCGACGGCACGCCGCTGGGGTTGAAGACGGCGTCGTTCTGCCGCCAGTTCTGGGCATGGCTGCCGGGGGAGGCCAGCCCCAGGACGGAGAGGATCAAGCTGATCGCGAAGCGGGTTCTCACGTGGCCACCTCCGGTGGAGTGTCTCGATGCCGGCCGGAGGCCGTGAGGGCGAGGGGCTTCCCACGGTCTCCGCGGATGGCTGCGTCGCGGAGCCTACCTACAATGATACCGCAGCTTGCCCGTCCGGATCAGCCGGCGTCGTCCGGAATTCGTCCGGGGCCGGCGCACGGCAGCTCCACGGTGACCCGGGTGCCCTGGCCCTCGGCGCTCTCGAGGCGCACAGAGCCGCCGTGCCACTCGGCGGTCTGCTTGACCAGCGCGAGGCCCAGCCCGGTGCCGACCTCCTCGAGCTTGCGCGCGTTCGAGGCGCGGAAGAACTCGCTGAAGAGGCGCGGCTGCTCGGCCGGCGGTATGCCGATGCCGGTGTCGGCGACCACGATGCGCCAGGCGTCGCCGCTCCCGCGCTCGAAGCGGACGCTGACCTCGCCGCCCGAGGGCGTGTACTTGATGGCGTTGGACACCAGGTTCTCGACCATCTGCAGGAGCATGTTCACGTCACCGCGCAGCTCCTGCAGGTCGTCTCCCACGCTCACAGCGAATCGCAGGCCCTTGCTCTGGGCGGAATCCCGAAACGTGCGCTCCACGTCGGTCGCCAGCGTGCGGGGGTCGACCGCCGTCGCCACGAGCTCGGGTCCCTGGGCCTGCGTCTGGGCGATCGAGAGCAGCTCGCCGACCGCCTCGCTCAGACGCCGCAGGCGGGCGCCGATTCGCCCGAGGTACTCCCGTTGTCCGGGGGCCACCTCGCCGGCGTAGCCGTCGGCGATGACGTCGAGCATGCTCAGCGAGGCATTCAGCGGCGCGCGCAGGTTGTGGGCCACCTGCAGCATGAAGCGCGTGCGTTCGAGCGCCTGCCGCTCCATCGTCTCGCGGGTGTGCGCGCTCTCGGCGGCGATCTCGCGACCAGCTTGCTCCAGAGCCGCCACCTGCCGGCGCAGCATCGCCACGATGGAGGTTGCCAGCGCGGCCACGATCAGGACCGCCGCCGCCAGGAAGACGATGAGCGCAACCTGCTCGGAGATCGGTCCGGGCTGCATCACCGTCAGGCCTCGAAAGCGCACGCCGTGCGGCACCCACCAACCCAGGCTCGAGCCCAGGACTAGCAAGCCCACGCCGCCGGCGGCCAGGCCGGCGGACAGGAAGGCGAGCGCGGCGCTGAGCAGGATGGCGGCGACGACGACGTGGAACACGAGGAAGAAGAGCAACGGACTGCCGGCGCCGCCCGTCAAACCGATCAGGAGGAGGAGCGCGAGGTAGTCGAGTCCGACCGAGAGAATGGCCAGCCAACGGCCGAAGACGGGCGCGCGTTCCGCGTGGTCGCGCCCCCGGCGGCAGACCCACGCCAGGCCGGCGTTGTAGGCCAGGATGGCGGCGGCCACGAGCAGAATCTGGAGCGCGGGCGCCTCGAAGCCCAACCAGCGGCTGGCCAGCAGCGCGCCGAGAATTGCGGGCGGGACCCACCAGCGAAGGCCGACTTGCCAGGCCACGGCGCGGATGCCATCGGCGGGCGGCAGAGCGTCGGGCCAGGGGAAGAAGGAAGCAGGCGAGGGCGCGGCCGGGGATTCACCATCCGGGTGGACGCGTCCGCCCGCGGCCGATGCGCGCCCCGCGGAGCGCGCGGCACCCTGGTCCGCTGCTCGTTCCAAGAGTCCCCCAGCCCGTGACTGATGGGACTATACCCACGGCATCCCCCGCAGGGAACAGCGGACCGGGGTCGCCCCGGGAGTGGCCCCGGAGGCGACCCCGGACGCGACTCCGAGGAGGCAACGCCGGACGCGACTCCGGGAGCGGTCCCGCACCCGATCCCGGCGGCGACCCCGGACGCGACCCCCAGGGTCGGCTCACCCGCCCCACGGCATCTGCGCGTACTCGGCGAAGACGCGGTCGTGGAGCGTCTTGAAGAGCTGCTCGTGCTCGCGTTCCCAGGCGGCGAGGCGCTCGAGCGCGACCCGGGCCTCGCCCTGGGCCTTCGACGCCGAATTCGCGTAGAACTCAGCCAGGTCCCGCTCGATGAGGAACGCCATGCGCAGCACCGGCAGGTCCGGGACCATCGCCTCGGCCGTCGTCTGCTCGATCATCTCGGACGCGGCCCGCGCGCTGAAGAAGCTGTCGGTGCCGGCGTCGGGGAGCGCCGGCTTCGCCGCCGGCGCCCCCCCGCCCGCCGCGCTCGCGAGCAAGCCCTCGATGTATTGGATATGGGCGAGCTCCTCCCGGGCCAACCGCTGGAAGACGCCGACCACCGCGGCGTGGCCCGCCTTCTCGGCATGGCTGCGGAAGAACTCGTACCCCTCGCGCTCGCGCTCGAGGGCGTAGCTCAGGATCTTGTGGATGTCCACGTCACGCCTCCGTCTTGGCTGCCGGGCGTTTGTAGAACAGCGTGATCAAGAAGCCGAGACTCACCAGGCACGCGGCCACGTAGAGCGGCGCCGCGCCCTTGAGTTGGGCGAACACCAGCGGCCCGACGACGCCGGCGGCGCCCCAGGCCGTGAGCATCGTGCCGTAGACGCGGCCGATGTAGCCCGAGCCGAACGAGTCGGCCGCAAACGCGGGCATCGTGGCGAAGCCTCCGCCGTAGCAGGCCAGGATGTAGCAGACGACGATGGTGAAGAGCGTGGCCTGTCCGACCTGGGGCAGCAGGACCAGCAGCACGGCCTGCGTGGCGAACATCACGAGGAACACCATCCGGCGGCCGATCGCGTCCGAGAGCCAGGCCCAGAAGAGGCGCCCCAGGCCGTTGAAGATCGAGGCGATCGCCAACACCGTTCCGCCGGCGATCGCAAGTTTGGCGGGATCCGTGATCGTCTTCTTGAGGACCTCCTGCGCCATGGGCGAGAGCTGGGACAGCAAGCCGAGGCCGGCCGAGATGTTGAGGAAGAGCATCGCCCACAGCATCCACCACTGGCGCGTGGACCGCGCCTGGGCGAGTGTGAAGGAATCGGCGGCCGCCGTGGCCTTGCCCGGGGCCGGGGCGAAGCCCGCGGGGACCCAACCCTTGGGCGGGTTCTTGTAGAGCTGCGCCGCGGCGGTGACGAGCACCAGGAAGACCACGCCCCAGATGTAGAAGGTCGTGGAGACCCCGGACGCCAGGATCTTGCCCGATGGATCGACGCTCTTGAATCCGTTGATCATCGCGGGGGCGATGCGGCCCATGAAGAACGCGCCGGCGCCGAATCCCATCACCGCCAGCCCGGTCACCAGGCCGCGCTTGTCCGGGAACCAGCGGATCAGCGTGGCGATCGGCGTCACATAGCCGAAGCCGTTGCCGAGACCGGCGATCAGGCCATAGCCCACGTAGAGCAGCACGATGCTGCCGAGCTGGTCTGCCAACCCCCCCAGCAGCGTGCCGATGCCGAAGAGGATACCCCCGATCGTGGCCACGAATCGCGGGCCACGCTTGTCGACGAGCATCCCACCGAAGGCGGCGGCGCAACCGATCACGCCGATGCAGATCATGAAGGTGACCTGCACCGATGTTTCACCCCAGCCGTGGGCCGCCATCAGCGGCTTCTTGAAGACCGACCAGGCGTAGACGGTCCCGAGACAGAGCTGCATCACGATCGCAGCGATCGCGATCCACCAGCGCTTCTTCTCGAGGTTCTCGGTGCTCATAGATTGATCCTCTCCTATGGTTGAACGGAGCGCGCCGCCGGGCGGCGCCGCGCAAGTCCCACTTCCGGACGCTACTTCTGGGCGCTACTTCCGAGCGTTACTTCTGAGCGCGCGCCAGCAGGAGCGCAACCTTCTCCAGCAGGTCCTTGGGCGCGATGGGCTTGTTGACCAGGTCGGCCACCTTGAGCGTGCTCGTGTCGAAGAGCGAGTCGGCCGCGTCCGCGATGGACGACAGCATCAGCACCGGCACGCTCGGCAGGTTGGCGGCGAACCACTTGGCGGCCTCGAACCCCGCGTCGGCTTCCTCCATCATCACGTCCAGGACCACCAGGTCGGGCGGCGAGGCGGCCGCCGCGGCCCGGCCCTCGGCCGCCGAGGCGACCGTCTGGACACCGTAGCCGGCCTTCTCGAGCACGAGTCGGCAGAATGCCTGGATGTCGGGGTCGTCGTCGATGACCAGGATCTGCTTATGCTGCGTCATGACTGCCCTCCCGCGTGGTTGACCAGCGCCTCGAACTCGCCGCGGAACTTGGTGACCATCGCCTCGATCGGCATGGCGAGCGCCTCGCCGGTCGGGCACAAGGTCGATCCGCGGATGCTGGCGCAGAGCTTCAGGACCAGATCGATGTCGGCGCTCGTGCCCTGGCCCGCCACGACGCGGGCCAGCAGCGCCGCGATCGTGTGCGAGCCCTGGCGGCAGGGGGTGCATTGGCCGCACGATTCGTGAGCGTAGAAGCGGATCGTGCGCAGCGCAATCCGGGGGATGCTCGCCGTCTCGTTCATGACGATGATCCCCCCGGATCCGAGCATCGTGCCCTTCTTCAGGCACGCGTCGTGATCCATGATGAGCCCCTCGGCTTCCTGGGCGGTGAGAATCGGCACCGACAGCCCGCCCACGATGACCGCCTTCAGCCGGCCCACCACGCCGCCGGCCGCCTCCAGCAGGGTCTCGAGGCGGGTGCCCATAGGAAACTCGTAGGCGCCGGGACGATGCACGTGCCCCGAGATGCCGAAGATCTTGGGGCCATAGTTGTTGGTCGTGCCGAACTTCATGAAGGCCTGGGCGCCGTGCTCGATGATGTAGGGCACGAGGGCCAGCGTCTCGACGTTGTTGACGATCGTCGGGCAGCCGTAGAGGCCGACCACGGCCGGGAAGGGGGGCTTCAGCCGCGGATTGCCGCGCTTGCCCTCGAGCGACTCGATCAGCGCCGTCTCCTCGCCGCAGACGTAGGCTCCGGCGCCGAGATGGACGATGATGTCGAACTCGGTATCCGTGCCCTTGATGCCCTTGCCCAGCAGCCCGCGGGAGCGGGCCTGCGCGATGGCCCGCTCGAGGATCTCCGCGATCCAGGCGAACTCGCCCCGGATGTAGATGAACCCGAGCTTGGCGCCGATGGCGTAACCCGCGATCGCCATGCCCTCGATCAGGAGATGTGGGTCGTACTCCATGATCTGCCGGTCCTTGAAGGTGCCCGGCTCGCCCTCGTCGGCGTTGCAGATCAGATAGATCGGCCGGCCGCTGTCCTTGGGCAGGAAGCCCCACTTGACGCCGGCCGGGAAGCCCGCGCCGCCGCGGCCGCGCAGGTTCGAGGTCTTGACCTCGGATGCCACCTTTGCGGGTTCCATCTCCAGGGCCCGCTCGAGGGCGCGGTAGCCGCCGCTCTTGATGTACACGTCGATCTCGGTGGCGTTCGGCAGGCCGCGGCGGGCCAGCAGCACCTTGCATTCGGAGCCGTAGTGGTCCGCGCCCGGCAGGTCGGGCATCACGCCCCGGCGCAGGCTCGCCAGCAGCGTGTCGGCGCGCGCGATCGTCATCTGCTCGTAGTAGCGGTCGTTGACCTGGATGACCGGGCAGGTGCCGCAGGATGCGAGATCCTCGACGGTGGACAGCGTGAAGAGGCCGTCTTTCGTCGTCTGGCCGACCCGGATGCCCAGGGACTGCTCGAGATGGGCGACGATCTCCTCGGCGCCGGCCAGCATCGCCGGGATGTTCGTGTCGACCTGCAGGTGGAATCGGCCCACCGGGGCGCGCCGGAACATGGTGTAGTAGGTCTGCACCCCGTAGGCCTCGGACACCGGCACCCCGATGAGCTCGGCCACGGCGGCCAGATCATCGCGGCCGATCGACCCGCGGGCGTGCTTCTGGACCAGGTGGAGGGCAGGCAAAAGCGCCGATCGCCGAACAGGGTAGCGGGAGGCGATCTTCTCGATGGAATGCTTCAGCTCTGTGTGCATGGACTCACAACTCCACGATCATCGCGCGCCTGCGCCGGGCGGTGCTCACCGGGCGCGGCTCCCGCGATGCCCTCATTTCGTCCCCGCGCCCACGCGCTCGATGCGCGCCGCGCAGACCTTGAACTCGGGGATCTTCGCGATCGGATCGAGCGCGTCGTTCGTCAGCGTGTTGGCCGCCGCCTCGGCGAAGTGGAACGGCACGAAGATCGAGCCCGGGGCGACCCGCTCGGTGACCAGCGCCGCGGTCTCGATCCGGCCGCGCCGGGTGATCACCGCCACCCGGTCGCCGGTGGCGATCCCG
This sequence comes from uncultured bacterium, assembly GCA_964603725.1. Taxonomy (GTDB): domain Bacteria; phylum Eisenbacteria; class RBG-16-71-46; order CAIMUX01; family WJJG01; genus CAZDKK01. The sequence goes on from CAZRWW010000014.1 coordinate 11,647, forward strand.
TGCTTGCGCGCCTCGTTCGGGTGCAGCTCGACGTGGCCCGCGCCCACCAGCGCATCGAGGGCCTGCGAGCGGCGCGTCATGCTGCCCGTGTGGAAGTGCTCGAGGATGCGGCCTGTGCTCATCACCAGGTCGAAGTCGCCGTCGGGCGTTTCCGCCGGTGGGCGGTACTCGATCGGCGTGAGCAGCGCCAGCCCCCGGGCGAACTTGCCGGCGTGCAGGAAGCGCGTGCCCGGATGATCCTCGGCCGGGCATGGCCACTGGAGGCCCACCTCGCGGATGCGATCGTAGGTCAGCCCCGCGTAGGAGGGCGTCAGATCGCGGATCTCGCGGAAGAGCCCCTCGGGCGTGCGCGGGAACTCGTGGCCGAAACGGGCGGCGAGATCGGCGATGATCTCGTAGTCCTGGCGCACGTTGCCGGTGGGAGCGATGGCCGGCTGGGTGAGCTGGACGCGGCGCTCGGTGTTGCTGATCGTGCCGAGCTTCTCGGCGAAGGACACTCCCGGCAACACGACATCCGCGAGCTTCGCTGTCTCGGTCAGGAAGATGTCCTGGACGACGAGGAAGTCCAGCTTGCGCAGGCTTTCCTCGACGTGGTGCAGGTTCGGATCGGAGACGAGCGGGTTCTCGCCGAGGATGTATAGCGCGTGGATCTTCTGGCCGCACTCCGGCACCATCTGGGTCAATGTTAAACCGATCTTGTCACTCAGCGGGGTCTTCCAGTACTTGGAGAACTTCTCCACCGCCGTCGCATTGGTCACGGGCTGGTAACCGGTGAAGACGTTCGGCAAACCGCCCATGTCGCACGCGCCCTGCACGTTGTTCTGGCCGCGCAGCGGGTTGACGCCCCCGCCCTCGACGCCGATGTTGCCGGTGACGAGCTGCAGATTCACGCAGGCCTTGACGTTGTCGACGCCGTGACTGTGCTGGGTAATGCCCATGCAGTAGTAGAGCGCCCCGACGCCGCTCCGGGCGTACAACTTCGCTGCGGCATTGAGGTCGTCCGCCGGAACGCCGGTCAGCTCCGCCACCTTCGCGGGCGTGTAGAACTCGAGGGACTTGCGGTACTCCTCCCAACCCTCGGTGCGCTCGCGCAAGTAGGCGGCGGCTTCCCAGCCCTCCCGCACGATGATGTGCGCGAGACCCGAGAGGAGCGCCACGTCGGAGCCGTTGCGCTGCTGCAGCCAGATGTCGGCGAAGTCGACCAGGTCGATGCGGCGCGGATCGCAGACGATCAGCTTGGCGCCGCGCAGTTTCACTGCCTGCTTGAGCAACGAACCGAAGACCGGGTGGTTCCAGGTCGTGTTGGAACCGATCACGAGGATCACCTTGGCCTGGAGGACTTCCTCCATGCTGTTGGTCATCGCGCCCGAGCCCAAGGTCGCGGCCAGACCGGCCACGGTGGAGCTGTGTCACAATCGTGCGCAGTGGTCGATGTTGTTGGTCCCGATCACCGCGCGCGCGAAGCGTCCCAGGGCGTAGTTCTCTTCGTTGGTGACCTTGGCCGAGGCGAAGAAGCCCAGGGCGTCAGGGCCGTGCTCGGCCTTCACGGTCTTGAAGCGCTCGGCCACCAGGTCGAGGGCCTCGTCCCAGCTCGCCTCCACCAGCTCGCCGTTCCTGCGGATCAAGGGTGCGCGTAGGCGGTCGGGGGCGTCCACGAAGTCGAGGCCGAAGCGCCCCTTCAGGCAGAGCATGGCCTTGTTGGGCTGGCGCTCCCAGTGGCCTTCGTGGGCCATCGCGAAGGCGTACTTGTTGTCCTGGGTGTGCAAGTCGATCTGGCAGCCCACGCCGCAGTAGGGGCAAGTGACCTTCGTAGCGGTCGTCTCGCTCGGACGGATCTTGCGCTCCTTGGGCTGCCTGAGCACCAGGGCGCCCACCGGGCAGACCTGCACGCACTCGCCGCACTGCACGCAGGACGAGTCGCCCATTGGCAGATCATCGTCGCAGACCACCTCGGCGTGGCTGCCGCGGTAGGCGAAGGCCAGAACCTCGTTGACGACCACGTTCTGGCAGGCCAGCACGCACCGCCCGCAGTGGATGCACTTGTCGGTGTCGCGCACGACGCCCTCGGAGGAGGCATCCACCGGCGTTGGCTCGGATTCGATCAGGTAGGCGGGGCGTTCGATGCCCAGATGGTAGGCCATCTCCTGCAGCTCGCACTGGCCGTTGGCCTGGCAGGAGATGCAGTTGTGGTGCCCCTCCGAGAGGAGCAGCTCCACAACCATGCGCCGGGTCTGATCCACCTTCGGGGTGTCGGTGTGGACCACCATGCCGTCGCGCACGGGGAGGGCGCAGGACTCCTTCAGGCCGCGCTGGCCCTCGACCTCCACCACGCAAGCGCGGCAGCGGCCCGCCTTGCCAGTCTTGGGATGGTAGCAGAGGGCCGGGATGTAGATGCCGGCGGCCCGCGCGGCATCCAGCACCGTCTGCCCGGGTGATGCCTCGATGACCCGTCCGTCGATGGTCAGTTGCACGGCACGGCCTCCTTGGTGACTGCTGCTCTCTCGCTCGCGCCCACTGGGCGACGAGAAAAAGGAAGATATGATACCAAACGCGGCACTGTGGTCAATCCGTACCGGTACGCATGCGATGCTTTCCGAACGCCGCTTTCGGGCGCCGAGTGCCATCCCACCCTTCTGTGCTAATGATCATCATTCTGATTCTGCCAATGCCCATCCGCGCCGCTCCTGGGGCTACGACGGGCACGGACGGGCTCGGGGCGGCCGCGGGCCGATGCCGGCGGGCTCGGGGCGGCCACGGGTCGCCCTCCGCCGGTCCGGGGCAGGCTCGCGCCATGGCCAGCCGGCGCCGGGCCGCTTCAGGATCGGCGTCCAGATCGGCTCCGGGTTGACACCTCCCGCACCTTCCGCCACAATACTGTACTTGTTGTCTCACGCTGTGGAGATCATCGATGAGCCCACAGGCCCTGCGGCTGAATGAATTCAGCACCGAGCTTCTTGGCGAGATCCGCTCCGCGGGGATCACGCCCCAGGATTGTTACCAGTGCGGCCGCTGTTCCTCCGGCTGCCCGATCCAACCGCATTTCGACTTGAAGACGATGACGGTCGTGAAGCTGGCGGCCCTCGGCATGGAGCAGCCCATCATGCGCAGCCACGCCATCTGGCTGTGCGCGGGATGCGAAACCTGCACCACCCGCTGCCCCAACGACATCGACATCGCCGGGCTGATGGACGTATTGCGCCAGTACAGCATCCGCAAGGGGTACCGCCCCGCGGAACCCCGGATCGCCGCCTTCCACAAGACCTACGTCGACGTGATCCGCCACTGGGGACGCGTATTCGAAGTGGAGCTTTTCGCGACGTACAAGCTGCGCAGCCGCGATTTCTTCAGCGACCTGGGCATGGGCATGAAGCTCTTCATGCAGGGCAAGCTGGGGCTGCGCCCGCACCGCATCAAGGACCAGGCCGCGCTCCGGAGGATCTACCGCGAGGCCCGCGCCGCGCGCCGGCGAGCTGAGCGCGGCGAGGGGCGATTGGCTGACCGCGACAAGGGGGCAGGGCCGGCATGAAGTTCGCCTATTTCCCCGGCTGCACCATGAAGGGAACCGCTGCCGACTACGAGGCCTCGCTGCGCGAGACGCTGGCGCACCTGAAGATCGAGCTCGAGGAGCTCCCCGACTGGAACTGCTGCGGCGCCTCCTCGGCCCACATGACCGACGCGGCCCTCGACATCGGCCTGACCGCGCGCAGTCTGGATCTGGCTCAGGCGAGCGGGCACGCGACCGTTGTCACGCCGTGCCCCGCCTGCTATCTGAGGCTGCGCCACGCCGATCACGTTTTGCGCGATCACCCCGAAAAGCACGGACGCACGAGCTACGCGCCCAGCTTCGAGATCAAGTACGTGACGGCGATGCTGGCCAGCGACGAGATGATCGCCCAGATCAAGTCGCGGGTCCGGCGCCCGCTTACCGGGCTGAAGCTCGCCGCCTACTATGGCTGCCTTTCACAGCGCCCGCCCAAGATCACCGGCGCGAGCAACCACGAGCACCCCACCGACCTCGATCGCATCATCGCGGCCACCGGCGCGACGCCGGTGCGCTGGTCGCACAAGACCGAGTGCTGCGGCGGCAGCCTGACGGTGACGCGGGCCGACATCGTGCGCGGTCTGGTGAAGGACATCGTCATGGCGGCCAAGCGGGGCGGGGCCGAGGCCATGGTGACCGATTGCGCCATGTGCCAGGCCAACCTCGAGTCGCGGCAGGCCGACCTGGCCGGCGCCGAGCGCGGCTTCCAGCCGCTGCCGGTCTACTTCGCCACCGAGATCCTGGCCGGGGCGATGGCGGAGCAGGGCGACAACCGCTGGGCCAAGGGGCACCTGGTGGATGCCCGGCTCTTGGGCGAGCGGCTCAAGGCGGCACGGGCCGCGGGTCAGGGCGCGGGCGCCGGCGTGACACCGGCGACGACAGCGCGCGACGGGAGCGAGCCAACGCCGGCCGAGTAACCATCAGCAAAGGGACGCAGGTTCGGCATGATCCAGACTCCAGACAAGCGCCAGACCGCCGGCGGGCAGCCCGTGGGCGCCGTGCTCGTCGTGGGCGGCGGCGTGGCGGGCATGCAGGCCACGCTCGATCTGGTGAACTCCGGCTACAAGGTCTACCTGGTCGAGAAGGCGCCGGGCATCGGCGGCAAGATGGCCCAGCTCGACAAGACCTTCCCGACCAACGACTGCTCGATGTGCATCGTCTCGCCCAAGCTGGTCGAGGTCGGCCGGCACAAGGACGTCGAGCTGCTCACGCACACCGAGGTGACCGCGATCACGGGCGAGGTCGGCGACTTCCAGGTGAAGATCCGCCGGCACGCGCGCTACGTCGACGAGGAGAAGTGCACCGGCTGCGGGATGTGCGAGGAGCACTGCCCGGTCATCTTCAAGCCCTACTTCCCCGAGGCGGTGGCGCCATGCCTGGGCGCCGAGGTCAAGGGCGAACAAGGCCGGGCCGCCGTCGCGGCCGGCGCGGATGCCGGAGCAGGCGGCAAGCCACGACCGATCCTGTCCGAGCGCCTCGTTCACATGATCCCCTACCGCGGCCCGGTCGCCGGTCCCGCGCCCCAGGCCTGGACCTACAAGGTGAGCGCCGAGAAGTGCATCCGCTGCGGCGCATGCTTCAAGGCTTGCCCGGTCGACGCGATCACCTGGAGTAAGGGCGAGCGCGCGGTGATCGACGCGGCCAAGTGCATCGGCTGCGGGGCTTGCTTCACGGCCTGCCCGCCCAAGGCCGCGGCCATCGAGCGCGGCGGCATCGCCGAGATCGAGCAGGGCTTCGCCGGCGCGGTGGCCAAGCGGTCCATGCGCCTGAAAGACGAGTTCGCCGGCCAGATGGGCCACGACTGCATCCGCTGCGGGCTGTGCGTGACGACCTGCCATGAGCTGATGGGGGCGGGGGCGCTCAAGCTCAAGGCCGAGGGGATCGAGGCGAGCCAGCACCTGTGCCGCGCATGCGGCGCGTGCGTGCAGATGTGCCCCGTCGGCTTCCTGAAGATGGAAGACCTGACCCCGCTCACCCCGCAGGTCATGCCCGATCCCTTCGACGAGGGGCTGGGGCGCAAGAAGCCGATCAAGATCTTCTATCCGCAGGTCGTCCCGCGCATCCCGGTGATCGACGATCAGAGCTGCGTGCATTTGCGCGCCGGGAAGTGCGGCGTCTGCTCGCAGATCTGCGGCGTCCACGCGATCGACTACGACGCCGAGCCGCGCGACATCGAGCTGCACGTCGGCGCGGTCGTGCTGGCCCCGGGCGGCAAGGAATTCGAGGCCGAGGTCCGCGGGGAGTACGGCTACGGCATCTACGACAACGTGATCACCTCGATCCAGTTCGAGCGCATGCTGTCGGCCTCGGGCCCCACGATGGGCCACATCTTCCGGCCCTCGGATCACAAGGACCCCAAGAAGATCGCCTGGATCCAGTGCGTGGGCTCGCGCGACCGCACCTGCGACAAGGACTACTGCTCCTCGGTCTGCTGCATGTACGCCTCCAAGGAGGCGGTGATCGCCAAGGAGCACGATCCCGAAGTCGAGCCGACGATCTTCTTCATCGACTTGCGCGCCTTCGGCAAAGGCTTCGACGAGTACGTGACGCGCGCCGAGGAGCAGCACGGCGTGCGCTACGTGCGCTCGATGGTGAGCCGCATCTTCGAGGACCCGGTCACGCGCGATCTCACCCTGCGCTACATCGACGAGCAGGGCGAGCGGCGCGAGGAGACCTTCGATCTCGTCGTGCTGTCGGTCGGCTTCCGCGTGCCGCCCGCGGCCCGCGAGCTGGCCGAGCGCTTTGGCTTTGACGTCGACCGTTACGGGTTTGCCGATACGACGAGCTTCGAGCCGCTCGAGACGAGCCGCCGGGGTATCTTCGCCTGCGGCATCCTCAACAGCCCGAAGGACATTCCCGAGACGGTCATGGAGGCGGGCGGCGCCGCCGGCGCGGTGAGCAAGTACCTCGCCGCCGCGCGCGGGACGCTGACCAAGGAGGCATTCACGCCGCCCGAGGCGGAGATCCCGGGCGACGCCGGCATTCGCGTGGGCGTCTTCGTCTGCCACTGCGGCCGGAACATCGGGGGGGTGATCGACGTCCCCGCCACGACCGCCTACGCGCGGACGCTGCCCAATGTCGTCCATGCCGCGGACCTCCTCTACGCCTGCTCGATGGACGCGCAGGAATCGCTGTCGAAGGCGATCACGGCGCACCGGCTCAACCGCATCGTGGTATCGGCCTGCTCGCCCAAGACCCACGAGCCGCTCTTCCAGGAAACGATGGAGGCGGCGGGCTTGAACAAGTACCTCTTCGAGTTCGCCAACATCCGCAACCACGTGAGCTGGGTGCACAAGGACGTGCCCGCGCAGGCCACCGAGAAAGCCAAGGACCTCGTGCGCATGGCGGTGGCCAAGGTCAGCCGTGCCGAAGCCCTGGCCGAGGCGCGGCTCGACATCGATCAGAGCGCGATGGTGATCGGCGGTGGCATCTCGGGCATGACGGCCGCCAAGACGCTGGCCAACCAGGGCTACGCGGTCCACCTGATCGAGCGCGAGCCGGAGCTGGGCGGCCAAGCCAACCGGCTCCATCGCACGTGGATGGGCGAGGACATCCAGGCCGCGCTGCGCGATCTCAAGAAGGCCGTGAGCACCGATCCCTTAATCACCGTGCACACGGGCACGACGCTCAAGGCGGTCGATGGGTTCGTCGGCAACTTTACCTCGACGCTCGCCAAGAACGGCGCCGAGACCCAGGTGCGCCACGGCGTGGCGGTCGTCGCCACGGGCGCGGGCGCTCACGTGCCCAGCGAGTACTTGTACGGTCAGAACCCGGCGGTCCTCACGCACCAGGAGCTGGACGAGCGGCTGATGCGCCACGATCCGAGCCTCAAGCACGTGCGCGCGGCCGCCTTCATCCAGTGCGTCGGCTCGCGCGAGCCCGAGCGGCCTTACTGCTCGCGCGTCTGCTGCACGCACACCCTCGAAGCGGCGCTGGCCTTGAAGGAGCTCAATCCCGCGATGGACGTCTACGTCCTCTACCGGGACATCCGCAGCTACGGACTGCGGGAGCTCGTCTACGAGCGTGCTCGGCGCGAGGGCGTCAAGTTCATCCGCTTCGATGTCGCCGCCAAGCCGCAGGTGACCGCGGGGCCCGACGGGCTACTCATCCGCGTCTCCGACCCGGCCCTGCACCAGGAGTGGGAGATCCGCGCGGACCTGCTCACGCTGGCGGCGGCGATCGTGCCGTACAAGGACGAGAAGCTGGCCCAGATGTTCAAGGTGCCCTTGACCGAGCAGGGGTTCTTCCTCGAGGCGCACGTCAAGCTGGGGCCCTCGGAGTTCGCCACCGACGGGGTTTTCCTGTGTGGGCTGGCGCACTACCCCAAGGGCATCGACGAGAGCATCACCCAGGCGCGCGCCGCCGCCTCGCGGGCGACGACGCTGCTGGCGCGGCGCAGCATCAACATCTCCGGCACGGTTGCCTACGTCGACCCGCGCCATTGCTCGAGCTGCGGCGTGTGCGTCGAGGTCTGCCCCTACAGCGCGCCCAACTTCCTCGAGTCGGGGCCGTGGGCGGGCAAGTCGGAGATCAACCCGATCCTGTGCAAGGGCTGCGGGCTGTGCGTGGCCTCGTGTCGTTCGAACGCGATCTTCGCCCGCGGCTTCTCGGAGGAGCAGATCATCGCGCAGATCGAGGAGGCCTTCGTCTGATGGACCACGCCGTGGGCACACACGCGCAGGTAGGGACAGCTCGGGCGGGGTCGGCGCAGGCAAGTGCGGCGCTGGCGGGGACAGCGCAGGCGGGGACGGCGGGAGCGGCCGCGATGGCGGGGGAGCGACCGGCGACCAGGCCGGGGGACGTGGACATGGCAGCCTGGGAGCCGCGCATCGTCACGATCCTGTGCAACTGGTGCACCTACGGCGCCGCCGATCTGGCCGGCGTCAACCGCCTGCAGTATCCGACCAACTTCAAGGTCATCCGCGTTCCGTGCACGGGGCGCATCGGACCGAAAATGATCCTGGCCGCCTTCCGCAGCGGCGCCGACGGCGTGTGGGTCTCGGGCTGCCACCCCGGCGACTGCCACTACATCGAGGGCAACTTCTACGCGCGCCGGCGCTTCACGATGCTGCGCGCGCTACTCAAGCATGTCGGCATCGACGAGCGCCGGTTGCACTTCTCGTGGATCTCCGCCGCCGAGGGGCCCAAGTTTGCGGCGACGGCCAAGGAGGTCGTCGCGGCGGTCAAGCAGGCGGGGCCGGCGCATCAGCTCATCAAGACGAGGGCACAGGTGGTCTAGGGATCATCTGATCCAGGGACTATCGGGGCAGAGGGATAGGCAGCACGACAGAGGGACAGGTGCTTACGTGACAGGTTACACGGACAAGCTGCGCGCGGCCGCGCGGCGCCTGCTCGACGAGAAGAAGGTGGACTGCTTCATCGGGTACCGCGCCGGCTCGGTGCCGCTCGTCCACCATCCGGTCGTGATCACGCGCCCCGAGCAGGCCGACAGCCTGGTGTGGGACGCGAACTGCGCCATCAACCTGGCGAACTTCGTTGTCGGCCGCAAGGGCAGCATCGGCATCGTGGCGACGGGCTGCGTCTCGCGGAACCTCGTGACGCTGATCCAGGAGCACCAGGTCGCGCGCGATCAGCTCCACATCGTGGGCGTGCCGTGCACCGGGATGCTCGATCGCAGCGCGATCGCGAAGAAGATCGCGGAGAAGCACGCCGGCCGGGAGATCACCGGCGCCCGCCTGAACGGCGAGAAGCTGGTCATCACCGTCGAGGGGGGAAGCGAGGAGCTCCGCTACCAGGACTTCCTGGCGCGCAACTGCCGCATCTGCGCGCACCACAATCCGGTCATCCACGACGAGATGCTGGGCGACCCGGTGCCCGATCCGGCCGGTTACGTGGCGCCCGAGGATGTGCTGGCCGCGGCCAAACAGAGTGAGGAAGAACGCTGGAGCTTCTTCCAGCAGGCCTTCGCGCCGTGCATCCGCTGCTACGCCTGCCGCAACGCCTGCCCGATGTGCTACTGCCCCACCTGCTTCGTGGACGAATCGCGCCCGCAGTGGGTCGGCAAGAGCTCGGATCCGACCGACACGCTGACCTTCCACTTCCTGCGCGCCTTGCACCTGGCGGGGCGCTGCACGGACTGCGGCGCCTGCGAGCGGGCGTGCCCGCTGGACATCCCGGTCCGCTACCTGACCAGCCGGCTGAATGCGGAGGCCAAGGAGCTCTACGACTTCGAGGCCGGCCTCGACCCGGACCAGCGGCCGCTGCTGGACCAGTACCGGCTGGAGGATCACAACGAGTTCTTCAAGTAGCGGGGGGGACATTGGGGGGTGAAGTGCTGAGCCCGCCATGGCTGGCGGCAGCAGCTCCGAGGTGGCGCGGATGGCGATGAGACACTACACATACGATGACTTCCTGAGCGCGGTCGCGAAGCTGCGCCCGGCGCACAAGGTCTTCGTGCCGGTGCGCGAGGGCGAATTCTATGTCTTCAAGGAGCTCGCCGACGGGACTCGCCCCGACTTTGGCTACCGCAAGACGCGCATCTCGCCCAAGGGCCTCGTCTTCCCGCAGTCCGAGCGCATGCTGGTCTACACGACCGACGAGCACGAGCCCGAGCATCACATCATGAAGGAGGCGCCCAAGGAGTACCCGCCCCAGGTGGTGGTGGGCATCCGCCCCTACGACGCGCTCGCGTTCAAGGTGATGGACGTCAACTTCGACACGCCCGAGTACAAAGATCCCTGGTGGATCCTCCGCTACGCCGCGACGACCCTGGTGGGCATCTGCCGGGCCGAGGCCGACGCGAGCATGTTCGCGACCGAGAACTACGCGGGGCCGTATGACGAGCGCGGCCTCGATGCGATCGTCTACGACATCGGCGCCGGCTACGTCGCCAAGGCGGTCACGCCCAAGGGCGAGGCGGTGCTCGCGGCGATGGGCGGCGCGGAGGCGGGCCCGGCCGAGCGAGCGGCCGTCGAGAAGCTGATCGCGCAGGCGCCCAAGCTGCCGGCCCTGCCCACCGAGCGGATCAAGGCGCAGCCGGTCGTGCCGCTCTTCGAGGCGAACTTCTGGGAAGAGGTCGCCGCGGGGTGCCTCAACTGCGGCGTCTGCACCTTCCTGTGTCCGACCTGCTGGTGCTTCGACATCCAGGACGAGGTGCGCAAGCAGCAGGGCGACCGCATCCGCAACTGGGACTCGTGCATGTTCCCGCTCTACACGCTGCACGCCTCGGGGCACAACCCGCGGGGGGTGAAGACGCAGCGCGTGCGCAACCGGTTCATGCACAAGCTGAAGTACTACCTCGACAAGTACGACCGGGGCGTGATGTGCGTCGGCTGCGGCCGGTGCGTCGAGGCCTGCCCCGTCAACATCGACATACGCGAGGTCGCCGAGCGGATGAACGGCTTTGTCGCCGCGGCAGGCCCGTCGGGCTCCCCGGCAACCGCGCCGGCAGGCCCGGCGGCCGGGTCCCCGGCAACCCCAGCGAGCAGGTGAGCCCAAGATGATCGCTACTCCACAGAATCCCTTTCTGCCCTACCCGATGAGGATCGAGGAGATCATCACCGAGACGGGCGACCACTCGCTGAAGACCTTCAAGCTCGTCTTCTTGAATAAGGCCGACGAGGAGGCGTTCACCTTCATCCCCGGCCAGTTCGCCGAGATCTCGATCGCCGGCAAGGGCGAGATCCCGATCGGCATCGCCTCGTCGCCGACCGAGAAGGGCCACCTGCTCTTCACGGTGCAGAAGATGGGCGTGGTGACGGCCTACCTGCACAGCATGAAGCCGGGCGACATCGTCGGCGTGCGCGGACCGCTGGGGAACTGGTACCCGTGGGAGCGGATGGCCGGCAAGAACGTGATCATCATCGGGGGCGGGTGCGCCTTCTCGACGCTGCGCTCCTCGATCGTCTACATCAGCGATCCCGCCAATCGCAAGAAGTTCGAGAAGGTCTCGGTGGTCTACGGCGCGCGGTGCCTGAGTCTACTGCTCTACAACGACTGTCTGGACCGCTGGAAGGAGTCGGAGAGCGGCATCGAGATGCACGTGACGGTCGATGCGATGCAGGCGGACGAGCCCTGGCGGCCGCGTTGGGAGTGCCACACGGGGTTCGTGCCGGCGGTGGTGAAGGAGAAGATCAAGGACCCGGCCAACGCGATCGTCATCATCTGCGGGCCGCCGGCGATGCTCAAGTACACGATGCCGGTGCTCAAGGCGGCGCAGTTCAGTGATGATCAGATCTACCTCTCGCTCGAGAACCGCATGAAGTGCGGCATCGGCATGTGCGGCCGCTGCAACGTGGGCGGCAAGCTCGTGTGCAAGGACGGGCCGGTCTTCACGCTGGCGGAGCTGGGGGAGCTGCCGAGGGAGACGTAGGGGGGGCTGCTCCCTCGCGATTCTCACAGTTGTCAGGCCAGGCGGGCGGGCGCCGTTCGCCGAGAAACTGCACGAGGAGATCGCTGCGGCTGTCACGCACGGCCACCCGATCTTCACGATTCCCGAGGTGGTGCGGGGTCTTTGGTTGGCGCCGCACTCGTCCCAGGACGCAACTCTCCAGGCTCGCCCGCGGCGAGAAGAACAGCAGCCACTTCTATGGAGGAGTATACCAGTGCAGTTCAGCCCCATCCGCCGGATCTTGACCCTCTTGCATCCGGTGCAAACTCGGCGGACGCGACGCGGGACTGCAGCTTTCCGGAGGTGCGCGCGAAGGTTGCTGCCGGCCGGCTATCCGCATACCCTGGGGTGTCGGCATCGAGAACTGCGCGCCCTCCCCCAGTACGTGCGCGCCGGCTCGTGGTCGAAGGAGGTGCGGCGATGCCCGCAGTGGTCAACATCGAGCGATGTTTCACGCTGTTCACAGACACCTTCTCGCCGAAGATCGTGGGCGAGCTCAATGGCCAGCACGTCAAGATCGTCCGGCTCGAGGGTGACAAAGTTCCCTGGCACACGCACGATCATGAGGACGAGCTCTTCCTCGTGCTCGAGGGCGAGCTCGACGTCCTGGAGCGCGACGGCGCGGTGACGCTGCGCCCAGGAGAGTTCACGATCGTGCCCAGCGGTCGCGAGCACCGCGTGCTGCCCCGCGGGCACGTCAAGCTGCTGCTGTTCGAGCCGGCCGGAATCGCGCACACGGGCAACGTGCGCGCCGAGATCACCCGCGACAGCTACGATTGGCTCGACCCAGGAGAGGCGTGAGGTCGCCGCTCGGCATGCTGCCACTGCGCCCGCGAATCCGGCGGCGTCGCCGCCGAGGGCTCCGCGCGCCCGCTCAGGCGACGCGCCAGGAATGCCTCGGCCATGGTTCCGAAGACGATCCGGGTCTCCAGACGAGTGAGCCCATCCCCCTCTTGGGCGTCCGCCCCCACCTTTGTCTCGGCCGCTCACGTCGGGGGCACCGCCAGCGCTTGTCGAGCCTCTAGAGACCGGAGGGGGTCCACATGTGTAGAACACCGTCGTGTGATCGTGCCAAGATGCCCATGCCAAGGGGAGGCGCGATGGCGATTGCCGGGACATCGGCGTCGACCTGGGGCAACCCGGTGATCCCCGAGCTCGGGATTGCCCATGTGCTAGCGCATATCCCCGACCTCTTTGCGCTCGCAACGGTCATGGATTGCGAGCAGATCCTCCAGACCACCGGAGAGGGGAGCTCCTAGACTTCGGGCGGATCCTGCAACCCCTCTGGCGGGATCCAACCGTGCTCAAGGGCATCGTCGTCGTCATCGCATGGCCGGCCGACTGGGGCCTCGTCGCGGTTGAGGGCCGCTGTGGACCCCGTCCGTGAACGTCCTCAGCAATTGGGCCGAGGTGGTCATCACCGTGTATCCAGGCTGCGGGCTGGGCGATTTCCTCGCGATCCTGCGGGCGCCCCTCGACGTGCTTGCCACCCTCCTGCTATGTGAACACGGACACCGATCGGTTCGAGCTGGGGCCTGCGGGGGCGGCATGGCACATGCACGCTTCTGCGGATTTGCCTACGAGACGAACTCGCCGTACGAGGCCCGCGCGAGAGACAACCGGCCATGCCCCAACCCCCCATTGCAGCCCGCGACCGTCGCGCCTAGTATGCTGGTGTGGGGATGAATACGGCTGAGGTGATGACCGCGAACCGGCCAACAGATGCGAGGAGACGACGTGGATCCACGAAGGATTGACTTCGCCGCCCTGGACTGGGAGTCTCCAATGCACGGAGTCCGACACAAGTCAGTCACGATCGGCAAACGTCGAGTGCGCCTGGTCGAGTACACGCGCGCCATGGAACCTCACTGGTGCGAGCGCGGCCACTTCGGCTGCATCTTATCCGGGACATTTGAGATTGAGTTCGCCGACACGAAGGTGATCTACAAAGACGGCGACGGCGTGTGCCTGCCTACGGGCCACGAGTACCGGCACAAGGCGCGGGTCGTATCCGAGACTGTGCGGGCGATCTTCGTCGAGGACGCCTGAGCCCTCTGGGGCCCAGGACCCCCATCCGTCCCCCCCCATGCTCCGTGGGCCTGGCACCGGTTGTCGGCTACTCGCTCTCGACCGCCCCCGCCAACGCCTGCTCCGAGTTGAACGCGCTGATCCCGTCGGGGTCCAGTTCGATACTCCGGTGATAGCATTCCACGGCCTTCTCACGCCGGCCGCCGCGCGCGTAGGCATCCGCGAGATACTGGTAGGCTGCTGAAGATTGCGGATGAATGGCAGCGTTGACCCCGAGCATCTCGACGGCCATCTCCATCTCGCCAGTCTGCTGCAGCATGATCGCCGCGGAGACGAGGGTGTGCTCCAGCGCGGTTTCCGGCTCAGCCTGGCCGCTGGTGTACGCCCGCAGCAGATCCCGCATCGCCGAGGCGTCCCGATCGAAGGCCGCCTTCCGAATCTGCTGCTGTCGCGTGAGCGCGATCGGATCCTCGAATTCGGCCAGCCTCATGCTCTCGTCCACCGCCTGGTTGTAGACGCGAACGAACGCGCGCGGACCCTGGGCCACGGTGGCGATCAGGGCCTCGCGGCCGAGCCGCTCGTCAATGGTCTTGGCCATGTAGGCGCCGACGACATAGTAGCCACGGTCCCGAATGCCGGTGCTCCAGAATGCGCCCCAGAGGTCGCCCGGATTGCCGGACTTGGCCCGCCTGAAAAGCTCATTGACCTTGTGCCGTCGTATCTTCACGTCTCTCTCGCGCTCCAGCATTGCGAAGTCCCGATCGTCGGGCGCGGGGAAGAGGTGCTGCGCGGTGTAGGCAACATAGGTGGCCAATCCCTCGTTCTGCAATGAGTTCAACATCGCGTTGACAGTCGCATCATCAAGGTCGAGTTCACGCCGCAGTCGCTGCTGGTTGCCGTACCCGATGTGAAAGACCTCGTGAACGAGACAGCTCAGAATCGCGCGTGCGCTGCTGTGGTAATACTCGTTGGTGATGTCCAGGACGATGTGGTCGTGGATCTGAAAGGCGCGCGGGTGCGTTTCAGCAGTGAGATGAATGGTCGTCGTGAGCTCGGTGCCCTCCTCCGGCAGGAATGAGCAGATATGCGCAACCGCTTCCTGGCGGAAGGCGGCCACGGCGTCCATCACTTGACGGAGAATGAGGCCAGCGGGTTGGTGACGCCGCTCTTGGGCTGGCACTGCGGCGAGATCCTCCAGACCCTTAACCCAGTGGGCGCGTGGAATGGGCTCCTTCGAGTGCTCGTGCCACATGGCCACCAGGCGGTACGTTGGGTTCGTTCGCCAGAACCGGTCTGGATCGGCGAGGATCGTCTCCGGATCGTAGAGGATCTCCTCGGCGCACGACGCGTCGAAGTCGATGCGCGCCTCGAGCCGGCGGTCGGGAGCGGTTGCGTGGGTGACGACGGTTGACGGGCTGAGTGCCAGGCCGATCGCGATCGCGAGCGCGGCGAGGCGGCACGAGAGTGCGAGATCGCATTGCATGAGCGACCTCCATCCCAGGGGGGACGGCCCCCCGGAAGTCCGGGGGACAGGGCGTCAGTGGGCACCTGCGACTGTCTCGAGGAGCGGGTTCCCCCGGCCATCAGGGGGACGTCGCTACCGACTGGAGTGCACACCGCCCGTCGTGCGCGACGGGGATGTGACTTGATTCGGCCGGCTACGCCGTCGGATACTCCGCCGGGGGATGCCAGCAAAGAGGAGAATCAAGGACAGGAGGCCGGCGCTTGACCCGCCCCGTTCCCCGGGAGGTCGTGATGGTGGACGCGCCCTACGCGAGATTGGCCCAGCATCTCGACCGCCTTCCCGGCGGATTCGCGCCCAGCGAAACGGGCGCCGAGCTGCGTCTGCTGGCGCAGCTGTTCACTCCTGAAGAAGCCGAACTGGCGGTTCATCTGACGCTGGGTCGTGAGGATACCGCGACCATCGCCGCCAGAGCGGGTCTGCCGCTCGCGCGCGCGACCCTCCTGCTCGAGAGCATGTCCGCCAAGGGGCTGATTCTGTCGTCCGCGACCGCCGACGGTGCGCTGGCCTTCCAGGCTGCGCCGTTCATCGTTGGGATCTACGAGTTCCAGGTCAATCACCTGACACCCGACTTCTTGGAGGTTCTGCACGAGTACTGGCGGACGATGAAACGCCGGCCGCCGGTGCGGACGATCCCGCAGATGCGGACCATTCCCGTGGCCAAGAGCCTCACAACTCATGTCGAGGCGCTGCCCTACGAGCAAGCTTGGGAACTGACCCGGGAACACGCCAAGCTCGCGGTCGCGCCGTGTATCTGCCGCCGCCACGCCAAGCTGCTGGGCAAGGGTTGCGACGCGCCAGAAGAGAGCTGCCTCGTCTTCGGCGACTGGGCTGATTACTACGTGCGCACCGGTCGAGCTCGCGCCATCGACCGCGCCGAGCTCGAGGCCATCCTGACCCGTGCCGAAGCGGAAGCCCTGGTGCTCCAGCCGAACAACGCGCGGAGCATTGTGTTCATCTGCTGCTGCTGCGGATGCTGCTGTGGCGTTCTGGGCGCGCTCAAGCGACATCCTCATCCGGCCGCTGTCGCGGCGAGCTCTTTCATCGCGGCGTTCGACGCCGGCCAATGTCAGGCATGCATGATCTGCCTGGATCGCTGTCAGATGGAGGCCCTCGTCGCAGAGGGCGAAGGTGTGACGTTCAATGCCGCTCGCTGTATCGGGTGCGGGCTCTGTGTGACGACATGCACGAGCGGCGCCCTGACTCTGGTGCGCAAACCCGAGAGTGAGACAAGCCCGATTCCGGCCGACATCGACGCCACCTGGCGGGAGATCGCCCGCGCTCAGGCCGGTGAGGGGAGGCCGTGAGCGAGTGCAGAGCGCTGGATGGATTGCCGGGCCCGTGTATCGGGCGATGCCCTCGGAGTCCCCGTTGAGCTCGGATCCCGGGCGGCTGGAGCCCGGCCGGTCGGCCGTGGGTCGCAACGAAGTGTGAAGGGCGCAAGGCTATCTGCGTCTCCCAACCGGCCCACCCCCTGCGGATTTCCCGGCTGGCCGAAGCTGATGATCCTGGCGGTTGTGGATGCCGAGCTCCACCTGGCGATTCATCCCGTTCTGGTGTAGACGCCCGCGATCGTGATCAGCCGCTTTCATGACTGCGGAAATCGACCATGGGCTCAGGACGATGTCTATGAATCACACGCATCTGCAGCCCCCTGCTAGGCTGCCTCGCTCTCGGTCAGATCCTCGCCCGCCAGAACCGCGATGGGTTCAGCGATTCCGACATTGGCGGCGTAGTTCCTTATCCGGGCGAGCACCGGATAGGTCAACTTCTGTCCCTTGGGAAGCAGCACGAATCCATTCCTGGTCTTCAAGTCCTCGTCGGCAATCATGTTTGTGTCCAGGTCCTTGACCCCCACTTGCCTGGCCACCGCCGCGCGTGGTCAGCGCTCATGCACTCCAGCGCGATCAGAACCTGGAGGCCATGCTCCCCCGCTTGGTTCTTTCATTGCCCCAATCGCAGACTCCTGCGTGTGCCCTTGGGTCAGGAGACGGTCGTACGCCACGGCCGCTCTGAGAACCTTCGCTCCGGGCAGAGCTTCCTCGGGCTTGACCTGGGCGGCATCCTCCCTCGGGTCAGGCCGCTCGGCGCTCTGCTCCAGGATCATGCGGGCTACCTGCTCCAACCGCGGGATGTTCGCGACCAGGCCGAAGCCGATCAAGGCGTGCGTTCCGTATAGCTTCTGTTCCTCCTCCGTGAGCGCGTCTCCCGCGCCGGCCCGCTCCACGAGTTCGGGTGGTAGTGTCACGCATCCGATCTGCGACAGCATCGCAGCTAGTTCCAGCTGCCAGGCATCGGGGAGGTTCAATTCGTTGACGACATGCCTGACATAACGCTTCAGGCGCAGCGCTCGCGAGAAGGCTGTCGGGCTCACCAGACTCAGGAGTTCCACCAGCATCTTCACTGCGCCGTGCAGCGTGTGCTCGAACAAAGAACGCTTGAGGACAGTGTGTCTATGCTCTTGCAGCCCCATTTGAAGCGCTGTGGGACGTAGCAAGGCATGGCATGATGATGCCGCTCCGGGCTTCCGAACCCGGATGTCAGATCACGCAGCCCGCGAGCGAAGTTGACCCAAGATCATCCTTTTGGATTGGCGGCAGGCATCCGGCCAGGCGGTGCCGTCCCCGCGACGAAGACGTTGGCCGAGTCGTCCAGGGCGATCGCGACGGGAGTGTCTTCCTGACCGGCGGGGTCGTCGTAACGCTGGCGCCAGATTCCCTGCCCGGTGGCGTCGTACTTGAGCGTCAGGAAGTCGAAGCTGCCGGGGCTGCCGCCGGGGTGCGTCGAGACTCCCACTACGTAGACGTTGTACGCCTCGTCCACTGCGACATCGATGCCATACTCAGTGCCGTGCTCGGTTTCGTGCTCATAACGCCGTACGCCGATGCCGCACCCAATGTCGGGCCACGTGGACGAGAGGATGCCATCCGAGTTGTACTTGATCGTCCAGAACCCGCCGAGAGACTGGCCGGCCACGATCACGTTGCCGGCATGATCAACGACCATCGGTCCAGCGTAGTCGTTGTAGTGGTTGCTGCCGTCGTACTGGCGCACCCAGTCCTGGCCCACATGCCCCCGCGCGGCGGCCGCCAGCAGGAGCAGAGAACAGAGGGCGAATCCTGCCTGGATCTTCGTGGACCTCGACATGTTGGCACCTCCTCGAGTGATGGCGCGGGGGCGCGAGCGGCCCCTGGTCTCTGGGCTGTGATCGCGAGTGGATGGTAACGGTCGGGCATTACGGGAGAATTGCGCTGGACGGGCGGACAGCACGCGTGACCCTGGGGAGTTGACGCGGGCGTGTGGGGGCATGGTGGCGACGGGGTGCGGGGGATACGGAGGCAGGCGGCCAGGAAGTAGCTCACCTAGGCGCGGATGCACCGGATCTTGCACGCGCTGAAGACCTGATCTGGGCCGGGCACGATCCGCTCCTGACCGTCGGGATGGACGGTTTCTCCCCGCCGGCAGGAGCCCGCCCGCGTCGCCGCATCCGTTCCAGACCACCGGTGCGCGAGGATATCTCCTTTCCCAAAAACAGGTTAGCCCGTTGGAAGCCTCCCCCACGTGCTCTGGCTCGCGGGCTTCACCAGTCATCCACGTCAAGGGCCGGAGCGCCAGCAGCACACCGTCGTCGCCGGGGCCATCCGGGGGGTGGGGTGCGTGCTCGACAAAGCGCCAGACCCAGAATCAAGCGCGGAAGGGTGGAAGGAACGCATTGGCACCGACGATACTCTCTATCGGATGTGGAGCGACCGCCCCTGGGACACGGTGGGGGAGACCAAGGACGTCGGTCCCAAGTTCCACGCGCAATGATACATACGTCGGGCGGCGATGAGATGGACAACCTGCAGAGCTTGTGCGCGGACGACCATGATCTGTGAATGACCGTGTCCTGCCCAGGAGGCCGATGGTTCCGTTGAGGCGGAGATTCAAATGGGTCTGGCTGGCCGGGGGCGTGCTCCTGTGGTGCACGGGCGCGCCCGCGTCGGCAGGCTCCATCCCGCCGGACGACGGTCTATCTCTATATAATGAAAAGCATTACGAGCTGGCTGCGGCTGCGTTCGAGCGACAGGTTCAGGCTCATCCCGCAGATCCCTGGTGCGCCTATCTTCTGGGGCTCTCCTTGTGGAAGGCGGGGCGCCTGGAAGAGGCTGAGCGGGCGCTGCGGCGAACCCTGGAGATCGATCCCCGCCACCTGAAGGCCCACCTCAATCTGGGGCGGGTCCTGATCGATGCGGGCCTTCCAGAGCAAGCTATTGCAAATGTAGAAGTTGCAGTCTCGATCGCGCCGGGCGTGGCGGAAGCGCATCGGATGCTAGGCCGGGCGCACCACTGCCTCGGGCACCAGGAGTCGGCGGCTGCCGCCTACCGCAGGGCCCTGCAGCTCGATCCGCACGACGCCTGGGCAGAGAACAACCTGGGCGTTCTGCTCCTCGAGCAGGGTCGCCTGGCCGAGGCGAGGCCGCACCTCGAGGCTGCCGCAGAACTTGCGCCGCGGTGTCAGGTTTTCCAGCGCAACTGGCTTCTGGTGCGGTCACGTGCAGAGTCGACCGCGGCGATTGCGCCTTCCTCCTCGAGTGATGCCCCCGCGTCGCGTGGCTCCCCACCCGCCACGGCTTGCGCCCCGGCCGACCCCACCGAGCGGTCCGCGGCGGCCGGCGCCGAGACGCCCGCGGCGACCGGCGCGGAGGCGCCGGCCAGCCAACTCGCGCCCGGGACCTTTCGGGTCAAGGTCACGCGCGTCCCGCCCCCGCCCAAGCCCATTGCCCGCTGACGATTGCACCGGGAGGCCCGAATCAGCCTCTGAGTTGGGGGGTAAAGAAATCGAACGCGGGAGCCGATGCACTACCCAGAAACCTACAGCGCACGGAAACGACCGGCGGGCCATCATCCGACACAGCGCGCCTGTCACCGAGCCACGAGGAGGAGTATGTCCATGCGTTCCATCGATCGTGCACAAGCAGGTTTCACGATGATCGAAATCCTGGCGGTGCTGGGCATTATCGCCGTCCTCGCCGCTGTGATGGCGCCGTCAATCGTGAAACACATCACCGACTCGAAGGAAGTGCGTGCCCAGCACGAGACTGAGGCCATTGCCACGGCCATGGCAGACTTCTACAAGGACTGCGGGCATTGGCCCACGCACAACGACGCCGACCACCGGGCCTCAGACCAGGAAGTGCGTCTACTGTGGACCAGTGACGGTCAAACCCCGGCGCAGGTGGCGGGCGCTGGATGGACCGATCTGAATCCGCGCGACACATTCGAGAACCAGCTGATCAACAATACCCCCAACGGCGCCGGCGCCAACGCCTACACGACCACGGGGGAGAACCGGTGGGACGGTCCGTACACGCTCCGGTTCAAGCCGGATCCGTGGGGCAACCGGTACTTGTGCAATGTGCGCGCATTCCACACGGGTCAGACCGGACCCGTCTGGGTGATCAGCGCGGGTCCGAACGGGCAGATCGACAGCCGGGTGATCGATCTGACATTGAGCGGGGACGACATCGGCTATCTGCTCAGACGCTAGCCCGTCGCTGGACCGTCAAAGCCAGGTCACCGTTCAACCACCGGCATGCTGTGTCGGTGAAGGGCGCGCGCCATGACGCAATCCGCAGATGGCAAGCCAAGATCGTCCATGCTGGGCCAGCGCCTGATCGCGCGCGGCGCGATCACCCCTGATCAACTCGAGCTGGCTCTGCGTGAACGCGAGCGACTCGGCCTGCACCTTGGCGAGGTGCTGGTCACGCTGGGCTTCACGACCGAAGAGGAACTCTCCACCGTCCTGGCCGAACAGGCCGGGGTCGAGGAGATCGATCTGGCCGATCTGGCCATCGCCCCTGAGGTGCTGGGGCTGCTCGACGAAGCCTTCTGCCGCCGGCGCAAGCTCATGCCGATCGCGGCTGATCAGCGGCGCATCAAAGTGGCCATGGTCAATACGTTCGATGTCCTGGCCGTGGACGAGGTGGGACGCCTGACACGGCGATCAGTCGACGTGGTGGCCGCTCCCGAACCCGCCCTGCTGCGCGCTCTCGACCGGGTCTTCAAGGGGGATCAGGGCGAGAATACCGAAGCGCTGATCACGGATGCCAGGCAGTCGGTCTCCGGCGAGGCCGGTCGCGCGGTCGACACGCAAGCGGTGGTTCGTCTGATGGACGGGGTCTTTACCGAAGCCGTGCGCAAGGGCGCGACCGACCTGCACATCGAGCCCGAGGAACGAGTTGTACGCTGCCGCTATCGTGTGGACGGGATGCTGATCCAGGGGGCGACATTGCCCAAGCCGCTCCAGTCCGCGGTCGGGGCCCGCGTAAAGGTCATGGCGGGGCTGGACATCTCCGAGACGCGCCGGCCGCAGGACGGGAAGATCGTGACGCGCATCGATAGCCGGCAGGTCAACATGCGCGTATCGACCATGCCGACCGTGCACGGGGAGAGCATCGTCATCCGCATCCTAGATCGTTCGCGGCTGGCCAAGGGACTGGCCGATCTGGGCTTCCCAGCCACCAACCTCGCCGCACTCGTCGAGGCGATCCGCCGACCGTCAGGGATCATCCTGGTCACCGGCCCGACCGGGTCCGGCAAGACGACGACGCTCTACTCCGCCTTGAGTGAGATCAACGGCCTCGAGCGCAAGATCGTGACGCTCGAGGACCCGATCGAGTACGAGCTGCCGATCATCCGTCAGTCGCAGGTCAACCCGCGGGCGGGCCTGACCTTTCGCGTCGGCCTGCGGGCGCTGCTGCGGCAGGACCCCGACGTGATCCTGGTGGGCGAAATGCGCGACCAGGAGACCGCCGAAGTCGCCTTCCGCGCGGCCATGACCGGCCATCTCGTGCTGAGCACCTTGCACACGAACTCGGCCGCTGGCGCGGTGCCGCGCCTCCTGGACATTGGCGTCGAGCCCTATCTGGTCAGCAGCTGCCTCTCAGCGGTGGTGGCGCAACGGCTCCTGCGCCGGCTGTGCCCGCATTGCCGCGTGCCGGATAAGGCGCCCGACCCGGAACACCTGCGCAGCTTTCACATCCCATCAGATGGCAATCACACGATCTATCGTCCCAGAGGCTGCGAGAAGTGCAACAACACCGGCTATCGCGGCAGACGGGCGATCACGGAAGTCCTTACCGTCTCTTCCACCGTCGTCGCGCTGATCAATCAACGGGCGGATGCGGCTGCTATCCAGGCGGCCGCCTGCCAAGAAGGAATGGTCCTGATGCGAGAGGATGCCCGCAATCAGGTCTTGAGCGGCGAGACGTCGCTCGACGAAGCGCTGCGCCAGACCTGGGGTGGGGAGGCGGAGCCCGTGCCCGAAATCGCTGAGGAAGCGGCCTGATGCAGGTCTTCATCTACAAAGCCGTGACCCCCGAAGGCACGGTGGTGCAGGGAGAGATCGCCGGGGAGGGGCAGCCTGGGATCCACGCGACCCTGGCGGAGCGGCGGCTGACGCTGGTCGATCTCCGCCAGCACCGGACCCGGATTCGCTGGCTCGCCCGCGGCGGCGGCGACGGCGGCAATCTGATCGAGTTCTCTCGCAGCCTGGCCAGCCTGCTCACGGCCGGCATACCGCTGATTGTCATTCTGGAAGATCTCGAGGAGCAGACGGACAACAAGGACTGGCAGCGGTTGCTGCGCGACCTGCACCTGCGGGTCTCCGGCGGCAGCACGCTGCACGAGGCCTTCGCCGCCCACCCCCGGGTCTTCTCCGCGATGTACTGCAGTCTGGTCGAGGCCGGCGAGGTCAGCGGTCAGCTCCCCGAGACCTTCGTGGCCCTCACCCGCCATCTGGAATGGTCTCGGAACCTGCGCGATGAGCTGCGCCATGCGGTCACCTACCCGCTGGTGGTCCTGAGCGCCGTCGCGGTGCTGATCGGCATCCTGACATTCTTCGTCTTTCCTCGACTAGGCGAGGTGCTCTACGCCCTGGGACTCGACCTGCCGCTGCCGACGCGGGTCATCCTGGCCATCGGAGGATTTGCGCAGCGCTACTGGCCGGTCGCCGTGGCGACCCCAGTCGTGCTGGCGCTCGCCTTCAACCACCTTCGCCGGCGGCCTCGCGGGCGACGGGCGCTCGACCTGTTCAAGCTGAACGCGCCGGTCGTGGGACGGCTCTTCCAGATGGTCGTCTACTCCCGTCTGGCAGGCACCCTCGCGACCCTGCTCAGCGCGGGCATTCAACTCAATCGCGCCTTGACGCTGGTTCGCGGCGTCGTCGGCAACTCGGTTGTGGCGACCGCCATCGCCCACGTCGAGGAGCGGATCGAGTCGGGCGACACGCTGGCCGAGGCGTTTGCCCGGGCGCATGCCTTTCCGAAGATCCTGATCCGCATGACGCGCGTCGGCGAGGGTTCCGGCGACGTTCCCGGCATGCTCCAGCGATGCGCCGAGCACTACGATCGGCTGATCCCGGTGGCCATCCGCAAGCTCCTGTCGGCGTTCGGGCCGGCCATGGTCGTCTTCCTGGCTCTGACCGTGGGCGTGGCGGCCTTCTCGATCTTCCTGCCCTTGCTTCACATCGGGGCCGCCCTGCAGCAGTGAGGTGTACGGATGAACATGGCAGCGAGAGGGAGTGACGCCGGATTCACCCTGCTGGAGGTGGTCCTGGTGATCGCCGTCCTGGCGGTGCTGGCCGGCATCATGGCTCCCTATACAGCCGGGCAGATCAACGCCGCCAAGAGGGACGCGACCGCTCGCGAGCTCGAGACGATCGCATCCGGATTGTCCTCCCATTACCGCGACTGCGGAAGTCTGCCCACCACGGCTTCCGGTTTGACCGCGTTGGTGCGCAACATCGAAGGACTGGCCAACTGGCGCGGTCCCTACGTCGGCGGCGGCGGAGACATCGAGGCGGGAATCGTCGCAGATGCCTGGGGCGAGCTCTACACGTATGTGCGAGCGCCGACCGTCCAGGGCATGGCGAGCGCGCCGGACTACATCGTCCTCAGCCCCGGCGTGGACCGCGTATTGAACAGTGCCTCCGGAGCAGGCGGATGGACGTTGGACCCGAACCAGGACATCATCCTGCAGGGAGTCACGCAGTCGACCGATGACGACTGGCGAGAGCGGACTACCGATCTGCTCGACGCTATCGAAGACGCTCTCATGCAATACTACGGGGACGTCGGAGCCTTTCCCGCGGGAACGGATTCCACGGCCATCGCCGAACTGCTGACATCGGGAACCGGAGGATGGCAGGGCCCGTACCTGACCGGCACCGCCCGCCAGGTCGTGCGCGACCCGTGGAACAACACGCTGATGCTCCGATCCTGCACGCAGGTCAACGGGGAGATCGCCGCCGGTCGAATCTTGATCAGTCGCGGTCCGGGCGCGCCGGACCCCACTGCGGTGGGTCAGGCCTGGACGACAGGGGCGAACGACCTCTATCGCGTGGTCCCCGAGGCGCCCCTGATCGCGCGCCGCAATCTGAAACTGCGGGAGCGGGCCGCGCGCGAGCTGAGACTGCTGACGGGTGAGATCTACGTGGCCCATCCCAGCGGGTCGCCGGCCTCCGGTGCATTGGCAGACCTCGACCCTTGGGGCCGGCCGTACCGCTACCAGATGCACACGGCGCTGTCCGGAGTCGTGTATTCGGTTGGCGCGGATGGCGTGGACGAGGGCGGGAACGACGACGATCCCGCCGAAGCGCTGCTCTGGCAGCCCTGACATGAGGATGCGGCGGTGCGTCTCGATCCGATGAACCTGCGAGGGCGTCGCTCTGAAGCGATCGGCGTTTGCCGCTTCGGCAAAGTCTATCGGGGTGTGCTCGCTCGCCGAGAGCGCACGGGCTACGTCGTCAGCCTCATCGCCGCGGCCGAGCAGGCCGCGAGCTGGCCGAGAGCCATGCGGCGCATTGCCGCCCGCCAGGGTGTCGCCTTCGCCATTCAGGATCTGTCCCTGCACCACGAGCGCCTGCAACTGCCGCCGATGGAACCGGCCCTGCTGGCCCGAGCGGTGGAACAGCACTGCATGGCTTCGCGGGCGGTCGGCTCCGATCTCGAAATCAGCCACTCGGCCGGCTTCTCGACGGCCGACGCCGCGGACCTTCTGATCGTCTCGATCGACCGGTTGGTTTCGCAGAGCTATGCCGACCAGGTGCAGGCGGACGGATTCCGGCCCGAGCGTTTCGTCAGCCCCTCGGCGGCGCTGGTCGCGCTCCTGCGAGTGGCCGGCAGAGAGTCCCTGAGCGCTGGTAGCACCGCGGTCATTCATCTCGGCAGCGAGATCGGATCAGTCGCCTTCGTCTCGGACGGCGCCTTCGTCATCGGGCGCGAGTTTCGCATGCCGGAGCCTCGGGGTCAGGACGGCGCCACCGGCGCGGGCGCGTCGGTTCAGCCGGACACCTCTCGCCAGGATGAGATTCTCGAGGAGATCGACCGCTCCCTGCTGCTGTTCCATCACCAGCTGCATGGACGCGCTGTCCAGCGCATTCTCCTATCGGCGGACGACGAGCCGCTCGAGGCGCTGCGCCAGCGCTGCGCGGAGCGGTTCGGCATCCAGGCTGAGGCGCTGGTCGATGCGGTGGAACTCGACCTGAGCGCCTTCGGCGACGGGGAGCTTGGACGGCGCCGCGCCGGACTGTGGGCGCTGCCGATCGCCACCGCGGTGGCGAGCTTGTGCGATGAATGCGCCATCGACCTGCTGCCGGCGGTGAGCAGAGCCGAACGGGCGCGGCGCCGCGCGCTGGCGGTCTCGGCGGCTCTCGTGTTGGCGCTGGGCGCCGGAATGGGTCTGCATCATGCGCTGCGTGTCAGCATGGCCGCCGAGCTCGCCCGCGATCTGAAGTCGTACGAGACTCGGCAACTGGAGATGGACGACCAGGTGGCCGAGTTGATCGCGGTCGGCTCATCCCGCACCACGACTCACCAGCGTCTGGATCTGCTGGCGACCAAGCGTGTCCCCGTGCGGCTGCTCCGGGACGCCCTGGGTGTCCTGGCTGCCGCGGCACCCGAGAGCCTCGTGGTGGAGCAACTCGACTTCGGCGCAGATCCGAGTCATGACAGCGACTTGCTGCTGCGTGTCAGAGGACGGGTCTCGGCCATGAACAGCGCCGATGCGCAGGAGCAGTTCGCCCGATTCCACGCCGCCCTGCGCCCAAGTCCGCTCTTCGCCGCGGCGGAGGTGCGGCCGATCGAAATCGGATACCCGGCCGGAAGTCGGCTGAGCGTGCTTACATTCGACATCGTGGCGCACTTGAACAAGGAGGAGTCGCGCGGTGCTGCGTGGCCTGGACAGTGACACCCAACGGGCGATTCGCGTCGCCGGCATCGCGAGCGCCGTTCTGCTGGCGGTCTTCGTCGCTGCTGCGGGGCACATGCGCCACCGGGTCCTGGATCTCGTCCATCTCTATGAGGAGGCCGCTCGCCGCGCCGCCGAGCGGCAGCTGCGAATCCACGCCTGGCACCTCCCGGACGAGAACGAACGCAGGCTGTGGGACGATGTGAACATCCGCTGGCGGGAAGCCGTGCCGGACAACGACATCCGACTCGCAGCCTCCGACGAGCTCACCGGATTGGCCGCCCGCTGTGGTCTCGAACGTGTGTCGCTCAGCGAAATCGGGGCGATCGAACTCGGCAACGCCTATTACGACGCGTTCGAGGATCTCGACGTCGCTTCCCTGAACCGGTACACCGGCGGGCCGGGTGAACCGGATTCGGTCGACGTGCCCTGGGTGGCCGACGAGGGTGTGCGGACCGAGGTCTTCGGGTACCGCATGCGCTTCAATTCCGACTACGCGTCACTGCTCGAGTTCCTGGACGGGCTGGAGTACGCATCGGGCATGATCGTACTCCGGCAGGCGGTCATCCGGCGCTCACCGCCGAGTCTCGACGTGATCCTGACGCTCGCTGCACACAGGAGGCAGGCATGAAGCTCGGCGTGCCCCTGGGACGCAACTTGACGGCTGCATTGCTGGCAACGTTCGTGCCCGCCAGCTTCGGCTTCTGGGGACCGACCCTGGTGGCCATGCCGAGCGCCGCTCCCGGCCCCGAGCCGGGATCCGAGCGCTGGCTGGACGTGCCGATCGAGCCCGTGCGCTCTGACCGAGACGAGACGGACCTCGGTCTGAGCTCAACGAGCACGCCGCGGCGCAATCCCTTCCTCAAGGCAGGCGAGCAGGGCGTCGAGTACTACGGCGCCACACCCGTTGCTGCGCCGCGGACCGAGCCTGCGCCGCGGACCGAGTCCGCACCGCGGGTGTCCGCCTATCCGCGGCTCAAGGCAGTGGTGCGGGTTGGCGGCGAACGAGTCGCCCTGCTGGACGACCGGATCGTGCGTGCGGGCGATCGCGTCGCCGGCGTGGAAGTGCTGCGAGTGGAAGAGCGCCGCGTGCTCGTGCGCGGCGCAGCGGGGGCGCGCTGGTTGGAGCTGGCGGTGGGAGTTGTTTCCGGCGGGGAGGAACCGTGATCCAGAGGAAACAGGCGACGATGCGGTATGCATGTGCGCTGTCGGCGCTGGTGGCGGCGACGATCTGGAGCTGTCCGCCGGCGATTGCTCAAGACGGCACGGCTCTGCCCGCTGAGTTGCGGGACGCCCGCATCTCGGTCGCGGCGATGGCCGCCGACGTGCGCAGCGTGCTCCTCACCATCGGTGAGCAGGTCGACCTGCAGGTCGTCATCGATCCCGACGTGCACGGAGCGATCACGGTCGAGATCGAGGAAATGCCCCTGGAAGATGCGCTGGAGGCGGTCATTGGCCCGACGCGCTATCATTACGGCATCGAGCGGGGGGTCCTGCGCGTCTTTGGAGAAGAAGTGCAGACGCGCCTCTTCGCGCTCGACTACATCACCGGCGTGCGCACCGGCCTCACCCAGCTCAGCGCGTCCAGTGGCAGTTCCGGCGCCGCGGGCTCATCCAACGCGAGTTCCACATCCTCGGGCAGCGGGCAGAGCGACGTCGCTCAGAGCAGCTCGCGCGTGAACTCGCAAAGCTACACCGATCCGTGGGCCGAGATCATCCGGGGCCTCGAGATGATCGTCTACGGCACGACGGGAGAGCTGGCCGGCTCCAGTCACGAGGGTCCCGAGCGGCTGGTCGTCCATCCTGCCACTGGCGTGATTCTGGTGACGGCCTCCTATGAGATTCTCAACCGCGTGGCGCACTTCCTGGAAAGCATCGCCGGCAACGCCCAGCGCCAGGTCGTCATCGAGGCCCGCGTCGTGGAAGTCTCCTTGCTCGATGAGTTCCACATGGGCATCGACTGGAGCCTGATTCCGGACGCGACCGACGTCACCGGTGTCTTCGGCCGCGACAAGGCCGCGGCCGCCCAGGCTCTCAGCCCCGGACTGGGCGCATTCCAGATCGCGGGATCCACCGGGGATTTCGATGCACTGCTCGACGCCCTGGCCACCCAGGGCCGGCTCAAGGTGGTCAGCGCCCCGCGCGTCGCGACCCTCAACAACCAGAAGGCGATCATCAAGGTCGCGCGCGAATCGAGCTTCTTCAACCTGCGCGTGGAGTACGAGTATCAGCCCGACGGCTCGCGCATCCCGATCAGCAGCGTCGATCCGCAGCGGATTACGATCGGACTGATCCTCGACGTGACGCCCCAGATCAGCCCCGAGGGCCGGATCATGATGCACGTCCACCCGTCGCTCACGGAGCTGGTCGACACGGTGGTCTTCCCGCCCGACGCCACCGGGGCTGATGTGCAGGCCAATGCCCCCGTCCTCGATATCCGCGAGGTCGACACGGTCGTTCGGGTGGCCGACGGAGACATGCTGATCATCGGGGGCCTCACGAAGGAGCGTGTCGAGCGCCGCACCCGCGGCGTGCCGCTGCTCAGCAAGATCCCGCTGCTGGGATGGCTCTTCCGCACCACCCATGACGTGACCGAGCAGGTGGAGCTGCTGATCCTGATGAAGCCCACGGTCGTGATCGGGCGCGATGCCAACGAGAGCGCGGTCAGGGAACTGGAGCGGCTGGGGCAGAAGTGAGAGAGCTGATCCGCGGTCGGCCGCAGTAGGGTTCACAACCCAATCCTCTTGCGGAACTCCTCCGCCTGCCGCCGGCTGACCGGGATCTCCTCTCCCGACTTCAGGATTATCCGCAATCGCCCGCCCAGCTCCCTGCGCGCCGACTCAATGCGATCGAGGTTGACGATGTACGCGCGGTGCACGCGCGCGAAGCGCTCCGGGTCTAGCCGTTCCTCGAGCTCCTTGATGGTGAACGGGACGATGTGGCCCTTGCCCGCGGTGTGGAGGAGCGTGTACTTGTCCTCGGCGCGGAAGTAGTCCACCTCCCGGTCCTGAACGAGGATGATCCGCTTGCCGCTGCCTACCGAGAAGCGGCGCAGGCAGCGCGCTGAGCGATCGAGGCTCGCGCGCAGGCGCTCCAGGTCAACGGCAAAGCGCGTATGCTCGTGTGTGAACCGGCGCAGCTTGTCGATGGCCCGGCCAAGGTGCTCGGTCGATATGGGCTTCAGCAGGTAGTCGATCGTGTTCTCTTCGAAGGCGCGCAGAGCGTGCTCGTCGTACGCGGTCGTGAAGACGATGCGCGGGCAGTTCTCGAGCTCGCGGAGCATCTCGAAGCCGGACACCCTGGGCATCCGGATGTCGAGGAAGACCACGTCCGGGCGCGTGCGCTGGATCAGCGCGACACCCTCGCGGCCGTCCGCTGCTTCGCCGACGATCTCGATGTTCGGGTAGACACCGAGCATGCGCGCCAGACGCTGGCGGGCGAGCGGCTCGTCGTCCACGATGACCGCGCGCAGGTTCATGGCAACACCTCTACCGCAGGCTCGAGGACCGGTGGTTGGACGGGCAGTCGCAGGATCAAGCGCGAGCCCTGACCGGCGGCCGACTCGATACGCAGCAGGTCCGGCGCGCCGTAGAGAAGCTGCAGCCGTTCGCGCAGGCCCGTCAGGCCGAAGCCGCGGCGCTGCTCGCCTGGCACAAACCCAAGGCCATTGTCCGTCACGGTGATCGTGACGAACCCGTCGCCCTGCTCGACGTTCAGCTCGATGCGCAGCTCGTCGCGCTCGCGGTTGTGCTTGATGGCGTTCTCCACCAACGGCTCGATCAAGAGGCCGGAGATCGGCCAGTCTCTTAGCTCTTCGGGGCAGTGCACGGCCAGTGCCAGTTGGTCGCCGAAGCGTTGGCGCTCCAGGTCGACATAGTCGCGGATCAGCCCGAGTTCTTCCGCCAGCGGGACGAACGTGCGGTTCGAGATCGAGAGCACGCGCCGATAGACTTCGGCCAGCTTGACGACATACTCCTCCGCTCGGGGCGGGTCGACGCCGATCAGGGCCGCGACCGTGTTGAGGCAGTTGAAGAGAAAGTGCGGGTTGAGCTTGGCCTGGAGGCTGTTCAGCTTGGCTTGCAGCTCGTGGCGCTTGGCCTGTTCGCCGGCCATCTCGGCCTGCTGAAGCTGCCGCATCCGCCGGGCGAGATCATCGCGCAGAGCGTAGTAGCCCGCGATCGCGCCGAATACGTAGAACGACGACAGCACCGAGTAGCCGATGCCCTCGTTCCAGAAATCGAGACGGCCCTCCAGAATGTACGTGGCGAGCAGGGCCCCGCCGTAGGCGCCGACCTCCACGACCACGGCAATGCAGGAGTAGAGGGCCAGCCGGGGAAGCCCGCGGAGCTTGCGGATCATGAGCAGCACCGGCGGCAGGATCGCGGCCGAGCAGCAGGTTACGTAGAGCAGGGTGTTGAGCCAGGTGTCGAGAATGTCGTCGTGACCGGCGATCGCGATGAGCGACCCGATGAAGAAGGTCGTCAAGGCGATGAAGATCAGGATCTCGAGCAGGTATCGCACGCCAGCCCCCTTGCGCAGTACGACGGCAGCACCGGGCTCAGTGTTCGACGGTCGCGGTCAGCCGGCCTGCCGCTGACGTCGTAAGTATCGGTCAAACGGGGGGTGAGGGAAAGCCGTCCCTGCTGGCGGCCGTGTCACGGGTCGGCGTCACGCCCCGTTCATCCTGCCAACGAGGCCGTCCGTCGCACGGTGTGCAGCCTACCGGGTCCGGAAGGCGTCATCTCCAGCAGGCGAGGATGTGAGGGCCAGGCGGATGGGCGCCGAGATCGGGAGGGAGTCATGGCAGCGATAACAATCAGGGCACGGTGGTCTCGACGGTGGGAGTTGGCGTCGCACGCGGTGGTGCTTGTTGCGGGAACGACGCTGGCGTGGTGCGTGCCGGGTCATGCGGTCCAGGAAGTCGTGATCGACGGGGTACCCCACGTGCGGAACGGGGCCACGCCGGCTCAGGGTTCCGAGACCTGTCGGCTCGAAGAGCTCTGGCGCGTCGGGGGCGATGCGGAGGGCGGGCTGCTCCTGGGGCTGGTCAGCGATGTCGTCGCGGATGAGTCGGGCAACGTCTATGTTCTCGATGCACAGCTCTGCCAGGTGCACGTCTTCTCGCCGGAGGGCAAGCCCCTGCGCACGCTCTTCCGGCAGGGGCAGGGACCCGGTGAGGTGCGCCGTCCGCGGGACATCCTGCTCACGCCGGACGGCGTGGGGGCCGCCGAGGAGTTCCCGGCCAAGGTCGTGATGGTGAATCGCTCCGGCGACCCGCTTCCGAACCTGCCCGTCGGGGGCAGCGGCGCAGGCGCGAGCTCACCGGCTTCCCTGACGGCTGCCGAGCAAGGGGGCGGCAATGTCGTCCTCTCGGGGGCCCTCAGCCGCGATAGCGATCAGCCCGGGGTGTCCGACCGCACGTACTTCCTGGCCAGTTACGATGGCGCGGGAGTGGAACGGGCGCGCTATGCGGAGTCCCACGGCGCCTACAACTACAATGACTTTGTCTTCGCGGAACGCGAGCACTTGCCGCCCTTCTGGTGGGCCTTTGCCGTGGCCAAGGACGGGCGAGTCTATGTGGCGCCGTATCGCGACCGTTACGCTATCCACATCTATGAGGCCGATGGGAGGCTCCTGCGTGTGATTGAGCGCGATGCGCAACCCGCCGAGCGAACCGCCGAGGAGAGGAACCGGATGCAGCGGTTGCTGGAGGGGGCCATGGCGAGCCTGCGGATTCCGTATAGGATCGAAGTGGAGAATCGTGAGCCCATTCTATCGTTCTTCCACCGCCCGCTCCATCTGATGGCCGACGGAACGCTGTGGGTCACAGCCACCGAGGGCACCCGGCGCCAGCCCGGGGGCATCATGTGGACCTGCGACATTTTCAATCCGGCCGGGGAGTACATCAAGCGCGTGTCGCTGGCCTGCGACGGTGACGGCTACAATGACTGCTTGTTCTTCGTAGGCGACAACCGCTTTGTCCTGATCAAGGGCTACGCCGACGCCTTGGCTGCCCAGTTCGGCCGCGGTACCGTCGTGTCGGCCGAGGGCGAGGAGCCGCCGGTGCCGGAGGTGGTGTACTACCGGGTCGCGGGAAGAGATTGACGGCGGGTCAAGATCGGGGTGACGGGCTGGCGCGGGGCCAGCGGCAGAGTGGTCTCCGCCTCGCCCACCAGCACGAATCCCGCCCAGTAGAACGGATGCGCGGTCTCCGGCCGCCCCCGCAGCTCGGCTTGCGCGCGCCCGGCAGTCGCGGCGCATCCGGATCCCCCGCGGCGCAAAAGGCTCGCAGGCCCATCTCGCCCGAACCCTCCGGGCAAGGGCCTGTGCCCCGATGCCACATGAGGACCGTTGCGCTCGGCACCGTGACCCATTCGCGCGCAGGAGCATCCCGTGTAGGAGCATCTTGCGCGCGGAGCAGATCGACCCCGCTCGCGAGCAGGGCCCAGGGAATCAGATGAAGCGCGCCGTCGGGGCAGACGATGATCCGGCGGCTGGCGCCGATTTCCTCCCGCACGTCTCCGAGGAGTGACCGGGCCACCTCCGCCAGAATCTCGCCCATCGTCGCTTCGTCCAGGACCGTCTTGGCCCTGCCAGCGCCCAACCCGACGACGGGCGAGGTGACGCTCACCTTCGAGCGTGGCGGATCTCAACCACTCGACGCGGAGGTCCTCGACACCCAGGGCCGGGTGATCCGCCGGCTCGCGGTCACCGCCCCGGAGGGTCTGGGACTCATCCGGTGGGACGGGCGCGTCGAGGGTGGGCTGCCGGCTGCGGCGGGGACCTACTACCTGCGTCTGCGCTCCGGGAGCGCGACGGCCGCGCGACCGCTCGTTCTGCTGCGCTGATGCGCCTCTCGCCTCTGATAGCGCCAGCGGGGCAGGATCTCCGCGTGCCAAGTGATGTCGGGCGCATGGCAAGATCCCCGCGCGATCGCTCTTTCGGAAGGCACAGGCCATGGGAATGGGCAGGTGTCCCGCTGCACTATCGCACGAGGATCAGCCTTCCCCGATACTCCTCGGCCCCGCACACCACGCGGTGGAAGTAGGCGCCGGTCGCCGCAGGCTGGCCGCCCGTCTCCGTGCGGTCCCACACCGCCCGAAAGATGCCCGCTCCCTGAGGCCGGTCGACGAGCTGTCTCACCAGTCGGCCCTCCGCATCCAGGATCGAGATCCGCAGCCGCGATCCGGCCAAGTGCGCGGGTACGCGGTAGGCCAGAGTAACGCTGGCGAGCGCCGGACTCGGAGCTGCCCAGGCCTGGAGCGGGCCGTGGGCTGAAAGCCGAGTCTCCAGGTCCGGAACGCCCGTGACGTCGGCGCAGCCAATGGGCAGCGCCCCGATCTGGCCGCACTCCGGGTTGTTCTCGGCTGCGCATGGCGACGTGTTGAAGAGCGCGAGATCGCCCGCCGGCAGATCGCAGAAGAGGGGATCCAGGGAGATGTTTCCGTTGATGCCCGCATAGCCCTCGAGGCCACCCGTGTAGTCACCGCCCGCATTGCCCCAGACATCGCAGCAGGACGCACTGGCCTGGCTCGCCTGAGTACAGTGCACGCCATTGCCAACGAGGTTGCTGGCCACAATGCAATGCTCGAGCGTCAGGCTGGATGAGCTGCGAGCGCAAGCACCCGCCCCGAGGTAGGCCTGGTTGGCGGCCAGTGTGCAACCTTCGAGCGCTGGCGAGGAGCTGTAGTAAGCATAGAGCCCCCCGCCCATGTTCGTCGCCGTCGAGCGCGTCAGCACGCAATGGATCAGACGAGGGGAGGCCTCGATGCAGGAGACCGCGCCACCGTACAACTGATAGCCGCCGGCGATCGTGATGTCGCGCAGTTCGACGTCGGCGTCGATCGCAAAGCCGCGGTGGGGTTCTTGCGCCGTGCCCTGGCAGTCGATGATGCAGGCGGACGGATCGCCGCCGGCGGAACGGATGATCACTGATTTGCCGAGGGTGAGCACATCCCGGTTGCCTTCGCCGGTGTAGACGCCGTCCGCGAGGACGATCGTGACGCCACTCCAGGCCGCATCCAGAGCGGCCTGAATGGTCGCGTACGTGCCGGTGCCATCGGGGCGCACCTGGAAGACGGATTGGCAGCCCACCAGCTGCTGCTCGATTCGGCAGAATTCCGTGTCACCACGTTTCGCCGCGCGGCGCCGGCCAGGAGGCAGATGCCACCCCCGCGCACATCGCCGTCACCCGAGCTCGTGCAGCAGTTCAGCTCCACCCAGTTGTCCCGCACCTCACAGGTGGCGTAGATGCCGCCGCCCGCAGCAGAGCTTTCCCCGGTGGCCTTGTTCCGGAACACCGTGTTGCCCTCGATCACGCAATCCTCCGGGCGGAGTGTTTCTGCATAGATGCCGCCGCCGCGCGCGTTGACGACGAAATCGTAGTTCGACACCGAGTTGTCGCTCAGCGTGTTACCTTTGATGACCGCAGGAATCGGGAGCGTGGCTGTGGCGCACAGGCAGATCCCTCCGCCCAGACCGGTGTTGGTCTCCGGACTGGTCACGCTCGCGTTGTTGCCCCTGATGATGTTCCCCTCGATCCACGGGGACGAGGCGCCGGAAGCGAAGATGCCCCCGGCGCAGCCCTGGGCGTATCCGGGCAGCTTGTTATCCCGAATGATGTTGTGGCGAATGATCGGCGAGCCCGAGAGGATCTCGATGCCGCGGCGGTTCGCGTACTCGCCATTGTCGGCGCCCGTGATGGTGAACCCGTCGATGATCAGGCTGCGTCCCTCTCCGTTCTGGATCCGGATGGTCGGAGCGTCAGACGCGCCAAAGATGGTGGTCGCCGCGGGACCCTGTTCGGCCAGCAGCAGGATTTCCTTGCCGCCCAAGTCCAGGTTCTCCGTATAGGTTCCGGGTCGCACCAGCACGGTGTCGCCCGAAGTGGCCATGTTGATGCCGGCTGAGACGGTGGGCGCCTGATCAGGAACGATGATGGTGGCGGCCATGACCGGTGGAACGATGATGGTCGCCAGGATGGCGCTGATGACGATGCAGACGAAGGTGCTGTTCAGGACGAAAGGCGAACTTGAACGCAGGCCAGCGTTGCACATGACGCTCTCCTCCATCGGCCGCGCAGAACTCCAGGTAGCGCTGTGTGGGTCCTTCGGCACGTGCTGCCGATACCTTCTCCGTCACTGCCTGAAGCGAACTGGAACTCCAGCCGAATAAAAGGATAGCACTGACAGGACTATACGGCAAGGGGGCCAAGGGCATGCGGTCGGGATACTCCAGGTCGGCGATGACGCGCGCGATGCGAAGTCCCCTCCGCGGGCGCTCCCTGCGGTGACGTCCGCGCAGACACGCCTCAGCTCGCCGCCCATCAAGAAGATGCCGGAGCTGACCAGATCCGTGGTCGCCCTCAACAGGGCCGGCGAGGAGGCAGGCGCAGCGTGAGGGGGAACGCCGAGGCGCTCAGGGGAGCGAGGGCAGCGGAACGACCCCGCGCCTGTGCGGCAGCCGACAACGACGCCGGGCCTGTGCCACGGCTGGTAGGATCGGAGAGGCCGAGACGGCAGTCTGGCCGCCGAGTGAGGCCGGAGGAGGGTGCTGCTGCGCCCACCGCGCGCTCGCGCCCACCGGGGCACACAACTGGACCATTCGGGAGATCTGACTGTCCTCGGTAGGATCGGGTGGCGAACTACTCGCCGACATGCGGCCAGGAGGGGAGGGTGGCGCCGGTGCGCGTTGCCATCGCGGTCTGCTTGCTGTTCCTCTCCGGACTCTCTCGCTCGGCTGCCTTCGTCTTGTAGATCAATCGCCCGCCAGCGTCTCCAGGGCCCTGGCGGCGTTCGCGTTCTCCGGATTGAGCTCGAGCGACCGGCGGTAGCTGGCGATCGCCTTCTCCCGCTGGCCGGTCACCGCATAGGTCTCGCCCAGACTGTCGTGGGCGTTGGCCGACGCGGGGAAGACCTCCGCGTTGAGCTCGAGAACCGCCACCGCATCCGTTTCCCGTCCCCACCAGAGCAGAAAGTGGTAGCCCAGCCAGTTGAGAACGGACTCGTCGAAGAGCACCGAATCGGGGTGCGCCGCGCGCAGCTCGGCGATCGCCGGGCGCGCGGCGGCCACGCCGCGCTCGATCATGAGCTGCACGAGAGCGTCCGGCCGCGGCGGCGGCACCCGGCCGATCCTGCGCTCCACGCGGGCGATGGCGCCGCCCGCGAGGAGCGACGCGTCGTCGCCCATCGCCACGCGCGCCGCGGCCACCCGCCGCACGTAGGCGTCGCAGAAGATGCGGCAGCCGCGGGCGATCGCGCGCAGCACGGCCGGGCGGTCCCGGGTGACGGGTCCCCAGTAGCCTGGCACGGCCGAGGTGATGCCAAAGGCGGCGTACGACGTGCAGTCGCCGTGGTTGTCCGTGTCCGGCAGCAGCAGGTAGGAGTCGCCGTACACCTTGCGGTCGAAGAGGGTGCCGCCCGACTCTCGGTCGCGATCGGCGGGCACGAAGCGGGCCTGGAGCACGTGCAGCCAGGGGACCACAAAGCGCTTCTCGTCGTAGTCCGGATGGATGCCCGGCAGGCCGGAGAAGTGCGGCGTGAGGATGCCCGAGTCGAAGCTCGCGAAGGCGTCCACGTCGGGATTGCGCATGCAGAGCAGGAGCCCGGCCATGCCGCCCAGGTCGTAGCCGATCACGCCCAGGCGCTCCGGGTCTACGCAGGCGAACCCGCGCGCGCAAGCCAGCGTGAACTCCAGATCGCGCATCGCGGTCTCCAGGTCGACCACGTTCAGGTTCACGAGCCGGCTGTGCGTCCCGAGCAGCGGACAGGTGGCCACCACGTAGCCGTGGCTGGCGAGGTGCTCGGCCAGGACGAAGTGGGTCAGGGGCGACTCGTAGTACAACCCCTGCGCGATCAGCAGCAGCGGAAACGGCCCGGCCCCCGGCCGGGCGTCCCGCGCGGCGGCGGTCGGCTCATCGAGCAGGCGCGCACGGGCCGGCGCGTCCAGACCGCGGGCGAGGGGAATCGGCAGGGGCAGATCACCATCCGCCGAGTCTGCGCCAACGGAGATCAGGTCGAAGTCCTCGGCCGCCATCCGCGCGTAGTCGCGGACCTTCAGCATTGAAGCCGCGCCCGCCGCCGCGGGGTACCAGACGTAGACGCGCATCGTACGCCCCGGCGTGCCGTTCGCGCGGGCG
Organism: uncultured bacterium; assembly: GCA_964603725.1. GTDB lineage: Bacteria > Eisenbacteria > RBG-16-71-46 > CAIMUX01 > WJJG01 > CAZDKK01. The sequence continues at coordinate 49,454 of CAZRWW010000014.1, forward strand.
GGGTCGGCGGCTCCGCCGAAGGTCCGCCCGCCGTCGACATGGCTGATGAGCTGGAAGCCCACCGCGTGCGGCCCGGCCTCGAGGCCGACCCAGACGGCGGGGGCGGCGGCGCGCGCGCAAGGGGTCAGGACCAGCATGACGCACGGAAGCAGAACGGCAAGACCGAGAATCGTGGACCGCGTGAGCATGGAGCCCCCTCCCGTTCGGGTGATCGAATGCACGGGGGGCGCAGGAGAAGCATGGCACCGGGAGGGGGGTTCGTCAATGCCCGCGCGCCCGTGGTCGCAGGCGTGATTGTCCGCCGGGGCCGGGCCTCATCCGTCAGTCGCTATGCGAACGGCCATGGGTGAAGTGTGCTCGAAAAAGGCGCCGTGCCGGCCTGATGCCCACGGGCAGCGTGGGCACGCCGGGATTCGCACACGCGCTGGCGATCTCCCGGGAGCATCTCTGCGTCGCGTGCGGCTCCGATGGCCTTCAGGTGGTCGCAATCGCGGATCCAGGCCACCCCCAGGTCACTGGGCGCGTGGACACCGGTGGAATAGCATACGGCGTGGCGGTCACGGGCAACCATGCGTTGGTGGTGGACTATGGGAGGCGTCTCCATCGCGGGCAACATTGCCTATGCCGTGGATGAGCTCCTGGGCCTGTGCGTGATCGACATCACGGATCCCCGGCACCCGAGGATCACGGGCGGTGCACAGGTTTCCGATGCCTGCACGGGGATATGCGCCACGGACGAGTGCCTCTGCCTGACGACCCTCGCCCTCGAGGGGACTGGATCGGGCCTGGTCGTATTGCCGGTGCAGTGCGACCATTGAACGGTCGGCCGCCGGAAGACGTCATGGCCTTCGATCCCGGGTGTCCGGCGTGGGAGGGCTTCCGCCCCCCAGCCGTACCCCGCAACTCGGGCACCCCCTCCACCCGGGCACGGTCTCCTCACGGTCAAGCGACTTGGGTTCCTTTTCCCGGGGAGGGAACGATGAACGTAAGGTGGATAGCCCTCTTCGCGCTGGTCGCGTGTCCGGCCCTTGCGAACGCCGGCCTGCCGGACGCGGTCCGGATCCCCAATGGGCCCCAGCCCGCCGAGGGCGTCACGCGCCTTGATCTCGAAGAACTGTGGCGCGCCGGCGGCCTGAACGGCGACCTGCTCTTCGGCTTGATCGCCGACGTCGCCGCCGACGCGGCCGGCAACGTCTATGTCCTCGACAACCAGCTCTGCCAGGTGCGGGTGTTCTCGCCCCGGGGCGAGCACCTGCGCGACCTGAGCCGCCAGGGCGAGGGACCGGGTGAGATCCAGCAGCCAGCGGGTCTGGTGATGCTGCCGGACGAGACGCTGGGCATCATCATGGGATATCCGGGCAAGATCGTCCGGATGAAGCTCGACGGCACGCCGGTGGGCAGTCTCTTTCCCACCGGGGACCCGGCCAAGGGCGGCTACGCCGTGCTGCGGGAGGTGCGTTTCCGTGACGGCACCCTGGTGGCCTGCGGCGCGTCCGTTTCGTTCGGCACCAACGGCACGGGCGCGAACAACCGCTTCATGTCGCTCAGCGATCTCGACTGCCAGAGCCCGCGCCGCTTCCTGGAGCGATCCGCTCCCCTGCAGCTCGCCGCCCGCAAGTTTGTCGAGGTCGACGACTACTACGTGATCGGCCGCTGGGATCTGGCTCCCGACGGCCGCATCTATGCCGCTGCCGAGCGCGACCGCTACGAGATCTCCGTCTATGACCGCGCGGGCGAGCTCGTTCAGGTCATCGAGCGCTCATATGAGCCGCGCAAGCGCACGCAGGCGGAGAAGGACCGCGTGGGACTGGACACGATCGTCATGGTCAACGGCGAGGCGGTCCAGTTCGAGCGCTTCATCGAGGAGCACGACGAGTGCATCCGCCGCTTGGTCTCTGCCGCGGACGGCTCGATCTGGGTGCTGAGCCCGCACGGCGCGACCAACCAGCCGGAAGGCGTCCTCGAGACGTGGGACGTCTTCGACGCCAGCGGCCGCTTCCGCCGGCAGGTGGCCGTGCCGCTGGGCCACGAGATGCGCTCGGGCGTCACCTTCTTCCCCGCCCGCGACCTGCTGGTCGCGGTCAAGGGCGGCGGCGACCAGCCGGCGGAAGAAGAAGCGGAGGTCGAGCCGCTGGAAGTGATCTGCTATCGCATGCGGTAGCGACCAGCGAGTGGGGGAGGTGGCGAACACCCAGTCATCGCTGACCAGCGCCGCCATCCGCGCGCGCCGTGTCCGCGGGGGTGGTTCATTCGCAGGGGATCACGGTGGCCGGGGCGCCGGGCGATCCCCTGTCAATCACCAACCCGATCACGGCACCCAGCATGGTGCCCCCGAGGGCCCCGACGATGGGCATCACGATCTCTGTCCCTATGTTTATGCTCATACTGTGATTGTCCTTCACCGCCTCCTGCCCGAGGTGCGCGCCGAGCGCGCCTCCGGCCACGGCACCCAGCAGAACGAGGGGCAGGGTGGCCTTCCTGCTTCCCCCCTTCCCCAGACGCAGGCTGCGGACCTCGGTGATGGGCCGAAGCAGCAGCACGTCTCGCCCGTAGGGCCGGGCCTTGCGCAACACCAGGGTGTCGGCCCGCAGCGTCACGAAGGCGCCGCGCAGCTCGGTGTCATCCCGCAGCAGGAGCGAGAGCCGTGTGCCCGGGTTCAGCGTCGCCACGGCCTCCCGGCAAGGATTGCACACGCTCGTTTCGGGCTCGACCGGCGCGGCCTGAGCGGCGAGAGGTCGCGACCCCGGAACGGCCAGAGCCAGGCCCGAGATCAGAATCACCAGAAACAGCGTCATGGCTGCGTCCTCCCCGTTGAATTCAGGCAGGGTGAACGCAAGGGCCGTGCCGGCAAGAGCCGATGATGGTCGGGCTCCAAGGCGTTGTGCGTGAGTATGTTGGCTCACCTGTTCGGGACCGGCGCCGTGGCCGGCACGGCGGACTGACGCCTCGCGTGGACAGCGCGTGTATGGCAGCGAAGACAAGCCGTCGCTGCCCGCGAACGCCTAGCCGCGCCTGTCCAGTCTCCACTCCTCCATCACGCGGAAGGGCGGGCGGCCGAGGCGCGCGAACAGGGCGCGGGCCGCGGCGTTGTTCGATCCGGTCCCGTCGTGGTAGATCTTCCCGCCCATTGCCTTCAGGCAGCGCAGGGCGTGCAACATGGTCTCCCCGCCGAACCCGCGGCCACGGAAGTCCGGCAGCACCCCCAGGTAGTGAATCGTCGACCATCCGTCGCTGGGATACGACCGGAGCGCGAGGATCGCTGCGGGAACGCCCTCGCACATGCCGATCTGAATGCGATCGGGGGCCGTGGCCGTTCCCTCCTCCTCAAGCAGGGCCTTCAGGAACCCCAGAGCATCGTCGTCAGCATGGGACGCCGGATCGCCCTCGCTGGCTCGGCGCAGGAGATCGGCCGCGCGGGCCAGTTCTCGCTGGTCGTCCACGTCGATCGGGTTCCACGCGAGCGTGGGGACAATCCGGCCCGCCTCCAACGCCGCGATCGCCTCTTCGAGGTCGAGGTTGTATTCGACGCGCCCCTCACCCTGCCTGAAGCCGCGCGCGACGAGCGAGTCGCGGTGCAGCGCGGCGCGGGCCGCTGTCAGGGCCTCGGCGACCCCCTCATTGGCAGTGATCACGCGGCTGTCGATGTAGGTCGCACCATTCTGTTCGCACTCGGCGATGCTGCCTTCAATCGCGTCGTTCCAGGGCCGGCGGTCCGGCAGGCCATCGACGCCCTTCTGCCAGGAAACGACAATAGCCCAGGCTTCGCCGTCCTCTTGGAAGACGCTGAGCCGGACGCAGACAACTCCCTGCTCGTTCGCAAGCTGGTTCATTCATGACTCCTGTGGATCTCGGTCTGACGCCGTGAACCGCGGGGACAGGAATCGTGCACGCGCTCAGCCGAGAGCGGATGAGGCGACCCGATTCGATTCCGCGGTGTGGTTCCACCCTTGATTCCTGGACATGAAGCGGATCACCTCCTTCCGGTCGCGTGGTATGCGTCGCGGGACCGGCGCGTTGTGGCGCTTGCTGGCAGTATACATCATCTGATCGTGGATCACACCCGCATCCCCGCTCAGGTTGTCCTTCATGGGCTGCTTTCCGCGAACTGCATGCGGGCGCGTGGACGTGGTAGAATGAGACAGAGCTGCCCACGCCAGTCGCGACGAAGGAGGCCGCCCATGCGCCGCTCGACGACGCCCGTAGTTCGCGCAGTGTCCATGCTCCGTACGGATCATCCTGCCGTTGACCGCCGACGCAGCGCGCTGTTGCTCGCACTGGCGGTCCTGTTCCTGGCGCCTGGATTCTCCCGGGCCGAGACGATCGACTACGCCACCCTCTTCCACTGGAGCACGCGGACCGCCTTCGGCCAGGAGGCCGTCGCCGTGGCCACCCGGGGAGAAATCGCGTGCGTGCTGCTCGAGAACCGGCTGGAGATCCTCGACGCGGGCGGACCCCACGCGCCGCGGCCTCTCGGCCAGCTCGGCCTGCCGGGAACCCCCGCGGACATCGCCGTCCGGGAGGGCCTGGCCTACGTCGCCGCGCAGGCCGCGGGGCTGCTCGTCATCGACATCACCGACCCGGCGAATCCAACGCAGGTGGGTAGCCTGCCCGGCCTTTCACAGGCCAACCGGGTCGTGCTGGATGGCGAGCGGGCCTACGTGCAGGACGGGATGGTCGGGCAGAGCGACAAGATTCGCATCGTCGACATCTCCGTCCCGACCAGCCCCGCGCTGCTGGCGACGTTTCAGCCGGGAGGATGGGGGGTCTGCCGCTTCACGGCGCGCGACGATCTCGTCATCCTCACCGATGCCGACTGGGGTCGCTTCCGCGTCTTCGATCTGAGCGTGCCGACGTCACCCCAGTTCCTGAGCACGCGGGAAGTCAACCTGCATGCCGGCGCGGTCACCCTGGACGGTGCGACCCTGTACATCGGCTTCTCCAACGACTCCTGGCCGCCGGAGGCCTTCGGCGGCATCGCGCGATACGACCTCACCGATCCCGCGGCGCCGGTGGCGCTCGGCGAGGTGGTCTTCGGCTACGAGCTTCCCGTGGAGATCCTGGTCCGTGATGGCGTGGCATACACGCAATGCCTGAGCGCCTACAGCGCGGGAGGCGAGGTCTACGCCGTCGCCGTGCCCGAGTCCGCTCCGATGGAGCTCCTGCGGGGCGTCCGCCTGTCCGTCTCGGTGGGGATGGACATCGCGCTGCGGGAGGACGGGATTTGCGTCGCCGGTGCGGGCGAATCAGGCACGGGGACGCTCGAGGTCTTCAGGGGCGCCGACTTCTCCGACCAGGTGCTGGGCGAGATGTCGTTCTATGGGGAAGGCTCATGGGACATCGACGCTGCCGCCGGCTTTTTGTACCTGCCCGACAACGCGCCCGGTGTCCGGGTCGTTGATGTGGCCGATCCGCATGCGCCCACGACTCTGGGAATCGCGCCCCTCGAGGACTCGCCTCGCTCGGTGGCCGTGTCGGCTGCCACGATCTTCGCGAGCACCTTGGCCCACCTACACGGCGGGACGATCCCGTCGCCAGGCGCCATCTCCTGGTGCTCGGCCACGCCGGCCGGCGCGCCGATGGGGCACCTCACGCTTCACGGTGACCATCTCTATCTCGCCCGCGGCTACACCGATCTCCTCATCCTGGACGTCGCCGACCCCTGCAATCCCGTGCTCCTCGCCACGCTCCCCTTGGGCGCCGGCATCCGGGACCTCGCCGCGCGGGACGACCATGTCTGCGCCGCCGTGGGGCCAGTGCTCACCGTGATCGACGTGTCGGAGCCGTCACATCCACACGTGGTCGGCTCGCTGGCGGCGAGCGGCACGCCCTACGCGCAGTGCCTCGCGGTATCGGGACCGCTCGCGCTGCTGGGACTGTGGGGCGGGGATCTGTGGATCGTCGATATCGCCGATCCCACCCAGCCCGTCTCCCTCGCGCGCTTGCCCATGCCGAGCAGCTCCTTCGGCATCCAGGTCGACGGCGACTTCGCCTACGTCGCGTGCAACTACGGCCACGGCCTTTACATCGTCGACATCAGCGACCCCGCGCGCCCGTTCATCGCCGGCGGGTTCTGGCTCGGCTTGCGCCCGGGGAGCCACTCAGCGGGCGAGACGCGCGTCACCCTGGCCAGTGGGTGCGCCGCGCTGCTCGACCTCTCGCAGGGGATGTTCCTGCTGCCGCGGCATGCGGGCGCGGCCGCGGCCGGCGATCCCGCGCCGTACGCCGCGGGCACGCGCCTGCGACTGCTCGGCCCGAACCCGGCCCGCGATCGGGTCGCCCTGCGCCTCGACTCGCCCGGGGCGATACCCGCTCGGCTCATCGTCACCGACGCCGGCGGACGCATCGTGCGCCACCTGCCCCTCGCCGCGCTTCCCGCGGGAACAACCGATCTTGTCTGGGACGGCATCGATGCGGCGGGTCGCCGGGTGCCGAGTGGGCTGTACTTCGTGCACCTGGACGCGGGCGCGCGCTGCGAGAGGGTCCGGACAGTCATCCTGCGGTGACCTGGCAGCCCTCACCGCCGCCAGCGAACCACGATATCTCGATCGGGGAAGAAGTCCTGCACCGTGTAGACGTAGAGGATCTCACCCCGCGCCTGCCGGCGCTCGAAGGGGTAGCTGAACTCGAGGGGTTCGGCGCCCGCGGGCAGTCGAATCTCGAAGCTGGCGCGCCGCAGCGGCCGGCCCCACAGCCGCGCCGTGGTCAAGATGCAGCGGGCGTACTCGGCCTTGATCTCCTGCCGGTAGATCGCTTCCGCCACGATGGAATCGCCCCCGCAGGCGGGCACCCACCAGCGCACGCCGGGGGCGAGCGGCAGCTCTTCCCAGCGCGCGGGGGCGGATGAGTCGGCGCCGGCGCGGAAGGCGAGCGCGACCATGCGAGCGCCGCCGAGCAGCGAGTCGATGGGGAACGGGTAGAAGAGGGGGATCGCCTCCGTAACCGGGCTCCGGCACAACAGCGTGTAGGTGCCCCGCACCTCGAGGCTGTCGCCCACGATGTCGAGCCGGAGCGACTCGGAGTCGAACACCAGCGGAAACGCCTCTCCAATCGGGCTGAAGATGGCGCGGCCCGCGGACGGTCGGTTGTCGGCTCCGGCGGCGAGCGCGAGCGCCGTCGCCGCCAGGCAAGCCGCCGCCAGCGCGAGAGGCGCATCCGAGGATCTCATCGAGAGTGCATTCCCGACTGCCAGCGATACAGCGCCTTGATCCGTCCCCAGGTCGCCGGCGACACGGGGGTCGACCCCCCCCCGACGTCGAGCTGGACTGGTAGGCAGCTCGCGACTGCCCAATAGGTGTTGGAAAGCTCGATGTCTGTTTCATAGATCCCCGGCTGCAGTCCGGACGCATCCGCCGCGACGTGCAGATAGGCGCGCCCGAGCTCGTACACGGGATCAATCCACGCCGTGCACCAGGGAGCGTGGGTGTCGACGTCCAGGGAGCACAGCAACTCCGGGTTGTAATACTGGTACGCCCAGAAATTGACCGTGCTGTCAGCGGCCCCACCGAGCGACGCGCTCAGGCGCAGTTCGGGAACCTCGAAGCGGGCCAGGCAGGCGTTTTCTCGGTACCCGCAATGCGCGGAGACGTACCCGCACTGCATCCCAGCCTCGGCGCCGATCTGAACGGGATAGGTGAGGAAGGTCGAACCATACAGGCAGTCGAGCTCGAGTTCGGCTTGGCCCCAACCGGACACGAAGTCGAGCCATCCCGGTCCGGCGACGTTCATGACGAGATAGGCCACGGGGATGACCCCTCCCGGGAGCTCACTGATCGGCTCCTGACCGGGATACCATTCGATCCGGAGCGGGTGGACAGGCCCTTGAGAACCCAACGTGAACCAGGTACACCACGAGCTGCAAACCTGGTAGTCGACGAGCTGCCAGGTCTCCGGCCAGGTGAGCTGGGTCTCGAGGGAGCGGATGCAAATCGTCTGGCCGGGCCAGCTGTAGGCGCCCCGCATGAAGAAGAGCAGGAACACGACCGACCCTTCCGCGCTGGTCGAGCGGGTGATCTCGGTGCAGCTCGTGATCTGCGTGTAGCACGGCCAGTACGGATACGGAGAGAAAGGCTCCACATGCGCGAGAAGTCCTGACTCGGGGGCGACGTCCGCGAGGCACGGAGCAGCGAGCAGGGCAAGCGCGGCGGCCGTGACGGTCCCCAAACATGAGCCCCTGCGCACTCCGGGTCGAAGGGCAATGAGCGGCATCGCGACCTCCTGCCGTGGTGAAGGCGGAGCCGCGGGAGCGGGGGAAGGCCGGCCACGCCGTCGGCGATCATCCGGGATCGATCCGTACCCGCACCCGCGCTCGGCGAAGACCCATGGCTACTCAGAGAGCTACCCTTCAACTATAAGCCCGGATGCGCGGCGATCACACAAGATTCCAGCCGGCTGCCTAGCGTCGGCGCGTGCGATTGCTTGCGGGCTGCTCGGATGCCCGCTGGCCCGCATGCCGCTCCTGCCGCTCGATCCGCTTCGGCCGCTCGGCTCGCTCCTGCCGCTCGGCTCGCTCCTGCCGCTCGAGCCGCTTCGGCCGCTCGAGTCGCTCCTGCCGCTCGAGCTTCGCTCGTTCCGGCGCGTGCGGCGTCCGCCCCGGGCGCGCGTCGGCCATCTGCCGCTGCGGTGCGCGGTCGGCGATGACCTGCGGCCGTACGCGCTGGCCGGTCCTCCGCTCGATGTCCCGGACCGCGACGCCCCGGTTGACGATTCGATCCCGCGCGTGGCCGTAGTCCGTCACATCGCGCGTGGTCCGGAAGTAGTGGTCAGCACGGTGGCGCGGGACGAAATGCCGATGAACGTGATGCCGCAGGAAGTGCCGGTCCGGCACGAAGCACCAACCCCGCGGGACGATGTCGAAGCCGAACCGCCACCCGCCGGTGACGAAGCCGAAGCCGACCCGCCAGTATGCCTCGGGTGGCAGCGGCGCCCAGCCGACGATGCCGTCGCCCACGCGCCAGGCGACCCAGGCCGGACCCCACACGGTGTCGGGCACCCAGACCCAACCGTACCGGACGTCATGGGCCCAGCGGCCGTAGTGGAAGGGGGCCCAGCCCCACTCCGCGTGGTCGACCCAGGTCCATCCCCAGTCGGTGTAGGTCCAGTAGCCGTTGCTGTAAGGTTGCCAGTCGGCCGGCACGCCCGCGGGCACCCAGACGCGCCCGTAGGGATGGACCGTCACCCAGGGGCCGTAGGGCGCGAGCGCGTCGTAGAAGTAGTCAACACTCACCACGGCCGAGAACGACGCGTGCGGACCAGGGGAGGCAACGCCCGTGCTGCCGGCGATGAGCGTGCAGGCAGCGCAGAGCGCAAGTCTGTGCTTCTTCATGTCCCACCTCCTTGACCGATGCTGGCGGGATCGCTTCCAGCACTTGATACAATCGAGGGGGGTGGCTTGTTCTTGGAAAATGCAACCCCTTGAGATGGACATGGATAGCCCGTGAGCGCGGCCCGCCGGGGGCGCGTCTCGCTTGACGCGGGCTGCGACAGGGTGATCCAATCGCTGACCGCCCTTGCGGAGCGCGCGGCGCTTCCGGGGCGCGCCGCCGGGGGAGCGGCGAGCAAGAGGGTCGAGGCTGTCAGGCCGGATGATGCCTGCTGACGATTCAACCAGGGGAACCACGCCCGCGCCCGGTTCCGGGACCGAAGATCCCGCCGCTCGCACTGCGGACGATCCCGCCGGCGCTGCACGATCCGGGACCTCATCCCGCCCAGCCGCCGCCGGACCCAGTCGCGCCATTCCCTGGGCGCTGCGCGCGTTCAAGCATCGCAACTACCGCCTCTTTTTCGGCGGCCAGCTCATCTCACTGATCGGCACCTGGATGCAGACGGTGGCCCAATCGTGGCTCGTCTACCGATTGACCGGCTCGCCGGCCCTGCTGGGGCTGGTCGGCTTCTCCTCGCAGATCCCGGTGCTGCTGCTCGCCTCCGTCGGCGGCGCGGTGGCCGACCGGCATCGCCGCCACCGGATCCTCATCGCCACGCAGACGAGCGCCATGGTGCTGGCCGCCATGCTGGCGATGCTGACGCTGACGCACCAGATCCAGGTGTGGCACATCTGCGCGATCGCCGTCCTGCTCGGCGTCGTCAATGCCTTCGACATCCCCAGTCGTCAGGCGTTCGTCGTCGAGATGGTGGGCCAGGAGGATCTGGTCAACGCCATTGCCCTCAACTCGTCGATGTTCAACAGCGCGCGCGTTCTCGGACCGGCCCTGGGCGGCGTGCTCGTGGCGACCATCGGCGAGGGCTGGTGCTTCCTGGGCAACTCCGTGAGCTACGTGGCGGTGATCGCCGGCCTGCTGGCCATGCGGCTCCCCGCCCGCCCGCGGGCCGCGCGGTCGGGCTCGGTGTTGACCAGCATGGTCGAAGGGGGGCGTTTCGCCTGGCGGGCGGGCCCCATTCGCGCGCTGTTGCTGCTGCTCGGGCTGGTGAGCCTCATGGGCATGCCCTACATGGTGCTCATGCCCATCTTCGCCGACCAGATCCTCCACGGCGGACCGCGGGGGCTGGGGGTGCTGATGGGCGCCTCGGGCATCGGCGCGCTGGCCGGTGCCCTCACGCTGGCGGCGCGCCGCAGCGTGCCCGGCCTGGGACGCGTGGTGCCGCTCGCGGCGGCGGGTTTCGGGACGAGTCTCATCCTCTTCTCGCTCTCACGATCCTTCTGGCTGTCGGCCGCCCTGCTCGTGCCGACGGGCTTCTGCATGGTCACCCAGATGGCGTCCTCCAACACGCTGGTGCAGTCGATGGTGCCGGACCGGCTCCGGGGGCGGGTGATGGCGGTCTACTCGATCATGTTCTTGGGCATGGCGCCTTTCGGCTCGCTCCTCGCCGGACAACTCGCGCAGCGTCTGGACGCGCCCACGACGGTGAGGATCGGCGGCGTCGTGTGCATCCTGGGCGCCGCGCTCTTCGGCCGTCGCCTGACGGCGTTCGGGCAGGAGGCGGGCCGGATGATCGTCGCGCTTCAGATGGCCGGAGGGGATCCCGCCGAGGCGGTGACGAACGCCTCCGCCAGCCCTTCCAGCGGTCCAGCAGCGGGCCCGTCTTGACCGCGAGGCGGGGATCCGCCATACTTATAAGCAGTTGTGCACATGTGAACGGACTCACCGATACAGGTCGCGGAGAAGAGGATTCCGGTATGAAGCATCTTCAGAGCCCTTCGTGTAGCCTCGCCCTGCTGCCGGCCGTGCTGGCGATGTCGCTCTGCGGGCCGGCGCGCTCACTCGAGTACGCCACGCTGGGCCCCAGCGACGAGACGTACGTCGTGTCCGCAGGTGGCGACAATTGCACGGGCACGCTCATGGTCAACCATGGCGGTTCGTTCGAGAACGGCTACTGCTGGCAGTTCTCGGGCTGCGTGCCCCCGTACGGCGGCTCGTTCGGCGAGGGTTTCCAGGGGCCGGCCTTCCTGGAGTGCGCCGCCTTCTGGGCCACGCAGATCGGCTCGTACAGCGGCCAGCCGTTCGACCTCTACGTCTGGGAGGGGGGCGTCAGCGGGGCGCCCGGGGCGGTGCTCTTCACGGCGACCGGCGCCACGCTGAGCAACGTGCCCATGTGGCCGGTGGTGGGGCAGAGCGACGTTTCGCTGGGCTACTACGTGAGCGCGGCTGAGTTCACCCTCGGTTTCTGGGCTGACAACCGCACGGCGCAGTGTCCCTGGTTCGTGGCCAGCGACACGAACGGTCCCGCCGGGCACCCCTGGACCCACATCGCGCCGGGCACCGGCTTCCCCTCGGGTTGGCAGAGCCCGGCGGTCGTCGCCGGCTGGGGCCCGGTCACGTCTCTGGGCATCGGCTACTACGCGGTCGAGACGGGCGTCGGCCCGAGCCCGGCCCCCGGCCAGGCGCTGCGGGTGCTGCCCGCGCGCGGCGATGGCCGCTGCGCCGACATCGTCTACGGGACGAGTCAGGATGGCTGGGTGCGGATCGAGGTCCTGGAAGGCAACGGGCGCTGCGTGGCGACGATCGTCGACGCCTATCAACCCGCCGGAGAGCACCGCGCGCAATGGCAGGGTCGCGCCCGCGACGGACGCCCCCTGCCGGGGGGCATCTACGTCCTGATGATGCGCTCATCCGCCGGCTGCGAGACCGCCAAGGCGATGGTGCTGCGCTGAGGCGGGCGGTCGCCGGCGACCTCCGCGCGGGCCCGGCGGCAACATGATGATTCCGTGGCGCGCTCCTCAGCTCTTCTTCGCCGTCTTCGCGTAGAAGCTCGAAGGTTGACGGGCGACGCGCGCGCTGCGGCACTTGGGGCAGGTCACCCTCGCCTTCTCGTACTCGCCGACGGACATCACCAGGTTGAACTTCTTGCCGCACTCCCTGCAACGGTACTCGTAGGTCGGCATGACGGACCTCGCTCGTTCGGGGTTGGACATGCCAACAAGCCTGCAAGAAAGCATAGGCGCAGCTGGGACGGCGGCGCTATGATAATCGAAGCGGCCGTGCCGGGCGGAAATCGTGCGACCTCGGGCCGGAATGACAGAGGAGGTTCGCCATGAAGAGACTGCTCACCGCTCTAGGCCTTCTGCTGACCAGCGTTCCTGCAGGGGCCATTGTGCTCGTCGTTCACCCCGACGGCACCGGCGATTACCCGACCATCCAGGCAGCGATCGATGCCGCCGCGGCCGGCGATATCGTCGAGCTGACCGCCGGAACCTTCGCCGGGAGCGGCAATCGTGATCTGGACTTCTCGGGCAAGGCGATCACGGTCCGGTCCGCGTCCGGCGATCCGGAGACGTGCCTCCTGGACTGCGGCGGGAGCGCCGCCGCGCCGCACCGTGGCTTCCACTTCCACAGCGGGGAGACGGCGACAGCGGAGATTGTCGGCATCACCGTCATCAACGGATACATACCGGCTGAGCCGTGGGGGGGAGCAATGCTGTGCGAGCTCGGTGCCTCCCCGACGATCCGCGCCTGCCGGTTCCAGGGCAATCGAGATTGCGCCCTGGTCTGCCTCGCGGGCGCAGGCGCCACACTGGTTGACTGCGCTTTCCTCCAGAACTACGGCACCTACCACGGGGCGATTCATGCCAACGCCGCGACGCTTGTCATAACCCGCTGCCTTTTCATTGAGAACCACACCAACGGGCGTGGCGGTGCGCTGTACAACTACGGTACGACCGCCACGCTCAACGAGTGCATCTTCACCGGCAACACTGCGGGCGGGGCGGGAGCCGTCGAGCTGATCCTCAGCAACGACTGCACGGTCGCGGATTGCCTCTTCGAGGGGAATTCTGCCGAGCACGACGGTGCACTGTACGTCTTCTTCACGATCGCGTCCATCGAGCGCTGCACCTTTGCCGGCAACACGGCCGCCGCCTCGGCCGCGGCGCTCGGCACCGGCAAGTCATCGCATGCAACCCTGAGGAACTGCACGTTCTGGAACAACGCCGCGCCCTGGGGCAGCTTGCTGCTCAGCGACGGCGGGACGGTTCTGCAGAACTGCATCATCACCGCCAACCCCGTGGGCCCCTCGATGTACATCGACGGCCCGGCGGACTTGAGCTGCTGCGACATCTGGGGCAACAGCGGCGGGGATTGGGTCCCGGGCATCGCTCCGCAGTACGGCGTGAACGGCAACATCGCCGAGGACCCGCAGCTCTGCGACCCCGAGAACGGCGACTTCACCCTGCGGGAAAGCTCCCCCTGCGCGCCATTCACGCCGCCCAATCCGGAGTGCGACCTGATCGGCGCGTGGCCGGTGGGATGCGGGGGCACGCCGATCGCGCCGATTTCGTGGGGTGGCGTCAAGGCGCTCTTCCGCGAATAGGGGCCGGGGTCGACCGCGCCGTCGCGGGCTGCGGATGTCAGCGCTCGACGTCGAGCTCCTTCAGCAGCCGGTTGAGGTACGTGCGCTGGACGCCGAGCATCTCCGCCGCCCGGGTCTGGTTGCCGCCGGCCCGCGCGAGGGCGCTCTGGATGAGGTCCTTCTTGAAGCCCTCGAGCGCCTCGCGGTAGGGGAGGGCGAGCAAGCCGGGCCGCGGCAGGCCGGTCCCGCCGCCCGCGCCGCCTGCGAGGCCCGCCCCGCCGAGCGCACTCCCCGCGGCGACCTCGGGCGGCAGGAGTTCCGGCGTGAGCTCTTCGGCGCGGGCCAGCACGACCATCCGTTCGATGGCGTTCTTGAGCTGCCGCACATTGCCGGGCCAGGCGTAGCGCTCGAGGGTCTGCCGCGTGGTCGCGCTGAAACGCAGCCGCTCGCGCTTCATCTCGGCAACGAAGCGCTCCAGGAATGCGTCCGCCAGGGGCACGATGTCCTCGGGCCGCTCGCGCAGGGGGGGCAGGCGCAGGGTGATCACGTTGAGCCGGTAGAACAGGTCCTCGCGGAAGCGGCCGGCCTGCACTTCGCGCGGCAGGTCTCGGTTGGTCGCCGCCAGGATGCGGCAGTCGACGTGGATCACCTGGGTGCCGCCGACCCGCTCGAACTCGCCGCCCTCCAGGAAGTGCAAGAGCTTGGTCTGCAAGCGCGGGCTGATGTCGCCGACCTCGTCCAGGAACGCCGTGCCGCCCGAGGCCGTCTCCAGCCGCCCCTCCTTGCGGCCGACCGCCCCGGTGAAGGCGCCCTTCTCGTGTCCGAAGAGCGTCGACTCGATCAGCTCATCGGAGATCGCCACGCAGTTGATGTAGACGAACGGGCCGGACGCGCGGGGGCTCAGCCGGTGGATGTGCTCGGCCACGACCTGCTTGCCCGTGCCGCTCTCGCCGGCGAGCAGGATCGTTGCGTCGGAACGGGCGGCCTGGCCCGCCGTCTCGAGCAACTGGCGCATCGCCTCGGATCGCCCGCGCACGACATCGCCGGCGGCGACCTGTTCGGCCAGCGCCTCGTTCACGCGCAGCAAGCGACGCTTCTCGAGCGCCCGGTCGATCACCTTGCGCAGGATCTCGAAGTCGGCCGGCTTGGTCAGGAAATCATCGGCGCCCCGCTTCATCGCCTCGACGGCCTTGGCGACCGACCCGAAGGCGGTCAGGACGACCTTCTCCGCGCGGCAGCCGGCCTCGCGCAGCTTCTCGAGAACCGCGAGGCCGTCCATGCCCGGCATGGAGAGATCCAGCAGGATGAGGTCGAAGGCGTTCTGCGCCGCCTGCGCCAGCGCCTCCTCGCCGGTGCCGGCCTGGGCCACCTGGTGCCCCCAGTAGCGCAGCCGGTCGGCCAGCGCCCGGCGCAACGTGTCGTCGTCGTCCACGATCAGGATGGTCGCTTTCATCGCATCTCTCCTCTACGCACGGTCAGGCGCGTCTTCCGGCGACTGCCGACCCAGAGGCCCGTCGGGCGGCTGTGGATGAACGGGCAACAGGCAGGTGAAGACCGCCCCACCGCCGTCGCGGTTGGATGCCGTCACCTCGCCGCGCATGAGCTCCACATAGGACTTCACGATGTACAACCCCAAGCCGAAACCGTGCTGCTGGGCGGTGCGGCTTCGCTCGCCTTGACCAAAACGCTGGAAGATGATCTGCGCATCCAGTTCTCCGAGCCCCGGCCCACGATCCAGGAGCGACAGCGACTGACGACCGCCGGCAGCGGGTTCCACGATGATCTCCACAACCGACTGGCGCGGGGAGAACTTGATCGCGTTGTCCGTCAGATTCAGCACGATCTCGAGCAGTTTCTCGGCGTGCCCCGTGACGGGACGGCGGTCACGCACGTCGGTCGCGAGCGCGATGCGCTTCTCCTCGGCCAGCGGGCGCAGCGTCAGCGCCGCCTGGGCGAGGACATCCCCCAGATCCACCGGGCCCAGATCAAGCTGCGTGCGGCCCTGCTCCAGGCGGCTGATGTCGAGCAGATTGCTGACGAGTCTGTTCAAGTGCCCGGCCGACGCCTTGACCGATCGCAGGTACTCCGCCTGCCGGTCGGTCAGTGGCCCGGCGATGCCGTCCAGCAGGTTGTCGGTCGACCAGAGGATCGAAGCCAGCGGCGTGCGCAGATCGTGGGCGACGCGCGAGAGGAAGTCGCTCTTCAATCGATCCAGCTCCTCGGCGCGTCGGCGCGCGTCGGCCTCGGCGGTGGCGGTTTGCACGAGCTGGATGCGCTCGAGAGCGCGGACGGCCTCGAGGGCCGCGTCGCGCAGGAGCTCGAGATCGGGCTCGATGTACCGCCGCTCCGTCTGCTTGCGGCCGAGCAGGATCAGGCCGGTGGTCCCTGCCTGACCGCGAAGCGCCGTGGCGATCACCAGACCGGCATCGGCCAGCGCGGCGGGAAAGGGATCGGTCTCGGCCTCGGGGTCGCTGGTGCTGTTGGGCGCCGCCAGCAGGCGCGGCGGGAGCGTATCGAGCGTGTCGGCCAGGGCGGGCAAGATCTCGGGGGGCAGATTGCCGTAGCTGGTCAGGTCGCCGTCCTCGACGAGCACGACGGCGTGCTTCTGCGGCCTCAGGGTTGCGGCCAGAAACTCGTCCAGCACGCGGCTCAGGTCCGCCGGGGCGTGCACGCGCCCGAGGTGCTCCTCCAGGTCAGCCAGGGCGTGTTCGTAACCGTGGGCCAGCTTGAAGAAGGTGCGGTCGACGGCCCGGCCGATCGCCCGCCGCAGCGGCTGGAACATGAGGCCGGCTCCGACGCCGATCGCGATCGCCGAAATCAGCGCCGCCTCCCCGGGCAGCGGTTCGACCCGCCGGCCAATGATGACGCCGAAGGTCAGGTAGAGGCCCACCATGAGCAGCGCGAGGACCGCGTAGATCACGCTGCGCCGGATGATGATGTCGATGTCGAGGAACTGGTAGCGAACGACGGCGAAGACGAAGGCGATCGGGATCGCCAGCTCGAAGAGCCGGTCGAAGGCGGGGCCGAACGGAGCCGTCAGGCCGAGGAGCTGCGGCAGCGTGCGCAGGTAGACATAGGGTATGACACCGACGGCGAAGCCCCACAACAACCACTTCACCTGGTCACGCTCGCGCCGGAGCTCGAGCTGGCGGCCGGCCGTGAAGAGGATCAGGAATCCCGCCAGAACCTGCGTCACCAGCAGTACATCGGCCACGGCCTGCGGCGGCGCGGTGGCGGGGAAGAGCGCCAGGGCGCGGGTCTGGGCGGCGACGTGGGCGCCGGCTTGGACCCCGGCCTGGGCTGATCCAGCAGCCGGACCAGCGGCCGCCACGCCGGCCGAAGCGTGGAAATAGCGCAGGAACGCGACGCCCTGCCAGAGAACCTGCGCGGCGGCTACGAGGGCCAGGATGGGCATGAGCCACCGCGCGCGGTCGAGCGCCGCGTGCCGGCGCGGGAAGCTCAGGGTCATGTGCACGAAGATCGGCGGCAGCGCGGCGAGGCAGGTGATCTGGAGGAGCCCCATCATGACGACCGGCCATCCGCCCGCGGAAGGATAGTGCACGCCGCCGATCATGATCGCGAAGCCGTAGAGAAAGGTGGACCAGAAGAAGTCGCGCGCTGGGCCGAGCGAGGCGCGCGCCGCGAAGAAGATCGTGCCCACGGCCCAGAAGAAGACGCCGCTCACGAAGGTCACGATCAGGCCGGCGACGGAAAGACCACGGGGCAGAACGGCCTCGGCCACGGCGCCGTCCCCGGCGATCACCTGGATGCGCGTGCCCGGCGGGAGGCTCTCGCTCAGGAACCGCAGCTCATCGCGCGAGCCCGCCGCGCGGCCCTCCAGGTCGGCCGGCAGATCAGGCCCGGACAGTCGCACCGGGTACACGATCCGGGTCGGGGGGAAGTCGCGCGGCAGCGCGGAAAGGCCCGCCTGCAGGTGGAACGCCCAAAGGTAGAGCGGCAGCCCAAGCGCGCAGATCGCGTAGTAGAACCAGGACGGGCTGCGCATCATCGGCGCCCTGCCAAGCATCCGCATCTCCGTGTGCAACGATTCCTTGCGCTCGCGCCGCCGAGCCGCATTGAGGCTTCCATATCGTACCAGGGGCCAGGCTGCAACCCAATCCTGGAGCCGGCCCGGGAGCCGGTTCCCGAGCAGGCTCCGGGGCCCATCCGGGGAACCGACCATTGACCTCGCAAGCGGCGGCTCGGTACGCTTATGGACGTCAACGGAACCCTTGATTTGACTCGCGGCCCCCGCTCGAAAGGAGAGTGACATGAGGATTATGGGAGTGTGGCTGGCCCTGTGCTGCCTCGCTGCAACGGCGCAGGCCCTGGAGCTGGTGGTCAACGGAGGTTTCGAGCAGCCGGTGGCGACGGGCTGGCAGCAGGAGACGGTCGGGTCCGCCTGGTACATCGACCGCGGGACCAGTTACGACCCCGACCCCGACTACGAGGTCCTCGTGCGCCACAGCACCGGCACCGGGATGGCGTTGCTCTCTCAGGAGGTCGTCATCCCCTCGACCGACGTCCAGTTCTCGATCCGGGCCAAGATCCAGGCCACGGCGACTTCAAGCGCCTGGGCGGGCGCCGCGGTGACGCTCTCCTATCTAGATCAGCACGGATTCCTGCTGGGGGAGACCTACATCAGCGTGGGGAGCCAGCACTGCCCCTGGTCCAACAGCCCGACCCTGCACCTGATCTCGGCGCCCTTCAACGCGTGGATGACCCACGCGTTCACCCTGGCCGACGAGCTGGTCAATCTGCCGGACATCGACCCTGCTGCTGTGCACACCGTCAAAGTGGGGCTGCTCGTCCGAGCGGCGGATTGCTGAGGCGCGTCGGAGTACGCGGAGGTCTCCGCGGATGACGTGAGTCTGAGTCGCGCCTATTCCCAGCCCTTTGTCCACTATTACGGCAAGAGCTTCATCGATCCGACCGGCAACAGCAACGGACGGCTCGATCCCGGCGAGAACGCGGATCTGATCGTCCAGCTCAAGAACTTCGGCCCGACGGCCATCGGCGTCTCGGCGCAGATCCAGAGCGCGGACCCCTTCCTCACGATCGCTCAAGGCTCGGCCAGTTACGGCAACATCGGCTCCGGACTCGTGGTGAGCAACGGACTGGAGCCCTTTGTGGTCCAGGCCGCTTCCTACACGCCCGAGGGCCATATCGCCCAGATCACGCTGACCGCCACGTTCGGAGGCGGCCAGACCGTGTCCCATCTGGCCGTGCCCATCGGCAAGTGGGACTTCCTGGTGTGGGATCCATCGCCGGACCAGTCCAGCGGTCCGGTGATCCACGCCACGCTGCGCTCGCTCGGCTACAACGGGGCCTTCACCAGCAGGTTGCCGGTGGCCAGCCTCGATGCCTACCAGTCGGTGTTTGTCTCCCTGGGAGTCTACTCGAGCAACTATGTGATCCCTTCCGGCTCCGCGGAGGCGCAGGCGCTGGTGGGCTACTTGCAGCAGGGCGGGGGCCTCTACATGGAAGGCGCCGACATGTGGTCCTACGACCCGACGTATGGGGGGCACAACTTCGGCCCTTATTTCGGGATTCAGGGCATCTCGGACGGCACCGGCGACATGTCGCGGGCCGTGGGCATCGCGGGCACGTTCACGGCAGGCATGAGCATCGCCTATGGCGGCGAGAACTCCTACATCGACCATCTCGCCCCGATGGGCACCGGCTACACGGTGTTCAACAACCTCTCGCCGCAGTACATCTGCGGCGTGGCCAACGAGACCGCCACCTATCGGACCGTGGGATGCTCCTTCGAATTCGGCGGGCTGATCGACGGCCTGGCGCCATCGACGAAGGAGGCGCTGGCGCAGGCGATCATGGACTTCTTCCTGCCGGTCGACCCGCAGGCCATCGGCGAGCGGGACCGGTGGAATGGGATGACCTTCCTGGCTCCGGCCGAGCCCAATCCGTGCGCGGGACTGGCGATTCTGCGCTACGGTCTGGACGCGTGCGCCCCCGTTCGGATCGGGCTGTATGACGCCGGCGGGCGCTGCGTGCGGATTCTGGCGGCCCAGACGCAACCGGCCGGGGTGCACGCGATCGAGCTCGACACCCGGGGCCTGGCGGGAGGGCTCTACTTCGTCCGCTCCGAACTGGGGGATCGCATCTTGGCTCGCAAGATCGTGGTCACCCGCTGAGGGACCGCGGTCACGAACATGCCGCAGTTCGAGCCGATCTGGTTCTCGCGGACCTCGCCGATGCTGACCAGCGCTTCGTAGCCGGCGGCGCGGAAACGATCGGCCACGACCTCCGCCTCGGCCGGCGCGGCCTCGTCAATGAGCCCGCGCAGGTGCGCCAGGCGGGCAGCCCAGGTCGGATTGATCGGGGTCAGCTTGATCAGGAAGACGTCCGGGTCGAAGTGCTCGAGCAACGCATCCGGATCGAGGGCCAGGCCGCGCGCGGCCGCGAAATTGAGCGTGATCTTGCGGTCGCCGTTCGCGTGAAAGCGCCGGCCGTACTCGGCCATCTGGCGCGCCGTCCAGGTTCGCGCCGGGATGAGCGTGCGGCGCGCCGCCTCGTCGGTCGTGTGCAGGGAGAACTGCATCTGGAAGCGACCGCCCGGGTAGAGCGCCCGCTTGATCTCCAGCAGTTCCTCGAAGAAGCGCTCGCGCCGCGCCGGGGCGATGGTCGAGATGCTCGGCATGATCCCGGGCGCCTGCCAGCGCTCGGGCAGCACGCGCAGGGCCGTGAGCACCGCGTCGTTGAGCGCGGGATCGCCCATGCGCGCAAACTGCACCTTCAGCTTGGGCACCGCCACCCGTCCGTCGGGATATCGGCGCCGGATGAGGTAGTCGATCTGCGCGAGGATCTCCTCGGCCGAGAGCCGGCCGCGATAGAATCCTCCGGCGTCGCACATGGAGCAGCCGATCGGGCAGCCCTTGAGCGTCGATACGATCAGCACCCACTTGCGCTCGCGCGGCACCGGCGGCTGCACGGATTCGACGAACTCGATCCGCGCTCCGTCGGCGGTCTCGGCCACGAAGACGCGGGCCAGGTCATCCTCGCCGTGCTCCGCGACGACGCGCAGCACGGGCGCGCCGGCCGCTGGCGTTCTCCCGCCCCGCCGGGTCCGCCGCGCGGACAGGTAGCGCGCGGCGGCCATGGCGGCCTCGAGCCCATCGCCGACGGCGATCCCCGCCTGGCCCAGGCTCCCGCGGCGCGCGTCGCCGATGACGAAGAGGCCGGCCTGATTCGGCGCGACTGCCGGGTCCAGCAGCGCGGGCGCCGTCGAGCGCCGGCCGATCGCCGCGAGCACGGCTTCAGCGGCTGCGTCGCCTGTCTCATCACCCCGGCTGAAGGTCACGCGCACCCCATCGGACGTCTCGTCCAAGGCCACCGGGCGGGCGTTGCTGATGAACGACACTCCCTCGGACCGGCGCGCCATGGCCAGCAAACGCCCCCGCGCGCGCGGCCGCGGGCCGCGCAGCAAGACCGTCACCCGCGCGCCGCGCGCCGCGAGCGTCAAGGCATAGTCGAGAGCGGCCTCGCCGCCGCCGATCAGGATGATCTCCCGCGGTTGCGCGTGCGCCGCGAGCAGATGGCGCACCTCGTAGAAGAGCCCGCGCCCCTCGAGCGCGCGCGCGCCTGGGATGGCCAGGGGCCGCGGCTGGGTTCCCGTCGCGAGCAGCACCGCTTCGGCCGCGATGGGACCGCGATCGGTCTCGACACGCAGGAGGCCATCCCCCGGCGCCCCGATTCCCGGGCGCGCAGCGAGTCGTGTTCCGGCGGTTGGGCTGGTTCCTCCGGCCGCCGAGATTCGCAGGGCCTCTGCAGGCGTGACGCCAAGACCGAACCGCTGCAGGTGACGTTCGAGACGCCGCACAAACTCCGGGCCGGGCATTGGCGGCAAGCCGGGGTAGTTCTCGACGCGGAAGGCGTTGGCCAGGAGGCCGCCGGCGGCGCCCGCGCTGTCGATGACGAGCGGGCGGATGCCCAGGCGCGCGCACTGCACCGCCGCGGCGCACCCCGCCGGACCGGCGCCGATGATGATCAGCCGCGTACGTTGCACGGGTCGAGGATCTCCCGGGTGCTCATCACGACCGCCACGCAGTCGGCCATCGACACGAGCGAGTTGACGTGGCGCTCCTCGCTGCTGCTGGCGGTGGCATCGGCGGCCACGTAGACCTCGAAGCCGCGGCAGAAGGCGGAGCGGGCGGTCGTCTCGCAGCACATGTGGGTCAGCACGCCGGTAATCAGCACCTGCGCCGCGCCTCGGGCGCCCAGGATGCCGGCGAGTGGCGTGTTGAGAAAGGCATCATAGGTTGTCTTGCCGATCACCGGCTCGCCGTCGCGCGGCGCCAGCGCGGCGATGATGTCGGCCTCAGGCTCGCCCGCGCGGATGTGGTCCGCGAAGAAACGCCCGAGCATGCCCAGATCGTGCGCGCCGGCATGAGCGTGCTGCGTGAAGATCACGGTGGCGCCGATCCGGCGCCAGGCGTCCAGGAGCTGGGCGATGCGTCCGCTGGCCGCCGCGGTCGCCGGCAGGTAGCACCGCCCGCGCGGGTCGGCGAAGTAGCGCAGCATGTCGATGACCAGCAGGGCGCAGCGGGACGGGTCGATCCGCAGATGGGGCCGCGGCGCGGTCGCCGCGCGCACGGCCGCCAGCCACGTGGCCGTGCGCGCCTCGAGGTTGCCCGGCTCGGCGTAGTCTTGAGTGCGCATGCCTGACCCTGCTCCCGGGGCGTCACGTGACCTCCGGGTTCGTCGATCGCTCTCGATCGGTTGCTCGCCGACGCCCGCCGGCGGCTCGGCCAACGCCTCAGCCCCCGGCGGAGCCTCCCAGCAAGGTGAGCCGAAACCTAGAGCATGACCGGCCCGGTGGGCAAGGTTCCCCTCCGGGCAAGGCCCCCTCCGGGCGAGGTTCCCCTCCGGGCCCCTTCCGGATCCCGGCGGACCGGTCGGCCCGGGGTGGATCGGGCTGAGGCTGATCGGCCAAGGGGATCGGCGTTGTTGAATCCCTCGCCGAACCCGCGTAGAGTCCATTCCCAACAGTGGTTGTCGCCCAGGCCCCCCTACTGGAGAGGAGTCTATTCGTGACATCTGCAACCATCGCGGCCCCGACCGCAAACGGCCGCACCCTGTTCGGTCATCCGGTCGGCCTGTTCACCCTGTTCTTCGCCGAGATGTGGGAGCGGTTCTCCTACTATGGGATGCGCGCGCTCCTGGTCTTCTACATGCTGAAGGGGTTCCTGGGGTACGGCGACTCGGATGCCTACGCCGTCTATGGCGCCTACACCGCCCTGGTCTACATGACGCCGTTCTTCGGCGGCATGATCGCTGATCGACTCCTGGGCGCCCGGCGGGCGGTCGTGCTGGGCGGGCTCCTCATGGCCGCCGGCCATCTCATGATGACGGTGCAGAGCGGCACCGCCTTCTTCACCGCGCTGGCTCTGCTGATTGCCGGCAACGGCTTCTTCAAGCCGAACATCTCGACGATCGTGGGCTCGCTCTACCGCGAGGGCAGCCCCAAGCGGGACGGCGGCTTCACCATCTTCTACATGGGGATCAACCTAGGCGCGGCCATGTCGCCGCTGCTGTGCGGCTACATCGGCGAAACCTACGGCTGGCACTACGGCTTCGGACTGGCCACCATCGGGATGCTCACGGGGGTGGCGGTGTTCGTGGCGCCGGTCCGCCTGACCCAGATCCTCATCATGTTGGGCGCCGCGGCGGCCGCCGTGGGGCTCTTCGTGTTCCGTCCCGACAATCCCTTCTCGATCGCCATCAACATCTTCATCGGGCTGTCGCTGCTCGCCGCCGCCGTCATCGCCTGGATCGCGCTCGGCCGCGGGGGGCTGCCGCGCGAGGCCGGGCAGCCGCGCGATCTGGCGCGGCTCCGTCGCACGATCCTCGGCTTTCTGAGGACCGACTTCGCGGTTTACCTGGGCGCGCTCGTCGCCATCCCGATCTTCGGCCTGCTCGTCTCGGGCCTCGCCCCGTTCACGGCCAGCGGCCGGGCGCTCACCCTCGTTCCCGAGAGCACGATCGCCGCGCTGCAGGAGAGCGAGAGCGGGATCAACCAGATCCTCGCCGTGGTGCTCGAGGAGGTGAGCAAGCCGGCCGGCCTGATCCTGCTCCTCTCGGGCATCTGGGCGGTGTTCTACCTGGGCGTGCAGGCCCTGAAGCTGGAGAAGGTGCCCAAGCAGCGCATGTACGTGGTGTTCATCCTCACCTTCTTCTCGCTGCTCTTCTGGGCGTTCTTCGAGCAAGCCGGCAGCTCGCTCAACAACTTCACCGATCGCAACGTGGATCGCGTCATGGAGACGAGAACCGTCACGGCCGACATGGTGGGCACCACGATCCAGATCCAGCCCACGCAGGAGCAGCTCGGCTACTCGAACGCGGGGCGGACCTTCACGCTCGACCAGCTCGACTCCCTGCGCGCGGCGCAGGCGCTGCCCAGCTTCACCGTGTCCTGGACAGTGGCCGCCGACAACGTGGGGATGGGCCTCGCCGAACGCAAGCGCGAGACCCCGGCCAGCACCTACCAGGCGGTCAACCCCGTCTACATCCTCGTTTTCGGCCTGGCCTTCACCGCGCTGTGGGGATTCCTGGCGGCGCGACGGCTCGAGCCGAGCACGCCGGTGAAGTTCGCGCTCGGGCTCCTGCAACTCGGCTTGGGATTCGCGGCAGTCTGGTACGGCGCGCAGCATGCCGATGCGCGCGGGATGGTGGCGCTGCACTGGCTGTTCCTGGCCTACCTCCTGCACACGACGGGGGAGCTGTGTCTGTCGCCGGTCGGACTGTCGATGGTGACCAGGCTTTCTCCCGCCATGCTGGTCAGCACGGTGATGGGGGCGTGGTTCCTGGCCACGGCCTTCTCCCAGTACCTCGCGGCGATCATCTCGCAGTTCACCGGCGTGGGCGGCGAGGGCGGGAACGGGGCCGCCAGCGGTATTCCGATTCCATCCGAAACGGTGCACATCTACGGCGGGGTGTTCGGCAACATCGCCATCGCTGCCGTGATCGCGGCGGTCATCTGCTACGCGATCTCCCCGCTGCTCAAGAAGTGGATGCACGAGGGAGAGCCGGCCGGGAGGGCCTAGGGGTCTCCGGAGGTCGCGGAGGACCGCTGGATGAAGGAGCGCGTGTCGCTGGGCCATCTGCTCTTTCCGGCCCTCACGGCGGCCGTCCTGGTGGCGCTGATCCTGGGCACCGCCATGTCGCTCCTGCTCTCTTCGAAGTTCGGAGAGGCCTTTCCGGAGCTGCGCTTCTCATCACTCCTGCTCTACGCCCTTGGTCTGACGGGGCGCCCGCTCATCCTCGCGGCCGGGGCGCTGGCCCTGGCGCTGTTCCTGCTGCTTCTGCCCTTCGACGCGCGGCGCTGGCGCACATGTCGGGGCGTGCTCGACCGGCCGCTGGCCCTCTTCACGGGCATCCTGGCCGCGGGGGCACTAATCCCGTGGGCGCTCTTCTACGTCAACTCCAACTGGCTGCGCTTCTCGCGCGAGCCCCGCGCCTACGCGGTCGATGCGCTGGTGGTTCTGGCCGGTCTGCTCGTGGGGGCGGCCATCGTGAGGTGGTGGCCGGACCGCGTTGCGCGGGTTCCGGGCAAGGTCAAGCGAGTCGCCGTTCTGATCGTCATGCATGGGCTGCTGGCGCTCTCGCTCGTGCCCAACCCGTTCGCGCTCGTGCGTCATCTCCCTTCCCCGCCGGATCCGCTGCCGGCGACCTACGACAGCGAGGGCGGCTATCTGGGCTCGGAGACTGTCGCGCGACCCCCGTGGAACGTGCTCTTGCTATCGATCGACACCCTGCGCGCGGACGGGCTGAGCTGTTACGGGAATCCGCGGCCGACCAGCCCGCACATCGACCGCTTGGCCACGGAAGGCATCCGCTTCGCGCACGTCCTGGCACAGTCCTCGTGGACCCTGCCGTCCCACATGACGATGCTTACGGGACTCTACCCGTCCGTGCACGGCTGCATCACATCGCCCGGTTGGAGTCGCAAGCTCGACCGACTGGACGAAGCCTGGGTCACATTGCCCGAGGTGCTGCGCGGCTGGGGGTACGCCACGGCCGCCTACACGGACGGCAAGCTCCTGGGCCCGGCCTTCGGCTTCGACCAGGGGTTCGACGTGTGCGACGATTCAGGGGGCGGCATCAGACGCGTGACCGAGAAGGGTCGCGCGTGGCTGGAGCGGCACATGGCCGCGGCCACCGAGCAGCCCTTCTTCCTCTTCCTGCACTGCTACGACGTGCACCACTACCGGCCGCCGGAGGAGTTCGAGCGGCGCTTCGTGCGGCCCTACGAAGGGCCCCTGCTCAAGCTGCGCCGTCAGGGATCCGAGTTGGAGACGCGGGTGACCTCCGACGGCTTTTACAAGCTGGGATCGGACGACCTGCGCTATCTGCGCGACCTGTACGACGCCGAGATCGCCAAGACGGATGCGGTTTTCGGTGGGTTTCTCGAGTACCTGTCCGAGCGCGGGCTCGATCGCAGCACGATCGTGATCGTGACGTCGGATCACGGCGAGGAGTTCTGGGAGCACGGCGGCACGGGGCACGGCTGGACGCTGCACCAGCATCAGCTCCGCGTGCCGCTGATCATCCGCGCCCCCGGGCTCATCGCGGCCGGAAGCGAGTCCGGCGAGCGGGCCGGGCTCATCGACATCGTCCCGACGGTTCTGGATCTGCTCGACCTGCCGATACCCGCCGAGGTTCAAGGGATCTCGCTGCTGGGGTATCTCGAAGGTCAGCCCGCGGGCGCCGAGCGGGTGTTCGTGGCCGAGGCTTCTCACCTGGGCCAGCAGAAGGCCCTGCTGACGGCGCGCTATTCGTTTCTGTTCCACCGCTGGCCGCCGATCGGCGAGAAGCTCGACGATCGGGCACGGTTCCCGTATGTGTGGCGCAACATCCTGCGCGCGAGAGGCTCCGAGCTGTATGATCTCTCCGTGGACCCGGACGAGAGGCACAGCGTGCTGCGCGAGCAGGCGGAGCTGGGATCCCGCCTGCAGGCCGACTTGCTGAGCCGCGTCAGGGAGAACCTCGGGCGGCAGGTCTCAAGGTCGGCAGCGGGGCGCGTGGATCTCGACGAGCGCACGCGGGAGCACCTGCGGTCGCTCGGGTACATCAGGTAGGTTGTTCGATCGAGGCCAACCTCGGGGGGTGAGAATGCTCGCACTGCTCTTCATCGCCGGGACAGCGGTGCTGCTCGCCGGCTACGTCTTCTATAGCCCGCGGCTGGAGCGCCTCTTGGGAGTCACCGGAGCGATTCCCACTCCGGCCGTGACGCGCCGCGACGGCGTCGACTACGTGCCCGCCCGCGCGCCGATCCTCTTCGGCCACCACTTCTCGTCGATCGCCGGCGCCGGGCCGATCGTCGGCCCCGTGATCGCGGGGCTCGCCTTCGGGTGGCTGCCGGCCTTCGCCTGGATCCTGCTCGGCGCGGTGCTGATCGGCGGCGTTCACGACTACGCGACCCTGGTGGCCTCGATTCGCCACGAAGGCCGCTCGATCGGCGAAGTCGCCCGGTCGGTGATCTCGCCGCCGGCGCAGAAGATCCTGATCGCTTTCATCTGGCTGACGCTGATCTACGTCCTGGTCGTGTTCCTCGATCTCACGGCGACGACCTTCGTGGCCGACGGCGGCGTGGCAACCAGTGCCGCCTTCTTCATGATCCTGGCGATTCTCTTCGGCCTGGCGGTCTACCGCCTGCGGCTGCCGACGCTGACCGCCACCCTCATCTTCGTGCCGCTGCTCTTCGTGGCGGTCTTCGTCGGCGAGGCTCTGCCGATCCAGTCCTCGTCACTGCCGGTTCTCTGGGGAGACGCTGCCGGCTGGCAACCGGTGATCTTCTGGAGCCTCCTGCTGACCATCTACTGCTACGTCGCATCGGTGCTGCCGGTCTGGATGCTGCTCCAACCGCGTGACTACCTCAGCTCGTACTTGCTCTATGCCGCCGTCCTTGCCTGCGCGATCGGTCTTCTGTTCGGCGGCTTCTCGTTCGCCTTTCCGGCGCTGCTGGGCTTCGAGTCCGAGATCGGCCCGCTGTTCCCGGCGCTCTTCGTGACGATCGCCTGCGGCGCGGTCAGCGGATTCCACTCGGTCATCTCCTCGGGCACGACCGCCAAGCAGCTCGCCCAGGAGCGCGATGCCCGCAAGATCGGCTACGGCGCGATGATCGTCGAGGGCGCCGTCGCGCTGATCGCGCTGTGCACGGTCATCATGCTGGCGCGCGACAGCGAGCTGGTGAGCGCGTACAAGTCCAACAAGGTCTCCGCCATCGGCATCTTCAGCGCCGGGATGGGCCGCTTTGTCGAGGTCTTCGGCCTGCGTTACGAGTTCGGCGCCAAGTTCGGCGGCCTGGCGATCTCGGCGTTCCTGCTGACGACCCTCGACACCTGCTGCCGGCTGGGGCGCTTCCTCTTCCACGAGTTCTTCGGCATCCGCAGCCTCAAGGCGCGCTTCGCCACGACAGCGCTGGTGGTGGCCCTGCCGATGATCCTCCTGCTGCTGCCTTTCCACGATGCGCAAGGCAACCCGGTCCCGGCCTGGAAGGCCATCTGGCCGGTGTTCGGCACGGCCAATCAGCTCCTGGCCGGGCTGGGCCTGTTGATCGTGACGGTGTGGGTGCGCCGGCAGGGCCGGCCGGTGGGCTGGGTCGCCGTGCCGATGGTCTTCATGTTCGCCATCACCTTGACGAGCCTGATCACGATCGTTGCGGGCGGCACCCAAAGCCGGGTCGCGAATGTCGTCGCCGTGCTCCTGTTCGCGCTGGCCGTGGTGGTCATTGCGATGGGCGGGCGCAGACTCGCGCGCCGATCGGCGGCGGAGCCGGCCGCGGGCGCATGATCGCGCCGGGGGCTCACGAGCGGATGATGACGCCGCCTCGGATCACCAGAAGGGGACGGCTCAGGGCGCCCAGATCGGCCAGCGGATCGCCGTCCACCACGAGGATATCGGCGATGCGGCCCGGCGCGAGGACGCCCAGGCGCGAGCCCAGATTGCACGCCTGCGCGGCGTTGCGGGTGGCCGCCACGATGATCTCCATCGGGCTTAAGCCCGCCGCCTGCATCCAGGCGATCTCGCGCATCGGCATGCCCAGGTCGAATTCGGCGTCGTAGCCCGCGTAGTCCGTTCCCAGCGCCACGCTGCCGCCCGCCCGCGCAAAGCGCTGCAGGAACGCGATGGCCCGCGCGCCCAGGCGACTCGAGACGCCGTGCCACAGCTCGAGCGTCGGCACCCACTGGGTCCCGCGCGCGAGCATGGCGGCGATCGCCTCGTCCGAAAGGTGGTCGCTGACCATATGGGCGATGTCGTCGGCGCCCTCGGCCACAGCCCGGATGAGATCCGCCTCGACGAGCACGTGCGCCGAGACGCGCGTGGCGCGAGCGTGCGCGGCCGCGGTGACGGCGGCGATCTCCTCCGCGCTCAGCGTGGGAATCGCCCGGCCGAAGCTGGCGCCGCTCTCGACCGCGATCTTGATCAGGTCGATCCCCGCGTCGAGCAATCGGTTCACCTGCGACTGCGCGTCGGCGGGCGACGTGACGGCCAGACCGCAGGCGCTTCCCCAGGGCACGCCGGGATACCCGCCCGGAACGGTGACGATCGGGCCGGCCGCGACCAGGCGGGCGCAGGCCGGCTCCAGGTTGAGCTCGTCGCGCAGCGCAGGGAGCGGCCGGCGCGGATCGGCGCCGAGGTCGCGCACGGTCGTCACACCCTGGTGCGCCCAGGCCTTGAGCGTTGCCGCGCTGTACGCCTGGTGAACATGGGCGTTGATGAAGCCGGGCAAGATCGTGGCGCCGCTCAGGTCGAGGACGTCAGCCTCCGCGGGGAGGTCGAGCGACGCCGTTGGGCCCGCCGCCGTGACGAGCTCCCCCGAGACGATGAGCGTAGCGCCGGGGACGGGCGGCGAGCCCGTGCCGTCGATCAGACGGCCGCCGGCGAGTGCCAATGGGCGAGGTCCGGGTTGGGGTTTGACGCGCGTGGGGGCGTCGTCCGCGGGACACCCGAGGCAGCCGAGCAATCCCGACGCGGCCGTGGCGAGGAAGGCGCGGCGCTTCATCTTGCTCCCAGCATGACGTTGGCGGCGGGCGGCTGCGTCGATTGCGCGGGGGGCGCGCCGGACGGTTCCTGATGGGTTCTGGGTCAGTCTAGGGGGCTTGCGTGCTCGCGGCAAGGAGCCGGGTCGAGGTGCGGGTGGGCACCGGCCACGGGTCGTGCTATGATCTACGGAGTCCGAAAGGCCCGTGCGCCGTTCACCTCGATCCAGACGGAGGCGCCATGCGGCACCGATCCAGTCCCCGCGCGAAGTGTCCGATCTGCCACTTGGCGCCCCGCGCGGTTGCGAGAACCTCCCGGCCGATTCCCCTCGCGCTCCGCCTCGCTCTGGTCGTGACGGCGCTGGCGGGTGCGGAGCGCGGCGTGGCGGACCCCGGCCGCCAGCCGCTGCCCCCGCCGGTGGTCGACCCGCATTCGACCGAGATCTGCATGAACTCGCGGATCTCGCATCATGGCGGCTGGAGCGCCTCCGGCACCGAACAGATGCTGGCCGATGTGCTCCATGCTGCCGCTCAGGCGCCGGTCACCGGGGCGAGCCGCACGATCTACGCCGCCACCTCGGCCAACGTGTACTTCTACGATCCGGCCAGCCACTCCCTGACAGTGCACAAGGCCGGCAACTGGCGCTCCGACAACACCGCCACTTTCGAGGTGGGCGTGGCCGCCGAGCGGATCGTCGACGCCGGAGCGGCGATGCATCTGGCCCAGCTCGAGGCCGCGGCGCTGTGGACGGGGACGGCCAATCAGCTCGCAAGCTGTCCGCGGGCGAGCGCCACGACCTACGCCAACAGCAACTGGAGCCTCCCGGAGCCGGTCGACATCGTCATCAGTTTCGGCATGCGCAGCGTGCCCGGACTGACAAACACGTTGGTGGCGATCTCCTCCGACGGATCGCTGCCCAGTCCCTATACCGACGGGGCCGTCTACCTGGACAGCGCTCTGGCGGCGCTGGCCTATGGCCCGACCTTCGCAGCCGAGGACCTGGACCTGGGCGAGATCTCGCAGCTCCTGTGGGGCGCGTACGGCTGCACCAATCATTACGCCTCGGGATCCAGGGCCGGGCTGGTGTGCTCATCGGCCGTGGCGTACTACTACCTCACGCGGCACATCTACTCCGTGCACGCGGACGCGGTGTACAGATTTCACAACCGCATACCTCCCGGAACCGGTCTCACGACACGGGACCACCGCATCGAGTTGGTGCGGTCGGGAGACGCGAGACCGGCGCTGCGCGCGGCGGTGGCCGCGCTGCCCGAGGCGCCGTACTACATGATCGTGTGCGTGGGCCAGACGGGCGACTGGCCGGAGCTGGAAGCCGGATTCGCGGCCATCGGCGCGGTGCTCGAGGCGTCGTCGATGGGCCTGCAGGGCTACCAGACAGCCGGTCTTTCGGCCGCGGAGCAAGCCGACATTCGGACGGCGACGGGGATCCCCACGGGGGATCTGCCGGTCGTCATCGTCGCGCTGGGGCGGCCGCTGGGCAGCTCGAGTGCCGGCGAGCGCATCCCCTTCGGAGATGGATTGCGGCTATCCTGCGAGCGCCCGGCCGCCTTTGGTGACGGTCTGACGCTGCACTACCTGCTTCCAGCCCGGTCGGCCGTGGATCTGGCGGTCCATGACTGCCTGGGGCGCCGGGTGCGCGGTCTGGTCGCCCGCGTCGAGGAGGCGGGCCCGCACTCGGCCCGCTGGGATTGTCTGGATGATCGGGGACGGCCGGTCCCCTCGGGCGCATACTTCTGCAACCTGCGGGCCGGGGCCGAAGCCCAGGGCCTGCGCGTGGTGGTCGTCCGCTAGGGGCGACCGGTCCCGGGCGGTGCTGCGGCCGCGCGGCGGCCGCCGGCCGGGGTCGCGCAAGACGGGGCGCGCGCCGGGCGCCCCAGAACAGCAGCATCTCTGCTTCGGGCCGAGCCATCTTCAGGAGGTGAGCCATGTTGGACGCTACCCGCTTCCGCGGTCTTTCCCAATGGGTTCTCTGTCTGGGCGCCCTGCTCGGAGGGGCGCTGGCCCTTCCGGCCGGGGCTCTCGTTCATGTCCCCGGTGACGCGCCGACGATTCAGGCCGGCATCAACATCGCCGTGCCGCCGGACACCGTCGTCGTCGCGCCCGGCGTATACAATGAACACATTCAGCTCCGCACGCGGGTGAACGTGTTCGGAGCCGGCCCGGACGTGACGATTATCGAGGGCGGCGGCGTGGCCATCGATGTCGTCAAAGCCGTGAGCGTGACCCAGGTGACTTTCCGCGGTTTCACCGTGCGGGGCGCCGTCTCGGGCGGATCGCTGCCGGGTGGCGCCGGGGTCTTCGTGAACCTCCCCACGGCACCGATCCGCATCGAGGACATACGGGCCGTCGGCAATGACTTCGGCATCGCCGTCTTCAACGGCTACGCGCACAGCGGGCCGGACATCACGAGATGTGAGATCGCCGGCAACAACTTCTACGGGCTCACCGATCCCGGCAACGGGCTCGTCAGCGGCTGCGTGATCTTCGCCAATGCTCGCTCGGGAATCCGCCAGGCCGGAAACTCCTGCACCCCGCAGATCGTCGGCAACACGATCTGGGGCAATCTCGGCGACGGGTTCGACTACTGGAACGACTTTCCCGCCACCCTGCGCAACAACATCTTCGCCGCCAACGGCGGCTTCGGGATTCGAGAGCGCGCTCCCGGAACATTCGTTGATCCCATCGTGCAGTACAACCTGTTCTGGGACAACGCCTCCGGCAACTACTATGATGTGCAATCGGGCACGATCAAGAACACCGCGACCGAGATCAACGCCATGCCCAATGCGGATGCGAATCTGGTCGAGGATCCGCTGCTCTGCGACCCGCCGGACGACTTCTTTCTCTGCGAGGATTCCCCCGCCGTCGGCGCCGGCATGGGGGGGGCCGACATCGGGGCCCACGGCGTCGGATGCGGCCCCTGCGGGCCCATGGCGGTGGGAGATCCGGGCGCCGCTCTGACACCGAGCGTGCATCTGCGCAGCTTCCCGAATCCGACCGCGGCCGCCACGACGATGGTCTTCACGCTCGAGGGGGCGGCTCCGGTGATCCTGCGAATCCACGACGCCGAGGGGCGGGTCGTGCGCACGCTGCTGCAGCGCGAGTTGGCGGCGGGCGAGCACCAGGTCTCCTGGGACGCCCGGGACCAGAGCGGGACGCCGGCCCCGGCGGGCGCCTATATCCTCGATTTGCGGGCCGGCGATTTGCAGATCGCGAGCAAGGTACTGGTGCTGGGCGGCCGGTAGCCGCGGGGCGCAGGTCGCGAGTCGCCGCTGGACCGCGGCGCCCGCCCTCGTCTATCATGCTGCGGCTGAGCACAAGCTCCGGCGGGTCGCGTCGGGTTGCGACCCGCGGATGACGCAAGAGGAGGCCAAGCGGATGGATTACAGGGAGCTGTCGAGGCTCACCGTCGTCAAGCTGCGTGAGCTCGCGCATCAGTACGAGGACATCAAGGCCGCTACCGGCATGCACAAGGAAGAGCTCATCGACGTCCTGTGCGACAAGATGGGCATCGAGAAGCCCCACCACGTGGTCAAGAGGGGCATCGGTCGCCGCAAGCTGAAGGCCGAGATCCGCCAGCTCAAGAAGGAGCGCGATACGGCCATCGCCAACAAGGATCGCAAGACCCTACAGCGCATCCGGCGCAAGCTGCACGGCAAGAAGCGGCGGCTGACGCGGATCACGAACATGTAGCTTCACCCGACCCTGCGCGGGGGACGACGGTGGTTGTCTCGAGCGGGGGGGCAGGCATGCAGGCGGGTGGACCCGGCCCTCCGGGGCCGCAGGATCCCCAGCCCCTTGCGGGGCGCATGGTGGCAGGCCGCTACCGGCTCGAGGAGCTCCTCGGCTCGGGCGGGATGGGCGATGTCTTCCGCGCTTGGGACACTCACCTGCAGCGTCGCGTGGCGGTCAAGCAGCTCAAGCCCCGCGCGCTGGACGACCGAC
>CAZRWW010000015.1:0-82493 GCA_964603725.1 uncultured bacterium
CGCCGTCCCTGCCAGCCGCGCTTGTAGCGCGCGTGCAGGTAGCCCGTGTAGAAGAGCCAGATGATCCAGGAACCGACCTCCTTGGGATCCCAGCTCCAGAAGCTGCCCCACGCGTTGTAGGCCCAGATGGCCCCCGCGAAGAGCGCGCCCAGCGTGAAGAGCGGATAGCCGATCGAGATGGCGGTGCGATTGAGATCGTCGAGACGCGCCAACTCCTGGGGCGTCGTGTCGGGCTTGCGCTCCTTGATGAGATAGTAGATCGCAAGACCGCAGGAGACCGCGAAGGCGCCCTCGGCCACGGCCGCCATCGAGACGTGGATGTGCAGCCAGTAGCTCTGCAGCGCGGGCACGAGCTGCTGGTTGATCTTCTTGGGCAGGAGCGAGGCGATCGCCATCGTGGCGATGACGACCGGCGTGACGTACGAGCCCAGCGCGAAGCGGCGCGTCCTGGCCACCAGCCAGGCCAGGCAGACCGCGGCCATCCAGGACATGACGCTGGCGTACTCGTGCATCGAGACGAGCGGGATGTGTCCAGAGAGCGACCAGCGGATGCCCAAGGCGATGAGCTGCAGCAGTGAGCCCGCGAGCAGGCCCCCGACACCGATCCAGCCCCAGAGCGCGCGGCCTGATCCGCTGCGGATCAAGAACGAGGCGAAGGCCAGGACGTAGACCGCGAAGGCCGCGGTGAAGAAGCCGACATCGAGCGTTCCCGTCACGATTCCCTCACGCTGTGGTGGGATGGCTCCCGGGTCTTCCTGCCAGCGCCGTTGCGCGCGGCCGCCTCGTCTGGGGTGGCGCCGGCGCGGCCCGGATGCTCCGGCAGCGGCCAGCGCGCGGGACGTCCGTCGCGGGGCGGCCACCGGCGGAGCAGCAGTCCCGCCAGCCCCGTCGTGGCCGCTTCCCAGGCCCCCGCCGCGAGCGCGGGGTCGCGGAGAGTAGCACCGGCGTGCACCAGCGCGAGTTCCCACGGCGCCGCGGCGTCGCCCGTGGCCCGGACGCGCAGCCAGAGGCGCTCATGCCTGAGCAGGAAGGAGAGCATGATCCCAAGGGTCATCACCAGAAAGCCCGCCCACACCCAGGCCGCGCCGGGATGCGTGGCGATCTCGAGCCC
Organism: uncultured bacterium; assembly: GCA_964603725.1. GTDB lineage: Bacteria > Eisenbacteria > RBG-16-71-46 > CAIMUX01 > WJJG01 > CAZDKK01. The sequence continues at coordinate 1,112 of CAZRWW010000015.1, forward strand.
GGTCTGGAGGAACGGGTCGTAGTCAACGAAGCGCACCGGCAGACCCGGGCCGGAGCCGACCGGCATCTCGGGGTGGAAGAGAAAGTACCAGCTCGTGCCGGCTGGTTGCTGATCCTCGAAGAAGCGCACGCGCACCGCCGGATTGCGCGGTTCCATCGAACCGAGGCGGAAGGTCCCGGCCTCCACGCGAAAGTCGGCCAGGAAGGTGTCGATCTCGGCCGCGTACGGCGTGCCGGCCAGTTCGACCCGGTCCCCGGGGCGGAGCACGACCGTCACGGGATTGCCGAAGTCGCGGCGCGTGGCGTCGTGCGGGCGCGGCATCATCGCGTCGGGGGTCTGGGCCGAATCCCCCCCCTGGCTCGCGTGCGCCGCCGCCTGCTCCCTCGCCCCACCCGCGGCGGACATGTCATACACGAGCGTGGCCGCGCGCACGCGGACCGGGTCGGCGCGGTAGCTCGACTGGTACACGCTGCGCCCGCGGTAGCGCAACGGCTCGTTGACCTCGATCTCGGCCGAGCGCAGCACCTTCCCGTCGCGGATCAGCCGCACGCTGGAGACGTAGTCGGCGATCTGCCCGGCGGGCGTGGTCTCGATGCGGAAGTCGGTCACCTCGAGGTGGGCATCCGTGCCGGGAATCCAGGCGGAGTCGCCCGCGCTGAGCCAGACGGTGCCCGAGGTGCCCGTGGACGCCATCACCAGTCCGCCGATGACGAGCAGCAGGAACCCCACGTGCGAGAGCACCGAGCCCAGCCGGGCGATGCCGAAGCGGCTGCCCGCGACGAACCACGCCCCGGCCTGCTCCCCGCGGCGCACGGCGAACCACCGGCGGCGCAGGAAGTCCGCTGCCGCTTGCGGATCGACTTCGTGAGCCGTGCGCCAGACCAGCGCCCGCGGGCCGTCGAAGCCGCCGGTCAGCGGGTCGGCGATCGTGAGGGCTTGCCGCCAGTGCCCGCGCCAGCGCTTGATGACGCACGCGAAGAGGCTGAGCGACAGCAGCGCCAGCAGAGTGCGAAAGAGCAGGCAGCGGAAGGGGTGCTCGGGGACGACGTTGATCAGGAGCCAGATCAGCGGCTCGCCCGTCCGGTCCGGGTAGCGCAGGCGAGCCATCTCGCCGCGGAAGGGAATCTGGTCGCCGACGATGATGCCCAGGATGCTGGCCAGGGCCAGGGCGATGATCACGAAAAGAGCGAAGCTCGTGTCGCTGAGCAGCTCATAGACGGCGCCGATCGGGTTCTTGGGAGCCGGCGAGCTCGGGCGCCGGGGACCCGCCCCGGTCTTGGGTTGTGAATCGGGCGCCATCGAGTGCGCGGAGCCTCCTGTCTGGACACAGCCGGTCTTCGACCAAGACGCCCGAGAGAGCGGCGCCATGTGGCTGAACCATACAGAACGCTCCAGGGTCCCGCATCTGGAAACCCGGCCCGAACACCGGCGATGCCCGCCGAGGCGGCGCGGACCTTGCCGCTCCCTAGTCCCTCAGCGCGTGGCGAGGCGGCACGGTCGGCCCCACGTAGAAGAGGAAGTCCTTCCCCTCCAGGAACTCGCGCGCGCCGGTGCATTCCTTGCGCAGGTGTTCGAGGAGCTGGGCCTCCTCATCCTCGGTCAAGCGGCGCACCAGGCCGGCCTGCCGCAGCTCGCCGAGGGCGGCCTGAACGTCCATCGCCTGGTCGGGCTCCAGACCGAACTGGCTCAGGTCGCTCAGGCTGATGAAGCCGATCCCGCGGACCGGGTAGTCGTTTACTTGGCAGTTCTGGTTCGTGATTCGCCAGAAGCGGTCGTAGAGGTTGCGGTACATCTGCTGGGCCACATCCGTACGTTCCAAGACCGGCATAGTCCCTCCTGATCCCGTCCGGGATGGTTGCGCGGCACAACCCATTACAAACCAGTGAGTTGTCATCTCGACGCCGCGCCGCGCGCTACGGCCGGGAGCCTTCAGGCTCAGCCGGCTCATCCTTCGTGGGCCTCGCGCGCCACTGGAGGGTGCAAGGGGCGTGCCAGCTCGATCACCTCGGCGGCCGAGGGGATCCGGCCCCACCAGACCCGCTGGATCACGCCGTCGCGCAGCAAGAAAGTTGCCGGCAGCGCCCGGTAGTACTGCCGCAGGGCGCGCGGGGTCTGGTAGGCGACCGGAAAGTTGGGGAGATGGCGCAAGCGCCAGGCCTGGGCATCGTTCGCGACGCCGGGGTGAGCGGCCACGACCCGCAGGTCCTCCGCCTGGGCGGCCGCTTCCTTGAGCGCCGGAACGCCGGCGTCGCAGGCGGGGCAATCGGGCCCGACGAGAGCCACCAGCACCCAGCCCTCGTCGAGCGGGAAACGCAGGCCGCTCAGGGCCAGGTCGGACAGGTCGTCGCCGGGTTTGAGGCCCACCACGATGCTGTCGATCGGCAGGGCGCGCCCGAACACCGTGAGCACGCCCGCGGCCAGGATGAGCGGCGCGGCGATGAGCCAGCGCCGGGCCGGCACGCGCACACCGCCGGCCAGCCAACGGCCGAAGGGCCGCTCGCGCGCCGGTGAGCGCAGGAGCCACAGGGCGAGCAGCGAAGCGAGGATCACGATCACGTCCTCGATGATCACGGCCTGTGGCCCGCGCTCGACGAGACGGCCGAAGCAGCCGCAGCCTTCGGTGTTGCCCATGCTCCAGGCCAGCGCCGTCACCACGATGAAGACCAGCATCATGAGGATGGTCCCGCAGAAGACGAGGCGGGGCCAGATGAACACGAGGAAGCCGGTCGCGGCCAGCAGCTCGACCGCGATGAAGAAGTAGGCGATGAAGGGCGACCAGGACGGCGGCGTGACGCCGTGCGCGGTGATCTGCTCGGCGAAGAGCGCGGGATCGCCGGCCTTGCTGAAGGCCGCCACCGCCAGGATGCCGGCCACGAGCAGGCCAAGCAGATAGGCCGCGGGAATCCTGTGCTTGAACCGCATGCGCGTTCGCCTTGTCGTCTTTTCGCCCGTTGCGCGCGACGCCTAGCGGCCGGACGCTCCGGCCAGGATCTGCACCAGGTTGGCCTCGATGCTCCCGCGCGGCTCTTCCTCGATGCGGCCGATCTCCTCGCCGTCGATGCGCACGACAAACGTCGGAGTGGCGTAGCCGGCGCCGCAGGCGTCGATCCAATCCGCGGGCTCGGCGCCGTCTTCGCTCACGGCGATCGGCCTGAGCTGCAGGTGGGGATTGTTCGCGTGATCGATCGTGCTGATCAAGGCCGGGAGGTGCTTCTTGCAGACCTGGCACCAGGTGCCGAAGAAGGCCACGATCTCGACGTCCGCGGCGATCCCCGCCAGCCTGGCCACCATGGCCGGGTCGGGCCGATAGGCCGCGGCGCCTCGCGCGTAGACCGGTTGCCGGTTGAAGAGCACCTGCACCGAGACCTCGCCCACCAGCGGCGCCGCCGGCTCGATCGTGTAGTCGAGGTCGGTCGTGCCGAAGGTGATGCGGCCGTCGCCATGCGTGGTGAAGGAGGCGACCCAAGCGCCGGCCGCGGGGTCGATCCGACGCGGGCGCCCATCTTCGCCCAGGACGGAAGCAGCCGGGAAGGTGTGCACATCCCCGGTGCTCAGCGTGAGCACCAGCGCCTCCGGCCAGGGCGGCGCGATCAGCAGAAGGTGCTGGTAGTCGGCGCTGTCGAAGACTTCTCCGCGAGAGGGGGATTCGTCGGAGTCGTCGCCGGCGGCGGGCGATGAAGGCTGGCCCGGTCGGGCTTCCGAGCCGGGCGACTGGGCGCGCTGGGCCTGGGCGCCGGATGACTGGCTGCCGGATGACCGGCTGCCGGATGACTGGCTGCCGGATGACTGGCTGCCTGTGGCGGGGCGCCGGGTGGCCTGCAGCTCGGCGTTCTCGATCCAGTAGGGGGCCTCTACCCGGGCGCCGTTCGCGGCCTGACCGCCCGGGGGCGTGGCCGCCACGCCGGCCCGCGCCGGCTGGGCGCCGGCGGGCGAGAGGGAGGCAAGCCCAAGGACAAACAGGATAACTGTATACGCTTTATTGAGTTGCGATTCTCGGGGGTGAGCTGGAAGCCCCCCCGAGCCGCGGGCCGCCCGGGCGCCCGCAGCCGTGCGCCGCCCGACCCCCAGCGCCAGTTGAACCGTTCTGTGTCTTCCGGACGCCGGGGGCATCGGCTCTCCTGCTCTGCTGGCGACCCCACGAAAGTCAGCTCGCCGGTAGGACCTGGGCCCGGCCGCGATGCGGCGCGCCTGTCGTACCCCTTTGGCGTGGGGTGCCGGCGGGTGCCGTTTCGACAAGGAACCCCATCCCGAAACCATCGGTTCCGGCGCGCGAATCCTCCAGCCCTTGCCGCCCGGGGCGCGGAGAACGCGCCAGAAATGGCGCGATCTGCCGATCCATCGGGACGAGGCTGTCCAGGGGAGCAGCCGGACGGTCGCCGGGCGGCCAAGGTGAAGAAGCCTAGCAAACTCGGGCTTCGCACCCAAGTCGATAACGGCACAAGTCGATGACGGCGCAGGTCGATGACGGCGCAAGCCGATCACTGGGCATGTCGCTCGCGGGTCGCGTCGGTCGCTGCTCAGGCTGGTCGCGGCGCAAGCCGATCACTGGGCATCCCGGGAGGGATGCAGGTATGACGGTCCTGACCATCCGCCCACTGCGCATTCGCGCAGCCGCAACGCTCCTCAAGCAAGGCGTCCTCGATTCGATCCTGCAGACCACCTGCCGCATGTTGGCGGAAGCCGCCACCTGCCAGGCCGGTGAGTTCAGCGGGCGCGAAGGGCGCGATCCCGTGATCCTGTGGACGAAGTTCGGCAAGGGAGAAGCCTCGCAGCTGCGGGCCTGCCGAACGGCCTGGGACATCGTGCAGCGCCTGGCGCGCCAGGAGACGCGACTGGCGCGGGAATACGGGGTGGCCCTGTGCCCCCACATCGGCATCGCATCGGATGGGCGCGACGGCACCGTCGGCCAGGGCGACGGCCGGGTGGTCGACCGTGCCCAGGTGCTGAGGCAGGCGAATCGGCTCTACGGGACAACCATCCTGGTCGACGGCGTGGTGGCCGCGGGAGCGGAACGGCGGATGGCGCTGCGCGAGGTCGATCGCCCCGGGATGCGCGGCCACTCGCTGCTGCGCGGGCCGGAGGCGGCGGCGATCGCCGGCGTCACGAACGCGCAACTCGGCGCCTTCGCGCCCGCGCCGGGCGGCATCCACGAGCTGTTGGGGCCGCAGGCGGTGGTTCCGGTCGGACGTCGCAGCGCCGCGGTCGCTTTCGGCGGGGCGCTGGAGCTCTATCACGCGGGCGACTGGTCCCAGGCCGCGGTGGTCTTCGCGCTCCTGGCGGGCGGGACGCGGCCCGATCCGCTGGCCGCGTTCTATCTGCGCAAGTGCCGGCAGCACGAGGAGGAGGCCCGGCGTCTCGCGCTGGCGCTCGCGACGGAATCGTCCGTCGCCGGGGCCCCGTCCGCGGCGTCCGGCGGTTCTGGCGCGCGCTCCGGCGGTGTGCTGCCCTCGGCCATCGGGGGCGAGCAGCCGCAGGGTCCCGGTCCGCGCGAGGGCTGATCCTGCGACTGCGCCTCGCGCGCTACATCCTCTGCAAGCACCCCCACGAAATGCGATCCATGGCCGTCGCTCCGCAACCGATCGGCACGCCCCGATCAGGTCACATCTGCGATCGGGGGGGAGAATGGGTTGCATGGTGAGGGCTCGCGCACGGCGAGGTCTTCGGCCGGGGGCTCGCAGACAATGTGTCAAGGTGGCCCTCCGAGTGACTCGCAGTGTGGCGCACTCATTGATCACCAGAGCACTCATTGAGCACCAGAGCATTCATTGAGCACCAGAGGTGGGATTCCATCCGGGTTCCAAGGCGGGATATTCCGCTCCTGACCGCCCGCGGGTGGAACTCGCCGTCACGCGAGGAGTTCTGCTAGCATATCCGCGCGTGTCGGGGCCGGCAGTTGGCGATCGGTGCGCGCCCCGGCAGGCGGCCCTTCCGCGGCATCCGATAGGCGCGGGAGCATGAAGAAGAATCGCGCAGAGGAGAAGCGACGATGAACTGGACGACATTGCTCAAGGGGGCCATCGAGTACAACTACGCGGTGGCTGACGGTCTCATGAAGCTCATCGACGACAAGCAACTGACTTGGAAGCCCGCGACGGGCAGCAACTGGATGACGACTGGCCAACTCCTGAGGCACATGACGGACGCGTGCGGCGCCGGCTGCAAGGGCTTCGTCACCGGCGACTGGGGGTTCCCGGCCGGAGTCGATCCGAGCAAGCTGCCGCCCGAGGAGATGATCCCGCCGGCTGAGAAGCTGCCCGCGGTCGAGACGGTGGCCCAGGCCCGCAAGCTGCTCGCCGAGGACAAGGCGCTGGCGCTCAGGATGGTCGACCAAGCCGGCGAGCACGAGCTCGACACGAAGATCGCCACGGCGCCGTGGGACACCATGCAGATGCCTCTGGGGCAGCGGCTGCTACAGATGGTGACTCATCTCGAGACGCACAAGGCGCAGCTCTTCTACTACCTGAAGCTACAGGGCCGGCCGGTCAATACCGGGCATCTGTGGGGCGCGAGCTAGACAGCGTGGCTCTGCCCTGAGTCTGTGCACCGGTATACCGCCTCTCGCGACCACGTAGGACCGGCCGCCAGGACGCGCCCTCTGCGGCCCGCCTACCTGCGGATCTCGATCGAGCGCAGCCTGGCCCGCGTGGCCTGCGAGTACCAGATCTCGAGGAACTCGTCCAGCGAGGGGCCCTCGAGCCGGCGCATGGTCTCGGCCACGGATCCCCGCAGCAGCCTCTTCAGGCTCGCGAAGGCGGCCGCATCCCGCCCGGCGAGCGCGCGGGCTTCCTCGACGGCCGCGGCCACGAGCCCACTCGGAGCGACGATCCGATCGATCAACCCGATCGCGAGGGCCTCCTCAGGCGGATACATGGTTCCGTCGCCGAGCACCCGTTCCGCCGGGCGCGCGCCAACGCAGGCCTTCAGCATCTCGACGCTGCCGGCGAAGACGGTCGAGCCGAAGGTGATCTCGTTCAATCCGATCTTGCCCGAATCGGCGGCCATCAACCGCCGGTCGCAGGAGAGCGCCAGCATGCACCCAGCCGCGATGGCGTGCCCGTTGATCGCGGCGACGACCGGCTTCGGGAAAGCATAGAGCGTCGTGTACAGGTCGGTGAAGGCGATCAGGAACTGGCGGAAGTCCTCGCGCGGGAGCGGGTAGAGCTCGGGCACATCCAGGCCGAAGGAGAAGAACTTGCCGTGCCCGGTGAGTACGACCGCGTGAACTTGAGGATCCGCGCGCAGGTCGGTCACCGCGGAGCGCAACTCGCCCAAGACCTCGACATTGATCGCGTTGACCTTGCCGCGGTCCAGCGTCAGACGAGCGACGCCGTCCCCGAGGGCCACATCCAGGTGGGCGAACAGAGGGGGCATCCGGGCCTCCGTGCGCCGGCAGGCCGCCAGCCGCGCGTCAATCCGACAGGTAGTACTCGATTGTCGCGACGACCCGCACGGTCTTGTGCAGTTGATTCTCCTCCGAGATCCCGGGGGCGCTGTCGCGCGGCAGGATGACGAAGGTGCCCTGATTGGCGTTGCGGATCTTGCCCAGGTGGCTGCCGGAGTCCTTGGCGAACTGCTCGGCCGCCCGGCGCGCGTTGGCGGTCGCCTCGGCGATCATGTCGGGCTTCAGGTCGTTGAGCCGCGTGAAGAGGTACGTCGGGCCGCCGCTCGGGCCTTCGTAGGAGGAGAGCACGACCCCGGCCTGCACGAGCTCGCTGGTCTTCTGGCTGGTGGACTGGATGAGCTGCGGGTCCTCGGAGCGCACCATCAGCGTGGCGGTGATGATGTAGCGGCTGTCCATGGGGCCGCTGCGATAGGGGTTGGTCAAGAGGTCGTTCACCTGCAGCGCCTGCTGCTCGACCTGCTCGCGTGAGATGCCGTTCGACAACAGGAACTGGAGCACCGCCTGCTTGCTCTCCTCGATCTTGCGCTGGGCCTGGGCGAGGTTGTTGTCGGTCGAGGCGAAGCGAATCGGCCAGAGCGCCAGGTCGGCCATGACGTTGCGCTCGGCCAACCCCTTGACGGTCACGATGCGATCGGCCAGGCGGCCCTTGATGAAGCCGTGGCCGATGAACCAGCCGGCCAGGGCGATGCCCGCCGCCGCGATCAAGACCGGCACGATCCCCAGGTCCCTGCGCATGGAACCTCCGCTCACGGTCCGCTCGGCCATGGCGCCCGGGCCGCCTCCATCGCGGGCGCGGGCGGTCCGCGTCCCCGCCCGACCTACTCCACCACCACCAGCACCTGGTTCTGCCGGACGTTTTCACCCGGTTTCACGGCGATCTGCTTGACGATGCCGTCGCGCGGCGAGCAGATGTCGCTCTCCATCTTCATCGCCTCGAGCACGACCAGCGGATCGCCGGTTGCAACCTGCTGCCCGGCCTCGACGAGCACCCTGATGATGAGCCCGGGCATGATCGCGGTCACCGCGCCGTCCCCCGCCAGCGGGCGGGCCTGGAGCGCGGCGGTGCCCCCCGCGCGGCGGCGCTCCAATCCCTCGGTCTGGAAGGGATAGACGATGCCGTCGACGAGGGCATGGCCGCCCTCGATCTCCACCTTGTGCGTATGGCCCTCGAGCGTCACCGAATCGCCCAGCACTTCGGGCTCGAACCGCTTGCCGTCGATCAGGATGGCGCGACCCTTCTGCTGGACCTCGTACTCCATGCCATCCAGGCGGAGAGTGAATGTCTTGGCCATGCCCCGCTATTCTCCTTGTCCGGCCGCCCCGCGCGGCGCGCGCTGCCGCCGCCGGCTCCCGCCGCGGCGGCCTGCCAGAGCCACCTAGCCCAGCCCCCAGGTTGTCCCGGCCGGCTCACGCCGTCCGGCCAGCTTCCACGAGCTCACCGTCGCGGCCGCCGGCCCGTTCCCGCTGCCGCCGTTGCCGTTGGTGCGCTCGTACTCCCTGAGCAGCTTGGCCGCCACGGCCGCCGCGATCACCTCCTTGCGCTCCATCCCTCGGCCGACGCGTTCGAGGAACGGCCGCGCGACCTGGGGGAAGAGCGCGTAGGAGATCACATCCTGCTCCGAGCGCGCCAGGGCGCCGATCTCGGCGCGCGCCTTGGCCATGCCCGGCTCGAGCAGATCGCCCGGCCGGCAGTCGATGGGCACTTCCTCGCCGATCACCTTGCGGCGGATGGCATCATCGATGGGAGCGGGCGGCCGGCCGTAGTAGCCGCGGAAGTAGTTGCGCACCTCCTCGGGCACGACCTTGTAGCGCTCGCCCAGCACGACGTTGAGCGTGGCCTGCGTGCCGACGATCTGGCTCGAGGGCGTGACCAGCGGCGGGTAGCCCATCTCCTTGCGCACCCGCGGCACCTCGGCGAGCACGTCCATGTAACGGTCTTCGGCATTCTGCTCGCGGAGCTGCGAGACGAGATTCGAGAGCATGCCGCCCGGGATCTGAAACTCCAGGACGTTGACGTCGACGCCGGCGATGCCGCTCTCGAAGCGATGGTAGCGCTTGCGGATGTCGGCGAAGTAGCGCGCGATCGCCGCCAGACGCGCGAGGTCGAGGCCGGTCGCGCGACCGGTCTCCTCGAGCATGCTCACGATCGATTCGGTCGGCGCCTGCGAGGTCATCAGGGCCATCGACGAGATCGCGGTGTCGACGACGTCGACGCCCGCCTCGGCCGCCTTGAGCAGCACCATGCTGGCCATGCCGCTTGTGTAGTGCGTATGGAGTTGAACCGGCAGCGAAAGCCGCTTCTTCAGCGCCGCGACCAGCTCGTAGGTCGCGTAGGGCTTGAGCAGCCCGGCCATGTCCTTGATGCAGATCGAGTCGGCGCCCATGTCGGCGAGCTGCTCGGCCAGGGTGACGAAGGTCTCATTAGTGTGCACGGGCGAGAGGGTGTAGGAGATCGTCGCCTGGACGTGCTTGCCCTCGCGCTTGACGATCTCCATCGCCTTCTGCATGTTGCGCACGTCGTTCAGGGCGTCGAAGATCCGGAAGATGTCGATGCCCTCGCGCGCCGCCTCGACGATGAACGCCTCCACCACGTCGTCCGGGTAGTGCCGGTATCCGACGACGTTCTGGCCGCGCAGCAGCATCTGCAGGCGGGTGTTCGGCAGGGCCTTGCGCAGCAGGCGCAGGCGCTCCCACGGGTCCTCGCCCAGAAAGCGCATGGCCGAGTCGAACGTCGCTCCGCCCCACATCTCGAGCGAGTGGAAGCCGACCTTGTCGAGCTCGGCGGCGATCGGGAGCATCGCCTCGGTGCCCATGCGGGTGGCGAGGAGCGACTGGTGCGCGTCGCGCAGGACGGTGTCGGTGATGGCGATGGGTTTGGCCATGATCCAAGTCCCCTCTGCGTTTCGAGTATGGCCGCCCGGAATCGGGACCCCGCGCCCCGCAGGAGGCCACCGGTAAGGCACCGACCGCGGGCCGGGGCGGTTCCGCGCAAGCCCGACTAAAGGTGGCCACATGCTACGGCAACGAGGGGCATACGTCCAGCGCGTGGTCTCCGGCCGGGAGCCGATCCCGGCCCGTCCGCGCGCCCCAGGCGCGCAAGCGTCTGCGACGGAAGACGATCTGGGCTCGCGCCCAATCGGCGGCCCGGGGCTGGACGCCGGAGCGCGCACGCATCATTCTCCAACGTGGGAGGGGGATCCGAGATGGGCGCAAGCGATCCAACGCGGCGCGCGGCGTCCGGCGGGGCGGCGCCTGCGTGTCTCGCTGCCGTGCTCAGCGTTCTCCTATCCGGCTGCACCCTGGCGCGGATCGTCCGCTACGGTCCGTCCGACATCACCGACTACCGCATCTTCCCCAGCCGGCCCCTCCAGCCCAGTCCCGCGCCCGCGCCGCTGCCCGACCGGCGCGACGAAGGCCTGATGCCGGAGGCGCTCACGCTGGCGGACGGTCGGACCGTCGCGACCGAGTCCTTCGTGATGCAGCGCGATGCGGTCGCCTACCTCGTCGTGCAGGGCGGCGCGCTCCTCTACGAGCGCTACGCCCAGGGCTACGACCGATCCTCGCTGGTGCAGATCTTCTCCGTCTCCAAGTCGATCACCGGGCTGCTCGTCGGCTGCGCCATCCGCGACGGCTACCTGCGCGGGGTCGATCAGCCGGTGGTCGAGATCATCCCGGAGCTCGAGTCGCGTGGGTTCGGCGGCGTCACGCTGGAACACCTGCTCCAGATGACCTCCGGCAGCGACTACCACGACGCGGACAGCCCCTTCAGCCGCCACGCGGGCTTCTACTACGGCACCGACATCGTGCCGAAGCTCCTCGAGTTGCGTCTGGAAGAACCGCCCGGCAGCCGCTTCGAGTATCGCAGCGCGGACACGCAGCTCCTGGGCCTGATCCTGTCGCGCGTGCTGGCGCCCGAGAGCGTGACCGGCTACGCGCAGCGCGCGCTCTGGAACCCGCTGGGGATGGAGCTCGGCGGCTCCTGGGGCCTGGATCGCGAGGGCGGCCTCGAGAAGACCTTCTGCTGCCTGGCGATGCGCGCGATCGATTTGGCCAGGATCGGAGTGCTCGTCAGCGACGAGGGCCGGTGCGGCGGCGAGCAGATCGTGCCAGGCGAATGGATCCGGCGCATGCGCAGCCCCGACACCAGCCGCGGGGGATCGCCCGACTACAGCTACCAGTGGTGGCTGCTGCCCGAGCTCGCCGGCGGCCTGATGGGCTCCGGGCACCGCGGCCAGTACCTGATCGTGTTGCCGGACGAACAGCTCGTGGTCGTGCGCCTGGGCCGCCGGGGTGGGGAAGAGCTGCGGCGGGACCACGCGCTATTCGCCCGCGCGCTGGCTGAGCAGCTCGCCGTGGTCCGCTCATCCGCGCCGTGACGGCCCGGCGCGCCGGCAGTCTCCGCGTCCCCGATGGGCTCCGGTCCCCAATAGCCCCGCCGCGGCCCTGTCGCGCGGCACGCAGTTCGCTTAGGATCCGGGCATGCCGGCTGCCTCGAAACTCGCGGTGTCGCCGCGCGCGCGCGCCGATCGCCTGTGGGCGCTGGCGGCGGGCGCCATCACGACGGTCGCCGCGGCGGTGATCTCCACAGTCGTGTTCGGCCGGATCCCGCATGTGCAGGATTCGATCGCGCAGCTCTTTCAGGCGCGCATCCTGGCCGGAGGACATCTCTGGGCGCCGGCCCCGCCCCTGCCCGAGTTCTTCGCGGCAGCGCACACCGTGATCCGCGACGGCCGCTGGTTCGCGCAGTACCCGCCGGGCCATTCGCTCCTGCTCGTGCCCGGGGTGTGGCTCGGCGTGCCGTGGCTCGTCAATCCCTTGCTCGGGGGCCTGGCGGTCATCGGCGTCTACTTCCTGGCGCTCGAGCTGTTCGATCGCGCGACGGCTCGCGCGAGCGCCGCGCTCGGAGCGCTTTCCCCTTTCCTGCTGCTCATGTCCGCGGAGTTCATGGCGCACGCGGGCGCGCTCGCCGCGCTGACCTTCTTCTTGCTCTTCTACGTGCGGGCGATCCGCCGGCGCGCGCTGCGAGACGGGCTCAGCGCCGGGGCCGCGCTGGGCCTGGCGATCCTCATCCGGCCCTACAGCGCCCTCGGGGTGGCGCTGCCGGTGATGGTCCACGCCGCGTGGCGGCTGTACCGCGAGCGCGGCGCGCTGCTGCGACCGCTCGCCGGGGTGGCCGGCGGGGCCGTGGCGGGCGTGGCGCTGCTGCTGCTGTACAACTGGGGCACGACGGGCAGTCCCCTGCGCTTCGGCTACATCGATCTCTACGGCCCGTCGCACGGCCTGGGCTTCGGCAAGGGGAGCTGGGGCCCGCCGCACACGCTGGAGCGCGGCCTGCGCGGGGCCTGGCGCTCGCTCGCCGCGCTCAACGGGCGCCTCTTCGAGTGGCCGGTCTCGTCGCTGTGGCCGGCGGCGCTCGGCGTGCTGCTGCCCGCGCGGTGCCTTCCCGCGCGGTGCCTTCCCGCGCCATGCCTTCACGGACAGCGCTTTCCCGCCCGCCGGCGCGTCGGGCTCGCGCTGATCCCGCTCAGCCTGCTCGGGGTCCACGTCTTCTACTGGTACCAGGATCTGTGTTTCGGCCCGCGCTACGTCTACGAGGCGCTGGCCCCCATCTTGATCCTGTCGGCGGTCGGCCTGGTCGCCGAGAGCCGCTGGATTGCAGCTCGCTGGCGGTCTCAGCGCGCGGAACGCGCGGCGATGAGGATCGTCGTGCTGGTGCTGGCGCTCTGCTTCGCGATCGGGGGCGCGGTGCGGTGGCCGCGGCTGTTCGAGGCGCCGGCCGGCGTGGCGAGCCTGCCGGCGGAGTCGCCGGTGCGCCAGGGCTCGTACTTCCGCTACTTCGGCCGCGATTTCTGGGGCGTGGGGCCCTACCTCGGCGAGCTCGTCAGCGCGAAGGTGCGTGAACCGGCCATCGTCTTCGTGCGCTTCCGCGAACCGCAGGGCGATCTCCTGCCGATCCGCCACCTGTCATTCGGCTCGGCCTTCGCGCACCAGTCGCCCTATCTCGATCGCGCGCGGGTCATCTACGCGCATGACCGCGGAGCGGAGAACGCGGCGCTGATGGCGCGGTACCCCCATCGCAAGCCCTTCCTGTACCGCGGCAGCTTACAGTCGGGCGCGCTGGAAGTGCTCGCCCGGCCGCCCTCCGGGGGATGATCCGCCCGCCGCATCGGCGGTGCGGCGACCGGGCCCCCCGGCGGTTGCGTCCGCTCGACTGATCGATGATCATCGGCGGCGGTGCCGAGGTGGGGGAGGCCGGGAACCTTCGCCATCTCGACCATCCACGCTGTACGGATCGGACACGAGCCGACTTGGTGCCGGAGCCGGCTGCGGCCGAACAAACCTTCGGCCGAGCCAAGAGGAGAACCCATGAAGCGCAGCGCCAGCGTCACCTGGAAGGGCGGACTCAAGGAAGGTCATGGCACGTTCAGCGTCGCCAGCGGCGTCATCAAGGACCAGAAGTACGGCTTCCGCACCCGCTTCGAGGATGCGCCCGGCACCAACCCGGAGGAGCTGATCGCGGCCGCCCACGCGAGCTGCTTCAGCATGGCCCTGAGCGCGCAGCTCGGCGAGCGCGGCATCACGCCCGAGTCGATCGAGACCACGAGCACGATCACCTTCGAGAACTTGACGCTGACGCGGAGCGCGCTCAAGACGACCGTGCGAGCGCGCGGAGCAGATCGAGCCAAGGTCGAGGAAGCGGCCGCCGCGGCCAAGGTCGGGTGCCCGGTCTCGAAAGTGCTCAGGCTCGAGATCGACCTCGAGGTGACTGTCGCGGACTGAACGGCGCTTCATCCGCCATGCCGGCGGGTTTCGGCCGGCAGCGAGCGTCGCGGCCTACGCCTCGGCCGTCTCTTCCATCGCTATCAGCGAGACGCCCTCGATGCCGTCGATGGACCCCAGCTCGCGCACGAACTCGCGGTTGCGCTCGGGGGCCTTGAGGCGCACGAAGTACGAGAGCTCGAGCATCTCGCCGTTGCGGCGGGTGCGGATGTTGAGCAGCGTGTGCTTCTTCAGGTGCTTGCGGAAGGCTTGTTCGTGCAGCATCGAACCGCGCTCATCAGGGGTGACCGAGAATCGCAGCAGCAGATCCTGGCTGCGCACGGAGCCGAAGTTGGCCAGGTAGAGCGCGATGATCAGCATGACGATGGCGCTCGTGCCGACCAGGGCGATGAGGTGATAGCCGGTGCCCGCGGCCATGCCGGCGGCGAGGGCCAGGAACACGAACGCGATGTCGCGCGTGTCCTTGATGACCGTGCGGAAACGGATGATCGACATCGCGCCCACCAGCCCGAATGCGCGGGCCAGGTTGTTCCCGATTACCATCATCACGATGGCCGTCACCATTGGCAGCAGCACCAGCGTGTTCACGAAGGAGACCGAGTAGTTGAAGCTGCGGTGCGTCCGGCGGTAGGAAATCGCGATCGCCGCACCGAGGATGAAGGCGATGCCCACGTTGACGAGGATGTCGATCAGGAGAAAACGCTCGCCGCCGATCACCAGGTCGTTCAACATCGGTGCAACCTCAGGCGTCTCGCGGAGCCGGTGCCTGCATCGCGTCAGCTCCAGGTCCTCAGTCCCGCGGCAACCTCATCCGCCGGGCCCCACAGGTCGATGCCGTTGCAGTACTTCGAGATCGGGCCGTTGGGACGGCTCAGCAGCCTCGTCACGGGACGCACCCAAGCAGGCATCGCTCCATCGAACTTGATCTCGAGGATCTGCCTGCGATTGACGAGTCGGCGCAGCCCCCTTTCGACGAAGATCTCATCGACGCTGGGGCGGATCACGCTGCGCACATCGCAATCGAACGTGATCCTCACGCGGGGATTTTCGGCTCCCACGTAGGCTTCTCTATCATAAACGATCAGGACGGTGGGCAGTAGCGAAAGCACCTCCTCCAGGAAGAAGAAACGCTCCAGGGTGGCGCGGGCCGCCAGCGAAAGTTCAAGCCCCGCTATGCTTTCCGGATCCAGGCGATGCGCCGGCCGTTCCTCGAGCAGGGCGAGCGCCCGATCGAAGGGCATGCCGACGCGTTCCTTGAAGATGGTCACGCCGTACTTGCGCTTGATCTCGTAGAAGCCCACCGCCTCGCGGCAATAGCGGTTATAGGTGCGCAAGCGCAGCTTCTTGCGAATGGCTGTTCCGGCGTCCTTTTCGTGGTAGAACCGCAGGTCCGGAGTGTCGAAGTAGATGCTGCGGACGGTGTACTTGCCCTCGGGACATCCTTCGGAATAGGGATCCGGTTCCATGAACGGCGCGATCATCAACCGCACCGCATCCATCTCTCGCTCCGAGATGAAGTACTTGAGCTCGTAGCGCTGGAAGCGTGCGATCGTCATGCTCGTTTTGCTCTTCGTCAGGCGGTCGGGGCTGCCGCCCGCCCCCCCGCTCAGGCGCCCAGGCTGCGGTCGGCGGCGTGGCGGAGCTGATCGGACAGCCACGCCAGCAGCGTGACCTTGGCGCCGCGGAATTCCACGGTCCCGCGGACACCTGCGACCGGCAGGCCGGCGGTATTCGGGACCGCTATCGTAACCCAGTAGAAGGAAAGCCCCTGCAGCGTGGTGGAAGCCTGGCGATCGACCTGCACGACCTGGCCTGCCAACGCGCTCCAGCTCGCCCCCGTCGAGCGGATCGTGGCTGTCTGGCCCGCGGCCAGGGCTCCCACGCGTGAGGGGGGAACCGGCGCCACGGCGTAAAGCGTGTCGAGGTCCGCCACTCGCAAGAGCGCCGAATCCCCCTGCACCGTGACGATATCGCCCGAGATCGGGCAGCGGATGCGGTCGCCCTCGAGCCTGGCGTCGGCATCGGCGACCATCTGGGTCAGCCAGTCCAGGCGGGCCCGCCAGGCCTCGACCACCTCGGACTTCTCGCCCACGTCGGCCACGCGCAGGCGATTGCGGGCCGCGTCCAGGTCCGCTTCCGCCTGGCGGAAGAGCGCTTCGGTGGCTTCGTGCTCCGCGTCGCTCACAACGCCCTGGGCGTGCAGTGACGCGCTGCGCTCGTACTCCGTGGCCAGCCGATCGCGGGCGGCGGTCGCCGAGGCGATCTCGCTGCGCGCCAGGGCGATGACTTCCTCGCGTTGCCCCGTGCTCGCGGCCCTCAGGTTGGCTTCCGCCTCCAGCAGTTGAGGGCGCAGCTGATCCAACGTCTGGCGGTTCAGATAGGACTCCAGGCGGGCGACCTCCTGCCCAGCCCGGATGCGCCCGCCGGGCACGACCGCCTGGTCCAGACGGAACCTGACGAGGTCGCCGCGCTCGAAGCGGTAGAGGTCGATCTGCTGGCGGTTGCCCCGGCTGCGATCCAGGAATCGGGCCTCGAAAGCGTCCGGCTGGGTCTGGAGCAGGATCCACTCCCGCTGGGGGAAGAGCCGGCACGGGCGGGCAAAACGAATGCCCAGGTGGATCCAGGTCGAAGCGAATATGGCCAGGACGAGGATCGCCAGCAGTCCGATCAGCGAGATGAAGCG
Organism: uncultured bacterium; assembly: GCA_964603725.1. GTDB lineage: Bacteria > Eisenbacteria > RBG-16-71-46 > CAIMUX01 > WJJG01 > CAZDKK01. The sequence continues at coordinate 17,977 of CAZRWW010000015.1, forward strand.
ACCATGCGACATCGATTGCCCCGCGAGCCTTCCCGGCCCGGCACCGGTAAGAATCTCCGGATCTGTCTGATTCTGCGAGAGTTGCCACCGGCGGCTCCCCGCCGTCACGACCGCCCGTGGGCGGGGGCGCTCCGCATCAGGATGATTCTACCACGAGCCCCGGGAAACGGCCATGGCCGGCGGGGTGGGAGGGCTCCTCGTGGGGGTCCCGCGGCCTCGGGGGTCCCGCCGCCTCGACTCCTGCCCCATCGGCCCTCCGGCTTACTAGACAGCGAGCCCGTGGCCAGCGTTAGGCGAAGCGCAACACTGGAGCCACCTTCCGCGAGCGATTGACGCCGAGAGCCGAGGGCACCTAGCATGGCGCCGTGCGCCACTCGAATCGCCCATCCCGGCCGCGGCAGGCCGGCCACGCCCGGCGCGGCCTGCGAACCGCGGTCGTTGCCGCCGTGCTGTCTGGCACGGCCGCGGGCGTCATCGGCGCGACCCCTGCCGATCTGCCTCGCTTCAGTGCCGGCATGGGGACCGGCGTCGGCGGCCTGCGCCGGGAGCAGGCCGCCGCGGGCGTGCCGTACCTGGCGGAATCGGGCGTTCCCAGCGCCGCCACCTGGTGGTTCGACTTGACCTGGAGCTCGCGGACCCGCTGGACGCTGGGTCTCCACGCCCACCTGCTTCGCGTGGCGATCGAGGACGGCAGCCGCGTGGGCACGTTCGACCTGCTGCCCGTGCTCGCCCAGTTCGGGCTCCGCCGGCCGTTGCTCCGAGAGAAGCTCTGGGGGTTCGTCGCCGTCGGCGCCGGCCTGACGGGCTCGCGGTTCATTCCGGCCGCCAACGAAGCCGAGTGGGAGGCGATGGGCGGCGGCGGCCTGCAGTTCACCCGCGAGCGCCCCTTTACCGTGGGCGTGCAGGCGGGCTGCGACTACAGCCTCACCCCCGAGCTTCTGATCGAGGCCGGCGCGGGCGCCATCACGATGGACAGCGAGATCACCTACCGCGTGGCCCGCCGCACCGGGTCCGGCCAGGGCTTCACTGAGGACGCGATGACGAGCATCAGCGCCAGTCACCTCATGGCCACGCTCGGCGTGCGGTGGTGGTTCGAGTGGTGGTAAGGACTAGCGCTTGGGCCGCCCGCGCGGCGGCCGGTCGGGCCGATCGCGCCCGGTGAGACCGTCCGGGATGGGCCAGTCGTCCGCCGGGCCCAGGATCTTCCCACTGTCGCCGGGCTCCAGCTCAGCACGCGCGGCCTCGGCCTGGGCTTCCGCCAGGCGGGCCAGGAGCGCTTCGCGTAGCTCGATGAGCTTGCGCTGCAGCTCCAGCACCCGTTCCCGCAGCATCCCGTCGAGCAGGGCCATGCGATTGTGCGGGCTGCCCATGTTGCGCATCAGCCGCGTGATCTCGTCCTGCAGCGGCTGCAGCTCGGGATGCTCCCTCAGGAACGCGTCGCGGGCTTCGACGGCCTTGCGGATTCGCTCGAAGGCGCTGTCGTCGCTCCGGGAGCTGTCGCCGTTTCGGTCGGCATCACCGTTCTGAGGGTTGTGGCTCATCGACTCGCGCTTCCCTGGCCTCGAACAGGTCGGTTGTGACGCGCCGGGTTCCGTCACCCCACCCAGGCCGGTTATCGGCAGATTCGGGCCATCCGGCAAGCCTTCCAGGCCACCTGGGGGGAATCAACCAATGGGATTCTGCCTTGGGCCGAAGCGCCAGAGCTGACGCCATGGTACGATCCGCCGAAATCGGCACTCCATCACCAGGGCGGAAGGCCGCCAGGGCGAGAGGACCGCAAGATGGGTGAGTGGATGGCGCGGCGGGCGAGTGCCGCCGGGCACGGATCGGCGCGATCGGCACAGCCCGCCGGACACGCCGAGAAGCCGGCGCCCGCGCGGCGAACCGCGGGCGCGCCCCTCCTGGGCGCTCACCTCTCGATCGCCGGCGGGCTGCACCTGGCCCTGGAGCGGGCCGCCGAGCTGCGCTGCACGGCGGTGCAGATCTTCACCCAATCCGCTCGCCAGTGGGGGCGTCGCGTCCTGAGCGCCGATGACGTGCGTCTCTTCCGCGAAGCGCAGGCGCGGCTGGCGCCGATCGCGGTGGTCGCTCACGCGGGCTACCTGCTCAACCTGGCAGCCCCGGAGCGCGCGCTGCGGGAGCGCTCGATCCGCGCGCTCGTCGGCGAGCTCGAGCGCTGCGAAGCGCTGGGAATCCCCCGCCTGGTCCTTCACCCCGGAGCGCACATGGGCGCGGGCGAGGCCCGGGGCATCGCGCGCGCCGGCGCGTCGCTGCGGCGAGCGCACGCCGCCACGCGGGGATTCGCCGTCAAGACGGCGCTGGAGAACACCGCCGGGCAGGGCACGGGCCTGGGCCACACGGTGGGCCAGCTCGCGGCCATCATGAACGCCTGCGGCGACGCGGGTCGCCTGGCGCTGTGCTTCGACACCGCGCACGGCTTCGCGGCCGGCTACGACATCCGGACGTCCGAGGGCTACGATGGGCTGTGGGAAGACGTCGCGCGCCTGATCGGGATCGATCACGTGTCCGTGATCCATCTGAACGACGCCCGACGCGAGGCGGGTTCGCGCGTCGATCGCCACGCGCACATCGGGCAAGGCACGATCGGCAAGGCCGCTTTCGCGCGGATCATGACCGATCCGCGCTTTGGCGCCGTGCCCAAGATCATCGAGACGCCCAAAGAGGGCGAGATGGACCGCAAGAACCTGAGGCTGCTCAGGCGCTTGGCGAGTCCGGGCTCGCGGGTGGGCAAGAAGCCGTGACGCGGGCGCCACGGGCTGGGAGAGGCTGATGATCAGCGAGCTCGCCTTGCTGCGCGAGCGGCTCGTCGTGGCGCTGCGCGGCCCGCTTCCCGGGGCTCCCGCCCAGGCGCGCATGGCACCCGTGCCGCGGCCAGGCTGGCGGCCGCATGCGCCGCCGCCCCCCGGCCGCCCGGCCGCGGTCCTGGCCCTCTTCTATCCGTTGGGTGATGGCGGCCCCACCGCGCCGCCGGCTCTTCTCTATACCGAGCGCACCGAGACGGTCGAGACCCACCGCGGGCAGGTGTCGTTCCCGGGCGGAGCCGTGGAAACGGGCGAGTCGCCCGAGGCGACCGCGCTGCGCGAAGCGGACGAGGAGACCGGCGCCGCGCCCGGGGAGATCGAGGTGCTCGGCCGGCTGACGCCGCTGTGGATCCCCGCCACGGGCTTTCTGGTCACCCCGGTCGTCGGCCTGACGGCGCGGCGGCCGGCCTTCCGGCCCGGTCCGGGCGAGGTGCGGCGCATCCTCGAGGTGCCCCTGGCGGACCTGGTGCGCCCGGACGCCGTGCGGGCCGAGGATCTTCCCCGCCACGGGCGCTGGACCCACGTGCGCTACTTCGACATCGCCGGAACGCGCCTCTGGGGCGCGACGGCGATGATGACGGCCGAGCTGCTGACGCTGCTGGGGTGGTAGCGCTCCCAGCGACTGCGCGAGTCGCCCCAAGGCCGCGGCCGGGGCGCCCTCCGAGGGGCCGGGGCGTCGACGTCGGCGGAGGACCCGGAGAATGGCTGTAAGTCATATGGAAATATACCACTACGAGCTCGGCGCAGGCCCCGGGCCAATCCCGCGCAGGCCCCGGGCCAATCCCGCGCCGGCCCGGGGGGCCGTGCCGCCCTCCAGAATCCGTCGGCAGACCCCCGGTTGCCGAAGGAAATGTCTGGACATCAGGGGCCGGACCCACGATAGTAGATGCGTCTCGTTCGGGGGTCGTACGTGACGAGTTCTCGGCGAGATGGTGGAATGCCTGAGATCTGGGCTCGGAAGGAGATTTCGACTGCCAGCCTATCCAATCCGCACTCTGGGTTTGCCAGACCGAGATTCTGCTGAGTCGGGCACCTTTCTCTCCCTCGTCGGACAATGACCTTGTTCTTCCTGGGGCTGATGAAAGACCGGAATGCAGCGGTCCTGCTGGAGACCCACCGAGGAGGTTCTCGGGTCGGTCAATGGAGCAATGGGGGATGCCCTTGGTGCGGTGAGGCCGTCCCCAAGTGAGAGGTGTTTTGATAATGTCCAACAACAAGCTGTATGTCGGCAATCTGTCCTTCGACACGAGCGAGTCGGAGCTCGAGGAGCTCTTCTCGCAGCACGGCGAAGTCGCTTCCGCCAAGGTCATCACGGATCGCGACACGGGCCGTCCGCGTGGCTTCGGCTTCGTGGAGTTCGTCCGGGCCGAGGATGCCCAGAAGGCGATCGAGAACCTCGATGGCCGTGAGTTCATGGGCCGCAACCTCAAGGTGAACGTCGCCCAGGCTCGCGAGGGTGGTGGACGCCCGGGCGGCGGTGATCGTCGTCCGCCGCGCCGCTCCTACTAGGAGCAAGCCAGCACAACAGCGGATCTGGTGAGAACGGGGCCACGCCAACGTGCGCGACCCCGCGGCTCCTATCCGCCGGCTCGATAAGGCCCGGCTGAGGCTGCCCGCGAGGCGGCTTCGACCGGGCCTCTTCGTTTGCCGCGCTGCTCGCCTGGGCCGCCAGGTCGTCCGAACACGGAGCCGCGGCGCCGTCCCGAGCAGGCGCCCTCGCCTTTCATGGCGCCCCACCGAGGCCGGCCAGGCGAACCGACCCTTCCTCGTGGAGCTGCTCCAGCTGCGCCACGTGATCGGCAGGCGTGAGGATCTGGAGTCGAGGCGAGATGTGGGAGCGGTTCCAGCGACGGACGTCGCCCGCCAGGTGCTTCCAGGCATCCCGATGATCGAGGCAGACCGGCAGGCACGCCAGGACCTGACGGCGACCCGGCGCTTCCGGGATCGCCGAGAGCGACGGCGTGCCGGGGGGCGAGTCCCGCAGCGTTTCGAGCGGCGTGCGCGGCCCCACAGGCTCGACCGGGATGCCCCGGCGCACGGCGTGATCGCAAACGGCGCAGACGGAGGCCTCATGCCCGCGCCCGAAGGTTCTGCCTCGGATCCAGTGCCCGCAAACAATGAGCACGTACGGGCCGGTCGCATCGGTGACCACGAAGGTGCCCCCGGTCGCGCCGCTCGTGCCCGCCGCCTCGCCCGCGCCTGCGGCGCACGTCGCGGGCTCGGCATGGGGGACTAGAATCAGGGCCCGCAGGTCCGGCCACATGCGCGTGAGGCCCTGGTCGCCGATCCGCAGGGCCACGCGGGGTGGCAACGGCAGGGCCAGCGCCCGAACCGCTTCCGGATCCGTCCCCGGCGTCACGAGCAGATCCAAGCGGCCCTCTCCGGTCAACTCCCGCGCGCGCTCGGCACGCGGGGATGCCCGCAACAGCCCGGCCCAGTCGCCCGGCACCGCCAGCCGCAGCGCGGGATCGCGCCTGGCCAGCCCCAGCAACGCGTCGATCAAGGACTCGCGCTGCCCCGGCGCACGGGGCGCGGCCGGCCCGGTCTCCGGGTCTCCTGCCGGCGGTGGAGCGATGGGCAGGAGGTGGAGGATGCCGGCATCAAGGCGCAAGGGCGGCAGCGCCAGAGCGCCGGTCACCCGGGCCTGCCCCGGCACCTCGAGCAGCAGGTCGGCCTGCGCGAATCCGGCCGGCTGGGCAAGGCGGACGGAGAAGGGCATCGGTGTGGGCGCATCGTCCGGCGCCCGGCCGGCGTCACCCGCCGCAGTCGAGCCGGAGCGGAGGTCGCGCCCCGGGCGCGGCCGATCGCCCGACCATGAGTGGAAGAACTCCTCGCGGCGGCTGCCGTCGATCACACCCAGGCGGGCGCTGCTCGAGAAGCCCGGCGGCGGCAGAAGAAAGAAGACCCGCGCGACGTCCCTGCGCCGCTTGATCAGCACGGTCGTGGGCCGCACTCGCCAGTCGCCGAGCTGGAAGTGCGGCCAGCCGCCTGCGGCCGCTTGGGCCGGCGCTAGCTGATCAGCGGTCATGGCGTCTGATCCAGGCCATTCCCGACGCACCTTTCCCAGAGGTCATGGCCAGTCATCCCCGTTGGGCATTGATCGTGCGCACGAGGCCGCGCCAGAGGCGCCCGGCGTTCTCGCACGCCAGCTCGCTCATGTGAGCGCAGGCTTCGAAGCCCCAGATGGCGACGGTCTCGGGCCGATGGGCGAGCAGCCGTCGCGTCCCCTCCATCAGGTCCCGTTCGGCCGTGGCCGGCAGCCGGAAGGCTTGCAGCCAGAGCATCACCGGAATGCCGGCGCCGCGGGCCGCCGCGCGGGCGGCCTCGGCGTTCAGGTCGATGAAGGCATCGCGCGCTGCCGGGCCCTCGATCTTGAAGGCGTGCCAGTACGGGTCGGTGCCGAACTCGGTGACGCCGGGAATGGCCGCCACAGCGGGCCAGTCCTGCTCCACGCCCAGCGGAACGCCCTGAGGCAGCAGGCAGATCGAGGATCCCAGCTCGCGGTCGGCCGCCATGCGCACGACGTCGGTCAGCAGGTCGAGGATCGCGTCCGCCCGGGAGCGGCGCAACGCCTCGGCGGTCGGGTGATCGCCATGGCGCGCCCGGCAGTGAGCGCAGGCGCACGGCTCGCCGTCGGGGTTGCGGGGTCCGGGGTGCACCCAGTGCGGCTCGTCCCAGAAGATCGCGTCCGCCCCGGTGCGCGCTGCCGCGGCGACCCACTCGCTCATCCGCTCGCGCAGCCGCGGGTGGTTGAGGCAGGCGCCGGCCAGGGGCCGGCCCGACGGGCCGCGCTGCATCAGGTCGGGATCCTCGAGAATCCACTCCGAGAAGGCCTCGCCGCCGAAGACGCCCGCGACGCCCCAGGGGTCGAGCTGCACCTCGAGGCCTTCCTCCTTTGAGATCGCGACGATCTCGCGCAGGGTGCCGCTGCTGTAGAAGAGGTCGTTTTCGCAGAACGTGTGAATGACCCGGTCGAAGCCGAGCCGGCGCAGGCGACGCATGTCGCTGCGCACATGCCGCGGGATGCGGCAGCCGAAGTAGCTCGTCGCCAGCTTCATGCTTCTCCTTCCAATGCGCGCTCCCGGCCTGCGGGTGAAGCCAGAGCCCCTAGAAACCGGGATGACCCGGCGGGATGGTGAAGATGTCCCCGCGATTCTCGGACAACCGGGCCTGCCCCAGGAGCGTCCACTGCCGGATCCGATCGAAGCCGCACTTCTTGTACAGGTCCCCGTGCACGAACGGCGCGTCCAGACTGCCGCTGGCGGTGATGAACTTCGATTTGCCGGCCAGGCGCCGGACGCACTCATAGGTGAGCAGCGAGCCGAACCCGCGGTGTCGCAGCCGGGGGATGACCTCGATCCAGTCGATGAAGCCCTCGCGCAGCTCGGAGCAGTGCCCGTGGATCGCGAAGCCCACGGGCTGGGAAGCGCTGGTCTCGACGAGGAAGAACCAACCGCGCGGGTCGTAGTAGGGCGCCTGGGCCATGCGGCGGAGCTTCTCGGGGGTCATGAGTCGGCGCAGGCTGGGGTAGGCGGCATTCATGAGGCGGCAGGCGGCCTCCAGGTCGCGGTCGGGATCGAAGTTGCTGAATCCATAGCCGGGCGGGGTCGTGTCGGGCAGCTCGGGCACCTCGGCCAAGGTAGCGCGGAAGTAGCGCCCGAGCACCGGCAGCCCCAGCATCTCGCTCCAGCTCTTGCGCCCGGTTTCCATCACGGGCACGAAGGCCAGGCGGCCCATCCGGTGCCGGGCTTGTGCGATCAGGTTGCTCAGGGAAAGCGCCCGCCCGGCCAGCGACCAGGTGAACTCGATCGAGTCCTCGACGTAAGCGAGCACGGCGCTCAGGCGTTGGCCGTCGGTCGAGACCAGGTGCTGGCACGACTCGAGCTGAGGACGCACCTTGCACAGCGGGGCATAGAGCGCCGCGTGGGGGCCCTGTTCATAGAGCGCCTTGATCAGCTCGATGTTCGTCGTCGGTTCCCCCGCCGCCCCGGCCGCCCGGGCGCAGCGTCCGCCCGGGTGGAAGCCCTCTCACCGGCGGCCTCCGCCCCCGGTCGCGGCGCGCATTTCGAGCGCGACTTCAGTGCCCGGTCGCGGCCACGGACCTGGAGCGCGACTTCAGTGCCCGGTCGCGGCGCGCACCTCGAGCGCGGCCTCGATGTCCCCGCCCTCACCGACCACCTGGACCAGATCTCCCGGCTTCACCTGATGGCCGCGATGCGTCTCGACCCGGCCGTTCACGCGCACGCGCCCCGATTGCACCAACAGCTTGGCCTCGCCGCCCGTCGGGACGATCCCGGCGAATTTAAGCAGCGCATCCAGGTGGATGGCAGGCGTCCGGATGTCGATCGGCGTGCGGTCCATGGGCCCGATCTCCCGCTGGGCGGATCCTACCGGGCGTGACCCGCGTTCTCAAGCCGTGACCGGCCTGGTAACCGACCTGATGACCGTCCTTGATGCCCGGCCAGGTGGCGGGCGGGCGCATTTACCGGGCGGCAGCCCGCATGATACGATTCCGGCAGACAGGATCGGGACGCAAGCGGAGGGTTCGAGCCGTGTCCAAGGTGCTGCCGTCGCGCGAGAGGGGACACCTGGCCGTCGCGGCCGTGCGCGTGCTCTGTCATCTCCATGCCAGTCCGCCGTCGGCGGCGCAGATCGGTGAGCTGCTGGCGTGGGGGGATGAGGAGACCCACTTCGTGCTGCGCGGCCTCGTGGATACCGGGATCCTGCGCGAGCATCAGACGCCCTTCGAGCCGCACTACGAGCTCGTCGACCACAGCCTGATCGAAGCGCTGAAGCCCGAGGCGGAGAAGGAAGTGCTGGGCGATGAAGTCGAAGACTTCAAGCGCCGTTCCAGGTCCCGGCAGGAGCAGATCGAGAGCATGTTTCGCTCCGGCGAGCAGGAAAAGAGCAAGCAGGCCAAGCAGTCTTCGCTAGAGCAGCAGTTCGCGGCGTTCAAGAAGAAGAAACCCCGCCCGCGGTCCTGAGCATCTGGGCGCGCCCGCCACCCGCGAGCCAGCGCCTGGGGAGCGGCCGCACGGGCGCCCCGGGCGCCCCTGGCACCCCAGGCGCCCCTTGGCGCAATTGTATTGCGGTTTCCTGGGCTAAAACCAGGTTTTCCAAGGCACTAGACGAGCCCCTCCAGGTCAATTGGCTTGCCTGCGCAACCCGCTATCGGATACCATCTATGCTACATAGGGAGAGCTTCCGGGCGGTCGGGGGTCGCAGGCTGATCTGCCACTCGCTGCCGCACCGGGTGGATGATGACGGCCGAGAGGAGGGAGACATGAGAGGTAGGGTATTGCCGCTCGCGGTTTTGGCTGCGACCCTCGCGCTGGCAGCCACCTTGAGCGCCGGGGCTTCCGTTCCCCGGGTGATCATCGCCGAGGACTTCGGGTATCCCGGCTGAAGCTACTGCCCCCATGCCCGGTGCGGGCTGGAAACTGTCCTGGCTGAGTTTGGCGAGCGGCTCATCGTGTCCGAGTGGCACACCTCGGGTGGCCTCAATATTCCCACCGTGGGCCAGCGGACGAGCTTCTACGGCGTTTCGGGTGTTCCGCACGTGCGGATCGACGGCAAATACTCGCAGGTGGGCGCGGGCTCTTGCTCCGGCGCGGCCGCGGCCTATCGGAATCTGATCAACACGCGCCTGAACGAGACCGGCGGTCTGGCGCCCGTCAAGGTCGAGGGCGTCTACGGCACGGATCCCAGCAACATCACGATGCAGGTGACGTGCACTCTGGTCGACGCCGTGACGCTGCAGAGCCCGCGGGTGTATCTCGTGGTCCTCGAGAACAATGTCTTCCATCAAGGAACAACCTACCATCATATCGTGCGGGCCGAGTACCATCAGGACGTGTCCCTGCCCACCCAGGGTTCGTCGGTGACGGTCTCCTCGACCTTCCCCATCGGAGGCACGTGGAACGTCGACAACATCGAGTGCGTCGCGTTCATCCAGAAGATGACCGGCGATAAGGAGATGTACAACTCGGCCCGCATCCCGCTGCCGGCCGACTTCGAGTTCGCCTGGGATCAGACGCTCGTGTCGGTGCCCCAGGGCAACGGATTGGCCGAGTTCACCGGCCTGCTGACGAACATCAGCGACGATCCGGATCAGCTGACCCTCACGCTGGACAACACCTTCGGCTGGCCGGCCGAGTTCATGGTCGAGGGCGAGGCTGGTTATCATACGACCCCCAGCATCATCAGCCTGAGCTCGCAGGAAGACGTGCAGGTCTTCATGCGCGTGCACACCGACACGCAGGTGCGCATCGGCACGGGCAACTTCATCGTGCACTCCGCCCTCACGGACCGCACGCAGCTCTCCTCCGTGCGCGTGTTCAACGGCAGCCCGGCCGTCCTCCTGGTCGACGACGACAACGGGATCCAGCCGACCCAGGAGCTCTTCGTCACGGCCCTCAATGCCAACAGCTATTTGTTCGACATCTGGGACGTGAAGCTCGGCCACGGCTCGGCGGCGCCCGCGCTGGACGACATGATGCCCTACGACCTCATCGTGTGGATCACCGGCTGGGAAACCTATCAGCCGGTGACGCCGGCGGATGGCGAGAACCTCATGGACTTCATGGATCTGGGCAGGGGCGTCTTCATCTCGGCCCAGGACCTGACGACCGCCTTCCCCGTCGGGCACACCTTCCTGGTCGATTACCTCGGAATCGGTTCGTACACGACCAACGTCGGCGCTCTCCAGGCCAACGGCGCAGCCGGGGATCCGATCGGCGACGGCCTGCATTTGACGCTCACGTATCCGCTCACCTCGGTGAACCGGGCCGACGAGTACATCGCCAACGCGATCGGGACGCAGTTCATGACGAATCAGACCGGCCGGCCGATCGCGGTGCGGGCGGACAACGGCACGGCGCGCAGCGTGGCGCTGGGATTCGCCGGTGAGGCCATCGACGCCAACCCCAACCCCAACAACTGCACCGTGCTCTTGGGCCGGGCCCTCGATTGGATCTACGCGGCTCAGAGCCAGGGCGTGGCGGAGCGGGACGTCAAGCTCGTCTCCCACATCGGCGTCATCAGCCCGAACCCGTTCAGCTTCCATGGCGCGGGCAATGAGGCCGCCATCCGGCTGCGGCTGAGCAGCCAGGCGCTGCAGTCGCCGGTCCGGGTGGACATCCTGGACCTGAACGGGCGGCTTGTGCGCAACGTGCTCAACACGACGCTGGCGAGCGGCTCGACCGCGGCAGCCTGGAACGGGCTCGACGCCGGCGGCCGGCCGGTGGGCTCGGGCGTCTACTACGCTCGTCTGACGACCAGCGAGGGCACGCACAGCGCCCGCCTGGTGGTCATGCGTTAGCGTACACCGGCGTCGCGGCGGCGAGCAGCGTCAAACCGGTGATGCGGCCGCCGGCCGGACGTGCTGTTGAGAAGGCCGGGTCCCGCCGGGGCCCGGCCTTCCTGTTAGGCCCCGGTGTGCCCCCGTGATAGAATCCCGCCGTGATCATCCAGGATCCTGAAGGGCGGGCGCGCCGTCCGCGACCCGGCAATGCGAGCGGTTGACCCAGGTTCCGGCGGCGGCGACGGAGGACTCTCGCTGGCGAAGGCCGCCGGCTCAGGTCGGCCCGGGACCAGGTGCCGAATGGGAGGAGCCACGATGAGCATGAAGAGGCTGAGGCTGTCTCTGGCCGCTCTGGGCGCGGCCGTCGCGCTGGCGGCGCCCATGAGCGCGGGAGCGTCGGTCGCGCGCGTGATCATGGCGGAGGACTTCGGGTACCCCGGCTGAGGTTTCTGTCCCCATGCCCGGTGCGGGCTGGAAATGATGCTCACCGAATTCGGAGAGCAGCTCTTGGTGGCCGAATGGCACACCTCGGGCGGCCTCAACATCCCCACGGTCGGTCAACGCACGAGCTTCTACGGCGTGTCCGGTGTTCCGCACGTCAGGATCGACGGTAAGTACTCGGTGATCGGAGCCTCGTCCTGCACGGGCGCGGCCGCGAACTACCGCAACATGATCAACACGCGTCTGTCCGAGACCGGCGGGCTTTCGCCGGTCGACATCACGGCCGTGCACTCGGTCAGCGCCACCGGCGTCTGGGTGTCGGCGACCTTCACTCTGGTGGATCCGGTGACGCTGGTCAGCCCCAGTGCCTATCTGATGGTGCTGGAGGACGATGTGCTCCATCTCGGAACCGTCTACGACCACATCGTGCGGGCCGAGTATCACGAGCCCGTCATCCTGACCAACCCCGGAGATCACGTCACCGTCGAAACCACCTTCCCGATCCAGGGGTGGAACGTCGACAACATCCAGTGTGTCGTCTTCCTCCAGAAGATGACGGGCGACAAGGAGATGTACAACGCCAGGAAGGCTCCCATGGTCAGCGACTTCCGCTTCGCCTGGGAGGCCTCGATCATCTCCATCCCCGCCAGGAACGGCACGGCAGCTTTCGAGGGCACCCTGACGAACATCAGCGACGGGTCGGACCAGCTCACGCTGACCCTGGACAACACCTTCGGGTGGCCGGCGGAGTTCATGGTCACGGGCGAGGCAGGCTACCACACCACGCCCAGCACCATCGCGCTGGATCCGCAGGAGCAGGTGGGAATCTACCTGCGGGTGCACACGGATAACCAGCTACGCATCGGCGAGGGGCAGCTGGCGGTCTTCTCGGCGGTCAGCGAGCGCACGGCCTACTATCCGGCGCGGGTCTTCAACGGCAGCCAGGCGATCCTCTTTGTCGACGACGACAACGGCGTCCACCCCACGGAGCAGCCGTTCATCACCGCCCTGAACAACGGCGGCTACCTGTTCGATCGCTGGGACGTCCGGGTCGAGCACGGAGCCATGGCCCCGGACTTCGAGGTGATGCAGCCCTACGACATCGTGCTGTGGGCGACGGGCTATGACTACTCCGACATCATCACGCCGGCCAACGCCGGGGACTTGATGGCGTTCATGGACCAGGGCAAGGGCGTGATTCTCTCGAGCGCCGACTTCCTGAACGGGTTCACCGCGGGCAACACGTTTCTGACCGACTATCTCGGCATCGCGACTTTCCAGACCAATGTGGGCGCGACCCAGGCGACCGGCGTGGGCGGCGATCCGATCAGCGGCGGCATGAGTCTCACGCTCGAGTACCCGCATTCGAGCTACAACCGCGCGGACCGCATCACGGCCAGTCCCATCGGAACGATCAACTTCCACAACCAGTCCAGCTACCCGATTGGCGTGCGGGCCGACAACGGCACGGCGCGCGCGGTCACCTTCACCTTTGCCGCCACGGCGGTCGTCGCGGGCGCCCATCCCAACAACCTGACCACGTTGATCGACCGGTCGATCGATTGGATCTGGGAGGCGCAGAGCCAGGGCGTTGCGGAGCCCGGCGGACCGGTGCGCGCCTCGCGCATCAGCAGCGTGCGTCCCAATCCGGTCGGCCCCGCGTCGGGCGGGGGCGCCGCGACGTTCCAGCTGACGCTCACGAACCGGGCCGCGGCGGCGCCCGTGCGCGTCGACGTGCTCGACCTGAACGGCCGGCTCGTGCGCAACGTCTGCGAAGCCCCGCTGCCGGCCGGCACCTCCAGCGTGAGCTGGGACGGCCGCGACGCGCTCGGCCACCCGGTGAGCGCGGGGATCTACTACGCGCGGCTGGCGACGAGCGAGGGTGAGAGCAGCCGCCGCGTGGTGGTCGTGAGGTAGCTCGCGCGTCCAGTCAGAGGAGCCACAGAGGAACAACCAGAGCTCGACCTGCCGGGGAGTCGCGCGAGGCGCGCGGCTCCCCGGCGTTCTTGACCGTTCCGTCGCCGACGCCCGCCGCGGGCGCATGGCTTCTCTGGGCCGCGCCGGCCGCGGATGGGTACGCTCGTGCGGCGGCCTGGCTGCCTCAGAACTCCCGCAGCGACTCGTGGATGCCCTTGAGCGTCTCGAACCAGAAGTCGAGCGCCGCCTCGTCGGGCTCCTGGCGGAAGCGCTCCAGCCAATGCAGCAGTTCGCGGGACTGGTCACCGTCCACCTCGCAGCGGCGCTCCATGAAGCGGTGAACGAAGTCGAGGTTGCGCCGAGACTCCCAGTAGACGGAGGCGTTGCGGCTGTTGATGCGGCTGGCCGTGCGGTGGATGTTGACGAGGAAGCGATCCCGCAGGCCCCACAGCGAGTCCATGACCTCGGGCAGCATCTCCTCCGCCCACTTGCGGTGGAATCGGCACATGCCCAGATCATCCAGGATCAGCTCGGCGCGCAAGCGCTCCGCTCCCCGCCGCCCGAGCTCGCGCGGCGGTAGGAAGTCGGCGTCGTAGTGCATGTAATACTTGCCCATGATCGCCATCGGTGACAGCACGCCCGGCGTCCAGTACTGGTTGGGCACCATCCAGCCGCGGCGCGCGAAGGCGGTGTAGAGGAACGGGTCGAGCACGCGCTTGCCCCGCTCGCGCGCCAGGCGGCGGGCGAGCTTGCGGGCGCCCTCGCTCAGGTCGAGCACGCCCCGGCGAGCGATGATGGCGTCGAGCAGCGCCGCGCCCAGCCGGGCGTTGTGCATCGAATCGCCCTCGAGCGAGAACTCCCGCAAGGAGAGCTGGCCCCGCGAGGTTCCGGCCGTCGCCGCTCCGCCGGCCGACGCGCTGCCGCTCGACGTGCCGCTCGACGTGCCGCCCGCGGATGCACGGGCCGCGGGGGCCGCCGCGAACACCGGCAGCTCCGTCACCCCCAGGTCTTTCGGGGCCAGGTATCCTTCGGCGAGGCACTCCATCAGCCACGCCAGCACGCCGCCGGCGGAGATGGCGTCGAAGCCCAGGGTGTCGGCGCGGCCGTTGAGCAGCTCGGCCGCGCGCTGGTCGAAGATGCCGCACAGGGGGCCCATCGTCTGGTAGGGTTCGTAGTCCTTCTTGTACTCCGCCCGCATCTTCTTGCACACCGCGCTGCAGGGCTCGCCGCATGTGCGCTGGCTCTTGGTCGCGATCGTCTCCTCGTTGAACTGCTTCAGGTAGTGGTTGGCGATGAAGCGCTCGTGCAACGCCAGACGATCCGCCTCGCTCATGAAGATGCTGCGGTAGTTGAAGGCCAGGACGCGCCCACCCAGCGTCGCGAAGTTCACGCCGAAGGTGCCGCCCGTGCCAAACTTGGGGTCGAAGCGGTACTTGAGCGTGGACTCGAGATCCTTTGCGGCCAGACGCTTCCGGTACTTCTCCTCGAACCAGCGGTCGGCCACCTGGCGGTCGCGGAAGTCCTCGTCAATGAAGGTGCCGCCGTAGATCACGCCCACCAGACCGTGCTCGCGGTAGAGCTTGCTGCCGAGCCCACCCCGGCCCGCCCACGTGTCGACGAACGTGATCCGGCCGTCCTTGATCGGCGCTGAAGCGATCGCGCCGAAGTCGGTGACCTCGGCCGCGGGCCCGACGGCCAGGATGCGCGGATCGGTTTCATAGGCGCTGCCGCACTGCGCGAGCGCGTGCTGCATCACGCCGTAGACGCCGCCGCGGCCGGTCGACCACAGGACGCGCGGATCGACCGGGAGGAGATCGACCTGGATCTCCTCGCCGTGCACGCGGTTCAGGACGAGCAGGGAGCGGCGTTGGGCGCGGCCCACGAGCGAGATCATGTTCACGCCCAGGTTGTCGAAGACCAACCCGGCGCCGCCCATCGAAGACACGAAGAAGCCGCTCCAGCAGGGCGAGAAGCCGTTCACGATGAGCCGGTTCGAGCCCGGGAAGATCGAGCCGGCAAGCAGGCCGACGCCGATGTTGAGGCTGTTGTGGCGGCCGGCCAGGTGGAGCCCCAGATCCACCGGCCCGAAGAAGTCGCCCAGCGCGAAGCGCCGCACGCGATAGAAGCCGGTGGCCAGGTCCACGAGCAGAACCCGGATGGTCTGGGCGCGGAATTCCGGACGCGCTTCCCGGGCCGACTCGCCAGCTGGCTCCGCGGCCGAGTTAGCGACCGGGTCCGGGGGCGATCCCAAGGGTGATCCCAAAGGCGATTCCGAGGGCGATTCCGAGGGCGATTCCATGAGCGACCTCCCGTTGGCGCCACAACTCCGTGTGCTATAATGAGGCCGATGGCCTGCCGGCGCGAGCCCCCCGCGAGCCGGGTGCTCATCTCTTTGCCCGCTGGGGAATTGCGCCGGATTGTCCCGCTACTCCGCCACGCGGGGGGATGGCATGTCGGCGCGGGATGGGATCGCTCGGCGGCACGCGCGGCGCCTGGCCGCAGGTTCCGCCGCGCGCCTGGAGGCGGGCTCGGCCGAACGCCTGGCCGCGGGCTCGGCCGCGCGCCTGGCCGTCGGTCTCGCCTGGCTGCTCGCCTGGCTGATGCCGGCAGCTCAGCCGACCGCCGCCTCGATGGCAAAGGTGATTCTGGCCGAGTCGTTCACCGCGACATGGTGAGGGCCTTGCACGCACGCCCGGTGCGGGCTGCAGGTGGTCCAGGCGGAGTTCGGCAGCCAGCTCATTGTCGCCAATCATCACCAGGACGACATGTTCGAGATTCCGTGGGTGGAGACCAGGTCCAATCTCTACGGGGCCGGCTGCATGCCGCACGTGCGCATCGACGGCAAGTTCGCCATTCGCGGCGCGCAGAGCTGTAGCTGGGCCGCCGCCCAATACCGCACGGCGATCCAACAACGGCTGGCCGAGACCGAGGGCGTGAGCCCGGTCGAGATCGCCGGGGCCTACTTCGTCGGGGCCGACTCGGTGTACGTGGCGGCCACCTTCACGCTGACGGAATCAGCCGCCCTGCCCGACACGCGCGGCTACCTGCTGATGCTCGTGGATGGTCTCTGCTGGGCCTCGGTCTACTACGATCGCGTGACGCAGGGTGCCCACGAGCAGAGCGTGACCCTCAACCAGCCCGATGACGAAGCCACCATCGCGGCGGCATTTGCGCGCCAACCGGGGTGGGATTCTGATGATATTCATTGCCTGGCCTTCATCCAGTGCCTGAGCGACAGCCTCGAGGTGCATCAGGCGACCTGGCTCAGCGAGATCTCCGCCCGGGTCCCCGAAGATCCGGCTCCCGCCTGGCGGGGCCGGATGTGGGCCAGCCCCAATCCCTTCCCGGCCTCGCGCGGGCTGCTGCGCGTCGGCTTCGCGGAGCGGGTTCTCCAGTCGACCGACATGGGCCTCGCGGGAACCCCGGGCGGCGCGGCGTGGGGGCCCGTGGAAGTCCTGGACGGACAGGGTCGGCTGGTCGCACAGATCGGGCACGATCCGTCGGCCGGCGCCGGGTGCGTCGCCCAATGGGATGGCCGCGACGGCCGGGGGCTTCCTCTGCCGCCCGGGGCCTATTGGATTCGCGCCCGGGACGGCCGCGCTGCGACGGCCACGCGGGTCATCCTTGTCCGCTGATTCCGCCCCCCCTGGGGCAAAGGCCTTACTTCCATTCTCCCCGATCCCCTCCCATCGAGAGCTTCTTTTCGGGCTGACAGCCGGGGCGCGACGTGTTACGATGCGCGGCCAAACTGATTCCAGGATCGGACTTACGCTAGGGGGAGGCCCGCAATGATGTACCGCTGGCACGCCGGGTACGTCGCCTGGCTGCTCAACCGCATCACCGGCATCGCCATCACCTTCTACCTGGTCCTGCACATCTGGGTGATCCATCACCTGGCGCAAGGGCCGGAGAAGTACGGCAAGGTGATGGCGTTCCTCAGCAGCAAGCTCTTCATGCTCTTCGAAATCGCGCTGATCGGTGCGGTGCTGTATCACATGATGAACGGCATTCGCATCGTGTTGGTCGATCTCGGCAAGAGCGTCCAGAATCACAAGACCACCTTCTGGGTGCTGATGGGGATCGGCGTGGTCCTCTACGTCCTGTGCGTCTGGGAACTGGTCGGGGGCTTGTTCGCCGCGACTCACGCGGCACCGGCGCCGCACGCCTAGCGCCGGCCGCCTGGTGCCGCACGCCCAGCCTCGCTGGCGGGCGTAGCGTTCACCGCGGGCCGCCATACAGGAGGAAGGGAAGATGCAGGACAGAGGAATCGGATCGGGCGGGGCGCTGCAGTGGCTGTTCCAGCGCATCACGGGGATTGTCCTGGTCCCGATCCTGTTGGCGCACCTCTTGACGATGCACCGCTACCACCAGCACGGACTGGCCTGGAACGACGTCATCGCTCTGTTCAACAAGCCTTACTGGAAGGTGCTGGAAGTGTCGTTCCTCGTGATCGCGCTCTATCACGCGGTCAATGGAGCCTACGTGATCGTGCAGGACTACGTGAAGAAGCCCGGCTGGCGCCTCGCCATCTACGGGGCGCTCCTCGTGCTGGCCGTGGTTCTGCTGGCCTTCGGGCTCGTCACGGTCTTTACGGTCAAGCAGCCGGTCTAGGCCGGCGCGGCAGTCAGCGCACACAGGCAGGATCCGGCCACATAGAGGAACAGGACCATGAAGCTCGATGTCACCTTCCACAAACACGAAGTGGTGGTCGTTGGGGCGGGAATCGCCGGCCTCTACTCGGCGCTCAAGACGAGCGCCGCCGTCGACACGGCGGTCCTGAGCAAGGTCTACCCGACGCGATCGCATTCGGGCGCCGCGCAGGGCGGCTGCGCCGCCTCGCTCGGCAATATGATGGAGGACCACTGGCAGTGGCACCTCTACGACACGGTGCGGGGCAGCGACTTCCTGGGGGATCAGGACGCCCAGGAGCTGCTGGTCCGCGACGCCGCCCCCGTGATGTACGAGATGGAGCATCTGGGCGTCCCCTTCTCGCGCACCGAGGACGGCCGCATCGCCCAGCGCCCCTTCGGCGGCCACTTCGGGAACTTCGGCAAGTCGCCGATGAGTCGCTCCTGCTACGCGGCCGACCGCACGGGCCATGTCCAGCTCCACACCCTCTATGAGCAGTGCCTGAAGAACGAGGTGCGCTTCTACAATGAATTCTACGCTCTGTCGCTGATCATGGATCACGGCGTGTGCAAGGGCGTGGTGGCCTGGGACATGCAGAAGGGCGGGTTGCACGTCTTCCACGCCCGGGCGGTTCACGTGGCCACCGGCGGGTACGCGCGGTGCTGGAAGATCACCTCCAACGCCATGTCGAACACCGGTGACGGTTTGGCGCTGGTCATGCGGCAGGATCTGCCGCTGGAGGACATGGAGTTCGTCCAGTTCCATCCGACCGGTCTCTGGAAGCATGGGATCCTCGTGTCCGAGGCGGCGCGCGGCGAGGGCGGCTACCTCATCAACGACAAGGGCGAGCGTTTCATGGAGCGCTACGCCAAGGCCAAGATGGAGCTGGCGCCCCGCGACGTCGTTTCGCGCGCGGAGCAGAGCGAGATCGACGAGGGGCGTGGCATCGAGGGTCAGGATCGCATCAACCTGGACCTGCGCCATCTGGGCCGCGAGCTCATCCTGGAGCGTCTGCCCCAGGTGCGGGAACTGGGGATCAAGTTCATGGGCCTCGACATGATCACCGATTCGATCCCGATCCAGCCGACCGCGCACTATTCGATGGGGGGCATCCCGACCAACCTGGACACGCAGGTGCTCAAGGGCAAGACCAAAGACGACGTCGTGCCGGGGCTGTACTCCTCGGGCGAGTGCGCTTGCGTGTCGGTGCACGGCGCCAACCGGCTCGGAACGAATTCAACCCTCGAGTGCGCGGTCTATGGTCGGGTGGCCGGGATCAAGATGCTCGACTACGTCCGCGGCCTGGGCGGCCACGAGGATCTACCCGAGGATTGCGAGGGCATGGCGCGCGAGGAGGTCGAGCACCTGCTGTCGACCGCGGGGACCAGCGGCGTGCGCGCGGTCGAGCTGCGCGAGCGCCTGCAGGCGACGATGACCAAGAATGTGGCCGTCTACCGCAATGAAAAGGGGTTGCGCGAGCAGGTCTCGATCTGCGAGGACCTGCGGGCGCAGTACCGCCGCGTCACGATCGATGACGGCGGCACCTTCGCCAATACCGACTTGATCGAAGCGATCGAGCTCGGCCACATGCTCGACTACAGCTACATGATCGCCTGCTGCGCGCTCGAGCGCACCGAGTGCCGCGGGGCCCACTGGCGCGTCGACCATCCGGGGCGCAACGACAAGGAGTGGCTCAAGCACACGCTGGCCTGGCTGAAGGGCGATGAGATCCGGCTCGACTACAAGCCGGTCGTGATCACCCGGTTCCAGCCGGAAGAGCGGAAGTACTAGACGGGGGAGATGACGATGGAGCGGACCTTCCGGATCTTCAGGTTCAATCCGCAGACCGACAAAGAGCCGCGCTACGACGCCTTCACCATCGAGGTGCAGCCGTCCTGGACGGTGCTCGATGCGCTGAACTACATCAAGTGGCATCACGACGGCACCCTCGCCTATCGCCGCTCGTGCAGGCACGGCATCTGCGGCTCCTGCGCCATGATGATCAACGGCAAGAACGACCTGGCCTGCGAGCTGCAGATATCCGCGCTCAAGGGCGTGATCACGGTCGAGCCGCTCAAGGAGTTCAAGGTGCTCCGGGACCTGATGGTCGATCAGGAGCAGTTCTTCGAGAAGCTGCGGCTGGTCATGCCGTGGCTGATCAACCACACGCCGCCGCCCACCGACAAGGAGCGCCTGCAGAGCCCCGAGGACCGCAAGGTCATCGAGGGCTTCTGGGAGTGCATCCTGTGCGGCGCCTGCACGTCCGCCTGCCCGGCCTACTGGGACAACGACAGCTTCCTAGGGCCAGCCGCGCTGCTCAAGGCCTTCCGCTACGTGGGCGACACCCGCGACCAGGGGTTGGCCGATCGGGCCGGCGTGCTCGACAGCAAGATCGGCGTGTGGCGCTGCCATACGATCTTCAACTGCGTCGAGGCGTGCCCGAAGTCGCTCAATCCGACGGACGCGATCGTGCGGCTGCGCCGGAGGCTGATCGCCGAGAAGCTGTAGGTTCCGGAGCGAAGACAGTGTACTCCTGTTCTCCTGTCGGCGGCTGCCGCTAGGCCGTGGGCAAGATCCGCGTTCCCTCGCCATCCGCGGCCCCCTGCCTAGCCTGCGGCGCGCCGCAACTCTGCCCTGCAAGCACCCGAGCGACCCCGGGTCGATAGACGGATCCGCCCGCGCCCGGAGCATGGCCTTGGCGCCGCAGTGGGAGGGGGAGTAGACTCTCGGTGGACGTCCCACGAGAGAGGAGGTTGCTCATGTCATCGAAGTCTGCTGCACTCGTCCTCTTCCCCCTGATGATGCTGGTGGCCCAATCCACCGACGCATCGGATGTGCGCACTTTTCTGAGGCCCGGCCTGGCGGGCGTCGATGTGATCCAGGAGATCACCGCCCCCCAAGCGCTTCCCGAACCGGTTGCCGCTGACCGGCTTTGCGAGGGCGCGCGAACGGATCTGGAAGAGCTCTGGCACCGTCACTACACCGACGCGATCTACACAACCACGGCGGTCTGCGGGGCCAGTGGCCTGATCGCCGCCGGAACCTACCTCAATCCGCCCAAGCAGGTGGAGGTCGTTCCCATCGAGGGTGTGGGAACGCCCGATTGGACCTATCCGGGGGTGGAGTTCTACGTCGACGCTTCAGGAGATGGTTCGATCATTGCGGGCGTCGACTACAATCAGCCCGCTCTGACGGTGACCGTGCATTGCTGGGAGGCCGGGTCCGCCGTGCCGCTCTGGTCGACCACGATCCCCAACGCAAGCCGCGGCTCCTCCCGGACCGTGGATGTCTCCGCCGACGGTTCGACGATCGCGGTGCTCGTGACGATGCAAACGGGAAGCCCGGCGGCGCGCCTGTACTTGTACAGCCCGGCTTCGTCGACGCCGCTGGGCGTCTTTGATGGGCCGGCGGGATTCGGACGCAACCTCTCGCTGGGTGATGACGGGCGCTTTGCCGCCTTCATCGGCCTGGCGACCATGTACGTCGTCGATCGCGACCTCGGCACAATGCGCTGGAGCGGGAGCATGGGGGCTTCCAGTGACCCGGTGGCCATCTCGACCGACGGCAAGTACCTGGCCTTCGGCTGGACCAGCCTTAGGATGATGCAGTGGAACGGGCAGAGCTACGCCTCGCTCTGGACCGTCTCGGGCGGCAGCTTCGCCCTGGGAACCGTTGCATTTTCCGGTGACGGCCAGACGTGCGTTTCGGGCTGGTACCGCAGCGACTTCCGCCAGAACCGGATTCGGCCCTTCGCCATGCCCTCCAGCACGCCCCTCTGGACGTACGATTACGTCCAATCCAATGGGGTCTACCAGGAGACGCCGTACGACATCGCCGTCACCCCGGCCGGGGACTTCTTCGTCGTGGGCAGTTGGGGCGACATCGAGAACCTCAATCCGGAGGTGCACCTCTTCGGCCGCGATCAGGCCACGCCGTTGGCTACCCTGGACACGCCGGGTTCGATGTTCGATGTGGACCTGCGCGGCACCGCGGCCGGGCTGATCGTCACCGCGGCGGGGAAGACAGTCCACGGGAATCAAACCGGTCGGGGCGGAGACCTCTATGCGCTGCGCTACGGGGACCCTGCCGAAGTGGCGGAAACGCGCCCCAGCGCGGCGACATTGCGGTTGGAAGCGGTCCCCAATCCGTTCTGCGCCGGCGCCGGGTTCAGCTTCGCGCTGGCCGAGGGGCAACCGCTGCGCGTCGCGCTCTACTCCGCCGACGGCCGGCAGGTGCGCATCCTGGCCGATGAGGTCTTTGCGACCGGCCGGCACAGGCTCGCCTGGGATGGCCGCGATCAAGAGGGCAGTGAGGTTCCCGCGGGTCTCTACCTGCTGCGCCTGGAGGGATCCGGCCACGCGGCCATGGCCCGGGCCGTTGTGGTTCGATAGAGATCCGAGCGCCTGAATCCACGCTGGGAGGTGAGGGGGCGCCGGCCATCCGGCCGCCGGTGCCCGCCTCCCGCTGAGCGACCCTGCCCATCGCCTGCGGTCCGACCTCTCGGAACAGCAGTACTACGTCCGCCAGACTCCCGCCGCCGGCGATGCCTGAGGCGACCGGGCTGCGGAACCGTGTTCGGTCGGGGTAGCTGGCTCGTCTTGGATGACGCAGACCAGAAAGCAGGGCACGGCGGGCATGGAGCCCAACCGGCGCGACACCCATCCTGCCCGGGATCTGTGCGGGCCAAGATCCCTCTGGTCCGGGATCTGCCCGGCGAGGCAGCCGTCCGCCCGGGCTCGGCGATCGGCGGAGCCATGCTGACGACGCAAGCGGAACCCGCGCTTCAACAACAGCGGCTGGCAGTCTATGATGCCCGCGTTCCAGCTCCTTTGGTCCGTGGATCCGCACTCACGGAGGCTGCCGGCGTGTCCACCGAACAGGGCCCCGATCCAGCGCGCGGCTCGCTGGAGAATGAGGCGACCCTCAGCCTCGTGCACCGGGCCCGCGATGGTGATGCGGGAGCGCTCGCTGAGCTGTGCCGTCGCTATCGGCCGCGGCTGCAGCGTTGGGCCACGGGCCGGCTGCCCGGCTATGCGCGCGACCTGCTGTCCACCGAGGACCTCGTTCAAGACGCCCTGCTCCAGACGGTGAGCCACATTGGGGCCATGCGGGCCGAGCGTGAAGGGGCGTTCCAGGTCTATGTGCGGCAGATCCTGCTCAATCGCATCCGTGATCAAGTCCGCCGGCCGCAGGTCATCCGTTCGGACGCGGAGGTGCCCGAGGCGACAGATCGAGCGCCATCGCCGCTGGAGGAGGCCATCGGGCGCGACACCCTGGAGCGCTACGAGCAGGCCCTGGCGCGTTTGAGGCCCGAAGATCGCGAGGCGGTGGTGGCTCGCGTGGAGATGGCGGGGGGGTATCAAGAGCTCGCCGGCGTTCTCGGCAAACCCTCGGCTGATGCGGCGCGCGTGGCCGTGGCCCGCGCCCTGGTTCGCCTGGCCAAGGAGATGGGACATGAAGGCTAGCGATGATCGGCTCGAGTCCCTCGGGCTCGGGGTCTCCGATGGCGTCGAACTCGATTGGGAATCGGCCGCGGCGGCCGCAGCGGACGAAGACGAGCGCAGGTTGATCACCAATCTGCGCAGTCTCTCCCTGGTGGCAGGGTTCTTCCGCGAGTGCCACGGCGAGGTCCGTCCGTTGACCGCCGGGGAGCGTTGGGGGCACCTGGAGATCATCGAGCACATCGGCCGCGGCAGCTACGCCGACGTCTATCGGGCACGGGATACCGAGCTCAACCGCGAGGTGGCCCTCAAGCTCATCCGCGGCCGGCCGGGCGAGAATGGCGCCGTGCCATCGATACCGCTCGAGGGTGAACGCCTCGCGCGCGTGAAGCATCCACACCTGGTCGTCATTCACGGCGCGGCCGTGCACGCGGGCGCCTTGGGGCTGTGGATGGAATACGTGCGGGGCACGACCCTTCAAGATCTCGTGCGTCGCCAGGGTCCGCTGGGCGCGCGCGAAGCCGCGCTAATCGGGATCGAGCTGTGCGGCGCGCTGGCGGCCCTCCACGCGGCTGGTCTCCTGCATCGCGACATCAAGGCCCAAAACGTGATGCGCGAGCAGGGCGGGCGCATCGTGCTGATGGATCTGGGCGCCGGCGCGGAGATCGTGCGCGCGACCGGCTGCCCGCCCGCGGCAGTGTCGGGTACGCCGCTCTACATGGCGCCGGAGGTGCTCGCAGGTACGGCATTGACGAGTGCCGCCCAGACGCTCGCGACGCAGCAGGGTGACACACTGGCCGATCTCTACAGCCTGGGCGTGCTCCTCTACTTCGCCGTCACCGGCACGTACCCGGTCAGGGCCGAGACACTGGCCGAGCTGCGCCGGAAGCACGCGTTTGGCGAGCGGCACCGGCTGCGTGACGTGCGACCCGATCTGCCGGCGGCCTTTGTGGCGGTGATCGAGCGGGCGTTGTCGCCCGAGCCCGAGCGGCGGTTTGCCAGCGCCGGGGAAATGGAGATGGCGCTCAGCGCCGCGCTGGGGCTCGGCGAGGGACCAACCGCGCTGGGGCATGGGCAACTGGCAGCCAGTCGGCTGACGGGCCAAGACCACCCGGCGCGCCCCGGTCGCAGACCAGTCAGCAAGTGGGTGCCCGGGATCATCGCGCTGGGCGTGGTCGCCGCGGCGGCACTGGTGGGCTTGCTCGTTTGGCCCGGGTGGCTGGCCACGCCCTACACGGTGCATGCGACCCTGCATCGGGTCGTCCCTGGGGGCGACCAGGAGCTGCTGCCCGGGGCCCGCGTGGCGCCCGGCGACCGGCTCTACCTCGAGTTTGAAGCCTCGCGAGACATGCACGTCTACGTCTTGGCCGAGGACGACCGTGGAGAAGCGTACCTGCTCTTTCCGATCCCGGGATCCGCAGTCGCCAACCCCCTGGCGGGTCGCAGCTCCCACCGCTTGCCCCCCGATCGCGGTGAGGTCAAGTACACCTGGGGCGTCTCCAGCTCCGGCGGCACCGAGCATGTCCTGATCGTGGCCAGTCCCGAGGATCTGGCCGGCTTCGAGCAAGCCCTGGCGGCCCTCCCGTCCCCGCGGGAGCTGGGTTCCGCCCAGGGCTCGGCGGTGCCGCTGGACGCCCAGGCCCTGGGGGCGCTACGGGGCATCGGGTTGCTGCACGAGCAAGCGTCTGGGCCCGATCCGACCCGGTCTCGCCCTGTCTTTGCGCTCGCTCGCCAGCTCGCGGGCGGTCCCGAACGCCACCGCGGCACATGGGTGCGGCAGATCGATCTCGTGAATCCCGGCCCCTGACGGTCGGAGGCTGCCGATTCGGCCCGCCATGCGATCGCCCGCCGCCACCCCGATCGTCCCCGGCCGCCTCGGTCATCTCTCACCATGCAGGTCGCGCCCGGCGCTCGGTTTCCATCCATTGTTGGGCAACCCGGTCACGGGGCGATATGATAGGAGTTGGACCCCGTGCTCGGCCCGGAAGCACCACCGGATGCGAGGGGGCTGGATACGGGGGGACACGGCCCTGGGGGGGACTCGCGGTGATTGCACCCAGAGAAGCGTCTCTTGCAGACTCGTGGTGACTCAACGCGGGGGAGATCTTTCATGCGGTGTCGATCGGTCGCGACGCTCCTAGCTCTCCTGTGCGGCATGGCGGCCGTCATCTGCGCGGCGCGCGGCCAGGTGCCGGCGGGTGCTGCGCCGGACAGCGCAACTGCCGTGACCCAGGCGGCGCACGCCGACTCGATCGACCAGGCGGTAGCGATGATGCGCGCGGGACGCTACGCGGAGGCCGAGGTCTTCTTGCGCGGATTCCTGGCGCGGTCCGAGTCAATCTTCGGGCCCGCATCTCCTCAGGCAGCCACGACCCTCGATCAACTCGTCATATGCCTCTGGCGCCTCGGCCGTAGCCAGACGCGGGAGACGATCGAGCTGGCCGAGCGGGCCGTCGGCCTCAAGGAGCAGCTCCACGGCCCCGATGACCCGGAGGTGGCCACGAGCCTGTTCAACCTGGGTGTGATCCGCACGATGGGCGGCGCCTTCGCCGAAGCGGATCCGATCTTCGCGCGCGTGCTCGCCATTCGGGAGGCGCACTTCCCGCCCGGGCACCACACGATCATCTCCTCGATCAACGCGCTGGCCAACGTCAAGGCCTACAGCACCGACTACGCGGGGGCGCTGCCGCTCTACCGGCGTTCGCTGGAGATGGCCGAGACGTGGGGTGGGACGCTGGATCCGCAGGCGGTCAACATCCGCGGCAACGTGGCCTCCGCGCTGATCGAGCTGGGCGAGTACACCGAGGCGCAGACACTCCTGCGCGGGCAGATTGACCTGCTCGAGGGCGAGGAGATGGTGACCGAGGATCTCGCCTACGCTTACAGCCTCCTGGCCGGGCTCTACTTTCGCATCGGCGATCATCAGGAGGCCGTGCCCCTGCGGCTGCGCTGTCTCGAAATCCGTGAGGCGATACACCCCGAGGGGCATCCGCGGATCGCCGAGTCTCTGCTCAATCTGGGCAGCGAGCAACACATGCTCGGTAACCACGCCGAGGCGCTGTCCCACGCGGAACGTGGCCGGGCGATCTGGGAAGGAAACTACGGGCCGGATCACCCGCACCTGGGGAGCTTCTTGGAGCTCCAGGGACGCATCGCGCAGGCCACGGGCGACCTGTCCGAGGCGCGGCGCCTCACCGAACGCGTCCTGGCGCTGCGGGAGCGGGGTTTCGGTTCGGAGAGCCCGCACGTGGGCGAAGTGCTGCGAAGTCTGGCCGGCATCGAGCGCGAGGACGGGAACCTGGATCGAGCGCGCGAGCACCTCATGCGCGCACTGGCGATCGGCGAGCGGCAGCTCGTACGCGGCCACCCCTGGACCGCGGCGTACGCCAGCGATCTGGCGCGCGTGGAACTCCTGGATGGCAATCTGACGCGCGCTGCCGAGCTGGCATTGGAGGCGGAGCGCGGGTCGCGCGAGCACCTGCGGCTGACCATGGGGGCCTTGCCGGAACGGCAGGCGCTCACGTACGCGCAACAGCGCAGCGGAGGGCTGGACCTGCTGCTGTCGCTGCTGGACGTGCTCGATGACGCTGGACGATTCGCGGTGGAGGCTCTGGACGCGGTTGTGCGGTCCAGAGCGCTTGTCCTGGATGAGATGGCTGCCCGCAACCGGTGCCTGGCGCTGTCGGCCAGCGCAGGCACGGCTGACCGGGTGATTGCGCTTCGTCACGCTAGCACCAGGCTCGCCAACCTCTACGTTCAGGGGCCGGGGGATCACGACGCCGAGACCTACGAGCGCATGCTCGACGTTGCCCGCCGGACCATGGAGGATGCTGAGCGGTCCCTGTCCGAGGCCGGCGCGCCGTTGCTGTCCGGGCCGGCCACGCCGGATGTGGGCTGGCTCGAGGTTCGACGCAGTCTGCCGGCCGGCAGCGCGCTCGTTTCCTACATCCTGTACGAGCACGCCGGCGATGGTCGCAGCGGGCATAGAGGCGGCCACCCGGCCTATCGCGTGTTCGTGCAAGGGCCGGCGGGTGGTGCTCCGGTGCAGATTGACATGGGGTCAGCCGCGAAGCTCGACGCGCTCATCGCCGCGTGGCAGAGCGAGGTCGCACTGGGGGCTCTGCGCACCGACCGCTCCGGCGTGGAGGCGCTGGCAGCCTACGAGCGGGCAGGGACGGCGCTGCGCGCGGCGGTCTGGGACCCGGTCGTCGAGCACCTGAGGGACGTCGAGCGCGTCTTCGTGGTCCCGGACGGCCAGATCCACCTGGTCAATCTATCGGCACTGCCCGACGACGCCGGCGGGTACCTCCTCGAATCGGGTCCGATCTTTCACTGTCTATCCGCCGAGCGGGAGCTGGCTCAGCTCCCGCCAGTGCTCCCCGTCGCTGGTGGGGCCCTCGTGCTGGGCGCACCCGACTTCGAGCGTGCGCGTGCCTCTGCTGCGGTTGATCCGCCTGGTGCTCAGCCGCAGGACCGGGGGGAGGAGCCTGCGGGTCCGCTCTTCCGTGGCCAGCGCCCCGAGTGCGGGGTACTGCGCGGGCTGCGCTTCGCGCCGCTGCCGGGCAGCCTCTCGGAGGTTCAGGAGGTGGCAGCGCTGTGGGAGGTGCGATTGAGGAGCGACGGCGAAGCCGCAGGCCGCGCCGAGGGCGCCGCGGTCGTCCTGCGCACAGGGGCGGAAGCGAGCGAGGAAGCGCTCAAGCGCCTGGCGCCGGGCAGCCGGCTCTTGCACGTGGCTACACACGGCTACTTCCTCAACGGCGAGTGCCCATCCGGTCTGGTCGGCAGCCGGGGCATCGGCCTGCTGGCACCCGCGGACGGGCCTCCGGTCGGCGAACGGCTCGAATCAGGGCCCGTCGGGGAGGAGCCCGAGGAGCGGCCGGGCGTGCCAGCGCCACGGCTGCAACCCGCCGTTCAGAACCCACTGCTGCTCTCGGGGCTCGCCCTCGCGGGCGCCAATCGGCGCGACGAGTCGGGAAGCGAAGGCGAAGATGGGATTCTGACCGCGCAGGAAATCGCGGCGTTGGATCTCACCGCCGTTCGCTGGGCTGTGCTCTCGGCCTGCGAAACGGGCACCGGAGAGGTGCTCAGCGGCGAGGGGGTCTTCGGGCTGCGGCGGGCGTTTCGCATCGCCGGGGTCCGCACGCTGGTCACGAGCCTGTGGGCCGTGCGCGACGACGACACGCGCGGCTGGATGCGAGCCTTCTATCGAGGGCTCGCCGAGCGTGGGCTGGCCACGATCGACGCTGTCCGCGAGGCGAGCTTGTCGAGCCTGCGCGAGCGGCGGGCGCGCGGCGAGTCGACCCATCCTTTCTACTGGGCAGCGTTCCTGGCGTCGGGCGACTGGCGCTAGAGGCGCTCCTCCCCGCCGCCCACCTACCCCTCGACCCCGACCGATCCCGCCCCTGCCCACCGACTCTCCCTGTTCGGTTCGCGAGCCTCGCTCGTCTCTTGCCCTTGGAACCAATCCATCATCCGTAGAGAGGCGATGATCCAATCCTTCTGCAGCAGGAGTAGGCCATGATTGCTAACTACCTTCCCCAGAGGACATTGCTGGTCTTGGCGGTCGCTGTCGTCGTAGTGGTCGGACTGCCGGCCGCACCTTCCGCTCAGGTCAGCTCCACCGCGTTCACCTACCAGGGTGAGTTGAAGGATGAGGGGGTCGGGGTCAATTCCTCGGTCGCCCGCTTCAACTTCCGCCTGTGGGATGCTGAAACGGCCGGCCATCAACTCGGCAGCGACTGGGTCGTGCGGCCGGTCGAGATCGCCGATGGCATCTTCACCGTCCTGGTCGACTTCGGCGAGGAGGCCTTCAACGGCCAGGTGCGCTGGCTCGAGATCGGTGTCGATCCGTCCGGTGGACTCAATTACACCTGGATGACACCCCGTCAGCCGCTGACCGCGACGCCCACCGCGCTGCATGCGCTGCACGGTGGGGACAACCCCTGGACGATCACGGGCAACGACATCACCTTCACGACCGGCAATGTGGGCATCGGGACGACGTCTCCCACGTCGAAGTTGCATGTGCAGGCCTACAGCACCGAGCCGGTTGTGAAGGGTGTTTCGCTGGAGCACGGCAGCGACTACGGCTACGGCGTACTAGGTCAGGTCGCCGGCACGCGCGGCAACGGTGTCCGCGGCGAGGCCCCCAACGCCAGCGGCACGGCGGTGGGCGTGCAGGGAACCGCCGCCTCCCCGAGCGGCATCGCGGTCCGGGGCCACAACGAAGCAACCACGGGTAACGCCATCGGTGTCTACGGCCGCAGTGACAGCCCGGCGGGTTACGCCGGCTACTTCTTCGGACGGGGCTACTTTGACGGCTGGCTCGGCATCGGCGAGCTGAACCCCTCGAGCGCGCTCGACGTGAACGGTGCGGTGTCAATGAACGGCTTCCAGCTCGACACCGCGACCCAGGACGGGTACGTGCTCACCTCGAATGCCAACGGCCGCGGTAGCTGGCAACCGGCGCCAGCAACCGGCGGCTACTGGGAACCGGGCGAGGGGTGGATCTACTACGACGATGGCGACGTGGGCATCGGTACCAATGAAGCGGACGCCCCGCTGCACGTGCGGGGCACGGGCACAGATCCCGTGCTCCGGGTTGAGTCCTACGACAGCGGCGCCGCCAGCGGTCAGGGCATCTATGCGGAGCTCGAGGACGGCGCCGGCAAGGCCATCTACGGCTCGGCGCTATCCGTCACAGACGCTACATTCGGCGTCTTCGGCGATGTCTACTCGGCGTCGGGTCACGGCGTGTACGGCTACAACGGAGCGACGCCGGGCGGCGGCTCGGGCGTGCAGGGCCGTGCGATCGGCGAACAGAGCGCGGCTGTGCTGGCGATTCACGCGAAGACCACCGGCTCCGGCAAGGCCTTCTTCGGTCGCAGCGACAGCCCCGACGGCTTCGGCGGTTACTTCATGGGCAAGGGCTACTTCAGCGGCAACGTCGGCATCGGCACGACCAGCCCGGCGGAGAAACTGGACGTTGACGGCACCGTCAAGATGAACGGCTTCAAGCTCGCCGCGGCACCGCAGGACGGCTATGTGCTCACGTCGAATGCCGCGGGGCAGGGCACCTGGCAGCCGGCCAGCGACGGACTGTGGTCCCCGGGCACGAGCGGCAAGATCTACTACAACGGCGGCAACGTCGGCATCGGGATCAGCAATCCCAACTCGCCCCTGTCCGTGAGCGGACAGATTGAGTCCAACACTCTGTACACGAACACGATCGATGCCAACTCCCTCAAGCTGCGCGACACGCCCACGGTCGGCCACGTGCTGACGTGCATGGATGCTCAGGGCAACTCGGAGTGGCAGCCGGCCGCCGACGTCTACTGGGATCCGGGAGCGGGTGGCGCCATCTACTATATGGGCGGCAACGTGGGGATCGGCACCTCGTACCCGACCTCGAAGCTGGATGTGAGCGGGACGTTGGAGGCCAACGGTCTGAAGATCCCTATCTCCCCGCAGTCCGGCTACGTCCTCACCTCGGACGCCTCCGGCAATGGCACGTGGCAGCCGCCGGCGGGCGGGTTGACGCTGCCCTACAGCGGATCGACCAGCTCGACCAGCTCTGCGTTCAGCGTGACGAACACGGGCACGGGCGTTGGCGCGCATGCCATATTCGGCAAGATCGACAACACAGGCGGAAGTGCGGACGCCGCGGCGGGCTACTTCTGGGCCGCCACGCACGGCCATGCCATCTACGCCAAGAGCGACGGTGGCTCCACAGTCTATGCCTATAACTCAGATACGGGCAGCGCGGTCTATGGGAGTGTCGGCGGCTCGCAGTCCGCAGGCGGCGAGTTCCGCGCCAGCGGCTCCCAGAGCCACGGGATCAAGGGCATTGCCACGGGCGAAGCCGGCCATGGCGTCTACGCCACCGCCTCCGGCGGCGGCGCGGCCCTGATGGCCGAGGCCACGGGCAACAGCACGATCGGCCTGGTGGCGAAGGGCTCCAGCCAGGCCGGCAAGTTCTACGGCAACGTCGCGATCTACGACTACACCACCGAGGACATCGTGCTCGAGCTGGGCAAGGGCCTCGACTATGCCGAGGGCTTCGACATCACCGCCACCGATCAGGCCAGTGTCGCCCCCGGCACCGTGCTGGTGATCGACCCGCAGGACCCGGGGCGACTGGCGCAGAGCCGCAGGGCGTACGACCGGCGGGTGGCTGGCATTGTGGCCGGCGCCAACGGCCTGGGCTCGGGCGTGCGGCTAGGTGCCGGCACCTTCGACCGTGACGTCGCCCTGGCAGGCCGCGTCTACTGCAACGTCATCGCCGTGGACGAGGACATCGAGCCGGGCGACCTGCTCACGACCGCCGATCTCCCGGGCTACGCAATGGAGGTCCGGGACCATGTGCGTGCGCAGGGGGCCATCCTGGGCAAGGCCATGGGCCGACTGACCAAGGGCGAGCGGGGTCAGATTCTGGTGCTCGTCACGCTGCAGTAGGAAGGGGGAAGTCATGACTTGGCGACTGCAAGCGAGCGACCTTCTGCGGTCGAGCCTGCTCGTGACGGCGGCGATTCTCGGGGTGGGTCCGACGGTCTTCGCGGCCCATGCCGCGACAGCCACCACCGATGAAGCCCGCCTGGCGGCACAGAACTACGTGGCGATGATCCTCGAGAAGGACAGCTCCTGGGGCGACTACGAGACAGCGCGCGTCGTGTCGATCGAGCCCTTCATGCGCGCTGATCGCCAGTTGGGATACCTCTGCGCGGTCGAACCGGTGGGCTACCTCGTGTTGGGTCTGTACAAGGACCTGACGCCCGTCCGGATCTATTCCTATCGGTCAAGCCTGGATCCGCTGGCCGAGGATGGGTTGACGGACCTGATCAAGGACAACCTCGAGGCATTGTACGACTACCTTGGCACGGGGCTGGGTCACCCGCTCGGTACCAATGACGACCTGCGCAGCCTCCTGGTACGGGATTTCCGCGCCACCTGGGCGGCCTTGACCGATCCTGGCTTCGACCCGGCGCTCTACCGGGACGACCGGGATCTGCGATCGGCCGGCATGGACTACCAGGAAGGCGAGACCCTGCTCGACATCACCTGGTATCAGAAGCCGCCATACAACGACCACTGTCCCGACCGGGGCTGCGAGTGGCCAAACCATGGGTACTACAACACCAACGCCGTGACCGGCTGTGTCGCCACGGCCGGTGCCATGGTTCTCAAGTACTACAACTGGCCCCCGGGTGGTGTGGGAACGCCCTACAACGATGGCTACGACTGGTGGTACATGGGCGAGTCGTACCGGTACAACAGCGGCACCGGTCAGATGGAAGTGCGAGTCGACGGGCAGTGGCGCGCGGCCACCAGCCAGGAGATCTACGCGGTGGCTCAGGTCAGCTCGCACGTGGGCATAGCGGTGGACATGGATTACGGGTGCGGCGGCTCGAGCGCCCACACCTACGACCTGGAGGGGGCCTTCCAAGGTCCCTTCCGCATGGACGACGAGTGCGACGTCTGGTACATGGACGGCCACAATTACACCGATCGTTGGGAGATGCTCAAGCGCGAGTTCAACGCCAATCGACCCGTCGTCCATCGCATCCCGGGCCACGCAGTCGTGTCCGATGGGTGGCGCGTCCAAGATGTCGGCGGAGTCCCGACGGATCAGGTCCACATCGTCTACGGGCACAACGGGAGCAACGACGGCTGGTGGGCTCTCGACGAGGTCCCGGGCAGCGTGTGGCTGGAGGACTACTTCGTGCGGGAGATCTGGCCCGAGAGAAGCATCCATAGCACCCTGGCCGCGAGCTACGCCGCGACGGACCTCTACCGCTACTTCGACCGCGACGCCTCCGGCCCGCGGTCGAACTTCGAGGCGGGGCAACGACTGCAGGTGCTGACGTCCGGTTTCCTGCTCACCAACACGGGGACGGGCGCCACAGACGAGATCGTTTTCAACGGGGCTCCGCACGACGAAATGCGGATCTTCATGAACGGTGATCCCATGGGCGATCCGCGCATCAACGTCGTCGACGGCCAGCTCAAGGTCCTGGCCGGCGGTCAGATCGCGATCTACTAGGAGGCTGATCATGTCCAGAGAAATGCGGCCCGCTCCTGGAGTGGTTCTGGTGTGCTTGGCGCTGGCTCTGTGCTGCGCTGCATGGCCTGCGCGGGCGGACCTGTCGCTCACCTGGCACACCATCGACGCCGGGGGCCTCACCCTCGGCGCGGGCGGCACCTACTCGTTGGGCGGCACCGCAGGGCAGCCGGACGCGGGCGTGGCCCTCGGAGGCCACTACCATTTGGGGGGCGGCTTCTGGCGCGGCGGACAGGGCTTCAGCGGCGTGGGAGAGTGCCCCGGCCCCGAACAGGAGCTCCCTGTTCCGGTGGCGTTCCGCGTGCTGACCGATGATCCCAACCCTTTCACGACCCAGACGAGCATCCGTCTGGATCTGCCCGAAGGGCGGCCAGTCGACGCATGCATTTTCGATCACACCGGACGTCTGGTGAATCGCATCTACGAGGGCTGGCTGCCACCGGGCAGGCACAACCTGGTGTGGACCGGGAACTCCGCCAGCGGCCGACAAGTGCCGACCGGGATCTACCTGCTCCAGATGCGGGTGGGCGACCACACCACACGCAAGCGACTGGTCTTCTTCAAGTAGGTCTCTTCTTCAGATCAGCCCGTCTCATCCTGGCGAGGATGACCAGCGGCCACCCCCCGCGACGGAGGGTGGCCGCATCACGCTCCAGCCGGCCGCCCGATCGATCTTCTCCCGTTGGTCAAGGGGTGTGCGTGCGAGGGACGCAATCCAGTTTCAAGCGCCGGTATGGTGCGCCAAGAGCGGATCAGCACGATACTCGAGACTTCCTGGAACCGGATCGCTTTCGGGCAGTACTGCGAGTGCATTGAATCGCCAACATGTTCCGAGTCGCCCGAGGGGCCGACCGGAGCGGATAAAGGCTCGTTCGCGTGTTCTGAAACAGAGAGGTGCTCTATGTTCATCGTACACAGCCGCTTCTTGCGTCTTGCGCTCGTCACCCTGGCGGCCGTCGCCAGCGTCGCGCTCCTGAACGCCGGCCCTGCCGGCGCGGTTGAAACCATCGTCCTGCGCAGCGGCAATGCTCTCCCGGGCAACCCGGATCCCTACATCAACGTGCTCGTGGGCAGCGGGGGCACGGCCCTGTCGCCGAACCCGTTCATGCCCAGCCACTTCGCCGAGGCCTGCGCCGGCCCCAGCGCGGTGGTCATCTCCCAGCCGATCTCGCCTTGGGTTCAGCACCTCGAGTGCGATCTCGAGGCCAAGTGGATTGGCATCGATGCCCTCGCCACGCCGGCGTCGGCGCTCTACTGCCAGCCCTTCGAGATCGAGACAGCCTGCATCGAGCGGGCGACGCTCCAGATCTGCTGGGCGGCCGACGACAATATCGGCGACCAGCTCTTCGGCGGCGGCAACCCGGAGGGGGTCTTCGTGAACGGCGTGGCGGTCACTCCCATGATCACCGGCGGCAGCTACGCCGCGCAGACCCAGTCCCTGGTGACCGATATTGCGAGCCTGGTGTCCACCGGGATGAACTACCTCCAGATCTACAACCGCGACGCGGCCTTCGTCGTCAGCGGCGTGATTTACAGCGCCACGATCGAGATCTACGAGTGCGCGGTCCCCGCGGAGACCTCGACCTGGGGCGCGGTCAAGTCGCTGTTCGACACCCGCGAGCGGCAGTAGCCCGCGGGCGGCTCTGGGTTGGACCGGTTCGGGGCCGTGGCGCTCGTTCGCCACGGCCCCGACGCATTTGGGTTGCATGCTCGGGCCGGTCCATGGAAGGTGCGGCCCGGGGGATCGGACCGGAACGCCGAGAGGGCAGACTGACGGAGCTTAGCCCTTTTCCCGCCGTCAGAACCCGAGTATCTTGCGCACCATCTCCGGCCCGTTCTCCCAGAACGCCAGCACGACGCCCATCAGGCTCTCGCCGGCGATGACGCCCGAGGCGACCGGGAAGGTGTACTGCTCTGCCAGCTTCGGGCGCTTCTTCTCGAACCAGGAGCCGATGACCGCGCCCAGGAAGAAGAGGAACCCGTAGTACCAGTGGAACGTCCAGGCGAGGCCCAGTCCGGCCGGTGAGGGGAACCATTTGGCCTTCTTCGGGAAGGCGCGCGAGAGCAGTGGCAGGATGATGCCCACCAAGCCGCCAACGAGGATGAACCAGAGCTTCACGGGTTCGAGCGAGGTGAGCCCGCGGCTCAAGGCCTCGGCCACGGCCTTCCACGTCTGGGCCGCGGGGGCGGGGAATTGGTCCCCACCGAGGACCGAGGCATTGGGCACGAGGATGTTGAAGCAGAGCACAGGGATGAGAGTCCCGACGAAGATGCCGGCGAACTGCGCGATGAACTGCTTCTTGGGATTGGCGCCCAGCAGGTAGCCGCTCTTCAGATCGGTGAGCAAGTCGGCCGACGACCCGGCGCAGGCCGCCGTGACGTTGGCGCTCATCAGGTTCACGTTCATGTTGCCCGGACTGATCGCGCCGAAGGTGAGCTGCGTGATCTTGCCCATCGCCCCGACCGGGGTCGTGTCGGTCTCGCCGGTCACGCGGCAGGCGACGAGCGCCAGCGCAAAGGAGAGGACCACCGCGATGAAGGTCTGCCAGTAGGGCATGCCGAATGTGATGTGGCCGAGGACCGCCAGGCCGGCGAAGCCGGCGCTCTGACCGAGGAAGAACCAGTACGAGGGCGTCTCGATCGCCTGCAGCGGGTCGTCGCTCTTGACGCGGCCCTGCCGGAACATCTTGCCGAAGCCGCTGAAGGCGCGCACGGCGCTCTTCCACTGCATGGCGAAAGTGAGAATGCCCGAGGTGACCATGCACGAAGTGCCCGCCCACAGCGTCCAGGTGACGATGTTGCGGTAGCCGCCCTCCGGCACGACCAGGCCGTGACTCTGCAGGAGCGGGGCGGCGATCATCCAGCAGGTGATGCTGCCGATCAGCATGGAGACGCACACCCGCAATCCGGTGATCGCGCCGGCGGCGATGAACATCGGCTCCCACGAGAAGAGCACGGTTCGTCCCATCCAGGAGGACCCGAAGGCTCGTTCATTGAGGGCACCAATCCAGGTCCCGATCATGTACGGCTCGAGGGACGTGTGAATCCGCACAAGACCCTCGGTCAGGAATTTGCTGGCCAGTCCCAACAGGCCGGCCACGCCCAGCGCGCGCGCCGATTGCATTCCCTGCTCGCCCTTCGAGTGCAGCGCCCGCAGGGTCTCGGCGGCGGCGATCCCGCTCGGGAAGCGGAGCTGTTCGACGTTGATCATCTGGCGCTTCATCGGGATGGCCATCGTCACGCCCAGCAGGGCGAGGAAGAAGACCCAGGCCATCATCAGCCCCACCGGCATCGTCGTGTCGTTGAGCAGGATGAAAGCGGCGAAGGCCGAGACGAGCGTGCCGCCGGTCGAGTAGCCGGCCGAGCTGGCGGTCGACTGCATGCAGTTGTTCTCCAGGATCGTCATCGGCGTGCGGGCCAGCCTGATCTTGTGGAGGAAGGTCCAGATCGCGTAAGAGAGGATGCAGGCCGTGATGGCCACGCCGAAGCCCCAGCCGGCCTTCAAGCCGATGTAGAGGTTGGTGAGCGAGAGAACCCCGCCCAGGATCGAGCCCATCAGGACCGCGCGCCAGGTGAGCTGCAGCATGCTGTCGCCCCGGCCCGTGTAGACCTTGTCAAACCATTGTCGCTCGATTTCCTCGGGCGTGCCCTGGAAGCCCTCGATCGGCAGGCGATCCGTCTCAGCGGCCGGCTCGGCGGGCGCGCCGGGCCTGGGATCCTTCGGCGTAGCGCTCATGCGGTCGATTCCCCTCCCCATGGGCCGGCCAGCGGACGGGCGCCTTCTGCGCCTCGCTCCCGCCGGCCGCGCGAATGCCGGGCGCCGGCCCCCGCGGTACCGCCGCTGCGGCCTGAAGAGAGAAGCGTACGCCGGGGCCGGTCTGGCGTCCATAGGCCGGAGGCCCCGCCGGAGGGCGTGACGATAGGCGGAGGTCACGGAAGGGCCGGGAGGGGGCTGGCGCGACCATCGCCGGAACCGGCCCGGGCGGGCCGGCTCCGGCGAAGTCGGGAGGTCCGGAGTCCCGGGAAGCCGCCTCTGGTGCGGAGTGGTGGGTGCGGCCCCCGAGAGATGTGCTTGGTCGTCGATGCCGCAGTCACGCGCCCGGCCTGGCAGGTTAGGCCGGGAGGGTCTCGCATCGAGGGTGACCTGGGTCACCCGATCCGGCGCCCGCTCCGTTCCTCCTTCCCCATCAGTGCCGGCCTCGGCGGCGGCGAAACGCCGCGCGGCCGGTGACAGATCGTTTTCGTCAGGAACGCTGCTCAGTGCCTGGGTGATTGGTCCCGCTTGCCAACCGCGCCGCAGGCGGTCGCTCCGAGTGCTGGATGGGGTGCCGCCCCCCCAAGTCGAATCAAGAACTGCCCGCTATCGCTGCGGACGACACCCCATCGCTGCTGTTCCGGCGTGAAGACAGGTTTCCGTCGCCCCCACGACGGATTCCGGCCAGAAACCCGGTCTCGGCTGCTGACTCCACGGCTGCGCTAACCGAAAAAGGCGCCACCGGGGAGGTCTCTCTGGCGAGATCACCTCGGCAACGCCTTCGTCTTACAGATCGGGTTCCTGTTCGACAAGGCATCTGCGGCCGGGCCGCGAACCTTGCACGCTAGTACGTATCGGATCCCCATCGGCAAACTTGAGTCCGAAGTCTCCGGCCTGCCTGGTCAAACCGGGGCTTCCTGTACCGGCATCGCGGCTACACCGGGGCGCCCGGGTGGCCTCGCGGGCGCTCGCCCCGCCCGCTCCCGGCGGCTGGCGCGCCGCGGTCCCATGCCCTCCGGTCGGGGTTGCAAGCGGGCCGCCGGGCGCGCATCCTGACAGAACGAAGGCCGCGCCGGCGGCGGGCCGGGGGGCGCCAGTGGCTGCCCGCCGGGCGGAAGAGGTCCGCCCGAGGGGTCGCCCGGGGTGGGGGAAGAAGGCATGCAGTCGATCGCGCGATTTCTGTTCGAGATCGGCCACCTGAAGCGCATCGCGCGTTCTGGCTGGTGGGTAGCCGGCGTGCGGGATCCCGAGTCGGTCGCCGAGCACAGCTTCCGCTGCGCCTGGATCGGGTACTTCCTCGCCCTGGCCGAGCGGGTCGACCCCGCCCGCGTAGTGCTCATGTGCCTCGCGCACGACGTCCACGAGGCTCGCATCAACGACCAGCACAAGGTGGGGCAAGCGTACCTCGACCCGAAGCCGGTCGAGACGCGCGTTTTCGCCGACCAGGTGGCCGGCCTGACCGCGCGGGACGACCTCGCCGCGATCCATGCCGAATACCGCGCCGGCGACACGTTGGAGGCGCGCGTGGCTCGTGACGCGGACCGCCTGGAATGCGCCTTCCAGGCCCTCGAATACGTGGAAGAGGGGCACGGCCCGTGCCGGGACTGGTTCGTCAACACCGAGGCCGCCCTGACCACCGCGTCGGCCAGGTCGCTCTTCGCCGCCCTCGACGGCTGCGATCCCAACGCCTGGTACCGCCGGTTGCCGGGACACGGCGGGAGGTAGTCGGTCATGCCTGAGCTCCACGAGGCCCGCTGGTGGCGCCCCGACCCCGAGCGGCCGGGTGTCGCGAACTGCGGCCTGTGCCCGCGGGCGTGCCGCCTCAGTGACGGCCAGACCGGTTTCTGCGGCGTGCGCCGCAATGTCGGCGGACGCCTGCGCGCTCTGACCTATGGGTATCCGTCCAGCCTGGCGACCGATCCGATCGAGAAGAAGCCGCTCTTTCACTTTCTGCCGAGCACGCCAGTGCTGAGCTTCGGCACGGCCGGCTGCACGCTCGGCTGTCGCTTCTGCCAGAACTGGACGCTCAGCCGGGGCGACATCGAGCGCCTGCGCGGCCGCTTCGTCGCACCGGAGCAGATCGTGGAGCTGGCCGTGCGCGAGCAGTCGCCGGCGATCGCCTACACGTACAACGAGCCCACCGTCTTCGCCGAGTACATGCTGGCGGTGAGCGCCCTGGCGCGCGCGCGCGGCATCCGCAACGTCGCGGTCACCAACGGCTACGTGACGGCCGAGGCGCGGAGCGAGGTGTTCGGCCTGCTGGATGCGGCCAACGTCGATCTCAAGGGCTTCAGCGAGGACTTCTACGCCCAGCAGGCCCAGGCCCATCTCGCGCCGGTGCTCGAATCGCTGCGCTGGATCGCCCGGGAAACGAGCATCTGGCTCGAGATCACCACGCTGCTCATTCCCGGATTGAACGACGGCGACGATCTGATCGCCGCCGAGTGCGAGTGGATCCGCGCTAACCTGGGCGCGGACGTTCCGCTGCATCTGACCGCCTTTCACCCCGCTCACCAGATGACCGACCGCCCGCGCACGCCGGTCGAAACCCTCGTCCGCGCGCGCCGCCTCGCGCGGGAGAAGGGCCTGCGGTTCGTCTACGTGGGCAACGTGGCCGAGGCCGACGCGCAGAGCACCTGCTGCCCGGCCTGCGGCGCCCTGCTCATCCGGCGGACCTGGCATGTCGTCGAAGAGCTGGGGCTGGAAGGCGGCCGTTGCCGGGCGTGCTCGGCGCCGGTGGCGGGGGTGTTCGGCTGAGCCGCCCGGCGCTCCGGACGCGGGCGGCACAACCGGAGGAGGACAGGCGCGTGATTGAGACGCTCACGATCAAGACCGGGGCGCACGAGCAGCTCCTCGATGTCACCGATCGGGTCCAGGCGGTTCTGCAGGCCGCGGGCATCGCGGCGGGCGTGGTCTGGCTGTACGTGCCGCACACGACGGCGGCGGTCACGATCAACGAAAACGCCGATCCGACCGTGGTTCACGACGTCCTGGCCGACCTCGACCGGCTCGTGCCCTGGCGGCAGGGTTACTATCGCCACACGGAGGGCAACAGCGCCGCCCACCTGAAGTCGAGCCTGATCGGGTGCGACCAGAGCGTGCCGTTCGAGAACGGCCGGTTGTCCCTGGGCACCTGGCAGGGGATCTACTTCTGCGAATTCGACGGCCCGCGCACGCGCAAGCTGCTCGTCAAAGTCATGGGGAGCGCGTGATGGTCGCCGCACGCTGCGGGCGCCGCTGCGCACGGGAATGAGCGGCCAGTGGACGGGCGCTTCTACAAGGGATTTCCGCGACAGCCGGATCGCTTCTGCATCACCGACGTGGGCAGCACGACCACGAAGGCGCTGCTCTTCCGCCGCGCCACCGGCTGGCGGTTCGATCGCCGCGAGGCGCCCACCACGGTCGAGCGTCCCCAGGAGGACGTGACGATCGGCGTCACCCGGGCGCTGCGGGCCCTGGAGAATGCGACCGGGGAATCGCTGCTGGCGCAGGATCGTCCGGCGGTGCCCTATCTGTCGACCTCCTCGGCCGGCGGCGGACTGGCGATGGTCGTCACCGGCCTGGTGCGCGAGGTGACCAGCCGCAGCGCCGAGCGCGTCGCGCTCGGGGGCGGCGCCATCCTGCTCGACGTGATCGCGCTGGACGATGGGCGCACGCCCTACGAGAAGATCGAGGCGCTGGCCCGGTTGCGACCCGACATGGTGCTGCTGGCCGGCGGCTTCGACGGCGACGCGCTCTCGGGTCCGGCGTTCCTGGCCGAGCTGGTCCGCGAAGCCGGCCTGCGCCCGAAGCTCAGCCCCACAAAGGCGCTGCCGGTCATCTACGCCGGCAATGTCCACGCCCGCGACTTCGTCCGCGCGACGCTGGGCGCCGAGTACCTGTTCCATCCCGTTCCGAACATCCGCCCGGCGGCGGATCGCGAGGACCTCGACCCGGCCCGGGCCGCGATCCACGAGATCTTCATGGATCACGTCATGTCCCAGGCGCCCGGCTACGAGCGGCTGACCGAGTGGGTCGATCGGCCGATCCTGCCCACGCCGGCCGCGTTTGCCCGGATCCTCGAGCATGCCTCGGCGCGACTGGGCTTGCGGATCCTGGCGGTCGACATCGGCGGCGCGACGACCGACGTCTTCACTGCCGGCGAGGGACGGGTCTGGCGCACGGTCAGCGCCAATCTGGGGATGAGCTACAGCATTCTCAACGTGGCCCGCACGGCCGGCATCGACGCCATCGTCGGCGCGCTCGAGGAGCCCCTGAGCGCGCGCGAGGTCTGGGACCTGATCGGCGAGAAGCTGGTCGCGCCGACGGCGCTGCCCGCCAGCCGGGAGGCGGCGCAGATGGAGCGCGCCGTGGCGGTGGTCGCCGTGCGGGAAGCGGTCAAGGAGCACCTCGACGTGCTGCGCGGCGTGTCGCTGAGCCGCTCGCACGCGGAGCTGCGCATCAGCCGCGACTTCGTTCAGACCGTCGCGCGCAAGTCGCTCCGCCGGGAAGAGCTGGCGTTGCGGGGCTACGATCTCGTGATCGGCAGCGGGGGCATCCTGTCGCATTCGCCGCGCGAGGTGGCCGCGCGCATCCTGCTGGCGGCGCTGCGGCCGGAGAAATCCGTCGAGCTGGCCGTGGACAGCGCGTTCATGTTCCCGCACCTGGGCGCGCTCTCCGAAGCGGCGCCCGACCTGGCGGTGCGCCTGCTCGAGGAGGTCGGGCTCGTGCGGCTGGGTCGCGCGGGGGAACTGGCGCGCTCCGCCCGCGCGGTGCCGGGAGGCGGGCCGCCCGCGCGCGACGACGCGCGCGACGACGCGCGGGCGGCGGCCGCGGCGGGTGGCGATCGGGTTCGCCGCGGCGCCCTCGAGCTGGCCCGCGAGCTGGCGGCACCGGGCGAGGTCTTCGTCCGCGTGGGCGAGCGGGTCGGCTCCGAAACGCTTGTCGCGCGCAGCAGCCGCGAGTTCCTGCGGCCTTTCTTCCTCGATGTGGCCGGCGCGCTGCGGGTCGCGCCGCACGAGGCGGCCGCCTGCCTGCTCAAGCGCGTCGGCGACGAGCTGGCCGAGGGCGAGGTCATCGCCCGCCACAGGGCCGGGCCGCTGCGCACGCGCTCGTACAATGCTCCCGTGGCGGGCCGCATCGAGCGCATCCTGCCCACGGGGGTTCTCGTCGTGCGCGAACGGCCCGAGGAGGCGCGCCAGCTCGTGGCGGTGCACGTGGCCCGCCACCTCATGGTGCACGCTGAGCAGATTCGCCCGCATCTGCGCGTGGCGGCCGGCCAGCCGGTGGAGCGCGGGCAGTGGCTGGCGGCCATCCTGCGCAGCGGCGAGCTGCGCCCCTGCCCGTCGCCGGTGCGCGGGCGCATTCGGCAGATCGATCTGGGCCACGGCATCGTCACGATCGAGCCCCTGCGCGAGGAGCTGGAAGTGCGGGCCTGGCTGCCCGGACGCGTGATCGCCGTGACTTCGCGCGGATGCCGCGTGACGGCCGGGGCGACCGCCATCGACGGCACGTGGGGGCGTGGCGGCGAGGCGGCCGGATTGTTGGCGCTGGGCGAGGCCTCGCCCGGAGCGGTCGTGGTGCGCGATCGCCTGACGGCGGATGAGATCAGTCGCCTGGCGGCGGCCGGCGCGGCCGGGGTGATCGCGGGCAGCGTGCATCTGGCGGACGTGATCGATCGGGAGCTGCCCTGCACGCTGGTGGTCACGGAGGGCTTTGGCGAGGTGGCGATGGCGGCGGAGATCCGCGCCAGCCTCACGGCGCACGAAGGGCGCCTGACGCTCGTGGACGGCACCACGGTTCTGCGCGTGGGCGTGCGGCGGCCGCGCGTGATTCTGGCAGAGGAGTGAGCGCGTGCCGGCGGAGCATCCCATCCGCATCGATCCGACCATGGCGCGCCGCCTGGCGATCGTCCGTCAGGGGCTCGCGGGTCCGCCCCGCGATCCGGCGGCGGTCGACGCGAGCGCCGTGCTGGCGCTCGCGCGCGACCTGGGGTGCTTGCAGATCGATCCCATCAGCGTCGTCGCCCCTTCGCACCGGCTGGTGCTCTGGAGTTGCCTCGGGCGCTTCGATGCCGCGCTCATCGAGGACCTGCGCTGGCGCGAGCGCAGCCTGTTCGACTACTGGGCCCACGAGGCCTCGATCGTGTTGGTGGACGACTACCCGATCCACCGCTGGTGGATGCGCCGGCGAGGCACCCCGGCGTGGCCATGGCGGCCGTCATACCAGCAGTGGCTGGACGCGAACCAACCGCTGCGGCGGCGAGTCCTCAGGGAGCTCCGCCGTCACGGGCCCCTCACGGCCCGCGACCTGTCCGCCGAATCGCCGCCCCAAGATCGCCGGTCGGGGTGGGGATCCGGACACGCCGCGCAGTGGATGCTCTACGACCTGTGGCACAAGGGGCTGGTGTTGGTGGCCGGTCGCGCGGGCGGCGGTCGCACGTGGGACCTGGCCGAGCGCGTGTTGCCCGTCTGGACGCCGCGCGAGCGGCTGAGCGGTCGCGAGGTCGCGCGACGCTCGGCCGAGCGGGCGCTGCGCGCGCTGGGCGTGGCCCGGCCCGAGCACGTCCGCGAGCACTTCACGCGCCGGCGCCATCCGGAGCTCGAGAGAACGCTGGCCGACCTTTGCGCGGAAGGGCGCATCCTACCCGTGGAGATCCGCGAGGGGCAGCGGGCCTGGCCGGGAAGCTGGTGCGTGCACCGGGACGATCTGGCGCTCCTCGACCGGCTCGCGGCCGGGCGCTGGGAGCCGCGCACGACGCTCCTGTCGCCCTTCGACAACCTGGTGTGCGATCGCAAGCGCGGGCGCCAGCTCTTCGGCTTCGACTTCGCCGTCGAGATCTACAAGCCGGCCGCGCAGCGCCGGTTCGGATACTACGCGCTGCCGATCCTGCACGGGGATCGCCTGATCGGGCGCGCCGATCTGGCGGTCGACCGCGGGAGCGGGCGTCTCGAGGTCAAGGCGATCCAGGCCGAGTGCGACGCGCCCGGCACGCGCGCGGCCGCGCGGGCGATCGCGGGCGCCATTCGCGACCTGGCCGCCTTCGCCGGCGCGCGGGACGTCGCCTACGGACCCCGGATGCCCGCCGTGTGGAAGGCGCACCTGCGCTGAGCTCGGACGCCTGCGCCGAGGCGGGATCGCGGTCGCGGTGGTGCGCTGGCCCGTGGACACGATCGCACGCGCGGGCACCGGCGCAGGCCGCGGCAACTGGCGGAAC
The DNA here is from genome assembly GCA_964603725.1 of uncultured bacterium. Lineage (GTDB taxonomy): Bacteria > Eisenbacteria > RBG-16-71-46 > CAIMUX01 > WJJG01 > CAZDKK01. The sequence goes on from CAZRWW010000015.1 coordinate 62,535, forward strand.
CGCGCTCGTGGCCGGGACGGAAAAACGGCGCGGGACCCGCAGGGGGGCCCCGCGCCGGCGGAAGGTCGGGTGGCACGCACCGTTACCGGCCAGGGTCCGTCGAGCACGGCGCCCTTCGCCGTGCCACAACGCAGCGCCGTGCCACCCGCACACCGTGAGCTGTCGGCCTGCGATCAGAAGTTGACCTTGTAACCGTTCTCCAGGGCGATGGTCCGCAGCACGTGGACCGCCTCCGCGACGTTGTGCGAGACGCGCGCCAGCTTGCGCGGCGCGCGCGAGATCAGCGAGATGACCGGCGCCGCGCCGGCCGTGAGACCCTCCAGGGGAACCCGCACGAGGTCGCCCGTGTCGGTGAAGATGTAGCACCCGGGCCGTTGGATCTGATCCCAGGTGCACTCCTCGAGCCCGCCCGTCCATCCGAATCCGCGCGGCGGCTGCGAGCGCTCAGGCGGCGTCACCGTACACTCCTCATCTGCGCCCGGGGGGCCGCCGCAGAGATCCGCGGCTGCCGGAGGGGATGGCGGCGGCTCCCGCGGGCCCTCATCTAGCGATAAAGCGACTTGATCCTGCCCCAGGTGGCCTCCTGAACAGGCGTTCCAAAGCAGGGGTTGTCGGGAATGGCGCAGGTGCGGCGCGGATGCCAGATGCGTCCCGGCACGAACGGCTGTTCCGGGGGCATGCCGTTGAGCACCTTGCATTCGGCCTCCCAGACCATCCGGCAAACCGTGTTGATGCAGCACGCGCCCAGGGCGTCGCAATGCGCATCGTCGCACGTCGAGTAGCTCTCGTGCCATGTGCCGCCCAGGGCGCTGCACTGCGCCGAGCTCAGGATCTGGCAGCTCTCGTCGGGCAGGCAACAGACGCGCTCGGCCTGCACCACGCACGGGTTGGGATTGCAGGGCACGCCCTCGCCCTGCCAGATGCCCTGGCCGTGGATCGGGTGAGGCTTGGTCAGGCACACGGCCTCCGAGTAGACATCGCAGCGAATCACCGCCGTGCCCCAGCAGCAGGCGCCCAGGGGGATGCACGGATTGACCGGCGCGCAGAGGGTCTCGCTGGGTTTCCAGATGCCGCCGGCGGCGGCGCAGTCGGCCTCGGTCTTGATCGTGCAGGCATAGGTGGTCGGGTTGCAGCAGACGCGCTCGGGAGCCGTGTAGACCGGATGCACGGCCACGCCGTTGGCGTTGATGCCCAGGCCCCCGCGATTGGCGGTTGTCACGGGATAGAGCTGCGGGGGGTTCTGCATGTTGCTGAACTCGCAACTGCCCGTGGCCGGCTCGACGCCGATCTGGATGATCGTGGAGCCCTGGCCGGGACCGTAGGCGTATCCCGCGAAGCAGTAGAGCGGAACATAGTTGCCCGACCAGGATCCCGTCGTTCCCACGCCGACGATCGCCGTGCCCTGATTGGGTCCGGGCCACCCCGACGTCGGCAGCTCGAGCCCGCCCGCGCTCGGGTAACAGGGGCCGAAGTAGTAGAAGCTGAACATGGCGGCCGTGTAGTTCGCGAAGCCGAAGGCCACGCCGCGCCATACCTTCGGCTCGTTCCAGGCGCCCAGAACGTACCAGACCGCGTTGTCCAGCGGCCCGTTGATGCGCGTCGACTGGTTCTGCGAGCTGGTGATCGCATACGGAGCGTAGGCCGCCGCCCAGTCCGAGACATCCGCGCTGTAGGCCAGCCCCTGCACGTAGTGGGTGATCAACACGCCGCCTGAGAGGTCATTGGGGTCCGCCGCGGCGGACAAGGCGCCCGCGAATAGGGCCAAGAAGAGCACAGTGGTTTGCTTCATGTCCGTAGCCTCCTCCCGCACGAATCCGCTGTGCGGTGCCGGGACCCGCGCCCCGCTCGCGCGCCGGGACGCCGGGGAGCCCCTGGAGCACTCCGCGTGGCGACCGGCACTGCGACCTGCTTCTGCCGCGGCAACCGGCCGCCACGCGAGTGAGGGAAGCCGTGCTGGAACGGAATCAGCAAGGAGAGTGCCAGGGCGGTCGATCGCGTATTGGCTTGTAATGGATTATGTTGCGACGTTCACCCGGCGGGGGCGACCGGGGCGTGGCGCCCGGGGGTTCCGCCGCTGAGGGGGCGCGCGGCCGGAATCCAGCGTCCCGGGAGCGAGTTGCGGGCGGTGGGGCAGAACGCTACGGCTGGGGCGAATCGGGACCGGCGGCCGGCTCCTCGCCGATGCGGTACGACTCCAGCTTGCGGTAGAGGGTCTTGCGGTCCATTCCGAGCAGTCGGGCGGCGGCGGCCTTGTTGCCGCCCACGAGACGCATGGTCTTCAGGATGTGCTGGCGCTCGACCTCCGCGATCGGCAGCGGGCCCGCCGCCGGCGGCGCGCCGGCGCGCCGTGGCTGCAGCAGCGTGTCGGGCAGGTCGTCGAGGCCGATGACATTGTCGACGCCGAGCACCAGGGCGCGCTCCACGACGTTCTCCAGCTCGCGCACGTTGCCCGGCCACGCGTGGCGGCGCATGACCGCCAGCGCCTCGGGCGCCACGGTGCAGCCGGGGCGCCCCAGGCGCAGGCCGTGCTTCTCGAGCAGATGCGCCAGGAGCGCCACGAGGTCGTCGGCGCGCTCGCGCAGCGGCGGCACCCGCACGTTGATCACGTTGAGCCGGTAGTACAGGTCCTCGCGGAACGAGCCCGACTCGATCAGGGCCGGCAGGTTCCGGTGGGTGGCCGCCACGATCCGGACGTCGACCGGCACGGGAGCCTCCGCGCCGAGGGGGTGCACCTCCTTCTCCTGGAGCACGCGCAGCATCTTGGCCTGCAGCGCCGCGGGCATGTCACCGATCTCATCGAGGAACACCGTGCCGCCGGCGGCCTGCTGGAACAGGCCGGGCCGGTCCTCGCGCGCATCGGTGAAGCTGCCGCGGCGATGGCCGAAGAGCTGACTCTCCAACAACGTCTCCGGGATGGCCGCGCAGTTGATCGCCAGGAAGGGCTTGCCCAGGCGCCGGCTGCGGGTGTGCAGGATGCGCGCCAGCAGCTCCTTGCCCGTGCCGCTCTCGCCCTGGATCAGCACCGGCGTGTCGGCGCCGCTGGCGCGCGTGATCGTCTCCAGCACGGCGCGCATGGCGGCGCTCTCGGCCACGAAGCCCGCGTCGCCGCCGGCGAAGGCGGCCCGCAAGGCCGACAGCTCCTGCATCAGGCGGCGCTCGCGCAAGGCGGCCGACACCGTGGCCACGAACTCCTCCATGCGGAAGGGCTTGGTGAGGTAGTGGTAGGCGCCGCGCTTCATCGCTTCGACGGCGGACTCGATCGATCCGAACGCGGTGATGATGATGACCGGCACATCCGGGCGCCGCCGGCGCACCTCCTCCAGCAGCTCGCCGCCTCTCATGCCGGGCATCATCTGGTCGGTGACGATGACGTCGATCTCCGTGCGCAGGAACGTCTCGAGCGCCTCCTCGCCATCCCCGGCGCCGAGCACGCGGCAAGAGGCTTCCAGCAGCACTTCCCCGAGCAGGTCGCGCATCTCGGCGTCATCCTCGACGACGAGCACCGTGGGCGGGACTCCCGGCCCAAACCGATCACTCATGGTTCCTCTCCCCGGGCGCCAGGGATCCTGACACCTGTTCGCCCACGACTTCTTCACCCGGCCGCCCGTGATCCCGCTCCCCGGCTGTTCGGGCGTCGACCGGAAGGTGCACGGTGACGCGCGTGCCCCGATTCACCTCGCTGGCGACGTCGATCCAGCCGCCGTGCTCCCGGACGATTCCGTAGGCGATCGAGAGTCCCAGGCCCGATCCTTCGCCGACACCCTTCGTCGTGAAGAAGGGATCGAAGATCTGGGCGAGCGCGTCGGGCGCGATGCCGTGGCCGGTGTCGCTGAAGAGCACGGAGGCGTACTCGCTGGCGGGGTCAGCGGGGCGCAGGGGGCTCTGGCGACTGGCGGTCGAAACCGCGATCTCCAGCCGCCCGCCCGCGGACATGGCTTCGACGGCGTTGAGACACAGGTTGAGGAAGACCTGGCTGAGCTGATCGCGATCGGCGTAGATCCAGGGCAAGGACTCGGGGAGCTCCAGGCGCACGGCGACTCCCCGGCGCTCGAAGCGCGGGTCGAGGAACTCGATGACGCTGTGCAGCACGCGCGCCAGGTCGACCGGCTGGAGCTGCGGCGTGCGGGCCCGGGCGAAGTCGAGCATGCCGTGCACCGTGCGCGCGATGCGATCGATCTGCCCGAGGATGCTCTGCAGATTGCGCTCAGCCGCCTCGTCCATCGGCAGCTTGCGCTGCAGCGCCTCGACGCGCCCACTGATGACGTTGAGGGGCGTGCCGATCTCGTGGGCCAGGCCCGCGGAGATCCGCCCCAGACTGGCCAGCCCCTGCGACAGGCGCATCGCCTTCTCGGCTCGGCGGCGCAAGTCCTGCTCGGCCAGCACGGCGCGCTCGGCCTCGGCCAGACGCTCCGCCATGGCGTTGAACTCCTGCGCCAGGCGTCCGAGCTCATCGCGGGAGCGGAAGGGGACGCGCGCACTCAGGTCGCCGGCCCCCACCTGGCGGAAGCTCCGCACCAACATCCGGGTGGGTCGGCTCAGGTAGAAGTAGCTGATCAAGGAGATCGTCAGCGCGACCGCCAGGGCCATGGCCAGCGTCAGCAGCAGGATCGACCGCCGCGACGCGCGGGCTTCATCGTCCATGAAGGCGGCGAGCTGCAGCACCTGCAGCGCGCCGAAGCGCGCGCCGGATGGACTGGTCAGGGGGGCGAGAAACGAGATCGTCGACTGACCGTCGATCCTGCGCTCGGACTGGTCGGTCGCGCCCTCGCGCAGCACGCGGCCGAGGGCCTCGCCGAAGACGAACGGCTGATCAGCGAGGCTCGCGGACTGGTAGATCAGCCGTCCGGCGGCGTCGAAGACCCGCACCCCCAGGATGCGCTCGTAGAGCGTCACGTTGTCGATCAGCTCGCGCACGTCCTGCAAGTCGCGGTTGCGGAAGTAGTCTTCCATGGCGAGCTGGAGCGTCCGGGCCACCGAGCGACCCTCGAGCACGAGCTCGGCGTGGAGCGCCCGCCGGGTGCGGCGGTCGTCGATGTACCCGAAGACGGCCATCAAGAGCACGAGCGGCACGACCAGCAGCAGGGTCATCTTGGCGCCGATGTTCACCCGATTCCTCCCTGGAGCGCGCATCGCTGCCCACGCCGCCGCGGGCGGACCCGCGCACCGGTCGCCCGCGCCGCCGCCGGCGACCCCGCGAGCCCGGCCGGCCGCGGCAGCGGGGGCCCCGGGCAGCCTAACGCACGCGGATGACTCGGCGCACTTCCTCGAAGGCCTCCGCCCGGCTTTCCAGGCGATAGAAGTAGAGGCCCGAGGGCACGGGGTTGCCACCGTTGTCGCGACCATCCCACAGGAGGCGGTGGCGGCCCGTGGCGCGCGGTCCTCGGACCAGATGGCGCACCACGCGACCTTCCAGGTCGAGGATGCTCAACTCGACGTCGCTCTCGCGCGCCACGTCGAAGAGGATCAGCGTCTGATCGCGGAACGGGCTGGGCCCGCCGACGCTGAGCGCCGGCCGCAACGGCAGCTCGATCTCAGTCTCGATGCCCGAGGCCGAGTTGGTGCCCAGCACGCGCACGTCGTCGATGTACCAGCCCTCGAGGGTCTCGGCCAGATTGTCGCCGTCGCTGCCGAAACGGAAGCGGAACTGCACCGTCCCGGTGAAGCCCTCGATCTCGAAGACCGACTCGCGCCAGAGCCACCAGCCCGAGAAAACCGGGGTCTGGGGCGGAAACGGCCCGGGCGGGTTGGTCTCGGCAATGATGAAATCGTAGCCCGTCGGCGGGTAGATCTGCGTCCAGGGCCCGCTGTTGATCGAGGCCTCGACGATGCCGCCGTCGCTGGCCTTCCCGAAATGGCCGAAGGCCAGCTCGGCCCGCATGAAGTGCCAGAAGCGAAGCTGCGTGCGCTGCGCCAGCGGAACCGGCGGCGACTCCAGGATGGCGTCGAGCAGGTTGGGGTAGGTCGCGCCGGAGTCGGGGGAGCCGCACTTCCAGCTCGTCGTCCCGCCGGGCGTGTGGTTGCGCAGCGTGCTCAGGTGCCAGGCGTCGCCGTAGCCGCCGATGCCGCTGGTGTGGCCCCACTCACCCGACCCGCCCTCGAACAGGTCCACGAAGCCACCGATCGGGATCTCGAAGGGGATCCGCGCGGTCACGCCCCAGTCGCCGGTGACCAGCAGGTCCCCGGTCAGGATCTCGGGATTGGGGGCCGCGGGCGAGACACGGATCTCGTAGGGTGGAGCCAAGGTCTCGATCTCGCCGATCGCCAGGGTGTCGATGCCAGCCAGGGGCTGCAGGATCTCGAGGTGGGGCGTAGTCGGATGCGCCTCGCCCACGATCGAGGTGGCGCCGACGGCGCCGCGGTTCTCGAGCGCGATCAGCAGCGTGCCGTCCTCGCCCGGCTCGAGGATGCCACCGCCCGGATCGGCCGCGACGGTGAACGGACAGGTCAAGCTGGCCGATCGGCCGGGCAGCGAGAATGTGCGCGTCCAGAGCGCGGGCACGCGGCCGCCGGCGGGACCGATCTCGGCCATGACGCGCAGCGAGAAGCTGGCGTTGAAGTAAGCCGGGGCGGTCGGGCTGACGCGCGCGACAAAGGGCGAGACCGGCAGGCTGCTTTGCTCCGGCTGCAAATTCGGATAGGCGTTGCTGCTGTCCAGAAGGGTGACGTATCCGTCCAGCGCCCGCAACACGCCCAGGATCTGCGTGGCCGCCGTTCCGCCCACGTTCTGCAGGCGCAAGTCCAGCTCCACGATCTCACCCGCGTTGAGCACGCCGTCGCCGTTGCCCTGGCTCTGGCCGAGGGCGTCGTCGTTCACCTTGACGCTTTCCAGCGCCAGCCAGGCGCCCGGCGGCGGGTAGACCGTCACGAAGCGGGGCGGGTCGACCCGTGTGAAGATCGCCAGGCTCTTGGGCGGCACCGAGCTCCAGCCGGTGGTGTCCGTGCCCACCGGCTCGGAGGCCACCACCCACGCCCCGGGAATCTGCTTGTAGCGCAGCTTGTAGCGGGACTGGTCGGTGGTGTCGAATCGCAGGGCGTACAGCGTGTCCCCGCTGGCGGCCAGGCAGTTGATCGAGCTGTTCGCGGCGCCAGCGTCGTAGATGCGCAGGGCCGCGTCGCGGATGGCTTGGCTGACGCAGGCGGGGCGCGACGCATCCCCGGTGCGCTCGCCCAGCTCGAGCTGCTTGAGCACGTAGAGGAAGTAGAGCTCGCTGTCGACGTAGGGCGTGTCGTAGTCGGGGGGGTGCTTCTGGAGATACCCCGGGGTCCCTTCCTCGAGCAGCGCCTGGATGGTCGCCACCACCACCGAGCCGTTGTGCGCCATGCACAGGTTGCCGCGCACGAAGGGATGAGGATCGGGCGCGTTGGCGTGACCGCTCGAGGCGGCCCGCACGTGCGCCACGGCGCAGTGGGCGTCCTGCTGGCCGATCTCGGCGGCGGCGAGCCGGTAGCGCGGATCGTTGGGATCGTCCGCGGGCGGCCCGCCGCGCAGCACCTGCGGGCGGGTCAGCCCGGTGCCGCTCAGGCCGGCAGCCCAGTAGGCGATGCCCCAGCCGTCTCGATTCGAGGCGGCCAGCGTCATCATCGATCTCGTGCCGCTGACGAGCTGGTCGTCGAGCACGGCGTCGTCAGGCGCGGCGCCGATCATGCCCCACAGGCGGCAGGCATGCTCAGGAGGCGCGCCGGCGCCGGGCCCCTCGCCCGCGCGGGCGACCGCCGCGGAGCCAGCCATCACGGCCGAGCCGATCACTGCGATGAGGCCGAAGGCAGCGAGCGGAGGCCCGCCGCGCCGGCGCCGCGCGCGCCGGCCCGCCAACCTTGACGAGATCTCGATCACACTGCACCCCTCGGGCCCATGCCCCTGCCGGGTCGCGTGCCTGCGCCGGTCCGCGGGGCGCGGCTGCCGTCGCGCCGCCGGTCCGCGGTTGCGCACCGTCGCGCCCCTGGCACCCGGCCGCGCTCCCCCAGCCGGAAGGTGCCTATCGCAGCAACGTCATCTTGCGCACCTGGCTCGCGGCATCGCTCTCCAGGCGGTAGAAGTAGATGCCCGCCGGCTGCGGGTGTCCGCCGCCGTCGGCGCCGTCCCAGATCACAGCGTGGCGGCCCGCGGCCAGCGGCCCGTCGAGCAAGCTGCGCACGATGCGCCCCTGCACGTCCATCACGCTCAGCCGCACCTCGCCGGCGACCGGGAGCAGGAAGGCGATCTGGGTCTCCGGCGCGAACGGATTCGGGCGGTTGGCGAGGAGCACCGGCCGCAGCGCGAGCGCGCGACCGGGCTCCGGGATGGCGCTGGCCGGCGGCCACGAGTGAACCTCGACGTCGTCGATGTACCAGCCCTCCATCGCGTCAGCTCCATCGCTGCCGAAGCGGAAGCGGAAGCGCGCCATGCCGGACGGGCCCTCGATCGTGAAGGTCTCGAGCTGCCAGCCGTGCGAGCCCGAGAAGACCGGCGTGTCGGCCGGGAACGGGCCGGGCGTGCTCCCGGTGCGGATGGTGTAAGGGTACCCGCCGTCCGGGTCGATCCGCGTCCAGGGGCCGCCGTCCAGCGACAGCTCGACCAGGCCGCCGTCGTAGCAGCGGCCCGGGTAGGCGGAGCTCACCTCGGCCGCGATCCAGTGCCAGAAGGTCAGCACCGTCGTCTCGGCGATCTCGATCTCGCCGGTCATGAGGGCGCCGTCCGCGAGGTTTGTATAAGTTCCCGTGCCCGCGGCCCCGAACTTCCAGCTATGGGATCCGCCCGATGTGTGGTTGCGCTGGCTCGAGAGGTGCCACTGGTCGTTGAAGCCCGGGGTGACGACCGCGTGACTCCAGGCGCCTTCGCCCGCCTCCATGTCATCGGCGAAGCCGCCGATCCCGATCGGGGCGCTCAGGTCGATGGCGAGGCTCCAATCGGCGCTGACCCGCAGGCGGCAGGTGACGATGCCCGGGGACAGCGCCCAGGGCTCGAGCATGACCTCGAACGCCGGCGACAAGGTGGCGGCGCCGCCCACGGGGATCTCCGGCGCGCTCCCGACGGCCTGGGTGACGACGAGCCCGCCGCCCCCGGAGAAGAGCATCCCCGCGACCGTCGTCGCGTTGCGATGGCCGGCGTTGCTCAGGGTGACCGTGACGAGGGCGGTCTCACCGGGGTCGAGACAGCCATCGCCGTCGCCGCCGAGCTCATCGTCGATGGCCAGCGTCACGATCGCCAGCGTGGGGGCATCGGCCGTGTACGTGAAGGAGCCCGTCCAGTGGCCGCTGCCGGCATCGCGGATGTCCAGCGTGAAGGGCAGCGCGTGCTGATCGGGGCAGTTGCCGGCGATCTGGAAGGTGTAGTGGTCGCCTCCCTGGCCGCCCGCGACGCCGCCGCCGGGGATGGTCCCGTAGGCCGCCGCCCCGTCGAGGATCGTGACCTCGGGGCTGGCGCACGCCAGCGTGGCCGTCACGCCGGCGATTGGCGCGTTCCAGACGTTGCACAGGTCGACGTACAGGTGGATCGTCTCGCCCGCATCACAATCGCCGTCGCCGTTGCCGGCGATGCCGTCATCGATCCAGTGCGATTCGATCACCACGTAGGGTCCGTTGGGCACGATCGGGAAGGTCGTCTCGGTCACGAGCAGGTCGGCATCCGACACAACCAGGTGCATGGTGCCGGGATAGCCCGGCGCGACCGGGACGGTGACGCTGCCGGCGGCGCCGGTGACGCCGAACCCGTAGCAGGTGCCCAGCTCGTCCCACAGACAGACGCGCGCGCCGGCGATCGGCTCGCCGTTGGCCGACACGGTGACGCCGTAGCTGGTCTGCCCGAGCACGAAGACCCCGGCGTGATCGAGCTGGGGCGTCCGCGGGCGGGCGGTCCAGAGCGGCATCGACGGGTCGCCGAAGGCGGTGACCTCGTAGTGCACCCAGCGGTTGGATTCGTAGGCGATGTAGGGCACGTTGTCCGTCCGTGAGTCGTCGTTGGCCGCCCCCAGCTCGTTCAGGCCCTCATCGAAGAGCGCGTCGACGAACTGGCGGTGGTAGTACTGCGAGGAGCCGTTGGTCGTGTAGTGGACGCCGAAGCCGTAGCGCGTGTTGCCGATCCAGGCCACGAAGCCCTTCTCGGCGTGGACGAACTCCTCATGGATGCAGTCGGCCTGGTCGAAGCACCCGGCGTAGCAGCCTTGAGAGTAGCCGAAGTTGTAGGTGTGGGTGATGCCATCGGCCGTGAAGGAAGGAATGTCGGAGACGTAGACCTTGACGTCGTAAGTCTCATTGGCGTGCCCCAGGTGATGGGCCATGTGGCAGCCGCTCGACATCTTGCTGATGAACTGGCTGCCGCTCCAGCTCCCGAACTCCTCATAGAAGGTCGTTGTGTTCCAGCTCAAGGGCACGCCGGCGGTCGTGTAGCCCCAGGTGCTGGCGCCCAGGCGGATCTCCTCCATGTACCAGTCGCCGTAGGTTCCTTCCCAGAGATACTCGCCGTAGAAGCTGGCCGATTCGATCTCGTTGACCACGGGCTGGCGCTCGTAGCGCAGCACCTTGTTGACGTAGTTCAGCGCCTCGCTGGCGTTGTCGGCGCACACGCGCCCGACGTGGATGTCGGGCACGAGATCGGCCTCCCCGACCTCTCCCCAGCGATCATCTCCGTCGTCGTTCCACGTGCCGTCCAGGCCGCCGTAGTAGAGCTCGCAGCAGAGGTCGTTGGTCTCCATCGGGTTGCCTTCGTCGATCACGTAGCAGTAGCAGTCCCGATCGGGGATGACGTTGTTGTCGCCCATGAAGAAGATGTACTCGCTCTCCCAGTTCTGGTAGGCGTCCAGGATGAAGTTGCGGATGCGCTCCTGATTGTCGCGCCCTGTGTAGCTCGCGTAGATGTCGTCGACCGTGACGATCGTGGAAGGCAGGCCCTTGGCGGTGCGATCGGCCACCAGCGGCTGGCAGGCCGGCACGAGGGCCTGGGTGGTCACAATGACGTGCAGGTACGTGTCGGCCGGATCGACGAATGTGCGCCCGTCGCCCGGGCCGCCCGAACCGCCGCCCGGATCGCCCGCGCGGCCGGCGCGGTCGAAGAGCCCGCGGCCGCCGGCGGCGGCGTAGCGATCGGCCATCTCGGGGTTGTCGATGTGCCGGGCCAGCCAGGTGCGCGTGGCCTCGTCGGCGCGGAAGGTCGCCGCCGAGCGCGCGCGGGCGCTCTCGTCGGGCCCGGTCGTGATCTCGACCCTCAACCGCGACCAGAATTCCACCTGGCGGGAGGCCGGCCGAGCGCGCAAGGGGAAGAGCTCGACGTACGCGATGCGGTGGCCGCGATAGATCTGCACGCTGGCCAGCCGTCCGGCCTCGGCGGGAAAGAGCGCGTCGCTGCCGTAGATCGCGGCCTTGGGCTGCGTCGGCGCGATCGGGCCCTCGAAGGAAAGCGGATACTCCCGCTGGGCCGGGGCCGGCAGATGCGACGACGCCTGCGCCGCGGCTTCGGCGACGACCCGCACGGAGACGATCTCCTCGCCCGGCGGCAGGAGGATGCGCGCGGCGCCCACGGGCAGGAGCGGCTCGCCGGCCTGGCCGATCGTGCGGGTGCCGGCGATGGCGGGGACCTCGTGGCCGGGCCAAGTGGGGTCGCTCTGCCAGGTGGGGGCGGCGAAGGTGTAGCTGAAGGAGAGCTCCTCCGCGACGGCGGGGGAGAGCCCCGCGGCGAGGGTGGCCAGACCGATCCATGCGAGGGCCCGCTGTGACGCCTTGCTCAGTCTCATGATGTGGGAATCCTCCCTGTGTGTAGGACCGCCTCGGGCTCGGCGTTCCTCGGGGCTTCCGGGGACCGCGCGGCGAGCGCGCACCCCTCTCGGTCGCCTACGGCAGAGCCGGCCACGGCGGCTGCGCGCTGGCGCGGCGGGAGCCCCGGCGAGCGGGGGGTGAAACTCACTACGATTCTACCACATGGGCAAGGCGAGCGGGTCCTGCGGCATGGCTCGGGGCCGAAGCCGGCGACAGAGCGGGCGGACACTGTCTGCCCGGGGGGCCTGCTATCCCACGTGCTTCTGCGCGTCGAGCGGGCGCCTCTCCTGGGGCATCGGCGCCGCCGGCCTGAGGAGCGCCAGGGTGGCGGTATGCATATGCAGGTAGTTGGCCCCGCGGATGGGGCCGATCTCGCCGGCGCTGAGCAGGCCGGCCATCGGCACGCGGTAGCCCAGCGTGCGGATGATCTGCTGGATCGGGAGCCCCTCGCCGGCCCCCACGCGCGGCCAGCTTCCCACCAGGAAGCCGCCGGCGGCGGGGGAGTCGAGGATCTGGGGCAGGAGCAGCATCTGGAGATCGTCGGCCAGCGTGTCGTCCCAGGCGTGGAAGCGGATCGTCTTGCCGACGCCGACCTCGCCCGCCAGCGAGATCGTGCCCTCCTTCTGGTCCACCGCCACGACGGGCCGAATCAGGAAGTCGCCCCGCCCGAACTGCGTGCTGGGGGCGATGACGGCCTGCCCGAACATGAGCCCTTCCTGGAGCAGGTGCTGCTCCTCGGACGACAGCGCGGAGACCATCTCCTGCAGCGCCCGCATGGCCGGCACGCCGCTCAGCTCCTGAATGACGTTGCGGTCGGCCTTGGTGACCGTGAAGGTGCGGCCGACGGGGCGGCAGCCCTGCGACACGACCACGTCCGCGCGGATGTTGCCGGCAAAGGCCGCGCCGACGAGCCCGCTGCGCCGCACGGCCTCGTTGAGCATGAGCACGTTGAAGCCCGGGCGCCGCCCGCCGCTCGCCAGCCCGCCGATCACGGGCACGCCCGGCGCGAGCATGTTGAGCGACTCGAGCAGGTCGCCGATCGGCGTGCTGAAGGGATCAGCCAGCAGGATCATGAGCTGCGGATCGGGAAGCAGCTCCAGCAGGTCGCGCCAACGCTCGAGTCCGGCTTGCGCTTCGGAGAAGTCCTCCTGCTCCATGAGCACCGGCGCGATCTTGACGCCGGGCAACGAGCCGGCCATCACCGTCATCGCGCCGCGATCGACCGAGCGGCCGGCGGAGTGGATGATGCCGGCGGCCGTGGCGCCCAGCAAGAAGGCCTGGGGCCACGTTCCGCGCAGCAGGTCGCTCACCTCGCGCATGCGGCGGGCGTGATCCTGCGTGGCGAAGAGCAACAGCAGATCGGGCGCCAGGCCGTCATCGGCCAGATGCCTTTCCAGCGCGGTCAAGATCTCGCGCGCAGCGCTCAGCGAATGGCGCTGATGCGATGTGACCGAGATGAACTTCATGGCTGCCAGCCTTGCCGCCCCCTGCTCCGGCGCCGCGCGCCCCGATGCCCTCGGGCTCGGCGCGGCCCGATCTGCGCGTCCCGCGCAGCCCATTCATGTATAGCATATTCAGGTACACCGCCGGCAGGACAAGGTTCTTGCGCGCCGCGCTACTAGAATCTCAGTCTACCACAGGCCTGCGGCGGGGAAGCCACGAGTCCAGCTCGAGAACGTCGCTCCGTGCCGCCGGGCGGGCCGTCCCATTGCCGGGCCGGCGGACGGCCGGGCCGTCACGCCCGCGCGCCCGGGCGGGTCACCGAGCGCGAGGCCTCTTCCCCCGCCAGCACCTCCAGGAGGAAGGCCGCGGCCTGCGCGGCCCCCGAGGGGCGGCCCTCCAGGCGGCGCAGCGCCAGCAGCCCGGGGAGATGTGCAACCCAGTCGCCGCCCGCGAAGCTCTCGGGCTGGATCGTCAAGCCCTGCAGGTGCATCTCCGCAAAGGCCTCCAGTGGGCGGCACTCCGGGAAGCGCGAGCGGGTGACGAACGCGGCGGGCGTGCCGGCGCAGTAAGCCTCGGCCAGCGTGCTGTAGCCGAGCTTGGTGACGACGGCATCGGCCGCCCGGATCAGATCGGGGTGGTAGCAACTTCCGCTCCAAGGCAAGAAGGTGACGTTGTCCCGGGCCAATCGCGCGGGAACGTCGCTGGGGACGAGAAAGCGCACGCTCGGCTGCTCGCCCAGCCGCGCCAGGGCCGGGTGCCCTGGGGCCAGTCCCCCCAGCGAGACGAGGACCGCCGGCTGATCGGCCGCCAGCCCCAGGTCCCGCCGCTGGTCGGCTCGCGGGGTCCGGCCAGCGCGGCTCACGGGCGCGGTGACGAGGTCGGGCCGGGCTGGGCGGCAGACCGGCTCGGTCTGGATGTGGAAGTCCGCGGCGGCGAAGAGCGCGCGCAGGTAGGTCACGTGGCGCGAGAAGGCGGGCAGCTCGCGCTCGTACGCCGAGTAGATCCAGTCCCAGGTGAAGTTCTCCTGCAGCACCGCCGGCAATCCGGCCCGGCGACCCGCCGCGATGCCCAGCGGCGCGATGTCGCTGACCACCAGGCGGCAGCCCAGGGCTCGGAGCTGCTCGGCCAGGGCGTCGACCTGCGCGGGACGCAGCGGATAGAACTCGTCGAGGGCGGCCAGCGTTCGGCGCGGGTCCTCCTCGAGGGGCGTCGTCTGGACGAGGCCGATGTCGGTGTCCAGGGTGTGAAAGCCGAACGACCCGGAGAGGGTCTCGGAGAAGAGCCAGGCGGGCGCCGCGGTGAAGACCTCGCAGCGCACCTCGGGCCGGCGAGCCTGGATGGCCGCCATCACCGCGGCCGAGCGCGTGGCGTGGCCGAATCCGTGCGCCGAGACGAAGAACGCGATCGCGGGCGCGCCGCCGCCGGGCGGCTGTGTGCGCGGGCTCTCCATGAGATCGACGGGCTCCCTCATTCGCTCGCCGGTTCACCGCCGGCGGCCTGCGCGCCGGCGGGCCCGGTGCCCGGGGCCTGCGCGCCAGCGGGCAGCCCGGGGTGCGTTGCGCCGTGCTGGCCGAACGCGGTCAAGCCGCCCAGGGCGCCCAGGCCCATCGTCTCGACCGCTGTCGAAGGCACGATGATCATGCTGCCCTTCTGCTTCAGCCCCTCGAACACCATGTTCATCGCGCGCAGGTGCAGCGCGACGGGATTGTCGCGATAGGCCTCGCTGGCGCGCGCGAACTTCTCGGCGATCTCCGTCTCGGCCGTGCCCAGGATCACGCGGCTCTGGCGTTCGCGCTCGGCCTGCGCCTGGCGGCTCATGGCGTCCTCGAGCGCCTTGGGGATGATGATGTCGCGGATCTCGACCGACTGGATCGTGATGCCCCAGGGATCGGTCTTGCGATCGAGCACCTGCTGGATCTCGTGGCCCAGACGCTCGCGCTCCGAGAGCATCTGGGCCAGCTCGTGCCGGCCGATCGCATCGCGCAGGGCGGTCTGGGCGCTCAAGGTGACCGCCTCCTCGTAGTTCGCCACCTCGAGGACGCTCATCTTGGCGTCCCACACCAGCCAGAAGGCGATCGCATCCACGTTGACCGGCACCGTGTCGCGGGTCAGGGTCGTCTCGGCGCGAAAGTCGGTCACCCGCACGCGGTGGTCGATGTACCGGTCGACGCGGTCGAGGAGCGGCAGCACGAGGAAGATCCCCGGCCCGCGCAGGCAGCGGAACTTGCCGAGCCGCAGCACGATGCCCTTCTCCCACTGATGCGCGACCTGCACCGAGGCCGAGACCAGCAGACCCCCGTAGGTGGCAACGTAGGTAGGTAGGAGGTCGACCCGCCGGTAGATCACCTGCATCAAGACCCAGTGGACCGCGCCCAGCGCGACGAGGGTCTGCCACTTCGGGCATGCCGACAGCACGGCGCCGAGCACGAGCCCGCTCAGGAGCAGCATGATGTCGGGACGAACGGGAAAGCGCGACCAGCCCAGCCCGTCAGCCTGCGCCTGGACGATCGCGCCCGCGACGACGCACACCATGAGCACGATCAGGTTGGTGGCGCCGAAGCGGAAATCCTGGCAGACCGCCTTGGACGGCGGCGTCACGGAATCCTGCGCCTGGGACTTGGGATTGAACAGGGTGAGCAGCTCTTTCATGGCTATTCCTCCTCAGGCCGCGGGGCCGCCGCCCGCTCCGAGAGATACTCGAGGATCTCTTGCGGGCTGTAGCCGAACTCGGCCGCCTTGGACAGGAACTCGGTGACGATCTCACGGAGCTTGGCCGCCCGAACGACCTCGTCGGGCGAGACCGGACGATCGGCGACGAAGGTGCCCTTGCCGCGCAGCGTATGAACGATCCCCATCCGCTCCAGATCGAGGTAGGCGCGCGCCACCGTGTTGTAGTTCACGTTCAGATCCACGGCGAGCTGGCGGACGGTGGGGAGTTGCTCCCCGGGCGTGAGCTCACCGCCCGCCACGCAGACGCGCACCCAGTCGACGATCTGCCGGTAGATGGGGACCCCGCTGGCGGTGTCGAGCGTCAGGGTTGGCTTCTGGTTCGACATGACTGGCTCGTCCTTCGTCCTGATTCATTATTGTACTAAAACACTAGTTCAATGATTCGAGGGCGTCAAGCAGATTCTTGAGCAGATTCTGGGTGGCCGTCGTTCCTGTTCGAGTCTCGGGGGGTGCTTCGTAAGTGATCATAATACAACATATTAGCGCATATACATCCCGGACCGGGACCGGGCGCAGCCTCGAATTCCCCCATTGGCCGGCAGGCTCCCGGCCGCTAGTATCCCGCGTCACCCCCTTTCGAAGCCCGGCAAAGAAGAGGTCAACCATGCTTCAGGTCCTTGTCCCGCTCGCGTTCCTGATCACCGGTCCACAACCGCTCGAGGCGGGCGCCGCGACCCCACCGGCGGGAGCGGACACGCTCTCCGGCGCGATCGAGATGCCCGAGCTGATCGTGACCGCGGACCGCGCGGGCCGCTTCCTGGCATCGGGCGCCGCGCGCGTTGGCGAGATGGCGCTCGAGATTGCCGACGGCCGCGCGATCGCCGATCTGGCGCCGCTGCTGCCGGCGACCAAGGGCATCGTCAACTCGCGCGGTGAGGCGCTCTTCATGGTGCGCGGCGCATCGGAGCGCCATCTGCCGGTCTTCATCGAAGGCATTCCGCTCACCGTGCCCTGGGATGAGCGCGCCGACCTCTCGATGATCCCGACCGACGCCGTCGCGCAGGTGTACGCCCAGCGTGGCGTGCACAGCGTTCTCGATGGGCCGAACGCCCTGGCGGGGGTCGTCCACCTGGTGCCGCAGGAGCGGGCGGCCGACGGGCAGGGCACGCGCTTGACCCTCCAGGCCGGGGAGATCGAGCACCTCGAGGCGCGTGAGACGTACACCGCCCGGCGCGGCCAGTGGCACGTCCTGGCGGCGATCGCCCATCGCCAGTGGGCGGCGCGCTCCGTGCCGGCCGACTACGCCGCGGCCTTCCACCAGCCCGCGCGGCGCAGCCGCACCAACAGCGACCTCGAGCAGACGGCGCTGACCGTCCGCCTGGGTCGCGAGTGGAGCCGCACGGCGCGGCTCGGTCTGCTCCTGCTGGCGGCCGACGGGTCCAAGGGCGTTCCCCCGGAGGCGCATCTCGATGCCGGCGACGCTCGCTTCTGGCGCTACCCCGAGCATCGCCGCGCGGTCGTGGGTCTGACCGGGCGGACGGGGCTGGATCGAGCGGGCCGGTGGGACTTGCAGGCCAGCGTCTCGGCCGACCTCTTCCGCCAGGAGATCCGCACGTTCGACGATGCCAACTACGCGACGCCGGCGCTCTCGCCGGGCGTCGACTACGAGACCGATCGGGACCACACCGGCTACGCGCAGCTTCAGGTGGGACGCCGCGTGGGAACATCCGGACGCGTCGCCTGCAAGGGCGTCGCGCGCTACACGCGGCACGGCGAGTCGCTCGTCCTCGGCGGGCCCGAGCTCCACTACGCGCAGTGGATCACCTCGCTCGTGGCCGAGGGCGCGCGCGAGTTCGCCGGCGGCTGGCGCATCATCGCCGGGGCGGGCATCGAAAGCGCCATCACGCCCGAAACGGGCGACAAGCCGAGCCGCGATTCGACCTCCGATCCGGTTCTGCAAGCGCGGGTCGAGAAGAGCTGGAGCCGGCTGATCGAGACCTACGCCGGCGCATCGCGTCGCAGCCGCTTTCCCTCGTTGCGCGAGCTCTACTCGGGCGCGCTGGGCAAGTTCGTGCCGAATCCCGATCTGGAGCCCGAACAGCAGGACCTCTACGAGGCGGGCCTTCTGACTCGCTGGACGGGCGGCGCGCTGGGCGTTTCGGCCTTCGCCGGCTATCTGCGCGGCGGCATCGAGAAGGTCAGCCTCCCGGAGCGGAAGTTCCAGCGCGTGAACGTGCACGAGATCCGGACGCTGGGAGTGGAGCTCGTCGCGGAGTGGCGACCTGTTGCGGCCCTGCGCCTGCACGGCAGTCACACCGTGCTTCAGGCGCGGCGGCAGCAGGACGGTGACTACACACTCCCGGTGGAAGACCGCCCGGACTACCTGACGGCTTTCGAGGCGGCCTGGGATCCGACCCGCTGGCTCGCGGCCAGCGTGGAGGCCAGCGTCATCGGCGCGCGGCACAGCGCCGATGTCACCGATGCCGACGACGGCCTGCGGCGGCTCCCCGTCCAGGGCTGCTGGAGTGTCAGGCTGGGCTGGCGCCGGAGCACGCCGGAAGGGTGGGCCGAAGACAGAGAGATCTTCGTGCGCCTCAACAACGTGTTCGACCAGTCCATCGAGTATCAGACCGGGCTGCCTGAGCCCGGCCGGATGCTTTTGGTCGGGCTCAAGCTCGGGCTCGGCGCCTAGGCGCCCCGGGACAGCCCGGGCCGCTCAGAGACCGGGGTCTGCCCGGGCCCGCGCGGCGCGGGCTATCGAATCAGCAGCATGCGCTGCGTGTCGGATCGCTCCGGCGTCTCCAGCTGGTAGTAGTAGACGCCCGCCGGCAGCGGCAGGCCCGCCTCGTTCGTGCCGCTCCAGTCGAGCGCGTGCGGCCCGGCCGGCAGCGCGCCCCGGTGCAGCGTGCGCACCAGCCGGCCGTCGAGATCGAACACCCGCAGCGCCACCGCCTCCGGCCGCGCGAGCTGGAAGCGGATCGTCGTCGCCCCGCTCCACGGATTCGGCTCGTTGCGCAGCAGCAGGCGCGCCTGCGCGCCGCGCGCCTCGCCGGCCACCCCCGCGAAGCCGGGCTGGTTGGTCGTGTAGCGCAGCGCCAGCCCGCTCGCGTAGGCCGCCGCCGTCGCCGGCCGCTGGCGGTAGTAGCAGAAGGTGATCCCCGTGGAATGATCGGCGTTCTGGATCCCGGCCGTCGAGTACATCTGCTCGGAGTCGGTGTCCTGGATCTGCTCGTACATCACCTCGACGATGCCGTCGCCCGTCGCGGTCGGATAGTGGGCCGGATCGTAGAGGATGATCTCGAAGCTCTCGGTGCCGCCGCCGTAGTCGTTGCGCACCATGTCCCAGGCCACGACGAAGCGGTGGTTGGCGGTGTCGCTCCAGTAATAGACCTTGTTCGTGCCGCTCTGGTACAGGTCGTCCCAGAAGGCGGCGATCATGTTGGCCGGCCCCTCGGCCGAGGGCAGGTTCCAGTTGCGGTAAGAGACCAGGTAGGTGTGGTCCATCGACAGCCAGCCGTTGGAGCAGACCGTCACCCGGTCGTGGGGCTGCCCGTAGAAGACGAAGGTGAAGGGCAGATCCAGCGTGGCGGAGTCGTCGCCGCCGGCGCTGAAGTCATTGAGGCCGGCGCTCGCGCCGGGCCCGCCGCTGGCGGGGTTGATGTCGATCCAGTGGTAGATCGGGGCGTCCGGGTAGCCGGTGTCGGTCTGGTCGTAGCACCAGTAGCCGTAGGCGTCGGGGCCGGTCGGCTCGTTCGAGTCGGCCGTGCCGACGGGGAGGGTGAAGGGCACCGTCTGGCGCACCCCGTCGGCGCAGACCAGGACGAGCCGCAGGTGGGCGAGCTGGCCGGGGATGCAGTTGCCGGGCGAGGTGATGCGGAAGGCGTCGAAGTTGTTCATGCCCGTGCCGCCGGGCAGGATGGTGTTGTAGCTGGCGGCGGCGTCGATGACCTGCACCGAGTAGGAATCGGAGGCCAGCATGGCGCTGATGGGGCCCTGAGCGGCGTAGGCGCCGGCATTCTTGAGCACCACCTGGAGGTCGGCGGACTCGCCAGGGTCGAGCTGCGTTCCGGCCCCGACCAGCGTGACGCTTTGGAAGACCAGATCCGAGCCCGTCGTGGG
>CAZRWW010000016.1:0-9519 GCA_964603725.1 uncultured bacterium
GTCGATGGCCAACGCGATCTCGCTCCGCCTGTCGCAGTAGCCAAATACGTGCTGGAACGGGGAGATAAATGACCGCCTCGCAAGGACGGCAGCCACTCTCACATCCAGCGCAGGGAATCGGGTGACGACGTATCTTCTTGCAGCGAGTGAGGCTGCGGCCGCGATGCCAACCTACCGCACGAGGATCCGCCCCGCCGGCTCGGCCACCACCTCGCCGATGATCACCGCGTCGGGGACGCCCTCGCGGTGCATCCGCTCCACCAGCCTCTCCGCCTCGTCCCCGGCCAGCACGATCAGCAGCCCCCCGGAGGTCTGCGGGTCGTACAGCACATCCTGCAGCGATGCCGGCACGGAAGGATCGATCTCCACCATGTGCTCCCGGAAGTCACGGTTGCGATAGAGACCGCCCGGCAACAGACCCATCTCGCAGAACCCCTCGACGCCGTCCAGCAACGGCAGTGCCCGGGCGCGAATGAGAAACCCCACCGGCGAGCCCTCGACCATCTCGCAGGCGTGTCCAAGCAGCCCGAACCCCGTCACGTCGGTGCACGCTCGCACGTCATACGGCTCCATCAGCTCGGCGGCCTTCCGGTTGAGCGTGGCCATGACCGCGCTCAGCCGCGCGATCGCGTGGGCATCCAGCATGCTCGCCTTGACGGCCGTCGTCAGGATGCCGGTCCCGAGGGGCTTGGTCAGGATCAGCCGATCCCCGGCGCGAGCGCCTGCCTTGGCGAGGATTCTGTCCGGGTGAATGACACCCGTGACCGACAGGCCGTACTTCAACTCCACATCTTCCACGGTATGGCCACCGGCCAGGACCACACCGGCCTCCCGCATCTTGTCCAGGCCGCCACGCAGGATCTCGCGCAGGATCGCGATGTCCATCGTCTTGATCGGGAATCCTGCGATGTTCATGGCGCACAGCGGCCGGCCCCCCATGGCGTAGACATCGCTCAGTGCGTTCGCAGCGGCGATCTGGCCGAACATGTAGGGGTCGTCCACTATCGGCGTGAAGAAGTCGACGGTCTGGATGATGGCCAGATCGTCACTTAACTTGTACACGCCCGCGTCGTCCGGTCGTCCGAGACCGACGATCAGGTTCGGGTCCGCGGGGAACTCCAGACCACAGAGCGCCCGGGCCAGGTCCCCTGGCCCCAGCTTGGACGCTCACCCGGATCCCGAGACCGTCTGCGTCAATGGGATGTTTTTTCTCTGCTCCATGGTTCTCTCATGTACTCCGCGCCCTCGGCGGTGTAGATACCCGTGCAGCGTACCGGCAGCCCCGCCAGGAGGTTCTTCACCTGCTCCATGTCGCGACTATGGAATTCTAGCACCATTCCGCAGTTGCTGCTCAGGGCGCGCGGCGTGGGCACCAGATCGCACCAGAGCCCGGCCTGTCGCAACCCTTGCTCCGCTGTCGCAACATCGTGGACCGATTCGCAGACGGCCACACAGTGCGCGAAGCGGGACGCGGGCGGGTTCATCCCTGAGAGCCCTCCAGGCTTCCCTGCGCGCCCCCGGCATCAGGGCCGTGACTTCCGCCCGACGGCGTCCGCGCGGTATTGCCTGGCCGGCTCTCGCGGGCCAGCTCCGCAACGGCCTCGACCGTCAGGCCTATCTCCTCGAGAGTATTGAAGTACCCCGGCGAGATCCGCACGGTCCCGGCGGGAAGAGTCCCCAGCGTGCGATGTGCCTCCGGCGCGCAGTGCAGACCCGCGCGGGTCATGATCCCGTAGCGACGATCGAGTTGGTACGCAGCCTCGCTCGCTTCGATGCCGTCGATCGTCACGGACACGATCGGCACGCGCGGCTGTCCGGACGCTCCGGCTCCCCACACCCTCACACCCTCGATGCCGCGCAGTCCGTCGAGGAGCCCCGCGAGCAGTTCCTCCTTGTGCAAGATGATGTTGGGGAGCCCCGTCTCGGCGATGAAGCGTAGCGCCGCGCCGAGGCCGGCGATGCCGACACCATTGGGAGTGCCGCTCTCGAGCTGATCGGGGAGGATTTCAGGCTGCGCATCCGACTCCGAGTTTGATCCAGTGCCGCCCACGACGAGCGGCTCGATCGTCAACCCTGAGCGGACGTACAAGCACCCGATGCCTTGCGGCCCGAGGAGGGACTTGTGGCCGCTGAACGCCAGCATGTCGATCCGCATGGCCTCGACGTCGATGGGCACCGCGCCGGCGGTCTGGGCCGCGTCGACCAGGAGCGGGAGATCTCCGATCGCCAGGCGGATGTCGTTCAGCGGCAAGACGGCGCCGGCGACATTGGAGGCGTGGGTCGCGACCACTAAGCGCGTGTTCGGGCGCAGCGCGTCCCGCAGCGCTTGCGGATCGAGGCGTCCATTTCCCCCAGCCCGCGCGACGCTGATCCTGATGCCCCGTTGCTCGCGCAACCGGCGGAGGGGACGCATGACCGCATTGTGCTCCAGCGGGGTCGTTACCACGTGATCGCCGGTGTGCAGGAATCCCAGGAGCGCCGTGTTGATCGCCGCCGTAGCGTTGCTGGTGAAGACCACCTGGCGGGGGTCCGGCGCGCCAATCAGTCTGGCTACCGCCACGCGGCACTCATGGACCACGCGAGCGGCGCGGGCGGACAGGCGGTGCCCGGAGCGTCCAGGGTTCGCGCAGGCATGGTCCAGAAAATCAGCGACCGCCGTCACCACGGCGGCCGGCTTGGGGTATGACGTGGCGGCGTTGTCCAGATAGACGATTGCTTCCATCCGTGACCCTCGGCGGGTCGCCGCCGGTGTCGGATTCCATCCGCTCGCCCGCGGCTCGCCCCTTGATGCTCTACTTAGTGGAGATGGGCTTGTAGTACTGCATCGCTTTCGGCAGCAGTTCGCGGATCTTCCGGATGCGCGTCTCGTCAGAGGGGTGCGTGCTGAGGAACTCCGGCGGCGCTCCTCCGCCTTGAGCGGACATCTTCTGCCAGAAGGTCAGCGCAGCGTTCGGATCGTATCCCGCCATGGCCATGAAGATCAGCCCCAGTTCGTCCGCCTCGCTCTCGTGCAGTCGGCTGTACGGCAGCAGAACGCCGACTTGGGCGCCCAGTCCGAATACCGACATCCAGAGCTGCTGTGTCTCCGCGGGCTTCTGCTCCAGAGCCTTGGATAGGGCCATCCCGCCGAACTGTGTCATCAGGCCCTGACTCATCCGCTCATTGCCGTGCTCGGCCACCGCGTGAGCGATCTCGTGGCCCATCACGACGGCCAGTTCGTCCTCGCCGGCCGCGAGCTTCAGTAGCCCCGTATACACGACGACCTTGCCGCCGGGCATGCACCAGGCGTTGACTTCATCGCTCTCGACCAGGTTGAAATCCCAGGCGTAGCCGTTGAGTTCCTGGGACATGCCGCGTTCGGCGAAGTACGTTTCCACTGCGTGCTGAATGCGCTGTCCGGCGCGCTTGACCATGACCGTCTGCGCCGCGTCCTTGCTGAGCGGATTCGTCTTGAGGAACTCGTCGTACTGCTGGTAGCTCATCGAGAGCATCGTTCCGCTCGGGATGATGTTGAGTTGCTTGCGCCCGGTCACAGGGACCGTGCTGCACGACAAACTGAACACCGCGAGTAGCAACAACATGTACACACTGCGTCCGCCAGAGCGCATTGCTTCCTCCTCTCTCCCCGGGGCGGGGCGTTCCAACGGTGGGCCCGGGCGCCCGCGCTGAACCTGTCGCCGCGGGCGCCGGGCTTGCCCATGGACGGGGATCCCGGGGAACCGGCCGTCATCCTACGGCGATCGCTCGGGAGTATCCACCCCCGAGGAGCCGTCTTTGCTCCGCGCGCACTCACTGGCCTGGCCCAGCAGCGTCTCGAGGGCGTGAGGGAGAATCGGCAGCAGGGCGTCCAGGCCCTCCCTGATGGCCCGTGGGCTGCCGGGCAGATTGATGATCAGCGTCCGCCCGGCCGTGCCTGCCACCCCGCGGGTGAGCATGGCCCTGGGGGTGTGCGTAAGCCCCCGCAGGCGCAGGAGCTCCGCGAGTCCCGGCGCCTCGCGGGTGATGACCGCGCGGGTGGCCTCGGGGGTGTTGTCGCGCGGGGCCATGCCCGTGCCGCCGGACGTCAGCACCAGGCAGATCTTCGGATCGTCCACCAGCGCGCGCAGCTCCCGTTCGATCTGGTCCCGGTCGTCGGGGATGATCCGGGTCAGCACCAGCTCTAGCGCGGTCCCGGTCAGGCACGCCTGGGCTTCCGGAATCACACGGTCCTCGCGCTGTCCCGCGGCGCGCGAGTCACTCAGAACGATCAGGGCTGTCGGAAACGACATCGATCCGATCCCCCGCGCGTATCGCGCCTCCAGCGACCACGATACAGAAGATCCCCTCGCGGGGCATCACACAATCCCCGGCGGCCTGGTAGATAGCGCATCCGTGGTGGCACTCCTTGCCGATCTGGGTGACTTCGAGCAAGACGTTCGCGCCAACTCGCAGGCGCGTTCCCACCGGCAAGCTCTTGACCTCGATCCCGCGGGTCAGGATGTTCTCGGCGAAGTCCCCCGGGCCGATGCTCACGCCTTTGGCCCGCATTGAAGCGGCCGACTCCTCGGCCAGCAGACTTACCTGGCGGTGCCAGTCGCCGGCATGCGCATCCTCGCGGATGCCACGACCCTTCTCGCAGTGGATCACGTCCACGGGCTTCTTCTGCACGCCCCGAACGTCACTGATGCAGACGGCGACTACGTGTCCCATCCCAGCCTACCATGTCTGTTCGCTGCCGCCGGCGCGCGGTCACTTCTCCGGCGCTCTGAAGGTTCCCGACTTGCCGCCCGTCTTCTCGAGCAAACGGATCTCTCGGATGACCATCCCTCTGTCGACCGCCTTGCACATATCGTATACCGTCAGCGCGGCGATTGCGACCGCGGTGAGCGCCTCCATTTCCGCCCCGGTCCGGCCCGTCAGCCGAATGCTGGAGCGGATCTCGACGCGGCTCTCGACCAGCTCCAGATCCAGGTCGATGTGCTCCGGCAGCAGGGGATGGCACAGGGGAATCAGCTCCGCCGTCCGCTTGGCCGCCATGATCCCGGCCACCTTGGCCGCCGCCAGAACATTGCCCTTGGCGAGGGCGCCCTCGCGCAATAACCGCGCCGCCTCGGCGGACAGCGCCACCGTCCCGGCGGCGCGGGCGGTGCGCACCGTCGGCGCCTTGCCGCTGACATCGACCATGCGCAGGCGCCCTTCGCGGTCCAGATGGCTGAGCGCCGGCGCCTCGCTCGACGCGCGCTGTCTCTGGGGATCGCCCGTGGACTTCCTTCGGCCGGTGGTCCGCTTCGCGCCCCCGCCGCCGCTCGTCTTCATGCCCGTGCTCCCCCCGCTCTCAGAGAGTCAATCTGCGCGCCGGGGGTCGTGTGGCCGCCTGCCCCGCGGCGAGCCGCGTGGCGTGGCGGGCGCCCCGCCGCCATCTCAGCCTCCAAATCGGCACATCGAATCGATCTCGTAGTCTCCGCGCTTCTCGCGTTTGAGTCTGGGAATCGCCTCCCGCAGGAACGCCTCCAACTCGTCCGCCCGGAAACGCGGCCGCACGAAGCTCATCACGCTGACGCTGGGCCCGCCGGCGAGACAGGGCTTGATCAGGCCGTCGCCGCACAGCCGCAACCGATTGCACAGGACGCAGAAGGGGCCTGTCATCGGCGAGATGAACCCGCACGTCGCCGCCGTGCCCGCGATGCGGTAGACCTCCGCCGCACCGTGCGGGTCCGTCGCGCGCGCATCGCCGTTTGCGCCAATGGGGGTCAGGTGGAAGCGCGTCGCGATGATCTCGCGGACGCGGCTGGCCGGGACGAAGTGCAGCGAGTTTCCGCCCAGCACCGGCATCAGCTCGATGAAGCGCACCTGCAGGCCGCGATCGATGCCGAAGGCCAGGAGATCACACGCCTCGTCCAGCGTCTCCTCGAGCGCCACGGTGTTGATCTTGATCGGCTGGAACCCGGCGGAGCGCGCGGCCTCGATGCCTTGCAGGACACGCTCCAGGCCGTCGACCTTGGTGATCATGCGAAAGCGGTCCGCACGCAAGGTGTCCAGGCTGATGTTGATGCGATTGAAGCCCGATGCTCTCAGGGTGGCCGCCACCGGGGCGAGATCGAACGCGTTGGTCGTGAGCGCCAGGTCCTCGATCCCCGGGATCAAGTGAAGCGATCGCATGAACGCCAAGGCGCCACGCCGCGCCAGCGGCTCGCCGCCCGTCACTCGCACCTTGCGAAACCCCAGCCGCGTGACCAGCAGCCGAACGACCTCGAACAGCTCCTCGAGTGTGAGCATATCCTCGTGCCGCAGCTTGGGCACGCCGCCGGCCGGCATGCAGTAGGCGCATCGAAACTGGCAACGGTCGGTCACCGACAGGCGCAGGTACGTGAGCTCGCGCCCGAAGGCGTCCCGCAGCGCCCCGCGCGCGTGCGATTCCGGAGTATGGGCAGCGTCAGACATACGTCCTCGGTGTCCTCAGCCCTCGTACAGCATCCGAAATCCCACCGGCTTGCCCTTCTCCATCACCTCGACGCCGGCGGGGACCAGCGCCAGGGCGTTGGCCTCGGCGATGGCGAAGATGTCGGCCGACCCATGCGTGTGAACTGGATTGAGCAGGTAGCGCTCACCGTTCCACTCGCAGCGACACGGCTGCAGCAGCAGGCGCCCGGACCTGTTGTGGACCGTCTCGGTGAGCTCCCCATGGTAGCGAATCGCCTGCGGCCGAGGGTGGTGACGGAACGTGCGGATGGTCGGCGCCACGTAGGAGTCGAAAGCGTAGAGCGTCGAGATCGGATTGCCAGGCAGTCCGAACACAAGGGTGCGGCCGCGAGTTCCAAACACCAGCGGCCGGCCAGGTTTCACGATCATCTTGTTGAAGTGCAATTCCACGCCGGACTCGGCCAGGATCCCCGGCACGTAGTCGAATCGTCCCGCCGAGACGCCGCCCGAGAAGATGAGCATGTCGTGCTGAAGCCCTGTCGCGATCTTGTTGCGCAGGTCTTCCTCCTGATCGCGGATGATTCCCAGGTAGTGAGGGCGCCCCTTGGCGGCCAGGATCTGTGACCAGAGGGTCCAGGCGTTCGAATTGTAGATCTGGCCGGGACCGAGGGGGAGACCGGGTTCGACCAGCTCCTCACCTGTGGCGGCGAAGGCGATCGATGGGCCGGCATGCGCCCGCACGTGGCTGCGGCCGACCGCGGCAAGGATCGCCACCGACTGATGCTGGATGAGGTGGCCCTCGCGCAGGACCACGCTGCCGGCGCGCAGGTCTTCGCCGCGGACGGCGATGTGAGCCCCGCGCTCGGGCTCGGCGTGAAAGCGCACCCAAGCGGTCTCGTCGGCCACGGACTGCCCGGCGGGGTCCACGTAGCTCGCCTCTTCGACGGGCACGATCGTGTCGGCGCCGGCGGGAACCGGAGCGCCGGTCATGATCCGCGCGCACTCTCCCGCCCCGATGGACGCGCCCGGCGGGTCGCCGGCGGCGATCGTGATCACGATCCGCAGCGAAGCCCGCCCGGCCGCATCGCCGTGGCGATAGGCGTAGCCATCCATGGCGGCCTTGTCGAAGCGGGGCATGTCGATTTCCGCGAGCACATTCTCGGCCAGAACGTGCCCGCACGCTTCGGTCAGGGGGACCGCCAGGGTCTCGGCGCCGGCCACGGCGTGCTGACGGAGGATATCCAGCGCCTCCTCGTAGCTGACCGCCTTGGCCTGGGAACCGTTGCTCACAGCACCTCCACGGAATGCGACTTGAACGAGACCACCACGTCCCGATTCAGATTCAAGCCCAGCGATTCATATGACTCCCTGGTGATGATAGCTGTCAATCGCTCTCCGCAGTCTATCTCCACCCAGACGTCATCTCCCTGCACGTGCAATGCGCACACCCGCCCGCGGTAGTGGTTCCGCATGCTGGAAACCAAGGGCTCGAGCGAGAGGACCAGGTTGCGGGGGTCGATCATGACCATCGCCCGTTCGCCGCCGGATCCCTCGCCGTCGACCTCCGCGCCGCCGGCCCCGGCGGGCAGGTGGAGCGCAAGTCCTCCCGCGGTCACGAGGTCGCGACCCGACCGATACCCTTCCAGGATGTTCTCCGGCAGGCCCGGCGCCAGTCGGCCTGTCTTGAGGTGGACCACGCGGCCGGCCACGCGGTGGGCGAGTCGCATATCGTGGGCGGCCAGCACCAGACTGGCGCTGCTTCCCAGGAGCAGGCGCTCGATCACCCGCTGCGAGCGCAAGTCGAGATGGGCGACCGGCTCGTCGAGGAGCAGCACGTCGGGCGCCCCGATCAGGACGCGCCCCAGGGCCAGACGCTTCTGTTCGCCCCCCGATAGCCTCCGCGCGGACGTCTCCGCGTGGCTTGTCAGATCGATCAGCTCCAGCATGGCGTCCAATCGCCGGCGAAGCTCAGCGCCCCGGAAGCCGCGAAGGGTCAGCGGGTAGGCGAGATTCTGGCGGACGCTGCCCAAGAACAGGTGCGGCTGCTGCTTGAGGAAGCCGAGCCCGCGGCGAGTGGCGCGCGGCCGCCGGCCGAGCAGCTCCCCCGGCCGCCGGCCGAGCAGCTCCCCCGGCCGCCGGCCGAGCAGCTCCTGGCCGCGGAAGCGAAAACCGGCGCAGCGGGTGGGGGATTCCAGGAAAGCGAGCAGGCGCAGCAGGGTCGTCTTGCCCGACCCGTTGGGGCCCACAATGGCCACACGCTCCCCGGGCGCCAGCGTGAAACTCTCGATGTTGAGCGTGAACTGCTCGCTGCGCCTGAACAGCATGTCCTTGATATCGTAGATCATGACCAAGCGTAAACCGCCGTGTGGTTGCTTCCGCCGAGCGCCCGGTCTGTTCAACCAGTGGCCTGCTTGCCTCCCGCCAGTTGAACAACCAGATTGATCAGCAACACAAGGGTCAGAAGCACCGTACCCAGGGCGAAAGCCGCCGAGAAGTTTCCCTGACTGGTCTCTAGCGTGATCGCTGTCGTGATCGTGCGCGTGGCGCCGCGGATGTTGCCTCCCAGCATCAGGGCGACGCCGACCTCGGATATCACCCGGCCGAATCCGGTCATCAGAGCGGTCACGACCGCCAGGCGCGCCTCGCTCACCGTCTTCCAGGAGGCGCGGAGCGGGGAGGCGCCGAGCAGGGTCGCCTCCTCGTAGACGACTTGCGCCAGCGACTGCATGGCGCTGTGAACGAGAGCCGTCATCAGTGGGGCGATGAGAATCACCTGACCGATGATGATGGCGGTCTGGGTGAACAGCAGTCGCAGGTGGCCCAGCGGGGCATTGCGCGCAATGAAGGCGTAGACGAGCAGGCCGACCACGACCGTGGGCAGCGCGAGCGCCGTGCGCAGGAGGGTGAGAACCGCCCTGCGTCCCGGGAATACGCGCTGCGCGATGAGAAACCCGAGCGGCAGCGCGATCAAGGCGGCGATGGCTGTGGACGTGAGCGACGTGCGCAGGGTCGTGAAGAGCGCCTCCCGGAGGTCCTGGTCGAAGCGCGCGATCAGGAGGATCGCTTCCCAGATGCTTTCGAGTAGAAACTGCAACAGTGCGCTCCGCGCTACGGTTTGTC
>CAZRWW010000016.1:9619-12093 GCA_964603725.1 uncultured bacterium
GAAGAGCTGCTGGCCGGTGGGTCTGAAGTTCACGACCAACTCGCGCCCGCGCGGCGAGGTCATCCACGCGATCAGCCGCTGCGCGCCCGCGTGATTCGCATCGGGGTACGCCGTCGGGCTCACCGCGATCAAGGCATAGGGGTTGATCAAGTCGGCGCCACCCTCATAGACGATGCTCAGCTCCAGCTTGCTTTCCATCGACAAGAACGTCCCGCGATCGGTCAGCACGTAGGCGAGCTTCTCGGAGGCCATCATCAAGCAGGCGCCCATGCCTTGGCCGGCCTCGACATACCAGGCGCCGGACGGCGTGACGCCCGCCTTCTTCCAGAGTTCCAGCTCCTTCTTGTGGGTGCCCGAATCGTCGCCGCGCGAGACGAACGGGAACTCGCGCTGGCTGATCTGGCGCAGGGCCTCGGCGCCGGCAGTCGCCGACGTGATGCCTGCGGGATCGTCCTTGGGTCCCGCGATCACGAAGTCGTTCCAGAAGACGGGCACGCGCGCGACGCCGTGGCCGTCCGCGACGAATTTCTTCTCCGCGGCCGGCGCGTGGACCAGCACGATGTCGACATCGCCGTTCTGGCCGTGGGTCAGTGCCTGTCCTGTGCCGGTCGCCACGTACTCCACATGAATGCCCGTGTCCTTCTCGAACTCCGGGAACAGGTGGTCGAGCAGGCCGGTGTTGGCGGTGCTGGTGGTGGTTGCCATGCGCACCGTCGTCGCCGCCGGGGCGGCCAGCGCATCGAGCTCGAAGCCGGGCGTGCCGATTAGCACAACCAGGCTCAGGGCAAGGGCGAGTAGACGCAGCGGAGCCATCATCGTATCCCCTCCAGTTATCTTGGGTTCCGTGGTTTGGGTCCGAGCCCGAATGGGCGACAGCTTGCGGGCGCCGCGACCCGGCCGAGCCGAGTAGAGCCGGCGCGTACGGTGGCCACGAAACATATCGATCGAGGCAGAATACTAGGGCATGGGCTGGCGGATCGTCAACGGCGGGCGCGAGGCGCATCCGCCGCGGGGGCGAGACGCGTCAACGGCGGGCGCGAGGCGCATCCGCCGCGTGTACGGGGCGCGTCACGGTGCGCCTCCCCAAACCACTTCCCCGACCCGCGGGGGTGGCCTATGCCGGCTCGATCGCGTAGCAGACGATCTCCAGCGGTTCGCCCGCGGCCTCGCTCTGCCCGGCGCTCCGGCCTTCACCGGTCATGGCGCGGATGGCCTCAGCGGCGCCCTTGACGACCAAGACTCGATCGGGTCCGAGGAGCAGCACGCGGTCCTCGTCCCGATCGCCGGGCCCGGCGAGCTGGACCCGACGGGTGAACTCTCCCGCCGGGCTGAAGACGTCATACACCTGCAGAATGCCCGCGGGCAGGGCATCCGCCTCGGGAGCGGGCACGACCCACAGATTCCCGTCGGTCATGGCGTTCATCCCCTGGATGCATGGGGGAAAGTCCTCGGCCACAATCTCGAAGCGCACGCGCTCGCCGTTGACGATGGCCACCATGCCCGAACCCACCCGAGACTTCTCTTCGTCCGTGCGCTTGCGGGGACGGCACTCGCGCTCGATGACGCGGTCGAGCTTGCCGGTCGGCGAGTACACGGAGATCGCGTAGCGGTCACGTTCGGGAGCCAGATAGACCCGGCCGTCCCGGCCCGCCGCCATGCCGCCCCGGCTGACCCAGTATTCGTCGCGCTCGACGTACTTGCGGCTCATGATGGGGTCGGAGCCGAGCCTGGCCATGAGGCGGGCCTGTTCCTTGCCGTTCAGGTCGAGGAGGCCCACGTACATCTCGCGCTCGACACCCTCGGAACGGCGATGCAACGAGCGCCCGGACACGATCAGTCGGTCGCCCTCGCACAAGACCTCGTCGAGGAACTGCATCGGAGCGCTCGCGCCGGCCTCGCCGATGTGAATCGTGCCGGCCGGAGCGCCGTCGCGGCCGAGTAGCACGATCGAGCCCGGCATCACCCGCGAGACGCCCACGCGCCCGTCCGGCAGCAGGACAATGTTGGTGGGGAAGCGGAACTCGCCGGGCCCTTCCCCCTCACGGCCCAGCGTGCGCAGCAGACTCCCATCGGGCCCGAATACGTGCACCTGACTGAGCTGCCGGTCGAGCACATAGACGTTGCCGTCGGCGTCGATCGTCGCGTCTGCGACCAGACCCAGGAGCACCTCACTGCCCTCACCGCCCGCGCGCCATTGCTCCTGCAGGCGCAGCGTCTGCGTGCCCTGGCTGGGGAGGCTGCCGTTGCGGGCGTGCGGCACGCCGTCGATCACGACCTCCTCGGCCGCGACCGCTGGCACCAGGCCGGCCATCCAGGCGCCGCACACAACGGCTGCCATCGCGCTCAAGAACTCGCGATACCTCCGGCAACCAGTCCTGGCGCCCGTGCCATTCGTTTGCGATCCGATCATGATTCACCTCGGCTTTCCGTTCTTCCGCCCGATCCGCACCGCGGCGTGCCTGAGACCGCTTCCC
>CAZRWW010000016.1:12193-19859 GCA_964603725.1 uncultured bacterium
CGCCGCCCCGGCCCGCTTCCCGAGAGCGCACGACAGATGGACGGCGGCGCGTGATCCTGCGTTGCGGGCAACCCACTCAAGGTGCGTTAGCGGATGTGAAAGGATGCAAAGGACGGCCGCGAGTCTCCTCCTGCGAGACACGCCCGCGGACGAATCCGCGTACGTAAGGGAAAACGGCAAACGAGCTGCCGAGGGAGTATACTGGCCGCATGCTCTTGGCGAAACGCAAGATCAGCCTCACGATCGCGCTCCTGACCGCATCGCTGGCCGGGCTGGTGATCGTGCAGGCCTACCTTCTGCGCAGCGCGTTCGATCTGAAGGAGCGCGTCTTCCGCGGCGGCGTCCAGGCGGCCCTATTCTCCGTGCCGAGGAAGCTGGAGGCCACCGAGGCCGCCGCCCACGTCCGGCGCCGGTTCTCCTGGACGGGACCGGACAGTGTCGCCGCGGCGTGCGCGTCGGCGCTGGGATCAACGCCTCCGGGCCAAAGCGCTCCGGGCGACAGCGCGCGGATCGGGCCGATCGCCGCGCGGGCGATCTTGCTGCGGCACGACGTCGCCGCCGAGGCCGGGTCGGCGAAGCGTGAGCTGGTCGAGCGCATCATGGTCGACCTGCTCGCCGTCAATCGCGAGCCGATTGTGGAGCGCTTCGGCATCGCCCGGATCGACTCGGCCGTGGGCATCAGCCTGCGGGAGGCCGGCATCGGGCTCGAGTACGCCGCGGGCCTCGTGCGAGTTGCCGAGGACACTCTCATCGCGGTGTCCGATGAGCGCTACCGCGCGGAACTGCAGCGATCGGACTTGCGCGCCTCACTCATCCCACTCGAGTTCGCCCCGCCCTTCCATCAGGTGGTCGTGCACTTCCCCCGCGGTCGCGCGCATCTGTGGCTGCAGATCTGGCCGCTGCTCGCTGCCGCGCTGGTTCTCACGCTGATCGTGGTCTACTGCTTCGCGCAGGCCATCCGAACCATTGCCGAGCAACAGCGCTTCGCGACGCAGATCGTCGACTTCGTCAACAACATGACCCATGAGTTCAAGACGCCCATTTCCACCATCGCGCTGGCAAGCGAGGCGATTGCCCGCCGCGAGGTCGAGGCGAATCTCGCCACGGTCCAGCGGTACAACCGCATGATCGGTGACGAGAACCGCCGTATGCGCGCTCAGGTGGAGAAGATCCTGCAAGTGGCCCAGCTCGAACGCGGCGACTTCCGCCTGGCCCTCGAGGAGCTCGACCTGCACGTGGTCATCTCGCGGGCAATGGAGGGGTTTGCGCTGCAGATCGAACGGCGGCGCGGGACGATCGCGCACGATTTCGCGGCCACCCGGAGCTTGGTCCGCGGGGACCGTGTGCATTTGACGGGCATCATCGACAATCTCCTCGACAACGCCGCCAAGTATTCGCCCGGTCCACCCGAGATCAGCGTGGGCACGCACAACGACAACGACTGGGTGGTCGTCACGATCAGCGATCGCGGTGAGGGCATCGACGCCACCCACCTCGGGCGGGTCTTTGAGAAGTACTTCCGCTGTCCGACCGGGGAACGGCACGACGTCAAGGGTTTCGGCCTGGGGCTGAGCTATGTCAAGCTGCTCACCGAAGCCCATCGAGGTCGCGTGGACCTGGACAGCCGCCTGGGTGAGGGCACGCGGGTGACGCTGCGGCTGCCGCTGGCTGGGACGGGAGCAGCCCTTGAGTCCTGAAGAGCACGAGGGAGAGGTCGGCATGGCGGCGCGCAAGCGGATACTCCTGCTGGAAGACGATCCCAATCTGGGGGTCATCGTCAAGGAGTCGCTGGAACGTCGTGGCTTCGACGTCACCCTGTGCGCCGACGGCGAGGAGGGGCTGCAGACCTATCGGAGGAGCGAGTTCGACCTGTGCCTGGTCGATGTGATGATGCCGGCTCGCGATGGGTTCTCCTTTGCTCGGGAGATCCGGGGCGCGGCTGACGACACGCCGCTGATCTTCCTGACCGCCCGCTCGCTGCTGGAGGACCGCATTGCCGGCTTTCGCATCGGCTGCGACGACTACGTCACCAAGCCGTTCAGCATGGAGGAGTTGCTGCTGCGCATCGCGGCGGTCCTGCGACGCCGGCGGGTTGCTCCAGAGCCGGTTGCCGCGGGCGATCCCGCCGCGGCCGAGACCTTCACGATCGGCGGCTATGTCTTCGATTACCGACGGCAGATCCTGCGTCGCAACGACGAGGAGCGCCGCTTGACCGACAAGGAGTCGGAGCTGCTCAGACTGCTGTGCCTGCATCGCGATCAGGTGCTCGAACGATCCCTGGCCCTGCGTGAGATCTGGGGCGAGGAAAGCTACCACTGCAGCCGGAGCATGGACGTCTTCATCTCGCGCCTGCGCAGGTATCTGAAGGATGACCAACGCGTCGCGATTCGCGTTGTGCACGGGCGCGGCTTTCGACTGATGATCGACTGAGGCGCCCCGTCTCGGCCGAGCTGACGCCCGGGAACCGGACACGGCGGCGGACCGAAAGGCCCGGGCGTCCGAGATGGCAGAGTCTCGGACTCCCAGGCTCGGTGCCGCCGCCGCGCACGGGTTAAAGGCCTACCCCGCGGTCAACGTAGAACGACCATCTTCTTGCCAGAGCTGAACCCGTCGCGGGTCGTCATCTGTGCCCAGAAGACGCCGCCGCCCACACGATTGCCCTGGTTGTCGGTGCCGTCCCACACGACCGAGCTCTCGCCGGCCGGCGCCTCGTCCTGCAGCAGCGTCTTCACCAGGCGCCCCGCCACGTCATACACCGCCAGATTCACCTCGCCCGCGGAAGCCAGGGAGAAGCGGATCGTCGCGCGCGCATGGAACGGATTGGGACGACTCTGGTGAAGGTAGTTCACCGGGCCGCCGAAATGGTTCGCTTCAGGATCCACGCCCGTGTTGATGCACGGGTAGATCCACTTCGTGAACGGCGTACTACCGGCCGCCATCCATTCGAGCATGGGACCATAGAGCGCCGTGGTTCCGCCCACGTGGCAGGCCGAATCCTGGCTGCAGGGCTGCCCGCCACAGTTGCGCTCCGAGAGATGATGGAAGCTGAAGCCATTCACGACCGAGCGCCAGTTGGCGACGCCCGCCTCCTGATGGCGGCGCACCACCTGGGCGAAATCGACATACTGCTGGTTGCCCGTTTGCTCGTAGCTCCAGAAATCCAGGTTCCCGGAGACGTTGGACACTCCGGGCTGGATGCCCAGGACGTTGTAGTTGAATTCATTCGGACACCCGTTGCCGAACAGCCCGACCCCCGGCGCAGCCGGTGAGAACTGCGCTCCGGTGATCGGCTCCAGGTAGACGCAGTAGGCCGGGTCCTCGTTGTGGTCGCGATAGGCCTGGGCCACCAGCGTCACGCCCAGGACGTTGTGCGCGAAGTTGACGGCGTGCCCCTGGACGGGATGGGCCAGCAGGCCGCAGACCTCATCGCCGTCGAAGACGATGCCCCGTCTGACGTTGGCCAGGCCGCAGTCCGTGGTCGCCAGCCACTGGTCGTACATGGTGTAGTCTTCCGGCTCCGTCGAGCCGGGCGGGAGCGTGCCCGCGCTTAAGATGATCAAACGGTAGCCCATGAGCTGCTCGGTAGTGCACCCATTGTTGCCGTAGCCTCCGGGATTGAACCCCGTTCCTCCCAGATCGCGCCGGAATGAGCAGTTGTAGTTGGTCGAGGTGTCCAGGTAATCGAACTTGTCGTAGCTGATCCCGAGCTGCTGGAGCGCGGGTATCATGTACTGCTCGCCGCCGGCGTTGAAGGCGTCGATGTAAAGCACGGAGGGCCACTGCACCGTGAAGTCCTCGCCGGCGCGTACCTCCATCGTCGGCAGGAGCTCCATCTCGCGCGGTGGATTCGCTCCCAGCAGGTAGTAGTCGGAGGGCGAGGCGCCGCCGTTGAACCAGTAGGACCGCCAGTAGTATTCGATCCGCGTCCCGGGCACGAAGACCTGGTCGGGGAGGATCTCGTTCTGCTCGTTCACGTCCTGAGACCCACGGAAACCCGGATCATCCTCGTGGAAGTAGGTGTCGAACTTGTTGCTGTAGATCTGGGTGTGATTCAGCCCCTCGGAGGAATCCATCAGCACGCAGACGAATCCCGCCTCGGGGTCGCCGGTCAAGCGAGCCTTCCAGGCGTGGTACTCCGGGATCATAGGCTGGCGGGCCCCCAGCCGGGCGACGCGGAAACACAGCTCGCAGAGCCAGCGCCCCTGCTCGGTGGCGACCACCGGTCCGGACACGCACGAAGTATCGGCATGCCAGTCGTTCTTGAGGGTGCTCTCGCGGCTGAGGTCGTAGGAGATGTTGGCGTTGCAGCGGTCGCTGGGCTCGAGATACGTCGGGTAGTTTTGCCCGAAGCCGTCCATGAACAGCCCGCCGTTGACCCACGAGATCGCCGGCGCGTTGGCCGAACTGGTCAGACCGATGCGGATGTTGTCGAAGACCGGAGATCCACCGGTGCAACCAGGCTCGAGACACACGGTCGAGGGGATCGCAAAGGCGTCGCAGCTCGAGAAGATCTCCAGCACATACTTCAGCGAGTCCCAGTTCGCCGGCAAGGGGGCGTCCGCCATGGTCGAGAGATTCTCGCCGTTGAGCGCGCAGAAGCCGGGCTGCACATAGTACCAGAGATTCTGGCCCTGCCGCGGCGACCAGTGCGACGCGGGATTGATCTCGGTGGAGTAGGGAAACATGCGGTAGCCGGGCCGGTAGTGGGCGCCGGTGTCGTGCGGCAGGTTCAGGAAGGCATCGTACCGGGAGATCGTGGCATTGTAGTACGGCGGCTGATACGGGCCCCGGGGAATGACGCCCGTCTCGAAGCGCTCGTTGATGGCCGGAACGAGCCCTGGGCCGTTCTGGCACATGGTGCTGACGAAGGCGATCGCGTCACCGACCAGGGTGCAGTCGCAGGTGAGGCCCAGGTCGTCGAGCCACTCCTGGTACTCGTAGTCGTGAACGATGTGCATGTAGGCGCCCACGCCATCGCACTTCGCGAACTCCCAGCCCTGCGGCCCGTCGTCGAAGCTGTAGAAGCTGCTCTGCGCGCCGACGACGAACGAGACGTCGTCGGCGGCGAAGGGACCGCAGGGCGAGTCCCACAGACCATCCTCATCGGACCAGCCGCCATCCGCCACGACTCGGAACTCGAGCTGAACCTGAATGGTCGCCGCCGGGAGCGTGCCGGCCGGCACCTCAACCCCCTCATCGAAGTGGGCGGGCAGCGCCGCGTCGCCGATGACGTTGTCGATCCGGATGACCTCGTGCTCGACAATGAGCTCCCCGATTGCATCGTAGCAGAGCACGTAGATGTGGGTGTAGTCGTACGCCGGCTCCGTGTGGTTGAAGTACGTGAAGGCCAGGTCCACCGCCTGAGTGGCCGGGTCGATGGCCACGCGCGGGGAGAGCGCCTTTTGGCAGTGATAGTTCTGGTAGCCCATTCCGGCCGGGAAGTCGCGGGCGACGGCCTCGTCCTCGTGGATCCCGCACCACAGCATTCCCGTGGTTCCCGACAACATGGGAACGCACGGGTCGCCGTGGGCAGTGAAGCTCGCCGTCGTCACGCGGTCAAAGTACACGGCCGGGTTCGCGGTCTGGTCCCAGGACGTGCAGCCCTGAAAGCCGTTCGATCCGGGCGATTCGAAGTCCCATCGGCCGCCGAGCACCGCGATGCCGGCGCCGTTGTCGCCGCCGAACCACAGCGTGTCTTGGCGCCCATCTGTGGGGCCCGGCGTCGCCAGGTCGTCGCGCGACGGACCGCGTAGCTGCACCGCGTGATCCGCGGCCGGCGCGAGCGCGAAGGCCACGCCGGCCTGCGCGGCGAGGATGAGCAAGATCGCAAGAGCGGTCAGATTCCTCATGGCATCCCCCTGTAATAGCCAGTCCAACATCTGCTGCGAGGCCCCTGCCGCCGCAGGACCCCCGCACGGCATCTTGCGCACGCCAATGAACGACGTCTTTGAAGCATCGCGGACCAGAGCGGCCGGCGACCGAGGGTAGCAGGCGTCGACGGTCTGGGCAGTGGACCCTGGATGCTTCCGCATCACCCCCTTCCTGACACCTGAGCGCGTCGGCCACAGGCGGATGCGCGGTGAGTCGGGGTGCTATCGGCGCAGCCAGAGGGGGAACCCGCTCGCCGGACGGGGAGCGGGCTGGACAGTTCACGCGGGGGCCACTGGCAGCATAGGATAGGAACGCCTGAGTGTCGATGGATGCAGAGCCGGACCCATGGAAGGATCAAGCGCCTTTAGGGCAAGGTGATTGTCACCTATACAAGATTCTTACAGGGCTGCACGTCCATTCGGCCAGGAAGGCTGGATCATGTCTTGGTCGATTCGGCAACCCACAGCTCGGCGATCTTCATCACCACCTGGGTGGCCTTCTCCATGTCCTGTAGCGAAGCCCACTCGCGCACGCTGTGGTAGTTGAAGCCGCCCGTGAAGACGTTCGGAGTGAGGATGCCCTGGTAGGAAAGGCGCGCGCCGTCGGTGCCGCCGCGGATGACATCCAGGAACGGCTCAACTCCCACCGCGCGGCAGGCGTCCAACGCGACGCGCACCACGCGCGGATCCTCGTCCAGCTTGGGGCCCATGTTGAGATACGATTCCTTCACGACCAGCTCGATGCCGATCTTGGGAAAGGCCGCGCGAACCTCGTCACGGATTCGCTCCAGCAGGCGGATCTTCTGGTGCGACTTGGCGATATCATGGTCCCGGACGAGGAGCTTCAGCCTACAGGTGTCGACCGTGCCCTCGATCGTGTGCGGGTGCAGATAGCCC
Source organism: uncultured bacterium (assembly GCA_964603725.1). GTDB lineage: Bacteria > Eisenbacteria > RBG-16-71-46 > CAIMUX01 > WJJG01 > CAZDKK01. The sequence continues at coordinate 18,961 of CAZRWW010000016.1, forward strand.
TCGCGGCCGGAGGTCGTCTCCGGGCGCATGTCCTCCGGCAGACGGCGGATGATCTCCGCCGCGGCGTAGAGCGTATTGATCATCTTGTCCTTGGCGCTGCCGGGATGGACGTTGTATCCGGTGAGCTTGTACGTGGCCGCGTGGGCGTTGAAGGTCTCCTTCTCAATCTTGCCCAGCACGTCGCCGTCCAGAGTGTAGGCGATCCGGGCGCCGAAACCCGGCACGTCGAACTTGTCGGCGCCGCGGCCGATCTCCTCATCCGGCGTGAATCCAATCTGGATGTCGCCATGGAGGATCGCCGGGTCCTCGAGCAGACGCTGCACCGCCTCGACGATCTCGGCCACGCCGGCCTTGTCGTCCGCGCCGAGCAGGGTCGTGCCGTCGGAGGTGATCAGGTCCTTCCCGACCTGGCTGGCCAGCTCGGGGAGCTCGCTGGGGCGGATGATTTGGGTGGGATCGCCGGGCAGCGCGATGTCGCCGCCGTCGTAGTTGCGGATGACCTGCGGGCTGACGTTCAGGCCGGGCGAATCAGGGCTGGTGTCCATGTGGGCGATGAAGCCGACGGCGGGCACCTTGCCGCGGGCCGGATGGCCGGCGGGCAGATTGGCCGCCAGCGTGGCATAGACGTAGCCGAACTCATCGACCCGCGCCGGCAGCCCCATGGCCGTGAGCTCGTCAGCGAGCATCCGCGCCAGGTCGAGCTGCCGCTCGGTGCTCGGGACCGTCGGTGAGTCCTCGCAGGACGTCGTGTGGACCTTGACGTAGTTGAGGAAGCGCTCGAGGAGCCGCTCGGTCTTCGGGTTGCGCCCTGCGGTCGCCGTGCCGTCCGGACCATTCCCGCCCGTCATGCTGCGATCCTCCCTCGCCTGTGCTCCGCGCCCTGGCCTGTGCTCCGCGCC
>CAZRWW010000016.1:19959-78789 GCA_964603725.1 uncultured bacterium
GTGCTCCGCGCCGCGTCATCAATACCGCTCGACCCGCCGGCGCGCCTGTCGCCGGGTGGCAGCGTGTTCCGGCAACCCTAGCCGCTCCGCCGCGCCCGGCGCAAGGGCCTCGCTAGTCGCTCCGCCGCGCCCAGCGCAGGAGCTCCGGCAGGGTCGGTGGTTTGCCGTACATCAGCACGCCGATGCGGAAGACCCGCCCGGCCGCGCGGATCATCAGCCACGTCGAAACGACCATGAGCATCGCCGCCAGCGCGACCTGCCACAGCGGCGCGGGCGGGCTGGCCGGAATGCGGTTCATGATCACGAAGGGCGTGAACGGCGGGAAGAAGCTCGCGATCACGACGATGATGTGATCCGGGTTGTTGGTCACGAAGGGCATGAGGATGAGCGGGATCACGAGCACGAACATGATCGGCTGCGTGAGGTTCTGAGTCTCGCGGATCGTATTGCACACCGAGCCGATCCCGACGAAGAGGGATGCGAAGAAGAGGAATCCGATGACGAAGAAACCGAGGAACCAGAGGGCAGTCGCGCCGGAGAAACCTCCCGCGATGCCCAGGCCGATTTGATGCAGGGTCGCGTTCTGCACCGCGGTGAAGGCCAGGACGCCCGAGACGATCCACACCAGGATCATCGTCATGCCGGCGGCGGCCAGGCCCAGCAGCTTGCCGAACATGAACTCGAACGGCGAGACCGAGGAGAGCAGGACCTCGATGACGCGGCTGGTCTTCTCCTCGATCGTGCTCGTCATCAGGTGCCCGGCCATCATGATGACCGACAGCCACAGCAGGTAGACGAAGGCCATCGGCGCATAGGCGCGAGCCACGTGAGCGACGGTGGCTTCCTCGCCGCCCGTCTCGGTGATCGCGTGCGTCCTGAGGGGGACGCCCTCGATGAAGCGGGCTAGCAAGGCCTCGTCACCCACGAGCGGCAGCAGATCCTCGCGAACCGCGACACGGTTCACCACCCGGCGGACGATGCGCGCCAGACCCTCGGCGGAGGCGTCGGCGGTGAAGTAGTCGAGCTGACACGGCGCCTCGGGGCCCGCAGAGATCCGGAAATAGGCGAACAAGTCACCTGCGCGGATCGCCGCGTCGAGCAGCCAGCGGCGCCGGGCAGGGTCCGTGGGCAGGTTGAGCTGGGCGGGCGCGATGTAGCGGTAGTCCCGCGCGTCGACGGAGATGCCTTGCGTCGAGTTCTCCTGCAAGAGGTCTGCCATTACGGCGGCTTCATAGCGACCGGTCTCGTCGATGAGCGTGAACGTCCGGGGCGGCTTGGGCACCGACTCCATCAGCACCGGCAGCGCCACGGCTAGCAGGAGCGAGATCGGCAGAGCCAGCGCGGAGATGAGAAAGGTTCGCGTGCGGACGTAGGCGAGGTACTCGCGCTGGGCCACTCGATAGACTCGTTGCATCATGACGCTCCCTCGCCCTCGGCGGCGCCGGCCCGCAACGATCCATCGGGGCTGATGCGTTCATGGCGGTCCACGCCGGCCGTTTCGAGGAAGATGTCGTACAAGGACGGATCGCTGATGTCGAAAGTCGTGACCTTGACCTTGCCGACGATGTCGGCCAGAAGCTGCTGCGGGTCGCCGTCGTCGACCAGGAAGATCTCCAGCTCCTGCCCATATTCGCGCACGCGGGCGACGTACGGCAGGGAGCGGACGAAGCCGGCGTCGCCGTAGCAGCTCAGCCGCACGGCCCGGCGGGGAGCATTCGACTTGATCCGCTCGAGCGGACCGTCGAGCACTTTGCGCCCCTGATGGATCATGAAAAGCGCGTCGCACAGCCGCTCAGCGTGCTCCATCATGTGGGTCGAGAAAATGACCGTGCGACCCGCGCGGCGGTAGGCGAGCATCTCGTTCTTGATGGTCTCGATATTGACCGGGTCCAGGCCCGAGAACGGCTCATCGAGAATGAGCAGATCCGGCTCGTGGACGATCGTGGCGGCGAACTGGATCTTCTGCTGCATGCCCTTCGAGAGCGCGTCGACGGTCGCGCGCCCCCAGTCGCCGAGACCCAGGCGATCGATGATGCGCGCGGCCCGGTCGCGCCCTTCCGCCGGCGGCAGTCCCTTGAGCATGCCGATGTAGGCCACGAATTCATCGGCACGCATCTTCTTGTATATGCCGCGCTCTTCCGGCAGGTAGCCGATGCGCTTGCGGATCACGGCCGGATCGCGCTCGCCGAGCACTTCGATCGCTCCCGAGTCGGGCCGGATGATGTCGACGATCATGCGCAGCGTGGTCGTCTTGCCCGCGCCGTTGGGCCCGATGAAGCCGTAGAGCATTCCGGTCGGGACATCGAGAGAGAGATCCGCGACCGCGACGTGGGAGCCAAAGGTCTTGCGCACCTGATCCAGTTGTATCGCCATCATGCGGTCGATGTCCTGTTCGAAGCGGCCGATGACTGCCAGAGTCCGATTGACACTACGCGGGCCCGTGGCGGTGAGTCAAGGCGCCGCCCGGGTATGGCGCGGGGGGCGGCACGAGGGCGCCGGCGATCACATGGCTCAGGGGGGCGGCGAAAGGGCGCCGGCCACAACGGCGGGCGCCCTTGGATGAACCTCGCGCGGGGCAAGTCTGTGCCGGCCCGACGCGGAGCGCTGCTGCTGGCGGCCGGGCTCGGGGCTAAGCCGTCACCTCGATGCGCCTCGGCTTCAGCTCCTCGCGCCGCGGAATGCGGATCTCGAGCAGGCCGTTCTCCAGCTTCCCGGCAGTGCGCTCCTTGTCGAACTCGTTGCCGATCCGGAATGAGCGGTAGTAGTCGCCGATTCGGGACTGGCGAATGCACCGATCGCCCGGCTCCTGGAAGGAGCCCTTGGCCGTGATGGTCAGCGCGTTGTCCTCGTCGATTCCGATCTGCGCCGCGCCCTTCTCCACGCCGGGCAGGTCGACCAGGAGCACCAGCTCATCCGTCGAGATGAAGATGTCGACGTCGGGCGAATAGGCGAGCCCGGGCTCGACCATCTGCTCGGCAGCGGTGCTGGTGACCTCGGCGCGCTCGCGCTTGGTGAGTTCCTTGCTCATGGCCGTCACCTCCTTCACTCGATCGCGATGGGCACTTGCCGCGGCCGCGCCTCCGCCGCCTTGGGCAGCCTGATCATCATCACCCCATTCTTGAAGGACGCCGCGATCTTGTCCGCGTCGACCTTGACGGGGATCTCGATGGACTTCTCAAACCGTCCCGTCGGACGCTCCTGGCGCAGCGGGGTCATGCCCTCCACGAATCCCGGGAGCTTGCGCGTCCCGGAGATGGTCAGGGCTCCATCCACGAACAGGATCTTCACATCGTCCCGTGTCAGTCCCGGCAACTCCACCGCGACCAAGATCTCGTCGACGTTGTCATAGATGTTGATCGGCGGGAAGACCCGGCGGGCGGATGGGCTGGCCAGAGGATCGAGCAGCCCTTCAAGCTCGCGCCGCATGCGATCCATTTCCCGCCACGGATCCATGCTCCACATCATGGCATTCACCTCCCTTCCATCCCATATCCTGCGAGATCCAGCAGCCCAGCGCGGCGCCCCGTCGCAATCAGCCTCGCGGGGCATTGCCGCCCGTGTCCTGAACCCGGGCCTGTGCAATCAGCGTGCCGAAGGCGGAGTCAGCGGGGGAGGACTGGGAAAAGCAGATCCATCAAGTGGTTAAGGATCGCGCGCGGTCTGTTACGCCTGGAATGTCGCGATCTGAGACAAACCGCTTTGCCAGAAGTGAGACAGTGTATCAGATCGAAACGGCCGGCTTTCACAGCTCGAGGCCCGACCGCTCGAGGAAGCGTGCATACTTGCCGCGAGTGCTTGGAACCCAGGGCACACCGGCGCGGTCGAAGAGCGCTCGGATCGCTGCGGATACGGCATCGGCGTCGAGAGGGGCCTTCTCGGGCCGTGCGGCGCCGGCGTCGCTGGAAGCGGGTCCGCGCGTGTCGGCGCCGGGGTCGCGGGCGGCCGTCGAGAGCGGCACGTGGTGTGGGAGCTCGAGCTCGGCCTCGTGCTCGATCGCGCCGCCGGGGTAGCGCGTGCTGTCCACCTCAAGGCGGAGAGAGGCGAGGGCAGACGGGACTTCCTGGTCGGGTCGACGGGCAAGTCCGTGGTCGGGTCCACGGGCGGCGCCGAGGTCGAGCGCGTAGATTCGGCGCAGGTTGTCCGTCGCGCCCAGCACCCGTACGCGACCCAGGCCGTGCTCTCGGGCGAGGACGGCCAGATGCGGCAGCGGCAGGTCCAGAGCGTCGGCGCCCTCCAATATGATGTCACGCGCGCGGGAGTGGCTGATCTCAGCTTGCTCGTCTAGACGGTCGACCCAGACCCCCACGCGCAGCGAGGGTCCCTTCAGGCTCAGAATGTGGCGTTCGGGCGCCGGCCGGGGATCGAACAACCGCAGGGGCAGCGACTCCCCGGGCGCTTGCTCCCACGGCCGGAGGGGCCCCAGGACGCGTCGCACGGCATCCGCGGGGGGATCGAGCAAGGCCGGCGGGAGCGGCGCCTCGAGACGCAGCCGCAGGCCGTGCTTGCGGCGGCGCAGGTCGCCCAATGGCGTGTCCAGGTAGTAGTTGCGCTGGATAACCAAGGCCGCGGCGGGGCCCAGCAGCTCGTGGATCCGGACGAGATCGCTGTCGTCCAGCCCGAGCTTGATCTCGCGCTCGCGGCCGGTCACGGCGGGCCTCCGGGGAGATGGACGGCCGGGCGGGACCTGGGGCAAAGCCCCAGAAAGCGGGAAGGCCGACCCTTCGAGTCGGCCCGCCCTCTATCGAGCGTCTGAGGCACTGGGAGGATCCAAGGACGACGCCCGCTGAATCCTGCTTGGGAGGCGCCGGCGGCTGCCGGCGACAGGGTTAAGTATACCACGTTGCCCTTGAGGGGGATCGTTCTAAGTACTTTTGGCGGTGTAAGTTTCACGAGGAGATCTCGCGGGTCGAACGCTATCCCCACAGCCTCTCCGGATACTGGCCGAGGGCGACCAACTCGCGCACGGCAGCTTGCGCGCGGGCGCGATCCTCCTGGTAGGTGACGCCGAACCAGCGCGCGTCGGTCCTGAGCACCCGCACGCGGGCCCGGCCGGCCCGCATGGCCCGGTCGACCACGGCCGGCAGGTAGGCCTCGGCCTTGAGCTCCCGGCCGTGCGTTTCGAGGAAAGCCCGGAACGCATCCTCCAGGTGCCCGAAGAACTCGTGGGTGAAGCCCCAGATGTTCATCGAGACGATCGTATCGGGCGCCAGCGTCTCCCACCGATCGCCATCCAGCGCGCACTTGATCGCGTCGTCGAACCGCTGGATTCGCGTGCGCTCCACGATTCCGGCCAGGTATCCGTCGGGCGTCACCGAACAGACGCCGCGCGACACGTGGCCGTGCTCGCTGAGCGTGTGATCGAGCCGATAGCCGACCATGCAGTACGCGCCGAGCTCGCCGGGCGCGTCGGCTGACGTCAGGTGCCCGGCAACCTCCCGGAACGCCGCGGCGCCGTAGAAGTCGTCGGCGTTGATGACCGCGAAGGGACCATCGACGGCGGCGCGCGCGCACAGCGCCGCATGCGCCGTGCCCCAGGGCTTGACGCGACCCTCCGGGACGGTGAAGCCCGGGGGCAGCGCATCCAGCTCCTGGTGAACGTAAGCGCACGAGATGCGCCCCTCGATCCTGCGACCGATCCTCTCGCGAAAGATGTCGTGGATGTCGCGCCGGATGACGAAGACGATCTTGCCGAACCCCGCGCGCGCGGCGTCGAACACCGAGTAATCGAGGACGTTCTCGCCGGCCGGGCCGACAGGATCGACCTGTTTCAGGCCGCCGTAGCGGCTGCCCATGCCGGCGGCCATGACCACCAGGTGAAGCGTCCGCGGACGGCGCGGCGCAGGCGCCGGCTTCGCCGGCTGGGATTCCGAGGGGGGGCTGCTCTCCACGGCGGTGCGCTCCTTCGAAACTCACGCCGCCGGCGGGCGGATGCCTGCGCCGGCCAAGAGCACCATACCGCGCGGCAGGACGGATCGCAAACCCGCAGGAAACGACTTGGCAGGAGCGCTCCGCGCGCGCCGGATCACCGCAAGAGGCTCGCGGGAAAAGGTCCGGCATGCGTGGCCGCGGCAATCAGCTCGGAAAGCGCGGCGGGGAAGCAGCGTCGGTCACCCCCCAGTAAACCTGGCCGCTTCCCCACGCGCGAGACCGTTGCGTCGCCGTTGGCTCAACGCCCCCGCATCTTCCCAACGCTACGAACGGTCATTCTCATCCTCATGCCCGTCGTCATACACGCCGACGATGCGCATGACCTTGCCCGAACCGTTCCGCTCGAAGCGGAAACGGACGTAGTCGAGATCCCCCACGCGAAACAGATCCTTACCCATCGGTGTGAGCAGCATCCTCGGCCGGTCTTCACGCTGGTAGTACAGGCCATCGCTCAGCAGGGTCACGCTGCGAGGGCCGTACGTGCCGGAATACTCGGCCAACTGCTCACGGCTCAGGGCGAAAGGGTTGACCTGGCACTCCAGGCCCTGAATCGCCCAGCTCAGCTTGAAGCGCGCATCCTCGTCGTGCTCCGCCTCCGCGAGCTGCTTGAGGGCCTTCATGTGCGCGACCGCCAGCGCCTGATCGCTGGACACAGCGATGTCGGGAATGACGCCCTCGCCCTCCCAGCCCTCGCCCGTCTTCGGGTCGAAAGCGCGGCCGTGAGGAAGGCGCATGCCGATGCGAAAGCCGTCGAAGTGAAAGAAGCTGGAGACTACCGTGTGACCGCCCCCCGCGGTCGTGTCGCCCACCACGGTCGCGCGCTTCAGGTGCTTCATGTCGAAGGCGAACTCCTCCGCGGCCGAGGCCGTGAAGCTGCTGATCAGCACATAAACGGGCATGTCCGTCAGGCGCCGGCCGGGCACATAATCCAGGGAGTGCGATTGCTCGGTTGTTTCCGTGTCGCGCACGTACCAGTTGATCAGGTGCTGTTGGTCCTTGAACAGGTAACCAGCCAGCATTCGGATCATGGACGCGCTGCCGCCGCTGTTCTGACGCAAGTCGATGATCAGGGCATAGGAATTGGCCAGGAAGTTCATGGCCGCGGCGGCGGTTTCCCCGGCCGGATCGGTGTCGACGAACTGGGTCAGCTCGAGATAGCCGACGTTGCCCGACAGGATCTCGGCCTTCTCGAAGCCGTAATTGCGCTCCCTCAGGCTGCGTTGGGCGCGTTCGGTCTGGCGTGGGTCCTCGACCTGCTTCTCGGCGCTAGGGTCGAGGGGATACATGGCCCGGATTCCGAAGTGATGATCGTCATAAACGGTGCGCGCATCGGCGTCGAGCTTCTGCGCGAACTCGACGGGATCGGTCAGCTCCCGGTAGGCGCCCTCGGCATGCTGCGCGCGCAGGTGAGCGATGATCCGATCGGCGGTGTCCTTGATGACGTAGATCGTGTCGATGGCCGTGGTGACGCTGTCCAGCACGGCGGCCTGGGTGAGCGCGCTCATGCGGGGCAGCTCGCCCGGGCGGGCGAAGAACTGCTGCTGGGCGCGGGCCGCGGGCGTCGCGGCGAGCGCGATCGCGATCGCCAGAGCCAGCGCCAGGGCGACCGCAGCCGCGAACACCGTGGCCATCGACGCCGGGCCCATGAGGGTCGCCCGCCGCGCGGCGACCGACACCGGCGGTCGCGGGGCAGTCCGGTCGTGCGCGATGAAGCGCGCGCTGGTCATGCTGAGGCCTCCTGGGATTGGCGCTTGCCAGTGCCCGGCTTCCGGGCCGCCGGCGTTGGCGACTCCTGAACGCGGGCTCCGCCTGCGGTTGAGCCGGCGAGATCCAGAACCATCGTGATGCTGCACCGCGAGTATTCCGCCCGCGGCAATGGATTGTGCTTCAGCCTGCGGAACCCGAGCTTGCGGTAGAGACGCGCCGCCTGCGTGAGGCGCGGACTCGTCTGCAGGTGCAGTGCCGGCGCCTTCCAGTCGCGGGCGCGGGCGATGACGGCCTGCGCGAGGGCGGTGCCGATGCCGCGGCCGCGCGCGTGCGGCGCGACGGCCATCTTGCACAGCTCCAGCAGGCCGCCCGGATGACGAACGAGGGCCGCCGTTCCCACAACCTCGTCGCCGAGCAACGCGAAGAGGATCGCGCCGCCCCTGCGGATGACAGCGCCGTTGGGATCGTCGAGGATGCGCCAGTCGTGCGGCTCGATCTCGAACTCCGCTCGCAGCCACTGCTCGTTGAGCACCCTGAAGTGTTTCTTGTACGCCGGGCGATAGTCGGCGATGCGCAGCGTCCCCGGTGCGGCCATCCCCAGCCGGCCGCGCACGCGGTCCATGACGGACCGGCGGGCGACGGCGGCCTCAATGCGCTCCACGTGGACCAGCAGGTCCGTCCCGGCCTCATCGATCAGCTCGCGGGCCGCCGCGCGGATCTCGGTCCACACCGGGGCGAGCCGGTGGTGGAGACGCCGCCCGGCGGGCGTGAGGCTCAGGAGCCGCCGGCGGTCGTCGCGACGATCCCTGGTCTGGCGCGCGAGCCCGGCCCGGACAATCTGGTCTGCTACCTGACTCACGGCCGGATGACTGAGTCCGAGGCCCCGGGCCAACTCGCCGACCGCCAGCGGCGAGCGCCGGCCAAGCGTGTAGAAGACGGTGAACCAGCGGGGCTGGAAGTCGACGCCCAGGTCGGCATAGAAGCCCGCCGCGTCCTTCATGAGCGTCTCGCTGAGCCGCTTCAGTCGGCTGGCGAGCGCCAGCTCGCCCAGTTCAGCCATGATGTCCATGCTCATACGCGCACTGCGGGCCACGGCCGCCTCCTCGCTCCGTCCGATAGACGCAGAAATTAGGTAAGTAGTTTAGTACTTTTTTTGAAAAGATGGGGGCCCGGGGACGCGGCCCGACGGCCCGGGGACGCGGCCCGACGGCCCGGGGACCGGGCTCGGGCCCGGAGCGTTGGGGTGGGGCCGCAACCCCCTGCCAGCGATAAGGTTGCCGTGTGGCGCCGGCGCCAGTCCACAACTCCCACAAGGGTAGTACGTTAGGCAATCAGCCCTGTTGCCGGCCGGCCAGGACCGTCCAGGCGCCCAGCGTCGAGGGGTGGAGCCCGGGGTCCAGGGTCGCCCCGGGGCCCGGTGCCGCGCCGGGGTCCAGGGTCGCCCCGGGGCCCGGTGCCGCGCCGGGGTCCAGCGTCGCCCCGGCCTCCGCGCGCCGGCCGAGCAGCCAGCCGCTGCCCGCATCGGGCTGCAAGCGCGCCTGCACGACCATGTGGGCGGGAACCAGGTGCACGAGGATGTGGGCGATCTGCGGCCAGCAGCTCGTGAAGAGCTCGGGCCGGGAGGTTGCCCAGAAGTCGTACAGCGCCTCGAGATCCCCGGCGAAGCCCAGGTCCACGGACACCTGGTGCGCGGCTTCGCCCGTGCGGCCGCTGGGAAGCGCGGTGAACGGCAGCCCTGCGTAGCGGCCGCCGCGCTCGGGCGCCAGCGGGCCGATGGAGAAGAAGACGCCCGTGCCGATCTCGCTCGTTTCGCTGCCGGCAAAGCCCTGACCGAGCGGCGCACGCCCCGCAGATCTGGCTGCCGCCCCTGCCGCCCTGGTCGGCAGCCCGGCGGGCCTGGGCGCCGGCCCGGTCGGCCTGGTTGCCGGACCGCCAGACCTGGTCGGCGCTCCGGCAGCCGCGGCGCCCCCCGCGCCGGTCATGCTGGCCGCGCCGGTCGCGCCCGGCGTGCCTCGGGACCTGCCCGCCGCGAAACCGCCCACGCCGCGACCGGTGCCCGCGGCGCCGCGGGCCAGCACGAGCTGCTGCTCCGGCGGGATGGGCTCGCGATGGGCGTCATCGGTTCCGGCCGTCACCGGGTCGCCCAGGAACCAGGCGAGGATCTCGGCCGCGGCCGGCAGATTGCCCGCGAAGCGCGGCAGGAGCGGCAGGATGCGCAGCCACGCCCGGAGCTGGTCCGCGTCGAACACGCGCCGGGCCGCCGCAAGCAACTGCTCGGGCAATCCAAGCACCTGGTAGAGGAAGCTCTCGTAGGCCGCGCTGCCGTGGGCGCCGCTGAAGACGGCGTTCCAGTGGCGCAGGCGGGCTAGGGCGAGCAGGCGCGCCTTGTCGAACGGCGCGAAGAGCATGCGCGCGGCGGCGAGCTGGTCGCGGCCCTCGCGCCCCGGCAGCGACACGAAGGCGCGCTCGGGGAAGCGATCGAGGAGGCTGTCCTCGGCGAGGCGCAGCGTGACTTCCACGCCGTGACGCACGGGATCGCCCGGCTCGGGGTGCTGCTCGAGCACGGGCGGGCTGGGCTGGCGGCGACGTCCTTCCAGCACCAGGCGGATCTCCTCCGCCTCGACGCCGATCTGCTCGAGCTGGCAGAGCGCGCTCAGGGCGCTCGAGCTCGACGGGAATCGGTCCACGCGGGCGAAACGCGGGTACCAGGGCGCGGGGCGTGAACTCATCGGGCGACTCCCCCGTCGGCTTCCGGCAGCACGTCGACCCACATGCCGGCCGGCACGCGGGCCTCGATCTGGCGGGTGGCCATCCGGCAGATCGCCTCCTGCTCCGCGGGCGCGAGCTGCGCCTGCGGATCGAAGCGCACGTTCAGGCGCACGCCCGGCACGAGGCGCCGCTCGCGCGTCAAAGCGGCGCGCTCGGGGCGCACCGCCGCCACGCGCGCGTCCAGGGCATGCAGGAACGACTTCAGGTCGAGCACCGTCATCAGCCGATCGCGCGTCCGCAGCCAGGTGGCGGCCCGCGCGTACTGGCGGGCAAGCACCGCGGCCCCGCCGGACTGGAGCGAGTCGGGCGCCGTCCCGTCCGCCTGGTAGCCGTCGCCGCCGCCGCGGGCCGGCAGGAGGAGCTGCAGATCGGCGACCTCGGGAAAGTCCAGTCCGTTGGCCGGCAGTCGCGCGAGGATGTCGAGTTGCGGAGTGTTCGCCTCGGTGGTGATCAAGTGGCCGGTGTACAAGTCGAAGTGTCCGGCCTTGGGGATCTTGCGGCGCGGGACGTGGACGATCAACGTGACATCGTCGGCGCCCGCCTCGAGCGTGAACCAGCGGTCCTCGCCCTTGGCGAATGCGTCGTAGACGTAGGGGTATTCGTTGCCCTCCTTGTCGACGAGCGCCGTCACCACCCAGCGCCCGAAGGTGCGGCAGTACTGTCCGGGGCGATCGGCGAGACCGAGCTCGAAGACCTCGGTCTGGACGTTGTAGTCGTTCTCGGTGATGTTGAAGCGGTCGCGCGCGTCGCGGCGGTAGCCGATGGCCAGGCGCGCATTGACGGCGATCAGCGCCAGCAGCGCGCGCGGATCATCGGCCACGACGTAGGGGAGAGCCGCCTGCAGCCAGATCGCCTTGCCCCCCAGCGCCGCGACGTCGGCCAGCTCCGGCGCGGATTCGGCCGCGGCGGCGATGGGTGGGGGCACGGGGCTCGGGCGCAGAGCGACGCCCGGCGCGAACCGCCGCACGAGATCGGCGTCCAGGTGCTCGGACTCGATGCGCGCGAAGAGGCTGGCCTCGGTGGGGAAGCGGCTCCACGCCGCGGAGCCGGCCGCGCGGGCGTCGGGCAGCGGGGGCGCCAGGAGCGCGGAGGCCGAGAAGTCGCCGCTCGCGCCGGCCGCGTGCCAGGTGGCCGCGTCCAGGTAGGCGCTGAAACCGCGCTGCGGGTCCGAGCCCGGGAAGAGCCCCGGAATCCCGGTGTCGTTGGGTTGCACCAGCAGCGAGAGGTACCCGCTGTCAATGGACGGCTCGCTCGATGTCAGGGCGAGGATGATGCTCGGCCGGGCGAACGGCTCGCGGGCGGCGTGTCGCGTGCTCGTCAGCTTGAACGCTTCATCCCAGCGCAGGCGGTAGATCGAGCTGCCCACGCAGTAGAACACCGCCGCCAGATCCATGGGGATCATCTCGCGTTCGCCGACGACCGCGTACTCGGGGGTGAAGCGCCCGATCGGCCGCTGCCAGGCCACTCGCATGGCCGGCCCGACCAGGGCGCGCTTCTTCAGCCGCATGCCCACGACCGTCTGGGCCGGGCTCTCGAGGAAGGGCTCGGCGAAGTAGTTGCGCAGCAGGGTGCGCCGGTTGTACTCGAGCGCCTGGTCGACCCGGCCGTAGAGCGACTCGAGCTCGCGCGCGAAGCCGTTGATGAAGAGCTCCAACACCGGGTCCATCGGCGCGCCGCGAGTGTGCACGCCCACAGCCTGGGCCTCCGCCAGGAGGTCGGCCCGGATCTGTTCGTACGTTCTGCCGTGTTGCGGTGGTGCCATCATGCTCTCCAGCGCCGTCCCGCCCAGGCGCCCCGGCCGGGCGCGCCACTTCGGCCACGCTCGGCCGGGCGCGCCACTTCGGCCACGCTCGGCCGGGCGCGCGGCCCCGAGCGCCCCGGCCCGGCCGCCGGCCGGCCGGGCGGTCAGGCCCCCAAGAGGTTCCCCATCGACATCCGAATGCGGTAGTTGTTCCGGCCGTGACGCAGGGTCAGCGCGACGCTTCGGTCGGCGCCCTGGCTCTCCCCGCCCGAGATCAGCAGCGTCATGCTGCCGCGGTGGACGCGGTTGAACTCGTCCACCATGACGCGCAGGTATTCCTCGGACGAGATCCACGAGAGGTCGTCGAGCGCGACCCCGAAGTCGAGACTGGGATCGGCCTCGTACTTGCGCGCCGCAAAGAAAAGAGCGACGTAGCGGCTCAGGGCCTCCTCCGGCGCGGCCCGCCGAAAGGCGCCGGTCTCGTGACGCAGGGGCAGATCGAGGTAGTCCATCGGATCCCCTTGAACAACTCCCGGCACGCCGCCCGGCGCGTCGATCAATTCAGGTCGATCTTGGCCGCCTGCAGCTTGAGGGTCGCCCCGCCGTTGATCTCGTAGCCGACCGAGGCCTCCTGCTTGACCTGCATGCCGGCCTTGGTCTCGTAGTTCATGCCAGCCTCGAGCTTGACGTTCGAGTCGGCCTTCATTTCCATGTCGCCGCTGGCCTTGGCCTTGAGATTGGCGCCCGACTCGATCTCGGTCTGCGTGCCCGACTTGATCTTGATCGCCTGCTCCGTCTCGATGCTGAGGTTCTTGGCCTTGATCGTGAGCGAGCCATCGTCGACGGCGGTGATCTGGCAGGCCTGGCCGCCGACCTGGATGTCGATGCTGGCGGGCGAGACCTCGGACAGCACCACCGATGCGTTCGGGGTCGCGATGATCAGGCGCGCGGCATCCGTCGACGTGTCATGGATGATCAGCGTGCCGGCCTTGGTGCGATAATACTTGATGTTGTTCTCGGTCTGCATCGCGCTGGTGATCGAGAACTCGCCGGGCAGATCGGCCACCAGCGCCTTGTGGGCGCCGTTGTACACGGAGCCCAGCATGACCGGCATCGCGAAGCCGCTCGGATCGAGGCTGAGCAGCACCTCGTCGCTGACCTCGGGCAGATCGAGGGTGCCGTGGTCCGCCCCGGCGGCGTCGACGGTGCAGCGCACGAAGATCTCCGGCGAGGGATCGGCGTTGGTGAGCGGGTAGAGGCGCACCTTGACGCGGCCGATGTTGCTGGGGTCGCAGGCGTCGGTGACGCTGCCGCTCACGATGCGCGCGGCGGGCCCGCCGCGCGTGTCGGTCGGGTCCTGCAGCGGCGGGGCGCCGTCGGCGCAGACCTCGAACGCGGCGCGGTAGTCCTCGTCGACCACCCGGTGGTGGCAGCGCGTCACCAGGAAGCGATCGCCCTCGAGCGCCGCGAACTCGCGCGTCGCCGCGGGCGCGATGTAGACGACCGACCCCAGACCGAGCCCGAGCGCGTCGGACTCGCCGCTCCCGCTCACCATGCCGGCGATCCGCAGGCGGGCCCAGCGGCCGACGATCGCGTCGAACTCCTGCTGCGAGAAGTGCTCATCCGGCTCGACCACCAACCCCTCGATCTCGCTGGAGGCGGTGGCCTTCTGCGCCAGCGGACTGCTGGGCGCGGGGGCCGTGCCGGGCCCCGTCCAGATGCGCACTTCCTCGAGCTGCTCGCCGCTCGCCTCGTCGAGCCCGCCCTCGCCGAAGTGCTGGTAGGCGTAGCCGCGGGTGGCCGTCTCGGCGTTGGCCAGCCCCAGGCGGAACCGATTCAGGTTCTGCCCCAGCGCCAGATCGATCTGCGTCTCCTGGCCCGAGACCGCTTCCCACGGATCGGCGACATGGATGTGGAGGTCCGCGTTGCGGGCGGCGACGAAGAGCCCCATCTTGCGGGCCAGGCGCAGCAGGAAGGCCCAGTCGGTCTCGCCCCACTGGGCGGCGAAGCCGATGCGCTTGTTCCCGAGCGACCCCAGGTGCGTGTTCACCGCGGCGATCGCCCCGCCCTGGTAGTCGGTGAGCAGCTCATCGATCAGCCCTTGGAGCGTCGTTTCCTGGAAGATCCTCGTGCGCGGCACGGCGTCCAGCGCGGTCGACCCGCTCGTGGCCGTGACCTCGAGCCGCAGCTCGCCGGGCTCGTAGGCCAGCGCGGTCTGTTGCACGAGACCTTCGAAGAACAACACCGGACCGGGTGACTCGTCCTCGGGGATGGTCAGGTCCTCCAGCTCCACGCGCAGCGACTGGCCGACCAGGGTGGCGAAGTCGGGGATGGCGTCTTCCTGATCCGGCTTGTGCACGTGACTCAAGACCAGCCGGAGCCGCTGGTGGGCGAAGGCCTCCTCGATCAGTTCGAGCTCGAGGATCTTGGCGCCGAGCTGACTGTCGCCGAGCGTGACGATGGTTCTGACGGGTCGCATGGGAAGACCTTCCCTCTCCGGGGACGCTCACGCACCCCGCGGCGCGGGAGGCTGGCGCGAGCGCACATCCCGGCGGTGACGGGCCCGTGGGAGACCGCCGGCCGGCTAGACCTCAGGCCAGTTGTCGTCGTGCGCCGTGCCGTCGACCGTGACGATCTCGGCCTGGATCTTGACTTCCTCGTAGATCCGGCGGGCGACGTCCTCGACACGCCGGTCGGGCATGCCTTCCTGATACTGGTGCACGAAGCCGTGGTCCCAGATCAGCTCGCGGATCTTCGTACCGTCCTCGTCGAGGAACTCGATCTTGCCCGACTTCCAGTTGGCCTCGGTCGACTCGGCCGCCCACGTGAACCAGTCGGCCTCCTCGGTGCTCGCGCGGCGAATCGTGATGAGACCGTTGCGCGCCTTGTCCGACGGCCGGTAGTTCTTCTCATCCGGAATGGTGAACTGCTCGTAGGTCACGGAGATGATGCCCGAGTAGGCCTTGTTGGCCACGAAAACCTTGGCTTGATGCGCCATTGCTTCAACCTCCCCAAGAACGCCGGCGAGTCGCAGCCCATCCGGCGGAAACCATCACACCCCTACCTGCCTGCGTCCGGCGAGCGACTACCAGTGGCACTTGGCCACCGCGTCGCCGCAGCGGAACTCCTCGGCGCAGATCTCGTACTCCTCGAGCATCGTGGCTCGCTCGGCGGCGGTGAGATCCGGCACGCCTTCCTTGTACTTGGCGACGTAGCCCTTGTCCCACTCGAAGACCTTCATGACCTCGCCCTTGGTGTTGTAGAACTCGACTTTCCCGCTCTGGAAGTTCTTCGGCTGGCTGTTGTAGGCCCAGGTGAACCCGGGCGTCTCAGCCTCCGAGCGCCGGACGATGAAGATGCGGTGCGGGTGGGCGTTCTTGGTCGGAAGGCCCGAGCGCGCCATCTCGGTGCGCAGTTGATAGTAGCACTCGTAGACATCCTTCAGTTCTTGCCCGGCCACATAGACCCGAGCTTCGTTCTGGTACTTGCGGGTCGTTGCCATGTCTCTACTCCCCTTTCGCGGCCACCGCCGCCGGCCCAGGATCCACGCGATCAACCTTGCCAGCGGCGTCATTCCCAATCTCACAGCCCGGCCTCCGCTGCCAGGCCTCGGTTGCCCGGCCTCCGCTGCCAGGCCTCGGTTGCCCGGCCTCCGCCGCCTGACCGCTGTCAGGCGGCCCGGGCTACTCCGCCCCTTCGGCCAGCTTGACCGGCATTTCGAAGAGGACCTTCTCGATCGGCATGTTGAACTGCAGCTCGACCTTCACGCGGATGACGCCGGCCTCGCCGGTCGAGGTGTCCTCGTAGGTCTCGAGCTTGCTCCACGCCTTGAGCGGCTTGCCCGCGCCGGTGAGGGCGTTGAGGAACGTCCGGATGCCGTGCTCGAGACGGTTCTGGGTCGCGCCGTCCCAGTTGCGGAACTCGACGCCCTTGGAGAAGTCGCTCAGGACGTTGCAGATCATGTCGTAGACGCGCGAGACGGCGAAGAACTTGAACTCCTCGCCGGTGCACAACGACCGGGCGCCCATGAAGCGCAACGTGTCGCGCGGGAAGGCCAGCGGGATCAGATTCAGCTCACGGCTCATCGTGCCGTGGTCCTTGGCGTTGAGCAGCACCTTCGGCCGGGCCGCGCCCTTGACGTCGCCCTTGATCTCGCCGGCCGGCGTGACGTGCGGGCCCTCCTCGTTGTCGGTGCGGTAGATCAGACCAGCCAGCGCGGCGGAGGTGGCGAGCTGGACGTCCTCCTTCTCGTACTTCTCCTTCTGGCGGCCGATCAGCTCGTTGACCGTGACGATCATGTGACGCTTCTCGTGCGACGTGTCGGGAATGCTCTTGAACTGCTCGAGCTGCAGGCGCTCCAGGTAGTCCTCCGCCTCCTTGAAGCCCTTCTGGCGGGCGAAGGCGTCGGTGATCAGGAAGCAGCGGTTGTTCTTGCACAGCGTTCCCAGCGAGATCAGATGGTCCTTCTGATAGTGGTGCCCGGGGATGACCAGCATGCCGTAGGCGCGGTCCTTGTAGTCGGAGTACTCACCGTAGTTCGAGATCTCGCGCGCCAGCTCTTTCAAGGCGTCGCTGTCGGGCTCGAACAGGCCGTCCTGGTTGGCGTTGAGGATGGTGACGTCCAGCTTCTCGTTGGGGTCGAGCTGGGCGTTGTCGACGAACAGCGCGAAGGTGCGATACTTGACCTCGAGATCCCTGGTGCGCTCGCTGATCGTGGCCAGGTTCTTCGCCAGCAGCTCGCTGGCCTTCTTGTTCAACTCCTCGGCCTTGATCACCGCATCCTCGAGCGACGTGGATTCCTCCAGGAGCTGCTTGAGGAGCTTCAGGCGCAGGGCCAGGGTGTAGCGCTCGCTGGAAAAGGCCTCGTCCTGGACGAAGCGCTTCGTCTCCTGGATGTCGTCCTCCAGGTACCAGCGAAGCGCGGGGATGTTGCGGCCGTCGGAGAGCTTGGCGCCGCTGAGCATGCCCTTGAAGTCCTTCCAGGCGAACTCCTTGACGGCCACTTGCTCCGCCTGCTTCTCGCGCACCTGCTCTTCTTTCCGTTCTTCCTCACCCATCGCGATCCCCTTTCTACCGGAGTGGCGCGCGCCGCGCGCCGTGGTCTTCTTGCTTGCCTCGCCCGTCGCGCTGCCCCGAGCCGCCGGGCGTCTGTGCTGGCCGCCGCGCGCGGTTCGCGCCGGCGGCGGGGCGCTAGGCGCTCTCGATCAGCTTGGCCACGGCCTCGAGCCGCTGCAGGAAGCCCGCCTTGACGGCCGGGTCCTCGAAGGCCTGCTTCCACTTGCCGCCCTTGCCGAACAGCTTGGTGAAGTGATCGAGCAGGTCGGCGGTCTCGGACTGCTCGCGGAGCGCCTCCAGCATGAGGATGATCCGGTCCTTCTGAAAGTCGCCGATCTTCTGGAAGTGCAGCTCCGCGTCCTCCATGTCGCCGTCGAGCTTCTCGACCTCGACCGCGGCCTTGGCGGGGATCTTCTCGAACAACTCGGACGCGTTGCCGACCTTGATCATCTGGTTCTCGAAGTCGGGATCCGTGCTGAACTGATCGACATACAGAGTCCGGTTCATCTGCTGAGCTTGCGCGACCTTGGTGAGTTTCGGGTCGTCGAACTCGGCAAACTTCCACTTTGTCTTGCCAGCCATTGCTCCTCCCTTGGTTCGGGCCCGGGGGGTCGCATGGCCCCCGCACCTTCTGCCCGCTCTATGCCGATCCCGTCTTTCTATGGCCGATCACGCCGTTCCCTGCCGATCATGACCGGACGGTGACCTTCATCTCCTTGCCGTCGGCATCAATGACGAACACCGATCCGGGCCCGGGGTTCTGCCGGATGACGATGTCGGCGACCTGGTCGATGACCAGGCGCTTGATCTCGCTGCGCAGCGGCCGGATGCCGAACTCCTCGCTGTGCCCCAGCTCGCAGAGCAGATCCTTGGCGCCGCGCGCCATCTCGAGCTTGAGGTTCTTCTCCTCCATGCGGCGGGCGAACTGCTTGAGCTCCAGATCGATGATGGCAAAGACCTCTTCCTTTGTGTAGGGGTAGAAGGGCACGAGCTCGTCGATGCGGTTCATCTGTTCGGGCGTGAACACCCGCAGGGAGAGCTGGCGCTTCTCTTCCTGCTCGAGCTTGCGGCCCTGGCGGAACGTGTCCAGCACCTCGCGCGCACCTGTGTTGCTGGTGAGAATCACCACAGTGTTGCTGAAGTCGGCCGTGCGGTTCTGACCGTCCTCCAGGTGGCCTTCGTCCAGAAGCTGCAGCAAGATGTCGTAGATGGCCGGATGGGCCTTCTCGATCTCGTCGAACAGCACGACCGAGTAGGGCCGCTTGCGCACCGGCTCGGTCAGCTTGCCGCCTTCTTCGTAGCCGACCAGGCCGGGCGCGGCGCCGATCAGGCGGGCGACGTCGTGCTGGCTCTTCAGCTCCGACATGTCAACCCGCACCATCGCCTTCTCGTCGTCGAACAAGAACCGCGCGAGCATCTTCGCCAAGTACGTCTTGCCGACGCCGGTGGGGCCGAAGAAGAAGAAGCTGCCGATGGGCTTCTTGGGGTCGCCGAAGCCCGCGCGCGAGCGGCGCACCGCCTTGGCGAGGAGGTTCACGGCCTCCTTCTGGCCGATGACCGTCTCGGCGAGCATCTCCTCCATGCGCAGGAGCTTCTGCGCCTCGCCCTCGGCCACGCGCGTGGCGGGGATGCCGGTGGCGCGCGACACGTAGCTCGCGGCGGCATCGTCGGTGACGGTGGCGGTCCACTTCTCGATCTGCTCGGCGAGGTGGTTGCGGTCGGCTTCCGCCGCCGGCGACGGGAGACCGTCGAGCGCCGAGATGAGATCCGGATCGAACCTGAAGCGCGCGCGCAGGGCCTCAAGCACCTGTGAGAGGTTCTCGCCGCCCTTGCGGATCTGCTCGATCGCCGAGACGACGAAGACGCGCGTATCGGCCGCCGCGTTGTCGACGATGTCGAAGGCGCTGTCGGGCAGGCGCCGCTGGCGTAAGTAACGCACCGCCAAGCGCACCGCCTCGTCCAGGGCCTCGGGCGTGTATTTTACGCCGTGGTGTTTCTCGTAGCGGTTGATCACCTTCTCGAGGATTTCGCGGGTCTGCTTGGGCGTCGTTTCCTCGCAGACGACCACCGCAAAGCGGCGCTCGAAGGCCGCGTCCTTCTCGATGTGCTTTGCGTACTCGTCGCGCGTGGTCGCGCCGACGACCTGGATCTCGCCGCGCGCCAGGGCGGGTTTCAGCAGGTTGGCCGCGTCGGCGCCGCCCTTCTGGCCACCGGCGCCCATGAGCATGTGCATCTCGTCGATGAAGAGGATGATGCGGCCCTGGGCCTGCGTGACGCCCTCGATCACGTTCTTGAGGCGCTCCTCGAACTCGCCGCGGTAGCTGGCCCCGGCGATGAGCGCGCCGACGTCGAGCGAGAGCACCTGCTTCTCGCGCAGGAAGAGCGGGACGTCGCCGGTGACGATCCGCTGGGCGAGTCCCTCGACCAGCGCGGTCTTGCCGACGCCCGGCTCGCCGATGATCAGGGGGTTGCTCTTCTTCATGCACGAGAGCGTGCGTACGACCGCCTCGATCTCGCGCTCGCGCCCGATCACCGGCGAGAGCTTGCCGTCGGCGGCCTGGCGGGTGATGTCGATGCAGAACTTCTGCAGCGCCTGGATCGGCGCGCCGGTGATACCGCCCGCCCCGCCCGCGCCGGGCGCGCCGGCCATCCCGGGCGCGCCGCCCGCGCCCGGGCCGCCGGGCACCAGGCGCGCGATCCCCAGCGCGCTCACCTCGGCGATCGCCTTGCGCACGAGCCGCGCGTTCAAGCCGATCTCGCCCAGGACGTCCTTGCCGATCGGGCTCTCATCGCTGACGAGGGCGAGCAAGAGGTGCTCGGCGCCCGCCTGCGCGGTCTCATCGCCCGAGGCCAGCTCCTGCGCCCAGAACTGCGCCGCCTCGAGCGCTTTCACGGTCTTGGGCGTCGGATCGAGGACCTCGCGCGCCGCGGAGGTGGGGAGTACGAACTTCAGGTCCTCCTCCATGAGCGTCTTGATCTTGTTGGCGCTGATCTTCAGATGGTCGAGGATCGCCGGAATCATCCCCTCGTCGAGATTCGCGACCGTGAAGAAGAGGTGCTCGGGAAGGATGAACTCGCTGCGCTGGTGGCGGGCCATCGCCTCGGCGCGCCGCAGCACTTCCTGGATCTCGGGGGAGAGGGTCGTCCTGTCCATAAGACCTCGCTGCCGCGTGAGATCGGCGTCCCGATCGGCCGGAGGCCGGCCATACGATCCCGCAAGCGTCAGGCCCCGGCCGGCGCCTCGTGGTTTGAGGGTAAGCTGTACCCCCGGGCGCCGCCCAAGTCAACCCCGCCGGCGCCGGAATCTCACCATCTGTCAGCAAGATAGCCCAGGCGGGCCCGGCCACGGGCTCTGCCCGTTGACCTCCGGGGCTGTAGGGGCCGGACGGGGCGATCATTAGCAGGACGGGGAATTCTCAGAAGTTGCGAAGGGGGGGGGCGGGGCCCGGCTCGGACGTATCCGCTACTTCCGCATCCCCAGATACACCCCCCCGAAGTACGGCACCAACCAGATGACCCAGACGAGCAGGCTGTAGCGATGGAAGACCCGCCGCAGGCGCTCGCTGCCCCGCCGGACCACCCAGGTCGCCCAGAGGGCGTGGGCCAGCATGAGGATGATCGCGATCTGGCCGGTGAGCGTGTGCGGATGGCGCAGGTCGAAGGGCTCGGTGGCGATGTGGTGCATCGCCAGCGTGCCGCAGACATCGAAGAGGAAGCCCGTCCAGAACGCGGCCAGATGCCACGGCCTCAGATATCGGCCGAGCCGCTCGGACCAGACGCCGGCGGAGTAGAAGACGAGCGCCAGGGTGATGAGCGTGGCGGCGGCGATCAAGGCCCGGCCCTCCGCTCACGGATCGGCCGGCCGATCCCCGGCGCCTTGTACAACATCGTCATCTTCACTGCCACCGTCGTCTGTGGCCGCGCCGGCGTCACCGGAGGAGGACTCTTCTCCCTCCTCTTCCTGCTCCGGCACCTCCACCGTCGTCCGTCCCGGCGGAATGTCCTCCTCCCGGGCGCGGCCTTCGTCGTCGAGCGTCCCGTCGCGCGTCGAGCCGTCCGGCAGATGGAGAGTGTAGTCGCGCCCTGCCAGGGGCTCGCCGTTGCCGTCGATCATCTCGAGGTCGAGGAAGTCCTGGAAGACGAGCAGTCCCGATTCCTGCTCCAAACCCAGCTCGAACCCGTCGACCAGAATCGTGAAGAAGTACTCGGGCGGGTTGTACTCCTCGCCGTACTCCTGCATCTCCTCATCGGTCGGCAGCTCGTCGGTGTCCTCGTGGTACTCGTATTCCCAGCGCACCTCGACGCGGCCGTCGATCACCTGTGACTCGATTTCAGTGATCAAGTCATGGACGCCGTCGCGATCGTGCTCGTAGATCCGGACCTCGACGTCCGTGCGATTGGGAACGTTGCGGATGCGCGCCGAAAGGGTGAGCACATCGCCGCGGCGGGCGGCCTCCTGGCCCCAGCTCATCTCCTCGAGGATGGGGGGCAGGACCGCGGGGATGCGATTGGACTCGCCGGTGATGCCGTTCTGCGGCAGGCTGATCTCGAAGTAGACGAGGTCGCCCTCCTCCACGCTGTCGGGGATCTCGACCTCGCCGACATAAACGTTGCCGCGCACGACCCCGGAAGTGGTGGCGAACGAGCTCCCACCCTCGACCTTGGCCGTGATCTCGATCGTGGCGCCCTCGCCGACGAAGCTCGTGCGCACGATCAGGCCGGCGGGGTAGCCGATGGCCGCTCGTCCGCCCACCCACGTGCCCTGCTGGAGGGACGAGTCGAGCTGGATCTCGTGCGACGCGTCGGTCGACTTCTGGAACTCCAGCGGCATGGAGACACCCTCGCCCGCGGTCGCCCGCGGCAGATCTCACCGCGCAGACTGTACCGTGGGGACGGGGGCCGGACCAGACCAAAGTGGCGCGCAGTCTGCGACCTTGACACCTGTCGGACAGCTGCCGATGATCGTCGTAGGCGCGGAGGTGAGGACAGCCAGGCTCGGACGTGAGGACAACATGGGCCAGCCCGCAGCGCGACAGGGAGACCTCACCGCCCATGGCGGGACGATCAGCGTGGGCTTCCCGATGGTGTTCATCGGCGGGATGCCGGCCGCGCGCGTGCTGGACATGCACACCTGCCCGATGGCCACCCCGGGCACGCCGCCGGTTCCCCACGTCGGCGGGCCGATCACCAAGGGCAGCGCCGGCGTCTTCATTGGCAAGATGCCCGCCGCGCGGGTCGGCGACATGGCGGTCTGCGTCGGCCCCCCCGACACGATCGCCATGGGCTGCATGACCGTCTTCATCGGCGAGGTCGCCGGCGGCGGCGGGGGCGGCGGCGGCGCGGCCTCGAACGCGGGCGCGGCCTCCGCCAGCGGGGGCGCCGCGAGCGGGGAAGGCCCGCAGCCTCATTGGATCGACATTCGCTTCGTCGATGGCGGCGGGCGGCCCATCTCGGGCGTAGCCTTCGAGCTCCGAGACCCGGCGGGCAACGTCGAGCACGGCGAGCTGGCCACCGACGGGCGGATCGGTCGCGAGGCGATGCCCCAGGCGGGAAGCTGCACGGTGCAGCTCTTCGCGGTGACCAACGCGCGCTGGTCGACGTCCGCGGCCGAGGCCGACGAGGAGCTCACCCTGAGCGCCGACGTCGCGGGATTCGCGGACGGCACGCCGGCGACCGTCGCGGTCTTCGAGCGCGACGTGCGCGGCGATGATGTCGAGGTGAGCGTCATCGAGACCGAGGTGAGCGGTGGGCGCGTCGAGGCCACCTGGACCTATCCCCATCCGGAAGGCGAGCCTGGCGCCGGCGAGACGCGGCGCGGGTACTCGTGCCCGCAGCACTACTTCATCGTGCGGGTGGGAAGCGCCGTTGGCCGGTCGGACTTCCTCCGGCTGAACGATTGGCTCGAGATCTCGCTTCACGACGATGAGGGCCGGGCGATGGCCGGGCAGCCCTACGTCGTCTACCTGCCGGATGGCTCGCTGCGCGAGGGAGAGCTCGACAGCGATGGCCGCGCGCGGATCGAAGGGCTGTCGGTGCAGACCTGCCGGGTGGCGTTTCCGGGGCTGAGAAGCGATGCGGACAGCAGTTCGGGCAGCGGGAGCGGCCAGAGCGGGGGCTCCGGCCAGAGCGGCGGGAGCGGCGGGTGATGAGGCCCTGGCGCGGACATGGGTTCCGGCTCCTCGTCCCGGAGGATTGGGTCGATCGGACCGCGCCGGCGCTCACCGGGCCGCTCGTGGGCGGCGATCGCGCCGGCCTGACCGTGACGATCGACGAGAAGCCGGGCGCCTCCAAGGCGGAGGCCTTCGCGGCGATCCGGTTACCCGCGGCAATGGCCCCGCCCGGGAAGTGGGAGTTGCTCACCCAGGAGCTCATCACCGCGGAGACGCCCGGGCGTGAGGGCGCCGAAGCCATGGCGATCGAGTTGCGGTGGGAAGGTCGGGGCAGATCGCGGCTCTTCCGACGCCTATACTACCGCGTGCTGGATCGCGTCGGTTATACAGTCACCTGTCACCTCAAGCCCAGATCACGCAAGCTCATGGGGCCGGCGATCGGTCGGATGGCGCTCAGCCTCGTTGGCACGGACCCAGGGCAACAGGAAGACTCGCTGCCGCTCGTCATCGAGCCCGGCAGCTTCGGTGGCGGGCGCTTCACGGCCGCGGGATTCGCCATGGACCTCTATCCCGGGTGGGAAGACGCGTCGCTCTATCGGATCGGGCTGCCGCGCGGGCGGGACTTGCTGCCGAATCTGATCGTCTGGCACCAGGCGCTGCGTGACACGGGATGGACCCAGCGCACGCTGGTGGAACGGGCCCGCGCCGAGACGGAACACATGCGCGCGACGATCCCCGGGTTCGAGCTGATCGCGGAGGGGAAGCTCAAGCTGAGCAGCGGACAGGCCGTGCCGCGACGAGAGTTCTTCCGCGACGCGGGCGCCACCGGGCGCGTGCGTCAGGGCCAGGTCGTGACCATCGGGAACGGGCGGTTGTACACGGTGTGCGTGACCTGTGAGGGAGAGGCCGAGGACGAGGACGTCGCGACGGCCGCAGCGGTGCTGGAGAGCTTCGCTGTTGCGGAGAAGATGCCAGCGCAAGCGGCGGCGCACTCGGCCGCCGGCGCCACCGCCACCCCGATCGAGGCCTGACACAGGCGTAGAGCGCCACGCGCGGCATACACCTCTGTATTGGGAGCTGCACACACCTCTGTATTGAGAGCTGCACAGCTCACGACCGTGAGCGACTCGCTCCACAAGGCACTTGCGAGACACCAACCCTTCTGTAGCTTCACCCTATCCCCATAGATTGCGTCAGCTTACTGCCAGGCGAGCTGCCATGGCGCGCGTGGTGCTGGTGCGATGGTCTACGTCCGTAGACATCGCATCGGGCGCTAAGCGCCGCGCGAGTATTCATGCTAGAGTGAGGCCGTCACATCGAGCTGTGGAGCAGGGTGCGGGACCGACTGCGCTTTGCCGATCGCCTGCTGCTGTTCTCGCATTCTGCCCAGCCGCTGCTCTGAAGAGACCGTGAACGTGTGCCCGGTCATCTGAGACTGGGATGAGGGAACCGTCGTCTGGAAAAGGGAGGGAGGCCATGCGCAGGTACCTCGTCTACGTGTTACTCGGCGCAGCTTTCGTGGCGTTTGGGTGCTCGGAGGAGCGGGTCTCGGCGCCACCGGCGCCTCAGGACGATGCCGGTGCGGACTTGAACGCTCAGGCCGTGGCCTGGGCCATCGTTGAGCAGGCCTGCTGGCCGGTGGAGGCCTCGGAGGATGACATCGGCATAACGGGCGTGGCTCAGTGCCACAGTGGTCACTACCCAATCAACAGCTACGAGCGTACGCCGATCACGGGGGACATCGTGCACTACAGCGTACACGTTCCAGTGGGGCCCGGCCAGTATGATGTGATCGGCATCCACCGTGTCGTGCGGGAGCGGCGACCCTACGTGCCGATCCACACACGCAAGGCGGTGTTCCTGCAGCACGGCGCCTGCAAAGACTTCACGGGCATGTTCCTGCCCGGGCAGTACTCAGAGCACATGGCGGATGACTTCGGCATGGCCGTGTATTTGGCAGAGCAGGATGTGGATGTCTGGGGGATCGACCAAGCATGGAATCTGGTCCCGGCCGGTGTGGATCTCAGCTTCATGGCCGATTGGGGCTTCCAGAGGCAGATCGACGATCTCGAGACAGGCATGGCGGTCGCACGATGGACTCGGGCGGTGACCGGCAACGGGCTGCGGCCGATGATTCTGCTGGGATACAGCTTCGGGGCGCAGATCGGCTACGGGCTCCTCAACGAGGAGACGCAAATGCCTCGGGGCCGCCGCCAGGTGGAGGGGTTCATCCCAGTCGACTTCGCCATGAAGACGGATTCCGAAGCGTTCCTGGCATGTGCAGCGTACTGGTTGGACTACTACACGGGGCAGCTTGCAGCGGGTATCTACGGGGAGAGCAGCGGCATGCGCGAGATCAGCTACCTTGCCCAGACGGATCCGGACGGGGACTCACCCATCTTCGGCGGACTCACGAACTGGGAAGCGATGCTGTTCTTGGGCGCCGGACAGGTCTTCGGCGAGGATCTGACGTTCCACTACCTGGCGGGCGTGTGGGACGAAGAGGATGAGTTCTGGTCCGGTTTTCAGTTTGTGACGATCGACCAGTGGCTGGATTTCATGGAGACGGCGGCTCCGGCGGAGCCCAATCTGATGTACCTTGACCAGGCGCGCTTCATGCTCGGCGACATGACACCATGGGATGACTACTTCGCCGAGATCATTGTGCCGGTCTTCTACATTGCCGCCAACGGCGGTGGCGGCACCTATTTCTCGTACAACCAGACGCTGATCGGAAGCACGGACAAGACCGAGCTGATCGTCACCACGAATCCACCGGAAGGGGTACTCTTCGATTTCGCGCATATCGACATGTTCATCGGGTACAACGCGCCCACGTTGGTCTGGCAGCCGATCCTGGAATGGATCGAAGCGCACTGAAAGCCGCTGTTCGGCACGGTCTTGATCGGGCTTGGGGCTGAGGATGGGGCTGGGGCCGGGGCCGGGAATCGCCCCGGCCCCAGCGCAGGCCAGGGAAGCCATTGGCCCGCGATGGGCATCCAGAAGATCGCTCTTGTCATACTCCGATTCGATCTTCATTCCCCGGAGATGCTGCCGGATCCCGGCATCTACCAGCACAGCTTTCAACCGGCCGGTGCGGCGGTGAGCGTGTCATCCAGGGCGTGAGGATCGACGCGGGGAGCGAACCTCGAAAAATCCCTGGGCAGGTCCGAGCGCCCCCCGCGATCAGCGCATCAGGATGAAGCGCCGGGTCACGCTTTCCCCCCCGCTCGCCAGGCGGGCGAAGTAGGCGCCCGAGGGAACGGGCACGCCTTCGGCGCTCAGACCATCCCACGTCGCGGTTTGGGTCCCCGCCGGCTGCGGGCCCGCGGCCAGAATCGCGACGGAACGGCCCACGATGTCGTAGACCGAGATCTGCACGACGGCTGCGCGCGGTAGGGTGTAGGACAGCACCAGGTGCGGACCCGCCGGGTTGGGGAATGGCGCATTCAGACGGATCGCGCTCCACTCCCCTTCGGTGGTGGCCACCGACGACGGCGTACCGGTCGTGCGGAAGTCTGTCTCGCCCGCGCCGTTGCCCGCGGGGGAGAGCCAGAGCGAGTGGGGGAAGAACGGGCTATCCGAGAGGGTCCTCACCCGCCAGTGGAACGCGGTGCCCGGTGACAGGCTCGCGATGAGTTCGTTGACCGCGACGCGGCTCCCCGCACCGGCCACGGGCAGGCCCGTGTCGACTTCGTTCAGGCTCTGCCCAAGCCCCGTGCCGTCAAAGGCGACGCCGGCGCGCTTGACCTCCCATTCGAGGCGGATCTTCCCCCGCCCGGCCGGCGTACGACCCCAAAGCTTGGCGCGAAAGGCCGAGTCCGACCCGGAAGATCCCAGGAGAGCGATCGGCGCGGTGTCGTCCGCGCGTGCCTGGCGCGGGAGCTTCAAGATGCCGTCACCCAGCGTTCCCAAGCACCAGTTGCCATAGTAGAGGTAGGCCATGCCCTCGTTGGTCTGTCCATGGTCGTAGCGATAGGCGCCGATCAGGATGTCGCCGAATCCGTCGCCATTGACGTCGCCGACCCCGGCGACCGCGGCGCCGTAGAAGGCATTGGCCTGATTGCCCTCGGCGAACCAGGCCGGTCCCCACTCAGGTCCCGTAGGACTTCCGCAATAGGCGTAGGCGCCTCCCTCGGCGGCCTCGCCGTTGGTCAGCAGGTTCGCGCCCACCAGGATGTCGCTGTAGCCGTCTGCGTTGAAGTCGCCCGCGGTCGAGACGGCGTAACCGTAGTTCCAGTTCGCCGTCGTTGCGAGGTGATGCTCCCAGTTGGGCGTGGGGCTGAGCCCGGCCGGGCCGCCGAAGTAGACGTAGGCGCCGCCAGTCGAAGTGGCATCAGCATACGAGTAGGCGCCCACGATGATGTCGCTGTAGCCATCGCCGTTCGTGTCGCCGGCGGTTCCCAACGAGTAGCCGAAGCGAGCGCTCGGCCAGTTGCCCTCGCCCACCCAGTCTGCGTTGCCGGGACTTCCCGCGGGGCCGAGACCGGAGCTGCTCCCGTACCAGGCCAAGGCCATGCCCTCGGTGGCCTGCCCGTTGGACATGTTGTAGGCGCCGATGAGCACGTCGCTGAATCCATCGCCATTGACATCACCGGCCGTGCCGCCCGAGTAGCCGAACTGGGCGCTGGCCGTATTGCTCGTGGCGGTCCAATCGGCGTTGGCCGGATTCGAGCCGGGCGTGAGACCTGTGGGACCTCCGTGCCACACGAGCACCAGGCCTTGGTTGGCAACAGCGCCATCGTGGTGCGGCGCACCGACGATGACATCGCCGAAGCCGTCTCCGTTGACATCGCCCGCCTTCGCCGCCAGGTAGCCGAGGTGCGCATCGACCTGATTCGCCTGGGTCCACCAGTTCGCAATGCTGGGCCCCCCGCCGAGCGGCATGCCGTTCGCCGATCCGTGGTATACGAGAGCGATGCCCTCGTCAGTCTGTCCGCTGTCATAGTAGGGAACGCCGATGATCACGTCGTCAAAGCCGTCGCCGTTCACGTCTCCGGCGGCGGCCACCGCGGCGCCGAACTGGGCACCCTCCTGATCCCCTTGGCCGCGCCAATGATAGGCCCCCTCGATCCCGTCATCGGATCCGAGGTAGACGAAGACGCTCCCCTCGTCGGTCTGACCCGAATCGTAGAGCGGTGCGCCCACGATGACGTCGCCGTACCCGTCGCCGTTGATGTCTCCGGCTGCGGCGAGCGTCACACCGAAGTAGCATTCGGCCTGATTGCCCTCGGCCGTCCAGGAGGGTGGGCCGTTGGTGAGGGGAGTCTGCCACCAGCCCCGATAGACGGTTGCCTTCCCGTCGCTCCCGCCGTATGTGGGTGCGCCGATGATCACGTCGCTGAGACCATCGCCGTTCATGTCTCCCGCCGTGGCGACCACTCGTCCGAAGCCGCTCCCCGTCTGTTCCCCCGCGATCCGTTTCCAAGGGTCCGGGGAGAGGCCGATCTGCGAGCCGGCGAAGATCAGGGCGCAGCCCGCATCACTGGGTCCATAGAGGGGGTCCAGAGCAGGGGCGCCCGCGATGACGTCCGCATAGCCATCTCCGTTATAGTCCCCGGCGGTCGCGACCGAGGAGCCGAACTGGGCGGCGGGCTCATCCGGCTCCCACTGCCAGGCAGGTGTGCTGGCGAGCCCGGTGGATCGCCCCAGGTAGAGGAAGGCCCGCCCCTCATTGGCCTCTCCGTTGTCATACTGCGGAGCACCGACGATCACGTCGCCGTAACCGTCGCCGTTGACGTCCCCCGCGAGCGACACCGTCCATCCGTAGTGCGAGTCGCGCTGGCTGCCCTGTCCCACCCAGTCGGCGTTGCTCGGCGTGCCTGAGGGACCGAGACCGATCGAGCTCCCGAGCCAAACGCAGGCGGCGCCGACATCAGAGGTGCTCCCGTCATACAGGTAGGCCCCGACGATCACGTCGTCATAGCCGTCGGCGTTGACGTCGCCAGCGGTGGCGACGGCGTATCCGAAGCAGGCGCCACTCTGGTTGCTTTCGGCCGTCCAGGCGGCGCCCGGCGACAGACCCGACGCGGTGCCGTGGTAGACCCAGACCCGTCCCTCATCGGTCTGGCCATTGTCGTAGCCATAGCCCCCGACGATGACATCGTCGCACCCGTCACTGTTGATGTCGCCGGCGGTGGCCAGCGCGAGTCCCAGCGCCGCGCCGGCCTGTCCGCTCACGGCCCTCCAGTCGGCGTTGTTAGGGACTCCCATGGGGCCTAGTCCCGAGGCGCTCCCGTACCAGGCAAAGGCGGCGCCTTCGCCCGCGAAACCGGCTGAGTAGCCGTAGGCGCCCACCAGGATGTCATCGTATCCGTCGCCGTTCACGTCACCCGCCGTCGCGACGCAGGCGCCGAGGTAGGCGTTGGTCCGCTCGCCCTCGGCGAACCAGGCCGGAGCGGCGCTCGGGCCGTCCGGCGATCCAAGGTAGAGGAAGACGCGCCCCTCATCGCTCTGGCCACCATCGTAGTAGGGGGCTCCGACGAGGAGATCGCTGTAGCCGTCGCCATCGACGTCGCCCGGCGTGGCCACAGAGACGCCGAAGAGCGCCCCACTGGCGCCGCATTGAAGATCCCAGCTACTCACGCGCAGCGTCGGATCCACGGTGATGGGGTAGACAGCCTCCTGGTCATCGATCAGGACGAACAGGCGATCTTCGCCAAAGACCATGTGCGCCGGGAGGGCTGTGTCTCTGGCGTCGCGCGCGACCAGGCCTTCGTAGCTCAGCACCGCGCCCCCGGGAGAGGCGCAGAAGTCGATCGCCTGGCCATCGGGTCGGGCGCATCCTCTGAGCGGACCGACCTCCCCGGCCGCCGATTCGATGCGCCCTTCGATGCAGAGGCGTCCCGGCCCGGATGGCCTCGCCGCGATGGTGAACCCCTGCTCGAGACCGTGCTTCCCGTTGTCATACCACTCGACGAAGTCCGGATGCTCGTACTCAACGCGCCTGCCCAGGCACATGGGATCGACCGGCGCCAGCGCTTGCATCCTCCCTGCGCGACCCCAGGCCTTCGTAGTCCAGCACCAGCGCCAGGCATCGGTTGGGTCGGTGCGCGGGGTGAGCTCCACACCATCGGGGCGGAAGTGGATTCGCAGATTGTGGGCGCGGTTCGGCGCCTGGAGTCCCGCATCCGTGCGCGAGGGGCTGTACTCGAGCAACTCGATCTCCTGGGCGACCCGTTCCCACCAATCGGCGGTCGCTCCGGCTCCAGCCACAGATGGAAGATCGATCGGTGCCCGGAAGGAGGAGGAAGTTGTCCCGTCCGGACGGCTGAAGATCGCTGCGCCTTGCTCATCAACGGCCCCGGTCATCGCCAAGAACCCGCTGGACAAGATTCCCATGGGGATGAGCAGAGCCCATGCCACACGATGTGCCCCCCTCATAGCTGGCCTCCTTCCGTCTTCTCGAGTGCGACGGGCCCACCGGCTTGCCCGCATCTTAGAAAACTGCCTGAGCGGGCCGCGAAGTTGCACCGCTCATCCGGTCCCGCCTGAATACCGAGCGTCCTTGTCAGCCTCGGCCACGGTCCGAAGGCGGCATCCTGGTGTTGCTCGGCAGGTGACGGCCTTGAGCGGTTCCCTGTTGTTCAGGGAGGTGAGGCACGAAGAAGCGCGCTGATCAAAGGAAACCGCGTGCGAACCCGGGTGAGGGGTGTAGAATCAGAGCTGCGGATACCGGCTGCCCCTTGACGAGCACCGAATGCGTTCGGGTGGAGATCGAATCGTCCGCTGCCCCTCCGTGGAGGGAAAGGCCATGAGAGCCTCCCTGCGTGTCCTCTGCCTATCACTGCTCAGCGTGTTGCCTTTTGCCGAAGGCCTGTCTGCGGAGTGCATCTTCTACGGCGACTACATCCACCGGGTGGGCCACACGGCAACGTCGGGCTACGCCCAGAGCGTGGCGCTCTCGGGCCGCTTTGCCTACGTCGCGAACCAGAACCCCGGGAGCATGGCGGTCGTCGACGTTACCGATCCCGAGAATCCAAGCCTCGCGGGCAGCGTGAGCATCTCCGATGCCGAGGGCGTGGCCGTCTTCGAGACCCACGCCTATGTCGTCGGGGCCCAGGGGCTCACGGTGGTCGACGTCGCCGACCCGTGGCTGCCCCGCATCGCAGGGGCCATGGCCACGCCGGAAGCCGCCCACGGTGTAGCCATCCGCCCGCCAGGCGGGGGCATGGGTCATTCGGGCGCCCTTGCCTGCGTGTCGGCCGGCACAGCCGGCCTGCTGGTGGTGGACATCGGGGACCCGTCGACCCCACAGCTCCTCGGGAGCATCCAATTGGGAGATGACGCCCGCAGCGCGGCAGTCCAAGGTGCTTGCGCCTACGTCGCAGCCGGCACGTCGGGCCTGAAAGTGGTCGACATCACGGATCCCTGGAAGCCGCGGGTCATCGGTTGCGTGGGAGTGGGAACGCGGACGATCGACGTTGCCATCCAGGGCACATACGCGTACGTAACGGCCAATGGCGTCGGGCTGCAGATTGTGGACATCACGGATCCGACGAACCCGCGCTGTCTCGGCAGCGTCTCCGTCACCGGCAGGATAGGACTGGCCGTCTATTGGACGCACGCCTTCGTTGCCTGCGAATATGGGGGTTTGATCGTGGTCGATGTCTCGGACCCGCTGCATCCGCGGGTGGTCGGCAGCGATGGAAATCACGGGGGTCGCGCCCTGGACGTGGCCGTCTCGCCTTCCTGCGCCTACGTGGCGAACAACTGGGCCGGACTCGAGGTGATCGACATCAAGTACCCCGAGAGCCCGGTGGGCTTGTACTTCTGGGACCTCAACGTCTGCGGCGTCGCCGTGCAGGGCGCGTGGGCCTGCTTGGTGGGCTACCCGGCGTACAGCGGATTGAGCGGGATCAAGATGGTCGACATCTCCGACCGTCGCAATCCGCTGGCCGTGGGCAATGGATGGTTGCCGGGCGAGCCCAGCGACGTGGTCATGTCGGGGGCATATGCCTACGCTGCCGTGGGCGAGGTTGGCCTCGAGGTGTGTGATGTTTCGATTCCATCGAACCCGCGACCCGTGGGAGTCGTCGACACGCCCGACGAGGCTCTGCAGCTTGCCCTTTCCTGGCCGTATGTCTTTGTCGCCGACGATGCGTCCGGCCTCCAGGTGATCGACGTGTCAGATCCGCGTCACCCGGTGATCGTGGGCTCGGTGGACCCTCCGGGAAATGCGGTCGGCGTCACGCTATCGGGGGACTATGCCTACGTCGCAGCCATGTACGGAGGGCTGCAGGTGATCGACATCTCCGATCCCTCGAGTCCTTTCGTCTCAGGGAGCGCCCTCACGCCGGGACCTGCTCGCGACGTAGCGATTGCCGGGTCGTATGCGTATGTCGCCGCCGACAACGCGGGCCTCACGGTCCTGGATGTGTCCGACCCCGGCAGTCCTCAGGTGGTGTGCAGTCTGGGCCTGGGGGCGTGGGGCCGTGCAGTCGCCACGGCCGGGACCTACGCCTACGTGGCCGCTGGCGGGCTCAAGCTGATCGACATCACCGTCCCCCAGACGCCGAAACTCGTGGCCACCATTCATGTGGAAACCCCCAAGTGTGTAGTGGTGCCGCATGCCGACATCTTCCTGGCCCAGGTGCAGAATGGGTTTGCGATCCTGCTGAATCGATGTCCATACCAGGAGATTACGGGAGTGGCAGATGGTCCGTGCGCCGATCCCGCACTGGACTTCCGCGTCATGCCGAATCCTGTGCGGGATTCGGCCTGGCTGCACCTCTCGCTGCAGAGCGCAGGGCGCGTGAACGTCACCCTCTTCGATGTCGCCGGCCGCCAGGTGCGGAGTCTCGACGGCGGGACATGGAGCCGAGGTGGTCACGACATAACGTGGGACGGACGAGACGAAGCAGGCCTCCGGATCGCACCGGGCATCTATCTGGCTCGGGCGACCACGCCCGCGGGGACTCGGACCGCTCGCATCGTGATGCTGAGATAAGGCGGCGGAGTGCGGACTCGCCCCGCCTGCGCCTCCGGCGACCCCCGTCGCGCAGGACTGGCCGCCCCGCTCTGGGGTCTCGCCGCACCGCGCTACGCTGGTCTGCCAGCCGATTCTGGAGTGGATCGAAGCGCACTGAAAGCCGCTGCTCGGCACGGTCTTGATCGGGCTTGGGGCTGAGGATGGGGCTGGGGCTGGGGCTGGGAATCGCCCCAGCCCCAGCGCCCCGATCCTTGAGAGACCCGGCCAGCGTCCCGCAGACCTACCGAACCATCACCAGGCGCGCTGAAGCGCTGCCGTGGACGCTGGATGCACGGAGCACATAGGCCCCCGCGGGGACCGCACGGCCGGCCGCGTCGCGTCCATCCCACAGGAGCCGATGCAGGCCCGGTGCGCGTTGCGCGTTAACGAGCTGGCGGATCTTGCGTCCCGAGGCATCGAATATGGCCAGCTCGACTGAGCCCGCCGCGGCGAGCGTGTAGGTCAGCTCAGCGCCGCCCAGCATCGGATTCGGGGGCGCGTGCAGGTGGATCCGTGGCCGCAGGGGCGCGTCACCAGCGGCGACGTCCGACCCCGCGGAGTGCATCTGCGCCTGGACCGCCACGACGTTCGTGTTCGACCCGTTGGCCTGGAAGACCGTCTCGATCGTGTTGTCGGTCAGGTCGATGACGTAGATCGGATGGCTCGTTGTGCCAACCACGCCGCCGCAGACGAAGGCAAGCTGGCGCGCGTCCAGGATGTCGACGTCCCGCGGGTCGGCCGTCGCGTCCAGGGGCAGGACCGTCACGCCCAGCGTCGCCGTGTCGATGATGTAGACGTTGTGGCTGTCTTCACACGTGACGACCAGCTTGCCGCCGTCGGCGGTGACGTCAATGCCCCAGGGATCATCGCCCACGGCAACGGTGCCGACCTGGGTCAGCGTGGCGCGGTCGATGATCCGCACCATGTCGGTCCCACGATCGGTGACATACACGACCTGCCCGTCCGGAGAGACGACGAGCTGCCAGAGGCTGCTGCCGACGTCGAGCTGGCGCAGGATGGCCGATCCGTCCGCGGCGATCTCGAACAGCGTGTTGTCGTACCAGTCGACCAGGTAGAAGAGCCCGCTCACCGGATCGAGGGCGATGTTGCCGCCGTCGTAGCCCGTGGGGAGCTGCAGAGATCCAACGACTGTGTAGCTGCCGGTGTCGATGATCGTGACGTTCTCGGTGTCCCGGCAGCTCACCAGCGCGAGCGCGCCGTCGTTCGTGAAGGCGATCGAGGTCGGGTACTCCCCGGTGCCGATCCGGTGCGTGATCGTGTTCGTCGCCCGGTCGATGACCACGGCGCCGTCACCGACAGCGCCGACGAACCAAACCTCGGTGCCGTCGGGTGTGATCGTGGCGTCGTAGGGGTAATCCCCTTGGGGCAGGAGCGAGATGGACGGACCAGTGGCGTACGTGTCGAGGTCGAACGGACAGGCGCTGTCGGTGGTCGAGCAGCCGACCCAGCCGTCGTTCAGGCCGCGCTCGGCGGCGGCGGGCGACCACGCCCCGCAGGCCAGGAGCGCGACGGCGATGAGGAGCAGATGGACTCTTGTGAGACGAGACATGGTGCGACCCCCTTGTGATGGGCAAGGAACGGTGCTTTGGTGGATGGCTCTATTGTCTCACAGGGTGGGGGCGCCGGGGCAGGGGGGGATTTCGCGCTTGATCGGCGTCGCGCGCGCGTGGCGCGATTCGCCCGGCGAGCGTACCCCGAACCGAAGGTGGCATCGAGCCCGGCTCGGCGCGGCGGGCAGCCTGCCAGCAGGCTGCACCAGAGAGGCGGCAGCGACCTTGTGATGGGGGGGCGCATCTGCATGGGGCGGACTTGCTCGCCCGCAGAGCAGCAGCGAATGACGTGCAACACTGCGCCAGGGCCGCACGCTGGCGGCGCCGTCGACTGCTCGCGCCCCTCGGCCGGGGCCTCGGGCAGGCCGGCTCACGCTTGACAGCGCAACGGGCCGCCAAGTACCCTAGGCGCCAGATCCGAAAGCACTTGTGCTGAGCTTCTGACCCGCGCCGAGAGGACCATCGGATGGACGGACAAGCTGCCCCCAGGCTGTCCCGCCTTCTGCCTGTGCTATCCCCAATGCTGTTCCGGCTTGGTCTTGCGATTGCCGTGAGCCCGGCGCTAGTGGCTGCCGCTGCGACTGAGACGGAAGGCGCTTCCGGGCGCGAGTGGAAGGGCACGCGCGAGGTGCGCGACGGTGTTACCTACGTGTGGAATCCGGCCGAGCCTCTGGAGGGGACGGTCGAGTACGAACTGCGGGAGCTGTGGCGGCTGGAGAGTGAGAGGGCGGATGGGACGGTGGTGTTTGGTGTGGTGGAGGACGTCGCAGAGGACACGGAAGGCAACGTCCTGGTGCTCGACTCGCAGCTCTGTCGTGTCCATCGGGTCAGTGCATCCGGGGCGTACTTGGGATCGATCGGCCGCGAAGGCGACGGGCCTGGGGAATTCCGGCATCCCTCCAGTGTCTTTGTGACCAACAACGGGCGGATCGGGGTGATCGATTCTCAAGTCGCGAGTGTCGTGTTCCTCGATTCCGCTGGAGAGCCCCAGGGAAAGTGGACTCTGAACATAGAAGAAACCAGCCAAGATGGATTGATCTCGATCCTCCCCCTGCGCAATGGATACGTCGCGCATGTGGTCTCTCGTAACTTCACAAGGGAGCAGATGGAAACCGCATTCGCAGCGCACCTGTTCTCCCTGGAAGGCAGGCAAGAGCGGCAGATAGTGTCCAGGACACATGTGTTGGACCGGTCTCGGATGTATGACTACATCGAGGAAGAGGAGGATGCCCTCTGGATTCAGGATGCATCAATGAGCGGGCGAATCTTGATCTCCCTCAGCTTCAGAGACTACCGACTGCATGTCTACGATGACGCTGGTGAACTTCAGATGGTCGTGGAGATGGACTACGAGTCACTCGGGCGTACGGCGGATGAGATCGCAGCCGAACGCTCCTATCGTGAGGGGTCGCTCCGCGACTACCCCACCGCGGAAGTTCATGTGTCGCCCTTTCATCGAACGGTCGCGTCGGCCAAGCTACAGGACAATGGGGACATCCACGTGACATCGAGCCGAGGATGGAAGGAAGTCCGAGAAGGAGTCGTTGAGAAGGTCGATGTGTTCAACTCGGACGGTGTGCTTGTACGCCGGATCGTTGTCCTGGGCCGGGTTTTGCCGGAGAACGACATTGTTCTCCCTTTGGGCAATCGCCGAATCATTGCCCATGGCGGCGCGGGAGCCCAGATGGCCGCTGTAGGGGCGGGGGGACACGCCTTGACGGACGGCAGTCCCGCGAGCCACCCGTTCGTTGCCTGCTACGAGTTGGTCGCGGCAGGTTGCGGCCGCATGAACAGGTAGATGTGGCGCCGTAGCTGGCTGGGGGATCGGAAGCGGATGACTTCCGGATGCTTACAGACTGAGAAGTCGCGCAGCGGGGGTGGGAGACGTGATGAGCGCGGCCCGGGGGCCGAAAGGCCCGACTTGGGGTAGAGACCGGGTCCTGGCCTGAGCGCCGCTCCGGTCCTTCGGCGGAGGAGAGGATGATGCGCATTCGAAATCTGATCTTTGGGGCGCTGGTCTGCGCGTGTATGGTGTTGCTCACCAGCAGTGTTGCTGAGGCCGCTCCCCAGAAGCACATAACGCCACCCCGTCCAGTTGCGGGTGTTCCCGATGAGCCACCGGAATCCAACCAGACTGCCATTCCTACAGACTGGCAGGATGTCCCCAACAACGGAGAGGCAGATCCGCATTGGACACGGGAATCCGAAGCCAATCTGTGCATCGTCCTTCAGGACATGCTGCGAGTTAGGCAGGAGGAATCTCCCCGCGTGGACCCACGTGTGTAGATCGAGCAAGAACACCATGAGCAACGGTTCGGATAGTGCCACGCGCAATCAGCGACTTGCCTCCGTCAGTGAGGTGACGGAGCGAGCCCGGGTGTACTTGGCTGCCTGCGCCTGGCAATCTGCCCGGGGAATCCTTGAGCCGCTTGTTGCGCGCTTGAGGATTACTGACGCCAGTGACTTCTCAGCCGTCGAGCTCGTTTGCCTGAATCTCGCAGCCGGCTGGCGTCTCGGCCATGCTGATGTGTCCGGGTGGGACTACGAATTCATCCGGCGAGGGGCAGAGAATCTCGCTGTGTTGAGTATCGAAGCGCGAGGCCTCTGCCTTCATGTTCTCGCCCAGCATGAGGCAGACAAGGGCCGGTACGATCTCGCGGACCAGATGCTGGCCGAGACAGAACATCTGCCGCGAGGCGAGCTGTCAGGGTGGACGCATGCACGGCTGCTCTTGTTGAGAAGCAGGGTCAGGCTGCGGCAAGGGCGGCTGCAGGAGGCTGAAACGGCAGCTCTTGATGCGGCGCGGGTGGCCAGACGTGACGCGCTCAGTGGCATGGAGGGCGATGCCTACTACGCGCTCGCCATGATCGCGCGCGCCCGAGGCCAGCTAGCCGCTGCCAACGTCCTCTATGCGAGTGCCAGCCGCGCCTACTGGCAAGTCGGCGACCTGAACGGCTATGCCCGCCTCCTGCTGAACCGCGCCACCGTCCTCGTGCTCATGGGTCTTCTGGGTGAGTGTATTCGGTTGTGCGAAGAGGCCGCGCGCATGGGCACGGAGCTGGGCCGCCCCGCGACGACGCTCCGGGCCCATCTCACCGGCGCCATCGCCGGGATTCGCCAGGGCCACCTGGCCCCCGCGCGGCGCGCGCTCCTGCGAACGGTCCGCGAGGCGCGCCGGGCAGGTCTGCGTCGCGAGGAAGCGCTGGCCTTGGAGTTCCTTGGGGAAGCGCACATCCTGGCGGGCCACCTGGCCAAGGCGCGGGTCGCGTTGCGCCTCGGGACAGCCCTGGCCACTCGATTGGCGCCGCAGGGCGATGTGGCGCTGGAGATCGGGGCTCGCGTGGCGTTGCTGGAGCTGGCGGAGGGCCGACTGGTCGCGGCGGCCCGATCGGCTC
The DNA here is from genome assembly GCA_964603725.1 of uncultured bacterium. Taxonomy (GTDB): domain Bacteria; phylum Eisenbacteria; class RBG-16-71-46; order CAIMUX01; family WJJG01; genus CAZDKK01. The sequence continues at coordinate 58,206 of CAZRWW010000016.1, forward strand.
AGACGGCCGCGCAGCAAGCCCGCAGCAGCGGGGCGCGCATCGAGGAGGCGCAGGCGCTGAGGGTCTATGCTCTGGCGACAGTGCACGCGGGGCGCAAGGCCGATGCACGGCGGGCGTTCGAGAAGGCGCACGGGTTGTTCTTAGAAGCGGGGGAGCGTCTCGAGCGCCGGGTCATAGAGTCCTGGCTCGAGGTGCTCAGCCGGCCCGCGAGCGGTGGACATCTGCGAGGCGAGCAGGTGCGTCCCGCAGGTGGCACACCTGCAGCGAGCGATGCCGAAGCGCCCGAAGAAGCCCTCACCTTCTGGCTCAACCACCCCCTCCTCGGTCCCAACCCCTGGCTGCAACGCAAGCGGGAGCGGCGGACCAAACGCCCCCCGATGGAGCGCTTCAGATCCGACAAAGGCGGTCAGGCCGAGCTGGCGCCGGTGCATCCCCGCACCCGCGACTGGAACCGCGAGGGGACCTTCCTCCCGACAGCGCAGGCCGCGCCCGCAGGCCGCGCGGGCCTCTCGAAGCTCTGGACCGACCTGGGTCTCGTCACCCGGACGGCCGCGGTCATCGAGACCCTGCGCACGGCCGAGACCTACGCCACGGGTCGCATCCCGATCCTGATCCTCGGGGCGACGGGCACCGGCAAGGACCTGATCGCGCAGGGGCTGCACAGGCTCAGTGGTCAGCCAGGCCTGTACGTGCCGGTCAACTGCGCGGCCGCGCGCCGGGAGCTCTTCGTGGCCGAGCTGTTCGGCGCTCGCCGGGGTGCCTACACGGGCGCGGTCGAGGATCGTCGCGGGCTGGTGGAAGAAGCCGAACGCGGCACGCTCTTCTTCGACGAGATCGCCGACCTGGATGGCGAGGCGCAGGGCTACCTGCTGCGGTTCCTGGACTCCGGCGAGATCCGTTCGCTGGGGGAGACGCGCAGCCGGCGGGTGGAGGCGCGGATCCTGGCGGCGACATGCCGCGACCTGGCGGCGCGCGTGAGCGCCGGCTTGTTCCGTGCGGACCTGTATGGGCGGTTGGCGGGGCTGGTGCTGAGGATCCCGCCGCTGAGCGAGCGTCCGGACGATTTCGGGCCGCTGGTCGAGATGCTCTGGGAACGGGGCGGGGGTGAGGTGGAGACCCGGGCCGAGGTGTTCACGCCGCATGTGATCGCGGCACTGCGGGGGCGGACCTGGCCGGGGAACGTGCGGGAGCTGAAGCACGCGGTGGACCGGGCGATCCTGTTCGCGCGGGTGCACGGGGTGACGGCGGCGCGGGCCGATCTGCTGAAGGCGTCCGAGGGGCCGTCGCTCGATGCGCGGGGATGCGAGGAAGGTGCCACGTCTGGATGCGATGGAGGCGCCCCCCGGGGCGTTGCCCAGCGCACAGCCGGCCGCGAGCTGCCGCCTTCATTGCGCGCGGCGCAAGGCGACTGGGATGATGATCTGCTGAAGGACGCCCTCGAGGCCGCCCACGGGGTGATCCCCGAGGCGGCGCTGCTGCTGGGGGTCTCGCGGGCGCAAGCCTACCGGTTGTACAAGCGGCTGAAGTCGGAGGAGTCGAGGAAGACCGAGGATCCCGGTGAGGGCCAGATCACGTAGTCGCGCGCCTCGCATTCCTACCCGATCGTCTTCCTGAACCGCCCCGCCGCGAACCCCAGATTGCCCAGCCCGAGCGCCAGTAGCGCCAGGTGCTGTCCCCACAGCGCCTCGAGACCCGTTCCCTTCAGGAACACGGCGCGCACGATCTCCAGATAGTGGCGCACGGGATTGAGGAGCGTGAGCCACCGGAAGACCTCCGGCATGCTGCTCACCGGGAACATGAAGCCCGAGAGCAGGATCGTCGGCATGAAGATGAGGAAGCTCGCCATGAAGGCTTCCTGCTGAGTGCGCGAGATGGTCGAGACCAGCAGGCCGATGCCCAGGCCCGAGAGGAGGAAGAGCACGCTTGCCAGGAGCAGCACCCCCAGGGATCCCCGGAACGGGATGTGAAACCAGAGGATCGCCACCGAGGTCACGATCACGAGATCGATCAGTCCAAGGACCGCGAATGGAATCGTCTTGCCCGCGATCAGCTCGAGCGGGCGCAGGGGGCTGGCCATGAGCTGCTCGAGCGTACCGATCTCCCGTTCGCGAACGACGGCCAGCGACGTGAGCAGCAGACAGATCAGCATGATGATGACGCCCGCCACGGCCGGCACATTGTAGATGCGGCTGACGAGGCCGGGGTTGAACCAGACCCGCGTGCGTAGATCGATCAGCCCCGCCGCCGCGCGCCGCCCGAAGTCGAGCACGATCCTCTCGGCGTAGCCCTTGGCCACCGTGGCGGTGTTGGAGTTGGTGCCATCGACCAAGACCTGCACCTCCTGCGCATCGCCGCGGCCGAGGGCGGCCGCGAAGCCGGGCGGGATCTCGAGCCCCACGACAGCTCGGCCGCGCTCGAGTGCCTGCACGAGGTCCGCGGACCGCTCCGAGTGTCCCACCACGCGGAAGTAGCCCGACTGCGCCAGCGCGTCGATGAGCTCGCGTGAGGAGGACGAGCGGTCGTGATCGACCACGAATAGGCGCGTGTCGCGCACGTCGGTCGAGACGGCATACCCGAAGACCAGGAGCTGGAAGATGGGCGCGAGGAACACGATTCGCCGCAGCCGCGAATCGCGCAGGATCTGGATGAACTCCTTACGCACCATCTCGCGCACGCGCTCTATGGATGCGAAGCGGGTCATGCCAGCTCCTTGCGGAAGACGCGCACGGCCAGCGCGATCCCGATCGCGGCAAAGGCGACCATCGACAGCCCCTGGGTCCACAGGGCCTCGGGGCCAACACCCTTGAGGAACAACCCGCGCGTGACCACGATGAAATAGCGCGCGGGGATGAGCCAGGTGATCGCCTGCAGCACCCGCGGCATCACATCGATCGAGAACATGAACCCGGAGAGCAGGTACGCGGGCAGGAAAGTCGCCAGCATCGCGACCTGCGTGGCGAGGAGCTGCGACCGAGCGGCCGCCGAGATGAAGATGCCCAGCCCCAGCGCGCCGATGAGAAAGAAGAACGACGTGCCCATCAGCCACACCGCGCTGCCCCGCAAGGGGACGTCGAACAGATGGGCCCCGATCAGCGAGGTCATGACCACATCCAACAGGCCGATCGCCAGATAGGGCAGGATCTTCCCCAGGATGATCTCCGCCCGCGAGACCGGCGTCGCGGCGAGCTGCTCCAGCGTCCCGCTCTCCCACTCGCGGGCGATCGTCAGCGAGGTCAACATGGCGGCGATGATCATCATGGTGACGGCGATCAGTCCCGGGACGATCATGTTGCGGCTCAGCATCTCTTCGTTGTACCAGACGCGGCTGGCGGCGCTGACCGGCGGCCGGGGGCGCACGTCCGCCGTCAAGCTGCCGCCGGCGTTCTGTACAATCGCCTGAAGGTAACCGAGCACGATCGTCGCGGTGTTGGCATCGGCGCCGTCGACGAGGGCTTGCAGCGACGCCGCGCGCCCCGCGCCCAGATCGGCGGCGAAATCCGGAGGAATGATCAGGGCCAGGCGGACCGCGCCGCGGTCGAGCAGTCCGACGGCCTCGCCGGCATCCCCGGCGGGCGCGCGCAGCGCGAAGTAGCCCGAAGCGGAGAGCGCGGCGACGAGATCGCGACTGGCCCGGGACTGATCCTGGTCGACGACGACGATCTCGATGTCGCGCACGTCCCACGTGATCGCATAGCCGAAAAGCACCAGGAGCAGCGCGGGCAGCAGGAAGGCGAGCAGCAGGCTGCGCGGATCGCGCCGCAACTGCAGCACCTCCTTGCGCGAGATCGCCCACGTCCGCACCCAGTCCATCGCCACCTCGCTCCGGCCGCGCCCGCCCGATCCCCGTCGTCTCGGCTACCCGCGCGGCGCGCCGCCCTCGGCGTGCACGCGCGCCACAAAGACATCCTCCAATGATGGTGGAATCCGCCGCAGCTCCGTGACCTTGACGCCCCCGCTGGCCAGGCGCGCGCTGATCGCGCGGCCCGCGGCATCGACGTCGCCCGCCGCGGAGTGCGCCAGGATGACGTGCAGCGCGCGGCCGAACAGCCCGACCTCGGCGACCTCGCCCGCGCCGGCCAGCAGCTCCGCCGCCCGAGGCCCGCTGTCGGTGAGAATCTCGAGCAACGGCGCGCGCAAGTCCGCCTTCATGCCCGCCGGCGTGTCGAGCGCAATCAGCCGGCCGCGGTTCATGAGCGCGAGGCGGTGGCAGTACTCGGCCTCCTCCATGTAGTGCGTCGAAACGAGGATGGTCGTGCCGCCGCCCGCCAGGGTGTAGATGAGATCCCAGAAGGATCGGCGTGAAAGCGGATCGACGCCCGAGGTCGGCTCGTCCAGGAATAGAATCGGCGGCTCGTGCAACACCGCGCAGCCCAGCGCCAGCCGCTGCTTCCATCCCAGCGCCAGCTCGGCGGTCAAACGGCGGCTCATCCGCGTGAGTCCGGCCATCTCCAGGACCCACTCGCGCCGGGTCGTGCGGCGGGCGGGAGGCACGCCGTAGAGCCCCGAGAAGAAGGTGATGTTCTCATCGACGGTGAGATCGCTGTACAGCGAGAAGAGTTGCGACATGTAGCCGATGCGCTGCTTGATCGCGTCGGTCTCGCGCATGATGTCGTGGCCGGCGACACGGCCCGTGCCGCTCGAGGGGGTCAGCAACCCCGCCAGCATCTTGATCGTGGTGGTCTTGCCCGCCCCATTGGGGCCCAGGAAGCCGAAGACTTCCTCGCCGCGGATGCTGAAGCTCACCGCATCGACCGCGGTGAAGCGCCCGAAGACCTTGGTCAGCCGCTCGACGGTGACGGCCGGGGCGGTGACAGCCGGGGCCGCGACGGCCGGGGTGTTCCCAGACCCGCGGTCGGCGGCGAGCCGGCCGGCGCCGGCCTCGGAACCGGGGTCGCTCATGATCGGTCCTCCCCCGCGGCCGCCACTCGCTCGATGAAGACATCCTCCAGCGACGGCGCGACGACCTCGCTGCCGAGCACGGGGAAGCCCGCCTCCGCGAGGGCGCCAGCGAGCGACGGCAGATCGCGTCCGGCGTCGTCGACCCGCAGGTGGAGGCGATCGCCGAAGATGGCCGCGCGGCGCACCTGCGGCAGGCCGGTTGCGCGGGCCAGCGCCTCGCGCGGCCGCGCGACGCGCAGCGCGAGCAGGTCGCCGCGCAAGGAGGCCTGCAGCGCGGCCGGGGAATCGAGAGCCAGCAGGCGCCCGGCCGAGATCAGCGCCAGGCGATCGAAGCGTTCGGCCTCGTCCATGTACGAGGTGCTGGCCACGACGGTGATGCCGCGCGCGACCATCTCGTGCACGATCATCCACAGGTCGCGCCGCGAGAGGGGATCGACGCCGAACGTCGGCTCGTCCAGCAGGAGGATGCGCGGCTCATGGATGAGAGCACAGGAAAGGCCCAGCTTCTGCTTCATCCCGCCCGAGAGCCGTCCGGCCAGGCGAGCGGCGAACGGCTCCAGCCCGGAGAACCGGAAAAGGCGCGCGAGGCGCGCGTCGCGCTCGGCCGGGGGGACGCGGTAGAGGTCGGCGTAGAAGCGCAGGTTCTCGAGCACGGTCAGATCGGCGTACAAGCCGAAACGCTGTGACATGTAGGCGATCTCGTTCTTCACGCGCTCGGGATCGCGGGCGACGCTGATGCCGTGCAGGAGCGCATCGCCCGATGTCGGGCGCAGGACGCCCGCCAGCATGCGCAGCAGCGTCGTCTTGCCGGCGCCGTCAGGGCCCACCACGCCGAAGAGCTCGCCCGGCGCCACGCGGAAGCTGAGGGCGTCGACGGCGACGAGATCGCCGAAACGGCGGGTGAGATCGCGGACCTCGATCACAGCGGTCTCCTACTCGGTCTTCAGGATCACGTCGGCCGGCATGCCGGGCTTGAGGTCGAGCTGCGGATCGCCGGTCACCTGGACCTTGACCGCGTAGACGAGCTTCACGCGCTCCTCGCGCGTCTGCACCGTCTTGGGCGTGAATTCCGCTTCGCTGGCGATGTAGCGGACTTCTCCCGCGTAAGCGTGACGCGGGTTGGTGTCGGTCGTGATGTCGGCCGGCAAGCCCAGGCGAACAGCGCCGATGCGGGTCTCGGGGACGTAGACGCGCACCCACCGATCGCCGGGGTTGAGCAGCGTGACGACGACCGCGCCGGGCGGCGCGATCTCGCCCGGCTCGCGGTGGCGGACGGTCACGATGCCGGAGAACGGGGCCGTCACGACCATGTTGTCGAGCAGGGCGTCGTAGGTCGCCACGGCCGCCGTGGCTTGAGCGAGCTGGGCGCGCTGGGCTTCGATCCGCTCGGTGCGCGGGCCGGCCTCCAGCAAGCGCACCTGCTCGGTGGCTTGCTCGAGCTGGCTGCGCGCCAAGTCGTCGGCCAGGGTGGCCCTGTCGAGCTCCTCCTGACTGACCGCGCCGGCCGCGTGCAGCTCGCGCATGCGCGCGAGGTTGCGCGCGGCGTCCTGGGCGCGGTGCAGCGCGGCATCGCGAGCGGCGCGGGCCTGAGCGAGCTCCTCGGGGCGCGAGCCGCTCTCGAGCTCGCGCAGCAGCGCGCGGGCGGCATCCGCCTGCGCGAGGGCCTGATCGCGCCGCGCGAGCGTCTCGGTGCGATCGAGGCGCGCGAGCACGGCCCCGGCCTCGACGCGATCGCCCTCGCGCGCGAGCACCTCGACCACACGCCCGCCGGCCACGAAGCCGAGCCGGGCCTCGGTGGCTTCGACGGTGCCCGAGAGCGCGAGATCCCGCCCGTTTCCGCCGGGTCGAAGGAAGAGCAGCCAGGCGGCGACGGCCAGGACCGCGACGACGGGCAGCAGAATACGGATGGGTCTGCGGATCATTGCACAGCCTCCTTGCTGCAGGCACTCGTGGTGCTTGCGCTCGTGGTGCAGGCGCTCCTGGTCCAGGCGCTGCATGGGCCGGTCACGAGCGCTGCCCTCACGGAGTCGACGGCACGGCTCACGCGTCGCCTCCTTCCTCCGCCGGCGATTCCGCGCCCGCATCGGGGTGCGGAAGGAGGACCAGCCGGCTGAAGACGCGCCAGTTGCGCTTGATCTGCGCGGCGGAATCATAGGCGCCGCCCGAGACCACCCACAGAAGCGTGGGCGCCTGCATGACCCCCAGGCACAGGAACGCCGTGTCGCGCGGATCGAGACCGGCCCGGATCTGCCCGGCTGCCTGGCCGCGGTGGATGAAATCAGCCAGCGACTCGATGTACTCGCCCATCGCGGTGCGGATGAGGACCCGGCGCTCGGGCGCGTCGATGTGGATCTCGTCGGAGAAGAGGATGCGCGGCAGGGCGGGGTTCTCGCGAATGAGCGCGGCGTGGCGCAGGATGATTTGCTGCAGCGCGGGAATGGCCGGCCGGCCGGATCGCTCGGCGAAGTGAATGTTCTCCATCAGCCGCCCGCGGATGGTCTCGACGGCGGCATCGAGCAGCGCGTCCTTGCTGCGATAGTGCCGGTAGAGCGCCGAGGGAACGAGGCCCACGCGGCGGGCGACCGCGGCCACGCTCAGTCCCCGCAGACCGCGCTCGGCAATCACGGCCAGCGCCGCCTGGGCGAGCTGCTCTCGGCGCTGCGGCGATGGGATTCGCTCCGTGCTCATCAGGGCTCCTTAGTGAACAACTATTCACATACTAGCACCTGGCTGGATTGGGTTCAAGGGTTCAGGCGGGCGGTCCGGAATCGCAACTTGCGTAATTACTAGGGAGAATCAGAGATGCCGATGGCCGAGGGGTCGATCGGCCCACGTCCTCGCGACTGATTCAGGACGTATCATTCACATCAGTGCCAGGCGGCGAAGGCCGCGGCGAGGGTCGCGGCGAAGGCTGCGGCGAGGGTCGCGGTGAGGGCGGCGGCGAAGGCTGCGGCGAGGGTCGCGGCGAGGGCTGCGGCGAGGGTCGCGGCACGGCTCACCGGCAATCCGCCCCGCGATTGTCGCGAGGCCTAAGTCCTGCCCAGAACCAAAGAAACGGCAGATGTCCAGGGCTCAGGCTGCCGATAGAAGGAACAGGCAGCGCGGACACTGCCGGCTCAGCCCGCAGAGTGGGTTGAGGGCATCCGCCGTCAAGAGGAACGGCCATATGACCAAGCGATTCTTGCTCGTAGCTGTCTGCACGTGTCTGGCTTCCACCATGACGGCCAAGCCGGTGAGCGACGACATCAGCGCCACTGCCGACGTGCAAACACCGCTCACCGTGACGGGCTCGGCTGACCTCGTCTTCGGGACCGTCTTCCCCGGGGTCAACAAGGCCGTAGCCTATACAGACGCCGTGAACGCCGGGCAATGGGACATCTCCGGTGAGGCCGCGGCCGAGGTCACGCTCGAGTTCACGGTCCTCCCGGCCAATCTCACATCCGGGGGCAACAATCTCCCGATTGTCTATGCTGCCGACGATGCCGGCCATAACACGACCGACGCCCCCGGCACGGCGACCGATTTCGATCCCGCAGTAGGCGCGACGGCAGACCTGGACGCGGGCACAGGCGCCCTATACGTGTGGATCGGGGGCACTGTGCAACCACCCGAAGATCAGGCGGCGGGAGCCTACACGGCGACAATCACCCTAAACGTCTCATACACAGGCAACTAGCGCCTGACTGTACAAACGGTGGCCTGAGCCGCAACCGCGGCGGCCAAGGAAGGCCCCTGCTGCGAGGATGAGCAGCAGAGGGGTGCGAGGCTGTCTAGGGATGGACAGCGGAAAGAGACGGGCAGCCCGCCTGCTTCTGGCGCTACTGTGCGTTGGCGCACCGGTCGCGCTGTGCTCGGGGCAGACGGGAGGCGGCCACGGGGCACGAGCACCCGTGGTCGTGACGGCCATGCGCAGCCTCGAATTCAGCGCGGTCTTCCCCGGCGTCAACAAGGCGATCACCGTCACCGACCTGACCTCCGGTAAGTGGCTCGTCACCGGCGATCCCGGCCTGGCCGTCGATCTCACCTTCCCCGCCTTGCCCGCGACCCTCGCGAACGGGGGCGTCACGGTTCCCATCGTCTATGCCGCCACCGATGCGGCCTACCACACGAGCGACGACCCGGGGGCGGCGACGACCTTCGATCCCTCGGTGGGGGCGACAGCGACGCTGTCGGGGGCCGGAGAGCTCTACATCTGGATTGGCGGCACGGTGCAGCCGAGCGAGGCGGCGACCGCGGGCATCTACGGCGGCACCATCACATTGGACGCGATCTACCACTGAACCACGAAGAGGGGCGACATCCGGGTATGCCTGCAGCGACGCGCAAGATCCTGATCCCAGGCCTCCTGACCGCATGCCTCGCGGCGATGAGCTCGGCCGGGGCCGGCACACTGGTCTATCCGCACGCGCTCTTCACGAGCGACAGTGAGCCTTCGGCGGTCTTCTTCGTTCAGAACACCGGGCAGGTCGCCGTCGAGGTGGAGGTGGCGCTGAGCTTCGGCTACCCGGCCTCGGACTCGCTCGGCGGCATCCACATCAAGCTCATCGAGAACCCGGCCTCCACGGACCCTTCCGCCGCCGCCTGGGTGCGCGCGCTCCCGCGACGTATGCTGATTCAACCGGGAGAGCCGCAAGCGGTCCGCATCCTGGCGCAGCCCCCCGAGGATCTGGGGCCGGGGGAATACTGGTGCCGCGTGCTCGTGACCGCGCGAGACCAGAAGCCGCCGCGCCTGCAGGAGATCAGCGACGAGATCCAGGTGGGACTTAGCCTCGAGACGCGCACGATCATCTCCCTCAGCTATCGGCGGGGAGCGGTCACGACGGGCGCGCGGCTGAACGGCTTCAGCGCGAGGATGGTCGACGGCACCGTGGTGGCGGATCTCGACCTCGAGCGCGTCGGCAATGCGGCCTATCTGGGCCGTGTCAATCTGGAGCTCTACAACGAACAGGGCGAATCGGCCGGGCACTGGGAACGTGTGATCGCGGTCTACTACGACCTGCGCCGCAGTCTGCGCTGTCCCGTCCCGGCGTTACGGCCTGGGCGCTACACACTGCGCGTGGGCCTCACCACGGATCGCGCGGACATCCCCGCCAAGGACGTGATCGCCGCCGCGCCGGTGGAGGCATCCACGGAATTGTGGGTGCAGTGAGCGTGGCGGGGCCGGGAGATTGGCGATGATCCCACGCGGATGGCTGCCCGGTCGCTCGAGAGCGGCGGCACTGCTGCTGTGCGCGGCAGCCATCGCGGGCGTGTTGCTGGTTGCCATCCCGGTCTTGCACAGAACCTCACCCCCGCCGCCGAGCGCAGGCACGCACGGCACGGTCGTTCCCGCTGGGCAGCGGGTCGAGCCCCCGGAGTCGACCGGCAGCAAGCCTGAGGCCGGCTCACCGGCCGTCGCCCTGGCCGCCACGCCCGCGGCGCGCCCTAAGCCGGCCCGGGCCGCGGCGCGCGGGCAGGCGCGCGGCCAGATCGGCGTCTCAGCCGAGGTGGCTCCGCGCGACAGCTCGAGGATTCCGCACGGGTCGCGGGCCAAGATTGCCGCGCGAGCGAGGGTGGTGCAGCTTCCCGATCGACCGGCGGCGGCGGATCCGGGCTGGTACGAGGAGCTCGTCGTCGAGGTCCGAGCCGAGCGGATGGCCTCGACAACCGTCCCCGCGTACTGGCGCGACGGGGTCCTCCTGGTGCCGGCGAGCGACGTGTTCGACCTGGCCGAGATCCGCCTTCAGGCGGGCGCGGGCGCGGAAGTGCGGGCGGTGCTTGAGCCGGAGCAGATCGAGGTGCGCATCGATCCACGGAGCGGGCGCGCGTGGAAGGATGGGCGGGAGATACCCAGCGAGAAGGCCATCTATAACAGCGCTGCCGGGCGGCTGTACATAAGCGCCGGGCTGATCGAGGAACTGCTGGGGGTCGGCACCTGGTTCGATCTGACCAGCCTCACCCTGCTGCTCGATCCCGTCGATCACCTGCCGCTCGGCCGGAGGATGGCCCGGGAGCACGCGCGCCAGATTTTGCTCGCCGGCAAGCAGTCGCCGTCGCCGGACCAGGCGTTCGGGCGAGCGGCGGGCGCATTAGGCGGTGCGGCGGTCGATTGGTCCGTGAATGTCCCCGACTACGAGGACGCCCAGAACACGCGCGTCGGGCTCGCTCTGGGGGCCAGTGTGCTGAGCGGCGCGCTCAACGTGAGCGTGCGGAGCGCCAGCGAAAAACAGAGCTGGCTGAGCGAGGAGCACGTGAGCGGGTCGTGGGTCGGGGCCTGGCCGGAGGGTCGGTGGGTGCGGCAACTGCGCCTCGGGACGATTCAGGGGACCGGCCCGCGTCCGCGCAGTCTGCAGGGCGTGGCGGTGGGGAACTCGCCCTTCATGCGCCCACTTGCCTTCGGCCAGAGCGAGCTTTCCGGTTGGCTCGAGCCCAACTGGGAGGTCGAGCTCTACCGCGACGGCGCGCTGGCGGATTTCGCGCGTGCGGATGAGCGCGGGTACTTCTCGCTCGAGACAACGGTCGACTACGGCTCCAATCCCGTGGAAGTGCGGGCCTACGGGCCGAACGGCGAGATGCGGCTGATCTCCCGGGCCCTGCCGGTGGCGCCGGACCGGTTGCCCGCGGGCCGCTTCGAGTACAAGCTCAGCGCGGGCCGGTGTCCGACGAACAGCCTGGGATGCCGCGAGTCGTACAACTTCGACTTGCACTACGGTGTCAATCGAAGCTGGACGGCGCGCACAGGCGCCGAGTTCATCCGACGCGGGAACGCGGGCGATCTCCTCCATCCCTACGGCATCGTCAGCGGCGCCGTCGGTCCGCATGTGTCGGTTCGTGCGGAGGCCGTCGCCCGCGCGGTGGCGGGAATCCAGCTGAACCACATGCCCTCGACCAACTTCCGGGCACAGCTTTCGCACAGCGCCTTCGCGACAAACGTGAGCAAGCCCGTGCTCACTCCGGCGAACGCCCTCAGCCGTACATGGGCGGACCTCCTCTGGCGGCCTCTGGCGAAGAAGCCGGCGTTCTTCCTGTCGGCGCACGGCGCCGGCAATCGGAACCGGGACGGATGGCAACTCCGCGGCCGCCTGCAGCTCACGACGGAGGTGCGGCGCGTGCGCTGGACGCTCTCGTGGCAAGAGGAGCGTGAGGAACGCACGACCTGGACGCGATCGGCGACCATCCTCGGTCTGTCGGGATCCACATCCGTGTCCCCCGCGCCGCTGCACATGCTGCACGACCTGTACATACGCGGTGACGTGGCGATGGAGGCTCGGGGTGGGAACCTCGAGCGCTGCGCGCTGACCATGGGCAAGAGCATCGGCGGCAGGGTGAGGCTCGAGGCCGGGGCCACCTGGATCGGACCCGATGGCGATGCCCGCCTGATGCTGGGCCTCTCCACCAGCGGCGAGATCTCGCGGACGCATCACCGGGTGGTGCACACGGAGGCCGGCGGGTATCAGGGGTCGAGCTACCTGGACGGCTCCTTCGTCTGGAACGAGGCGGTCGGCCGGCTCGAGCCGTTCCCCTACCAATCCTCCCTGCGCGGGGGCGTGAGCGGTTGGGCGTTCATCGACAGCAACAGCAACGGATGGCGTGACCCGGGGGAGGAGGCCGTCGAAGGCCTGCAGCTGCGGGCGGGCGACAAACAGGCTGAGACGGACGCGGCCGGCCGCTACTCGCTGTGGAACATGACGCCCTTCGAGGCGGCGCAGCTAGAGCTCGTGCCAGGCTCGCTGCGCAATCCGCTGCTCGTGCCGCAGTTCAACTTGGCGTCCGTGCATGTGGGGCCGAACGGATTCCGTGAGGTCGATGTGCCGCTGGTGCCGGGGACCGAGGTCCTCGGGCGCGTGAAGACGGAGGACGGCATCGGGCAGATCGCGATCGGCGGCCTGGCGATCACCCTGCGCAACCTCTCCAGCGGGCGGCGCTTCGACGCGACGGTTTTCCAGGACGGGCAGTTCTACTTCATGGCGCTCCCGCCGGGGGAGTACGAGGTGTTGCTCGATGAGGCGGCCCTGCTGCGACTCGGCCTGCAGCCGACCCGCGCCTCGCGCCATTGCGTGGTCCCGCTAGCTACCGGCCGCTCGCAGGCGTTCGCCCTCACGATCGATCTGGTGCGGGCGGCGAAGGCGGCCCTGGGGGACATGCGCGCGGCCGTCGAGGGGAAGTGTGCGGGTCGCGTGGACGAGACCGATCTGCGCAGCCCCCCTCACCCTATGGACGAAAACGCTCGGGGGCCCCTGATCCCGCGGGACGACGGCGCGCCCCTGCGGCGAGCCTCCGCTGTCAGATCACCAGCGCGCCCTTCCTGAAGGTGAACCGGTCGCCCTGGTTGACCGCCGCGCCCACCTGGACCTTGACGCGGTTCTCTGCCGCGCCGGTGACCAGATTCTGGTAGACCCACTCCTTGTTGGCGGCGTGCATCGGCAGCACGGTCTTGATCTTCAGCTTGTCGACCGCGTAGAAGATGCCCTTCTGGAAGGCCTCGGGGTTCGAGGAGCCGCACCCGTACATGTTCAGGAAAAAGGCAATGTCGGGTTGGATCCCCTTCTCCGCCAGGAAGTCGATCTCGGGGAAGAAGTCGTTGTCAGTCGTCTCGACTCTGTTGTTCGAGTGATCCCCGGCGTGCAAGATCGTCAGCCCGTCCACCTCGACGGCGAATCCGACCCCGGCGTCATTGGACTCGATCGTGGTGACCGCCAGCGGGCCGATCGCCTGCTGGACCCTGGGCGCGAGGGTGATGATCCCTTCGCTGTTCGGCGGCTCGAACCCGAAGATGTAGGTGATGTTCGGGATGGCCGCGCGCCACTCCAGGATCTGGGGATCGAAGTGATCGCCGTGCTCATGGGTGACGAAGACGTAGACCGGCAGGTTCTTGAGCTCCTCGGGCCGAATGTGCCCGTTGGCCAGGAGCTTCTCGTCCGGGGCCCGGTCGTTGTCCCAGTAGTCGAAGACGAGGAAGGCGGATTTGGTCTTGATCGCCCAGCCGGAGTGACGCAGGTACCAGATCAGGGCATCGCCTTCGTCGAGCGCCTGAGCGAGGACCGCCGTGTCGTCAAGATTCGACTCCCAGGCGACCGCCTCGACGCCGCGATTGCGCAGAAGCCCGGCCGCGGTCTTGTTCCCGTACTTCAGCGCGTAAGAGAGGGCCGTGTAACCGTCCTTGTCCTTGGCGTCCTTGTGGGCGCCGCGGGCGAGAAGCGTCTCGACGACGTCCGAGTGGCCGCGTAGCGCCGCCTCGTGAAGCATCGTCTTGCCCGTTCGCGCATCGACCGCGTTCACGTCCGCACCCTTGTTCAAGAAGAGGTCGATCAGCTCACGGTTGCCCTTCTTGACGACGAACCACAGGGGCGTCTGGCCGTTGGCATCGACGGCGTTGACGTTGGCTCCGCGCATGGCCAACGCGCGGGCGCCGTCGGGGTTGTCGAAGTCGACGGCCAGCAGGAGGGCGGTGGAGCCCCTTTGCTCGTCCTTGACATCGATGTCGAAGCCCTGATCCAGCAAGTAGTGGATGAGCTCCGCCTTCCCCGAAAGCACCGCGCGATGGAGGAGCGGGAGCCCCGCGCCGGCGGGAGCATTGAGGTCGAAGCCCTTCGAGACCAGCAGCCTGACGATATCCATGGCACCGCCGCTCATTGCCAGGTCGAGCGCCGATGCGCCGCGCGCGTTCTTCTCGTCGATCTTGAAGCCGTTCTCGAGGAGGATGTTGAAGACCTCGACATTGCCCCCGCGAGCTGCGCGCAAGAGCATGTTGTCGCCCTCGGGGTTCTTGACCGAGAGATCTGCCCCCAGCGCGATCAGCTTGCGCAACATCGCGGGTCTGCTTCCAGAGACCGAAAACCAGATCGGCGAGAGCCCGCGCTGGTCCTGGAGGTTGAGGTCGACTCCGTGCGCGAGCGCGTAGTCGACGATCGGCACGTAGCCGTAGTAGACGCCGTAGTGCAGGGGCGTCATGCCCGCCCCCAGGTCGGCATAGAGGAGCTGCGGATCGGCAGCCAGCAGCTCCAGGATCCTGGCCGTCTCGCCGGCCGCGAACAGGGGCAGGAGATCCTCGCTGGCTCGGGGACACCGGGACAGGGGCGCGGCCAGGACGAGGATCGTGGCCAGCAACGCGAGAGCGAACTTCTTCATGGAACCCTCCCACTCGTCACCAAGCCCGGTCGGGCGCCGTGACGATTCCGCCGAGGACGTCGCAGGGCGTGCGTCTAGCCCGCGAGACTCATCCCAGGCCAACAAACACGCGCGCGGGGGGGTATCGGGGGGTGAGCTATAGTATAGCGACGCCGCCCGGGGCGGTGCACGGCCTTTCTTGGCGAGTCCTGGAAGGCCTCCGGGCGGCTGGGCGGGCTACCGGGGCGCGGACGCCAGCGGCTACCGGGGCGCGGACGCCAGCGGCTATCGGGGCGCGGACGCCATCGGCTACCGCGGCGCGGACGCCAGCGGCTACCGCGGCGCATCCTCAGCGTACTTGACCGAGCACCCGTAGGGGCTCGTCTCGGAGGGCTGCACCTCCTCGCCCTTCATCTGCTTTTCCAGCACCTGAGCGACGTAGTGGGCGCGCTCCGACTTGGTCCCGCGGGGATCGTCGTCGATGGCGCCGGCATAGAGGACCACGCCCGCGGGGTTGATGATGAAGATGTGAGGGGTCGTCTTGGCACCGTAGCTCCGCCCGACCCTCCCGGATTCATCGAGCAGCACAGGGTAGTCGATGCCGTACTCCTTCCGGGCGAGCGCATTGCGATCCAGGCCGTGGCCCTGCTTGCCGGACGCGGCCGAATTGATGGCCAGCCAGACGAGCCCGCTCTTCTGGTACTGCGCGTGGAGCCGGCTCATCGTCTTCTCCTGCTGATGGTGGCGCTTGACGAAGGGGCAGTCCGGATTGAACCACTCGAGGGCGACCGTCTTGCCTTGGCGCAGGTACTCGCTCAGCCGGTGCTCGTTCCCCTGGGTATCCCTGAGCGCGAATTCCGGGGCGGCCTGCCCCGCCCTGATCGATCCCGCCGGTTCAGCCCGCTCGGCCTGCTCGGTCCGGTCGGCCCGCTCGGCCCGCTCGGTCCGCCCTGCCTGCTCGGTCCGCCCGGCCTGCTCTGCACGAACGACGCCGGGTGCAGGACCGCCCAGCAAGCCGGCCGCTGCGAGAACGGCGATGAACAGACGTGCCCCGAGGCCGCTAACGCGATTCATGCGTGTAGAAGTGGTCATGAGTCCTCCGTGTTCGCCGGCGGCAGTACGCCGGCGCTTTGGGCTGCAGTGCCGCCCCCTGTGTCCGCAGCGCTGTCCCCTTGACCTGCTGCGCCGACCGCTGTGTCCGCAGCGCCGCCCGCGGATCCGGCGCTGATGTCGAGCGTGTAGAAGTCAGGCCCCGCTGGGTGTGCGACCTCGAGGACGCCCACCAGAGGCTCGCCCACTGTGGCCCCCGCGGGGAGTCGGAGCACGAGCTGCCCGGAAGCAGAGACGGCGTCGTTGAGCGGATCCTGCAACGGCGCGCATCGCTCGGCCGGATAGAACATGAGCCCGGTCGCGCCGGGCACCTCGATCGTCCATTGCCCGGGGTCCCAGTGAGCGGCGACCTGCCGGACCTTCGCATCCGGGGATACGGGCACGCGCTCGAGGGAGTCCTGGATCAGTCGCCGGTGATCGGCTGGCCAGGCGGGACCGGCCCGGCGTTCGCCGCCCGGCGTGTCACCTTGCACACCGATGGGCAGCTCGATCTCCAGCAGGCCGTCGCCCGGGATGCAGCTCGTCCCGCACACCAGCCACTCGGCCTTGCAGCGCAGCGTGACCCGCCGGCCGGCCGCGGCCTCGGCGGGGACATCCAGAGGCAGAACGATCGCCACCCGATGGGCATAGACGTGATCCAGAATCGACCCCGCCGAGATGAGACGCTGGGGCGCCGGCCAGAGCGGTTCCCCGAAGCGGAAGCCCTCCGGCGCGCGCGGCTCGAGCGTGAGAGGCAGCCCCGAATCGCTGCGCCAGGGGGAATAGACGTGCCAGTCGCTGTCGATCTCAAAGACAACTGCAACATGGTTGACCGCGCCGGGCACGAGCCGATCGTGCTCGGCGATGAGGTGGGCGCGCACGTGGTCCCCCGTGACGGACGGGCCGGCGGCTCCCCGCTCTCGGGCGCAACCCGCGCACAGAGCGAGGATAAGCGCGGCCATTCCCAGGAAGGCGGCCATTCCCAGGAAGGCGGCCATTCCCGGGATGACGGTCATGCCCAGGATGTCCCCAGCAACTCGCCCGCGGCGTCCCGCTGTGATTCGCTCAAACATGATGCTGGTACTGGCGAAGAATCGCCGGGTTCCAGACTACAGCCACGCGGACGCGCCTCGTTCCGGCATGTTGAACTGGCAGGGCTGGATGGACCTTCTGGCGGGAGTCCCGGTACGATGTCACGACCGGATCGACCCGATCGCCCTTCAGTTCAATCGAAAGGAGGTCAACGCGATGACGCAGGGAGACGCAGCAGCTCTCGAGCAACAGATCCAGACTCTGATCGGAGAGCTCCAGAAGCTCCGCAAGGAGAGTCAGGGTGTCGAGGTTCGCAACTACAGGTTCGCCACACTGAGCGGCGAGGTCGGTCTGCTGGACCTCTTCGGCGACCACGACAAGCTGCTGGTGATCCACAACATGGGACAGGGCTGCCGCTATTGCACATTGTGGGCGGATGGATTCAATGGTCTCTTGCAGCATCTCGAATCGGTCATGTCGGTCGTGCTCGTCTCGAAGGATCCCCCCGAGACCCAGCGCCTGTTCGCCAATTCACGCGGCTGGCGCTTTCGCCTGGCGTCGCACGGGGGCGGCGATTACATCCGCGAGCAGACGGTCATGCAAGGGGCTGACAACATGCCGGGGGCGGTAGTCTACGAGCGAGTCGGCCAGACGATCTACCGCAAGAACGGCTGCGTGTTCGGGCCCGGGGACATCTACTGCGCGATGTGGGGCCTCCTCGGGCTGGCCGGTCTGAGCGAGAAGGACTGGACGCCCCAGTACGCGTACTGGCAGCGCCCGGGAAAGCTCGATGATGGAGGCGCCAACCTGCCGGATTGAGAACCTGAGATCACGGCGGGCATCTTGCGCATCAGCGCTCGACGATGACCGTCCGGCGCCCGATCTCACGGCCGCCGGCGCTCAGGCGAATGTAGTACGCCCCGGCGGGCAACGGTCGGTCCTGGTTGTCCCGCAGGTCCCAGCCGAAACGGCCGCTCCCATCGCGTGAGCCGGCGCGCGCGTGGCGCCACACGCACCGTCCCGCCACGCTGAAGATCTCGACCTCGATCGCTCCCGCTCCCGCGCGCTCCCAGGCGATCGTGGTCTGCGCTCGGGCCGGGTTGGGCGCGGGCGCGAGCAGGCGGCCCGCAAAGGCGGGCTCCCCCGAGCCCGGGCGCTCGAGCTCGTGCTCCCGCACCGCCGCAGGATCGGTCAGCGTGCAGACGAAGAAGCTGCGGCCGTAGGTGCCCGCGTAGCAGCGCTGCGTGTTCGGCTCGATCACGAGCGACGTCACGACGACCCGCGGCAGATCGCTGCCGACCATGCTCCAGCTCGCGCCCGCGTCGAAGGTCTGGTAGACGCCGACGTCGGTCGCGACCACGAAGTGCCCGGGCGCGAGCGGATTGGCCGCCAGATCGTTGACGGGCGCCTCGGGCAGGTTGCCCGCGATGGGCCGCCAGTTCGCTCCGAGATCGACCGTGCGGAAGACGTGCGGCAAGGGATCGCCCCAGCGCCAGCCCGAGACGGTGACGTAGGCCGTGTGGCTGTCGAAGGGATCGGCGCGCACGCTCGTGATCCAGCGCTCCGGCAGGCCGGCCGACACGTTGGTCCAGGCGCCGCCGCCGTTGGTCGTCACCTGCACGTAGCCGTCGTCGCTGCCGGTCCAGAGGATCTGACCATCGAGCGGCGAGACGGCGATGGTCGTCAGGATGCCGTTGACCTGCCCGCTGACACCCTGGTGGGGCCCGCCGGTCAAGTCGGGACTGATGGCCGTCCAGCTCGTGTTGCCGCTGCTGCGATAGAGCCTCTGCGTGCCGAAGTAGCGCCGATCGACGTTGGTCGGGTCCTGGACCAGCGGCGAGTTCCAGTTGCGCCGATCGCTCGAGCCGATGCCGCCCGTCGCGGACGACCAGTTCGAGCCCCCGTTGCTCGAGTAGTAGAGGCTGCCGTACTGGTACTGGACCCAGATGCGGCTCGAGCTCTGCGGGTGGACGAGCGGCTGGAACCCGTCGCCGCCGAAGATCATGGTCCAATCGTTCAGCGCGCCGGTGAGCGTCCGGCACGTCCCGTTGTCTTGCGCGCCGCAGTAGAGCGCCAGCGGGTTGCCGGCGTCGAGCGCGATGCGGTAGATCTGCGTGACCGGCAGATCGGGCAGCATGATCCACGAGTCGCCGCCGTTGGTCGAGCGGTAGACGCCCCCGTCGTTGCCGTTGTAGAGCACGGGATTTGCGCCGGAGCTGAAGGCCAGCCCGTGGTGGTCGACGTGCATATCGTAGCCGGCGTTGTAGTAGGACTGGCCGGCGTTCGTGCTGCGATAGAAGTCGAGCCCCAGGACATAGATCCAGCCGGGGTTCACCGGGTGGGTGCGGACATTGCCGAACCACCAGCCGTAGGAAGCGAACACGTCGCTGAGCGCGCCGTCCGTGGTGCGCGTCCACGTCTGGCCGCCGTTGGCCGACTTGTACAGGCCGTTGAAGTAGCCGGTGCGATCGGCGTAGATCGCGTGCATCACGTCGGGCTGGGACGCGCAGAGGCTCAGACCGATACGGCCGCCGTTCTGTCCCGGCGCGGGCAGCCCGCCGCCGACGACGGACCACGTGTCCCCGCCATTGGTCGACTTGTACACGGCGCAGCCCGGGCCGCCGTAGTCGTAGTACTCGGGGCGCCGCACGCGCTGCCACATCGCGGCCAGGAGGACGTTCGGGTTGTCCGGCCGCATGATCAGATCGACGCAGCCGGTGTGGTCGGCAACGTGAAGCACGCGGTCCCAGGTCGCGCCGCCATTGGTGGTGCGGTAGACGCCGCGCTCGGGGTTGTCCAGCCAGAGCTGGCCCATCGCCGCGACGAAGATGCGCTGCGAGTTGGTGGGATCGACGACGATGCGTCCGATCGAGCCGGTGTTCTCGAGCCCCAGCGGCTCCCAGGTCTCCCCCCGGTCGATCGAGCGGAAGATCCCGGCGCCGCCGTAGGCGACGCTGCCGCCGCCCGGGTTGACCTCGCCGGTTCCGGCGTAGATGACGGCCGGCGCCGCCGGATCGAGGGCCACGGCGCCCACCGAGAGGCTGGGTTGATCATCGAAGAGCGGCGTCCAGGTCTGACCCCCGTTGTAGGTGCGCAGCACGCCGCCCTCGGCCGCCGCCGCATAGACGATGTCGGCGTTGGTCGGATCGACTGCCAGATCGGTCATGCGGCCGCCGATGTTGGTCGGACCGGCCGGCTCCCAGGTCTCGGTGCGCAGCCCGGTCTCGGCGCGGCGGCGGGCATCGGCGCGCAGCGCGGCCGCTTCGATCTGCGCCGCCTGCCAGCGCTCGAGCGGGATCTTTCCGTGCGGGAAGGCGCGCTCGTTGAAGAAGTGGGGGTTGGGGGCCTTGGGGGGCGTGAGGGGTTTCTCCCGCGGCGGCCACCAGAGGTGGGCCGTGATCAGGCCGCCGACGAGCAGCATGGCGACGAGCAGGATGGAGCGCTTCATGATGATCCCCCAAAGTGAACACCCGCCGGG